>CAUBVH010000017.1 GCA_958439425.1 uncultured Collinsella sp.
TACGCGTTACTTTATGACGATTCCCGAGGCCAGCAAATTGGTCATTACTGCCGGTGCGCTTGCTCATGGCGGCGAGATTTTTGTTTTGGACATGGGTGAACCGGTCAAGATTTATGACCTCGCGATTAATCTCATCACGCTTAGCGGTCTTAGGCCCGGCAAGGATATCGAGGTCAAAGAGGTCGGCCTACGTCCTGGTGAAAAAAATGTACGAGGAGCTCCTTATGGACAACGAGCAACTCCTGCCTACCGAGCATTCCGAGATTCGTATTTCCACGGCCGAGGCAGACAAGATGGAAGAGATTAAGGACAAGCTCGAGAAGCTCGAGGCCTGTCTGAATGGCACGAACGATGAGATTAAAACGGTTCTTGCTGAAGTTGTCCCAACGTATCACCCACAGTACAACGACTAGTTGGAAGAGGCAGAATAATGACTGTAAAGATGAACATCCCGTTTTCGCCGCCTGATATTACCGAGGCAGAAATTGTCGAAGTTGCAGAAGCCCTTCGATCCGGATGGATTACTACTGGTCCTCGTACCAAGAAACTCGAAGCAAGGTTGGCAGATTATTTGAAAGCCGAAAGGGTCTGCTGCTTAAATTCACAGACTGCATGTGCAGAAATGGCGCTTCGTCTTCTTAATGTGGGACCTGGCGACGAAGTAATTGTTCCTGCTTATACTTACACGGCAAGCGCCTCTGTTGTGTGCCACGTGGGTGCCAAACTTGTGCTTATCGATTGCCAGCCGAATAGTTTCGAAATGGATTACGATGCTGTTGAGGCTGCCGTCAATGAGAACACCAAAGCAATTATTCCTGTTGATCTTGGTGGTGTTCCTTGCAATTACGATCGTATTTTCGAAATCGTTAATTCTAAGCGTAATCTATTTAAACCAAATGGCGAAATTCAGGAAGCTCTTGGGCGCATCGCGGTTTGCGCAGATACTGCCCATGCCTTAGGCGCAACTTGGCATGGCAAGATGGTTGGCTCTATCGCCGATTTCAGCTCGTTCAGCTTCCATGCAGTAAAGAATTTGACCACCGCCGAGGGTGGTTGCCTTGCTTGGCGTGCCATTTCCGGCATCGACTCTGAGGCCATGTATAAGAAGTTGCAGCTCCTGAGTCTTCATGGCCAAAGCAAGGATGCCCTAGCTAAGACCAAGCTTGGTGCTTGGGAATATGACATTATTGGTCCTTGGTATAAATGCAATATGACTGACATGCAAGCTGCTTTAGGTCTCGTTCAGCTCGATCGTTATGAGGGCATGCTTGCGCGACGCAAAGAGATTATCGAGCGTTACAATGCTGCCCTGACCCCGCTGGGTATTGAGCCGCTAAATCATTTTACAGGCGAGCGCCAGTCTTCGGGGCACCTGTATATTTGTCGTATCCCCGGGTTTGACCTCGAAAAGCGCAATGAAATTATCATAAAGATGGCAGAGCTTGGTGTTGCTACAAACGTTCATTACAAGCCTTTGCCCATGCACACGGCATATAAGAATCTCGGTTTTGATATTTCTGATTTTCCGAATGCTTACAAGCATTTTGAGAATGAAATCACCTTGCCGCTGCATACTCGCCTTACTGACGACGAAGTCAATTACGTCATCGACTGCTTCAAGGCCTGTCTCTTGGAGCTTGGTGCGTAGTGGGACTGCTATCATGGGCAGAATTGCCCAACGATATGCGCGTTGATGAGGTTCGCCCTTACTATGACGAACTTGCAGGGCATCGTATGGGGCTATTCGCGAAACGTATTTTCGATATATGTGGTTCCCTATTTTTATTTGCTTTAACTTGGTGGCTATTCATCATTCTTGCTGTTGCAATTAAGCTCGATTCTCCCGGTTCGGTTTTTTTCCGCCAAGAAAGAGTTGGGCGATACGGCAAGACGTTTCGTATTTTCAAGTTCCGAACCATGTGCGTCGATGCCGAGAAAAAGGGCGCACAAGTCACCAGTGCTGGTGACTCTCGTATAACGCGTGTTGGTTCCGTTATACGTAAATGTCGACTCGACGAAGTCGCGCAGCTGATAGATATCCTGCGCGGAACCATGAGCTTTGTCGGTACACGCCCCGAGGTTCCTCGTTATGTAGCGGCGTATACACCCGAGATGCGAGCAACTTTGCTGCTTGCTCCCGGTGTTACTTCGAGAGCGAGTATTGAGTTCAAAGATGAAGATGCCTTGTTAGAGGGTGCAGAGGACGTTGATAGCGCATATATCAATCTGGTGCTGCCAAAGAAGATGGAATTAAACCTGCGCGATCTTTCCCACGTTAGCTTTTGGGGAGAGATTGCCACGATGTTCGCTACTGTTGCGGCAGTGGCCAGGAGAGATTAAATGCAAGACGGTTTAGTATCGGTCATCACACCGGCATATAACTGCGCCAAGTACATTGGAAAAACCATTGAGTCTGTTCAGGCGCAAACCTATGGTAACTGGGAAATGGTTATCGTAGATGATTGCTCTACCGATAATACCCGGGAAGTTGTTGAGTCTTATTCCAAAGATGATCCCCGTGTTCGTTATATTTGCTTAAATGAAAATTCCGGAGCCGCCGTAGCAAGAACTGAATCCATGAAAGCTGCCCAGGGCGAATTTATGGCTTTTTTGGACAGTGATGATATGTGGAAGCCAGATAAGTTAAATATGCAGCTGTCTTTTATGCGTGATCAGGGGGTTGCTTTTTCCTGTACGGCATATGAACAGGTTGACGAACAGGGAAATCCTCTTGGAAAGGTAATCAGGACTATTCCTCGAACTAGCTATAACAGGCTTTTGCTGGATTGCCCGGTAGGTAATTCAACGGTTATGTATAACGTCCGCAAGATGGGCAAGTTCGAGGTCCCCAACATACGCAAACGTAACGATGATGCGTTGTGGCTACAGATGCTTAAAAAAGAGCCCTACATTTGGGGCATGCCAAATGTGCTGGCCGAGTATCGTGTTCGCGAGGGCTCTATCTCACACAACAAATTTGACTTAGTGAAATATCACTGGATGCTTTATCGAGATATCGAGCACTTGAGCGTATTCCGATCTATGTTTCATATCGGGGTGTGGGGCGTTATCAAAATTTTCGGAATAAAGTAACGAGGTGCGAGTATTTTCTATGGACATGCCCACGCATATTACTAACGTCGGAATCATAGGGCATTTCGCCGAGGGTATCGATATGGCGGACGGACAAGTCGTTAAGACTCGTACAGTCCGCGAGCTGCTTCGTGACGTTTGCGGTGAAGAAAATGTTCGCTCAATTGATACGAGAGGCTGGCAAAAGCATCCAATTGCGCTTGCTCGTGAGTGCATTAAGCTAGCGAAGCTCTCGGACGCTTTGGTCATGCTACCAGCGCACAACGGGGTGAAAATCTTCGCCCCGTTACTCGTGTATTTACGAAAACGCTATGGTTGCAAGACCGTATATTCGGTAATTGGCGGATGGCTCGCTGAGTATATCGCAGGACAACCTATTCTGGCCAAGAAGCTCAAATCCTTTGACGCGATACTCGTTGAGTCCGATCGAGTTCGGGTTCTACTTGCCGAGCAAGGCTTCAACAACGTGCTCGTCGCATACAACTTTAAGCGTTTGCCACAGCTCAAGTTATCCGAACTCAAACAGCCGTCCAGCGAACCATGGCCTTTGGCTGTTTTCTCCCGCATCTACGAGGATAAAGGTATTGACGATATCGTGTGGGCCGTGCGCAAGGCGAACAGCCAGCTTGGTCGTTGCGCTTTCAGGCTCGACATTTACGGAAACGTTCTAGCCGAGTACAAGGAGCACTTCCACGCGCTCATGGCAGACTGCGACGTTTCCGAGGTCGCCTACAAGGGCGTGGCGCCCGCGGGCGAGAGCACTTCGGTCCTCAACGGGTACCTCGCCCTGACCTTTCCAACGAGGTACCCGGGCGAAGGCGTCCCAGGCACCGTGGTCGATGCTTACTGTGCCGGTATCCCCGTAATTGCGTCGCAATGGCCAAGTTATGCCGAGATGGTCAAAGAAGGCGAAACGGGCTTGACGTATGAATTCTGCAACCGTGAGGCGTTGCTGGATATCTTACTAAATCCCGGGCTACCCAAGCAGCTGCTTGCAATGAAAAAATCTTGCCTTCACAAGGGGCACGACTATTCGTACGAAACGGGCTTGAGGACATTCAAGCTTCTTGTTGAAAGCAATTTCGATGTGCACAAACAATAAACCTCAGCGACTGCTCTGCATTGTGTCGAATATGGACACAGGTGGTGCTGAAACATTCTTAATGAAGATGTATCGAAAACTCGACCGGAACCGCTATCAGATGGATTTCGTGGTCTCGGGCGATGGGCGTGGTTATTACGAGGATGAGATAGAACAGCTCGGTGGCATAGTATACCGCATCACCCGTAAGACAAAGGATTTTGTCGCCTTTCGGCGAGAACTTGCCGCGGCGGTGCGAGACGACGGGTATCCCTGCGTTTTGCGGATAGGGTCGGATGCACTCTCGGCCATCGACCTTTGGGTCGCAAAGCGAGCAGGCGCACGAAGGCTTGCCTTGCGCTCGAGCAACGCCAGCGATGGCAAAGGCAGCCTTGGCATGTTTCTGCAGAAGGCGTTTCGCCGGCTGCTAACCTCGGTGGCCGACGTGAAGATAGCGCCGTCGGATCTGGCAGCCGCGTATACATTTGGCCCCAAGGCCGTGAGTAACGGCGAGGTTCATTACCTGCACAACGCACTCGACTTGAATGCTTATACCTTCTCGCCAGAGATTCGCTCCGCAACACGCTCCGAGCTCGGCATTGAACCCGATGCTTTGGTGGTGGGACACGTGGGGCGCTTTGCTCCTCAGAAGAACCACGGATTTCTAATTGAGGTCTTCGCCGAGCTTCTGAAGGCTAGGCCTGACGCACGGCTCGTGCTTGTGGGCCAGGGTGAGCTTGAGGGCGAGGTGCGCGGCAAGGCGGAGGTTTTTGGCGTGTTGGACAGCATTGTCTTCACCGGTGTGTGCCCCGACGTGCCCGCGCTGCTTTCGGCCTTCGATGCGCTGGCGCTGCCTTCGTTGTACGAGGGCATGCCCAACGTGGTGATAGAGGCGCAGGCGGCCGGGCTTGCTTGCGTAGTGTCGGATACGGTGACGAGACAGGCCGACGTGACGGGCCTGGTGGAGTATTTGCCCATAGACGACACGACAGCTTGGGCGAATGCTTTGGAGTCTGCCGCTACGGTGGAGCGGCTCGATACAAGGACGGCCATGACTGCGGCGGGGTACGACATCTCAAGAGAAGCTAAGAAGTTCGTAGAGCTGGTGTTCGGGGATGCTTCGATCGAATCGGAGCTTGGTTAGATGACTCCTTATCTGACATTCGTTTCTATTGTGGGCCTTGTAGCGCTAATTATTCGTGGCGTATCTGAGCAAAAAGGCAAACTAATATCGATTTCGGCTGAGGAGCGAGAGCGGATATGGACGCCTTACCTTGTGTGCCTCTGCGTAGCGCTAGTATTCTTCGTTTCAATGCGAGACGTAACTGTTGGCGCTGATCTCGGGAACTACTTGGGCTCACTCCACTACTATGCCGGGATTCCTTGGAACGACGTGCTGACAGCTAAACTCGTGTACCCTTACGACTACGAGTTCGGCTATTTCCTGCTCACCAAGATTTGTGCGCATTTCTACATGCCTGATCACGTTTTTTTCCTCTTGATCGCGGTTCTTATATACCTGCCGCTCATGGAGTTCTTCGGCCGGTACAGCGACTCGCCTTTCTTAAGTTTTCTTATTTACTGTGCGCTTAGCTTGTTTGTATACAGTCTCGGCATCTTTAGACAAATGATTGCACTTTCGATTTGTCTATTTGCGACGAGGTGGATTGATTCAAACAAACCTGTGTCCTTTGCAATTTCTATCGGCGTTGCGATGATGTTCCATTCCTCGGCGATTTGTTTCGCTTTGGTCTGGTTCTACAAGCGTTTCGACGTAATCAAGCTCTTGAAGATCACCATTCCCGCTTCTATTGTCTGCTTAATTTTCGGCCGTGTCATCGCATTGATCGCGGTTAGGGCTATGCCTCAGTATGCAGGCTATATCGGCTCCAAATACGACGTTGAGGGCGGAAGCTATACGATGTTCATGCTTCTACTATTTATTGCTTTCATTGTGCTATATGCTCTCCGCGATAAATCGATATTTGATAAATGCCCAGATATCATTAGGCTCTCAATTTTTTCCCTTGGGATTGCTCTATGTCTTCAGGGCGCTTCTTATTCTCTTGGAATAATGGGGCGAATTATGTCCTACTACACTATTTTTTTTACAATTCTGGTTCCATATTTAATGATGTATTGCTTTGGAAGACACGGTCGCATACTGAGCTTATATTTTATTGTGCCTATTTCCCTTGTGCTATTCGTAAACAGCCTTGGTTCCGTTGTTTAGCTCTGGTTATCGTTCTAAAGATTTTAGAATTTATATACTAAGCTTTTGTAGGTAAGAATGAAGAAAACAAACGTTGCAATAGTTATTGATTCGTTGATCGTTGGCGGCGCACAGCGCATGGTATGCGAATTGATTCGTAATTTAGATTTTCGTGAATTCGACGTCTCACTCCATTGTTTTTTCGGGGGGAGCGATGAGGGGTTTTTGCAGTTAGTCTCCGGAACCCCTGCTCGGATCTATTTACATGGAATTGGTAACCGTGTTGATCCGCCGACGCTAATTAGGATCTACAAATCTCTCTCTAGGGAGCGTCCGGATGTAGTCCACGCGCATCTCGGTGGAGCGCAGATATCTATTCCTTGGGCACTGATGCATCATAGAAATACTTTAATTACACTTCATAGTACTCTCCCTGCCGCTCTTAACACTACCGCCCAGCGAATGGTACGCCTCGCAGGCCAAAACCGAGTAAAATTAGTTGCGGTGTCTAGGGAGAATCATAGGCAAGCTTGCGACTATTTTGGAGTCGAAGACAGTCTGATACATGAGATAGATAACGGCATCACGCTATCTGACTATTCGCCATGCGATATCGCCAGTGCGCCAGCATTCATCAATGTTGCAACGCAAAACCAGAACAAAAATCAAATGCTTATTTTGCGTGCATTTAAACGACTCGAGATGGAGTGTCCTGATGCGAGGTTAATTCTTGTCGGCGACGGCCCACTCCATGAAGAATTATGTCGTGAAGCTGGCGACGACCCCTCTATAGAATTGCCAGGCGCTCTTACGAATATTCCAGACGTTCTGCGTGGAGCTAATGTCTATGTCCAAAGCTCCAATCGTGAGGGTATGCCGATGTCCGTTCTCGAGGCAATGGCATGTGGCCTCCCCGTAATTTCAACAGACGTTGGAGGTATACGTAACGTAGTTTCTAAATCTAACGGCATTCTTATCGATGCTGGTTCTGAGGACCAGCTCTTCAGGGCGATGCGCGAGCTTGTAGATTGCAAGTTACGTTGCACTCTGGGAGCAAACTCTCTCGCGAACATCGACGGATATTCGGCGGCTCATATGGCAAGAAAATATGAAAAGCTGTATCGGGAACTTGGACACTCCGCTCAGTTTTAATGCCTGGATTTAATCGGTTTGTTTTTCGCTAGAAGTACTGGAGACAACTTGAAGAAATTTCTTATCAGCATAGACACAGAGGGAGACAATCTCTGGGAATGGAATAAAAAAGATCCTATCAGGACGCGCAATGCAAAGTATTTACCAAGATTCCAGGCTCTTTGCGATCGATACGGTTACAAGCCGACATATCTTTCTAACTGGGAGATGGTAAGTGACCCTGGTTTCTGTGAAATGGTTGGGTCATGGGCGGCCGAAGGGCGATGTGAAGTCGGCATGCACTTGCATGCTTGGAATACTCCGCCCAGTTTCGAGCTTGCCGGAGAGAAGAACGATGACTGTGGCCTACCTTATCTTATTGAATTCGCTGACGACATCATGGAAGCCAAAATTGACGCAATGACCGATGCAATCATAGACCGCATCGGCATTCGCCCTATTTCGCATCGTGCCGGACGATGGGCAATGGATCAAAGGTATTTTGAGCTTCTTGCTCGTAAAGGGTATATCTGCGATTGCTCCGTGACTCCACACATTAATTGGATTACATCCCCAGGCCTAACGAAAGGGGAATCCGGTACAGATTATTCCAACGCCCGCGAGGAACCATATTTGGTCAGATGTGACAAAGCAGATATTGTTGAGGTTCCTTTGACCGTTAGAGATACGCATTCATTTATTAAACCAGCCACCTGCAAGGCTAAGCCGCTAGCCAAGTCGCTTTACAATGTCGCGCGAGGGTAGTCGCTTCAGCTTAGACCGAATGGGAAAAACCTCAATGAAATGCTATGGCTTGAACGGCAAGTAGCGAATAGCTCCTCTGAATACATCATGTTTATGCTTCATTCATCTGAATTTATGCCAGGTGGAAGCCCAACATTCAGGGATGAAGCAGCTGTAGAGAATCTTTATATTCAGCTGGAAAAGCTTTTCGATCGTGCTTCTTCAGATTTTGAGGGCGAATCTATCGGATCTTTTGCCAGAAACCTCATTTCAGGCAACTCCCTTGAGAGGAGCACCGGACTTGTCAATTAAAACAGACAGTCGCAGCAGGGATCTACTAAAAAACACTGGAATTATTGGCTTTGGTACGATGTGTACCAAAGCCCTTTCATTCTTGCTGTTACCCCTTTATACAGCACTGCTGAGTACCTCGGACTACGGAACACTTGACTTGGTGACGACCATCGGCGGATTATTTGTCCCCATAGTCGGTATCCAACTTTCCCAGGCAATATTTCGTTACGTTGCTGAAGTTCGTGGTGATAATCATTCAGTCGCGACAGTCCTTTCGACAGCTTACCTGGAGTCGCTAGCTCTAATTATTGTATACATTGGGTTATTCGTTGTTTCGGCACCTTTTGTATCTTTACCCTACAAGTGGGTGCTCCTGCCGCTCGTTGTATTCAATATCACTCTGCAGCTTGCTCTCTACTCGGCACGAGGGATAGGCGATAATGTCTCTTTTGCCCTAGGAAGCTTCATCTCGGCTTCAGTGACGCTAGTCCTAAACGTTATTCTTCTCGCGGTATTTTCTCTAGGCCTTGAGGGCATGCTTGCCGCTTATTGCATCGGTCCAATTGCCGGTACGGCTACTGTCACGATCAGGGATAGACTTTGGCGTTATTTTAAACCGTCGTTATGCTCCATGATGGAAGCCAAAAGGCTAACCCGATATGCCTTTCCGCTTATGCCAAATGAGGTGTCTTGGTGGGCGCTACAGTCGGCAGACAGAGTGGTTATCTCAACTGCCTTAGGCACAGCCGCCAATGGTCTAATATCTGTAGCGAATAAGTTCTCATTCATCTATTCGACTGTCTTTAGCGTATTCAACGCTTCATGGACCGAACAAGTTATTTTGCACTATCACGATGAAGACGGTGCATCCTTCATCCGACAAACCGTCGACAGTGCAGTTCGCTTTTTTTCCGCTCTCTTTCTTATTGTTATTTCAGCCCTTCCGTTTATATGGCCGTTCATGATTGACGCCAGCTATAACGACGCCTTCGGTATGGTGCCTCTTTACATGATTGCCGTCTATGCAAATCTATTTACGGGATTGGTAAGTCCCATTTACCTAGTAAATAATGAATCTCGTAAAGTGCTGGAGGCTACACTTGTTTCCGCGGTAGTCAGCATCACGGTCCTTATTGTATTTTTGGGCCCAATCGGCGTCTATGCTGCCCCAATCTCGACCATCGTAGGATATGGTCTTGTTGCCTTTATGCGCGTTGTTGATGTGCAACGAAGACACATGAACATGGCTCTTGATGTAAAGATTCTTATGCCGACCGCAATTTTGGCAATCTTCGCCTCGCTTACTTACATTTGGGGAGGCCTTGCCGTCAAAGTTTTATGTTTCGCCTTATGTCTAATTTTTTCTGTCGCCATCAATTGGGACATGATCGTGTCATTAATCCGTAAGTTAAAAGGAGAAAGCAATAATGACTAAGGTGGGGCTCTTAACTTTTCATCGATCAACGAACTTCGGGTCATATTTACAGGCATATGCCCTATATCACAAAATCTGTAATCTCGGCTGTGATTGCGAAGTGATTGATTACCGGTGTCCAGCCATCGAGAGGCGCGAGGGTCTAGCCGCTGAGATTCACGGTCCGAGAGACTTGGCTAAAAAATTTCTTTTTGGGCATGCGCTAGAGAAGAAAAAACAAGCGCTCAACGAGTTCGCTTCTCGAAATATGAAGTTTTCCCAGCCAGTTAATCCCGACGACATTCGTACCCTTGGAGAAAGCTATGAAGTGGTCGTAGCCGGTTCCGATATCATCTGGGGCAGAGACATCACCGAGAATGATCATACGTACTTTCTTGATTTTGCTGGTGATAAAACCAAGAAAGTAGCCTTTGCTTCATCGGTTGGAGCCTACGAGCCTCAAGGTGATGATGTAGAGGTGGCCCGCCTACTTGTCAAAATGAAAAGAATTGCCGTGCGCGAGGATGGTGCCGTCGATTGGGTTAAGCGTCTAACTGGCAGAGATGCTGACCTGGTTTGCGATCCCACAATGCTCCTTACGACGGCCGAGTGGGACGCTATCGCTCAGCCCATGAACTTCAAACCAGGTTATGTCCTTGTGTATTTTGACTCTCCTGATGGTAAATGTCTTACTGATGCATGTCTCTACGCAGAAAGGCACGGCCTCATTGTTAAGAACATCAATTACGGCATCCCGTTAAAGGGAACCCAAAGCGTAAAACCAGCTTCACTCTCAGAGTTCCTAGGGCTTATCAAGAATGCTGATGCCGTCTTTACTGCCTCATATCACGGAATGCTTTTCTCGCTTTACTATGAAAGGGATATGCGTTTCTACACCAGGTGTCACAGCACCCGCGTGCTCTCTCTCGCCAAGCGACTCGGTGTTCTCGATCGCTGCGGTGACGGAACCAACGGCGCGGAGTTACCCCCAATCGATTGGCCCCATGTTCAGGAGAGAATCTCCAGTTTCAGAGAAGAATCAATCGCCATTCTAGAAGATATGGTGACTCTATGACGACGCCGAAGCTAGCAGTTAAAGACAGTTGCACCGGCTGCGGGGCCTGTGCCGCAGCATGTCAAAAGGGCTGCATCACGCTGGAATCGGATTCTGTGGGAGTTCGGACTCCCTCGATCGACAGGGATGTGTGCATCGGATGCGGTGCCTGTGAAAAGTCCTGCCATCTCTTGGCAGATAGCGTCCTTCATGCAAAGTCGGATGAGGTGTTTGCCGCGTGGCAAACCGACGCCGACGATCGCCGCACGTCCGCGTCGGGGGGTATCGCTTCGGCATGCTACCGATGGGCGCTTTCAAGGGGCATCCACTGCTACGGCGTGCCCGCGGACGATCTCTACGCATTCCGCTTCATCGAGCTTTTCGGCGAATCTGATATTCAGAGGTGTAAGAACTCCAAGTATGCTGAGTCTGACATGTCGGGTGTCTTCGAGTACGTGAAAAAGCAGCTTAGAAACGGGGAGGGAGTGCTCTTCGTCGGGCTCCCCTGCCAGGTTGCTGCACTGAGAACCTTTGTCGGCGAGAGACTGGAGAACGGCCTTACGACTGTCGACATAATCTGCCACGGGGTATGTCCATCGGCCTATCTCGAGGAGCATGTAAAAAGGATAGAGGGAAGGTGCGGACGGATCGCATCGTCGCTCAGCTTCCGCGACCCAGCTTTCGAAACTGCAAAGTATCGCTTAACTTTAAGCGATACTCAAGGCCATTTTTATAAAAAGGGGCCGAAAAGCAACGACGCCTATCAGGTCGGCTACCATTCGGCCCTCACGTACCGCGAGAACTGCTACTCGTGCAGCTATGCCCGGGGGCAGAGGGCTGGCGACCTGACAATAGGCGATTTCAGCGGCTACGGACGACACGGCCAAAAGTCAGGCAAGGCGGAAAAGGTGTCGTGCGTCATCGCGTCCACTCCGAAGGGCCAGCGCTTGCTTGCGCACTTGGCCGAATTCGGAATCGAGACCGAGAGGCGGAACCCTGACGAGGCGTTCCTCTATGAAAGACAGCTTAAAGAGCCATCTGTGCGCCATGCCGGTAGGTCTGCATTCCTCAAGACGTATGCCTCTGGGTTGGGGTTCGACCGCGCCGCCCACGCCGCCATGGAGCAAACGCTACTTCGGAACGGGGTCGTGGAGGCGCTGCGGTTGAGGGAAGCCGAGTTATTCGCCCGCTCGCTCGTTCCAAAATCCGTCAAGCGGGCCATTAGGAAATGCATTCACAGGAGCTGATTCGCTTGATGCGCAAACGAAACGAAATTGTGCAGATCTGGAGGTATTGATGTCAATACTCGATAGCATCATTTGTCGCCTCATGCCTTCGGGGATGAAGCTGGAGCACCTGAAAAGACGCGGACTCACGATCGGGGAGGGGTGTGAGATTCTCAACGGATTTGACTTCGGATCCGAACCGTACCTGGTTACAATCGGCGACAACGTCAGGATCACGAGCGGCGTTTAGATCACGACCCACGACGGCGGCGCCTGGACGTTGAGACATATGTATCCAGAGCTGGTAGATATCGATAGGTTCGGCCGCGTCTCAATCGGCGACAACTCGCACATCGGGATGGACGCTATGATCATGCCGGGTGTAGCTATTGGCAGAAACTGCATCGTCGGCGCCCGCTCCGTCGTAACCCATGACGTCCCCGATAACACGATCGTCGCCGGAGTTCCCGCACGGCCCATCGGGACTATAGAACAGTACCGGGAGAAGCATTCGGACGAGTTTGTCAACACAAAGCATATGAGTTGGCAAGAGAAGCGGAGCTTCTGCGAGCGGGTTTACCCGCACTTTTCCGAGTAGCGATAACGCCCCGGCACTGATGTTGCATTGTTTTACCGAGTTAATTGAAAGGATGCGATTGGCTTGACGATAAGATTATTCTCAGGGGGTGCCTCGATTGACGCCGCTATTGTGCCGAAGTTTCACCTCTGACGGATTATGCGCTCAGGTTTCTCTTCGTCTTCCGTAAGGCGCAAAACTCGCGTAATCCCTTCTGGCGTCTGGCTCTGCATCGCATGCGCGAGAGATACAGTCTAGAGATGGCGCGTGGCACGAAGGTAGGACCGGGGCTTTACCTCGGGCACGCCTTCAACATCACGGTTAACGAGCTGGCCGTCATCGGTTCGAATTGCAACTTGCATAAGGGCGCGACGATCGGTCGAGAGAACCGCGGTAAGAGAAAAGAAGCGCCAATTTTGGGAGACTGTGTGTGGGTTGGCGTTAACGCCGCCGTCGTCTGAAGTATTACGGTCGGTGACGATGTTCTTATTGCCCCTAGGGCGTTTGTAAACTGTGACGTCCCTAGTCATTCCATTGTCTTGGGTAATCCGTGTCGCATGATACCTCGCGAAAATGCAACTGAAGGATATATCAACCGAAAGATTCCCTTTTAGGATTTTCAGGTTTTAGGAGTTTCACTAATGGCGAACAGAAAAATACTCGTCACCGGAGCGGCTGGCTTCATCGGCGCGTTCCTCGTCAAGAAGCTGCTCGAGGAGACCGATGAAGTGATTGTCGGCCTCGACAACCTCAATAGCTATTACGACCCCGACATCAAGGACGCGCGCCTGCGCATGCTGGCCGAGGCCGACACCGACGGCCGCTTCACCTTCGTGCGCGGCGACCTGTGCGACGCCGCCCTCATCGAGCGCCTGTTCGCCGAGAACGGCTTCGACGTCGTGGTGAACCTCGCCGCCCAGGCAGGCGTGCGCTACTCCATCGAGAACCCGCGCGCCTACCTCGAGAGTAACCTCGTCGGCTTCTTCAACGTGCTCGAGTCCTGCCGCCACCACCCGGTCAAGCACCTCGTCTACGCCAGCTCCAGCTCGGTCTACGGTGGCAACAAGAAGGTGCCGTTCTCCGAGAAGGACCGCGTCGACTCGCCGGTGTCGCTCTACGCGGCCACCAAGAAGTCCAACGAGCTCATGGCCGCCGCCTACTCCAAGCTCTACTCCATCCCCGCGACCGGGCTGCGCTTCTTCACTGTTTACGGCCCCATGGGCAGGCCCGACATGGCCTACTTCGGCTTCACTGAGAAGCTGCGCCGCGGGGACACCATCAAAATCTTCAACATGGGCGACTGCCGCCGCGACTTCACCTACGTCGATGACATCGTCGAGGGCGTCAGACTCGTCATGGACGCCGCCCCCGAGGTGAAGATGGGAGAGGACGGGCTGCCGCTCGCCGCGCACCGCGTCTACAACATCGGCAACTCGCACCCCGAGAACCTGCTCGACTTCGTCGACACGCTGCAGCGCGTGCTGGTGGAGGAGGGCGTACTCCCGGCCGGCTACGACTTCGAGGCCCACAAGCAGCTCGTGCCCATGCAGCCCGGCGACGTGCCCGTCACCTATGCGGACACCACGGCGCTCCAGCGCGACCTGGGCTACAAGCCCGCGACGCCGCTCGAGGACGGCCTGAGGGCCTTCGCCAAGTGGTATAAGCGCTACTACAACATTTAGGAAATCATGGCCCTGTAACAGGGGCCATTTTTCATGCGAATTATTGTTCTTTGACAATTGGAGAATGACATGAAGATCGCTGTCGCCGGTACCGGCTACGTCGGCCTGTCTCTAGCCGTCCTGCTCTCGCAGCACAACGAAGTTCACGCGCTGGACATCGTGCCCGAGAAGGTCGAGAAGATCAACAACTTTCAGTCGCCCATCCAGGACGACGAAATCGAGCGCTTCCTGGCGGAGGCAAAAGCGGGGGAGCGCGAGCTCGACCTGCACGCCACCGTCGACGTGGCCGAGGCCTACGCGGGCGCCGACTACGCCGTCATCGCCACGCCTACCAACTACGACAGCGATAGGAACTTCTTCGACACGAGCTCCGTCGAGGCCGCCATCGCCGCCGTTCGCTCGGTGAACCCGGACGCCTGGATCGTCATCAAGTCGACCATCCCCGTCGGCTACACCGCGGGCCTTCGCGAGAGGCTGGGCGACAGCAAGATCTTCTTCAGCCCCGAGTTCCTGCGCGAGAGCAAGGCACTCTATGACAACCTGCACCCCAGCCGCATCGTGGTGGGCGCGCCCAAGGACGACCCCGAGGCCGTCGCGGCTGCCGAGCGTTTCGCACGCCTGCTTGCCCAAGGGGCGGACCCAGCCGAGCTGGAGCGCGTGAACGCCGACGGCACCGTGGGCATCCCGGAGCTCGTGCTGGGCACCACCGAGGCCGAGGCCGTCAAGCTCTTCGCCAACACCTACTTGGCGCTGCGCGTGGCCTACTTCAACGAGCTCGACACCTACTGCGAGGTCCGCGGCCTCAACACCCGCGACGTCATCGACGGCGTGTGCCTTGAGCCGCGTATCGGCAGCCACTACAACAACCCCAGCTTCGGCTACGGCGGCTACTGCCTGCCCAAGGACACCAAGCAGCTGCTTGCCAACTACAGAGACGTGCCCCAGAACCTGATCGAGGCCATCGTGGACGCCAACCGCACCCGCAAGGACTTCGTGTCAGACGAGGTGCTGCAGATGGTGTGGGACCGCGTGTACGCCGGCAAGGAGAAGCCGGTCGTGGGCGTCTACCGCCTGACGATGAAGTCCAACTCCGACAACTTCCGCGCGAGCTCCATCCAGGGCGTCATGAAGCGCGTGAAGGCCAAGGGCGTGCCCGTGGTGGTCTACGAGCCCACGCTGGACGCGCCGGAGTTCTTCGGCTCCGAGGTGACCCACGACCTGGAGGCCTTCAAGGCCGGCTGCGACGTGATTGTCGCCAACCGCTGGAGCGACGAGCTCGCGGATGTTTCAGAAAAGGTTTATACAAGGGACCTATTTAAACGCGATTAGCTGAAAGGAGATAAAGGAAAGAAATTTTCAGTTCAAAAATGAAGGCCGCCTAAAGCTGCTCATCATCGTGGGCACCTGCCCCGAGGTCATCCGCCTGTCCGAGGTCATCAAGAAGTGCCGCCGCCACTTCGGCTGCTTGCTGGCGCACACCGGGCAGAACTACGACTACACGCTCAACGGCATCTTCTTCCGCGACCTATCGCTCGCCGACCCGGACGTCTACCTAGACGCCGTGGGCGCGGACCTGGGCGAGACCGTGGGCAACATCATCGCGGCCTCGTACAAGCTGATGGTCCCGGTCCAGCCCGACGCGCTGCTTATCTTGGGTGGCACCAACAGCTGCCTGTCCGCCATCGCGGCCAAGCGCCTGCACACCCCAATTTCCACATGGAGGCCGGCAACCGCTGCAAGGACGAGTGCCTGCCCAAGGAGACCGCCACATCGTCGACGTGATCTCCGATGTCAACCTGGCCTACTCCGAGCACGCCCGCTGCTACCTCAAGGATACTAGCTGCGCCCCGGAGCGCACCTCCGTCACGGGCTCGCCCGTGACGGAGGTCCTGCGCGCGAACCTGGATAAGATCGAGGCCTCGGACATCCTCTCCGAGCTCGGCCTGGAGCCCAAGCGCTATATGCTGTTCACCGCACACCGCGAGGAGAACATCGACACTAAGGCCAACTTCATGAGCCTGTTCACCGCGATCAACGCGCTGGCGGAGAAGTACGACACGCCGATCCTGTACTCCTACCACCCGCGGTCCTGCAAGCGCCTGGAGGCCACCGGCTTCAAGCTGGACCTGCGCGTGCGCATGCACGAGCCCATGGGCTTCCACGACTACAACTGCCTGCAGATGAACGCCTTCGCGGTTGTCTCCGACTCGGGCACCCTGCCCGAGGAGTCGAGCTTCTTCGCAAGTGTCGGCCGTCCGTTCCCCGCGGTGTGTATCCGCACCTCCACCGAGCGCCCGGAGGCGCTGGACAAGGCCCGCTTCACACTAGCCGGCATCTCCGAGAGGGGCCTGCTCCAGGCCGTCCACACCGCCGTCGAGCTCGACGCGGAGGGGTCGCTGCCCAAGGCTCCTGTTCCCGACTACGCCGACGAGACCGTGTCCACCAAGGTGGTCGAGATCATCCAGAGCTACACCGGCATCGTGGACAAGATGGTGTGGAAGAAGTATCTGTAATCGACGAGGTTTGAACTATGGAGTCGCTGGATGGCAAAAGAATCCGATAGCTTTGCTAAGAATTTAGCAATTTCGGTTATAACCGGCCTGTTTACTATTGGCGCCGAAGTGGCTGTAGCCTATTTGGTGCCACAGGTGCAAAATCCGATAGTAGTTAACAATAATGTTGTTGTATCTACAGACGATTATGAAAAGGCAACTGACCGAATCCAAGAGCTCGAAGATGAGCTTAATGAACTAAAGCGCGTGAGCTTGAACTCGAATAATGGCGGTGGTTCTGTTTCCAGTGCTGCATCAGATGATTCTAGCCGGGCATTATTGAAAGATAAGCCCGGCTCGTCATCCAATTATTCACAGTCAGGCGATACGAACGCGAAAGATACTGCGGGAAATCGCTATGACCCCAACCGCTGGGGAATTATTGGATCTTGCTCAGCTTGCAGTGGCTTTGCCGACTACTATTTGGGCGGAAACTATTCCAAGCTGTCCATTACCATCGCCCCTTCCAGCACAAATATTGATGGAAAGGGCAACTCTACTTCATTCGAAATTCTTGTTAAATTCAAAGGCGATTCCGATTTCAGATGCATTCATACTGAAAAAAACATTAGTAAATCGACCTCTCCAATTCAGCTTGAGAACTTAGATATTTCTGGTGCCGAATGGATTGAATTCAAAGCTATAGAAAATGTAGATGAGGGCCATTTAAACGGCAACGTACTAATGATTGCGGATGCCATTGTTGGTTAGTTTCTAGCCTACTTGGCGTTTGTGCTTAGAGCTTCTAGCTGCAACTGTTGTTGATTTCCGGAGAAGAAAAATTACTAAGATTGGTTCATAGTCTGTGCGTTTGATAGAAACTAATCGTCCTGCGTTGACATCCGCGGAGATGCTGCGGGCGATTCGCTGTTCACGTTCACATTGCTCGCCATTCTGGCCATCGGCTACATTGCCTTCGCCGTGCTGTTTGTCTGCTTCAAGATATTTATCGACAGGCTCGTCGCCCGCTGGCGCCATAACGCTTTGACCGAGAGCGAGCGGGCTTGGGCGCAGGACGGGGAGCGGGCAGCCCTGTCGCTGTGAGAGAGGACCTGTTCTCTCGAGAGCTGTGAAAAGCCCTCGGCATCGGCAGGCGGGTCAGCTCAGAGGACATAGCTACGATTCTTCTGACGAGGGCTACGTTCGCGGTCAACGTCGCGACGATGGCGCTGGGCCTCGCTGCTTAGCTACTTCGGGCAGTGTGGCCGCACCTTTTGCCGAAACGGGCGTTCTTTTTGCCGAGTGGCCGCTGTCGTCCGCTTTCGCTAAAAGCTACAAAGTGGGAAAATGGCCGATGTACCAAAGGCTCGATTGAGGAAGCAGGAGCACTGGCATGTCGCGCAAACCTAAGCGTCTCGAACCGTTCGGCATCAAGGGGATTGAAGTCTCCAGGTTCCGTGCCATGCACGATCTCGAGATTGGGCTCGGGCAGCTCGTTACCGTGATAGCGGGACAGAATGGGACGAGCAAGTCCACCATATTGGGCATGCTGGGGCAACCGTTCGGGCTCAGGGACAGGAGGACCATCTTCGGTAGGCCGTTCAGCACCAAGTTCACTGACATATTCAACATGTCGCCCGATCACGATATCCCGGGCGAGCATCTCTATTACGTCGATTTCAGGGACGAGGCCATTTCCGGATCCCAGGGGCAGCACGTCCAGGTCAAATCGTTTAAGCGTCCCGCAAAAGACAAATCTTCCATTCGTATCGTGACCGGCTCCTCCCGAGCCAAGGGCGAGGGTAACATTGACTACCCCGTAATCTACCTCGGCCTGAAAAGGACCAACCCAGTCGGCGAGTTCCTTAACCCGCAGGCCGAGCAGACGGACTTTTCGGAAAGCGAGATCGAGCGCTTTAACCAGTGGTACGCTCGCGTTATGGTCGACCAGGATAAAACCACCGATGTTGTCAGGATGTCGAAGCACGGCCAGAAGGAGACCCTTCTCGTCAACACCGCCACCTACGACTACCTCGCCAACTCCGCCGGGCAGGACAACCTTGGACAGATATTGGGCGCCCTCATCTCCTTTGAGCGGCTCGCCGACGCCATGGGCGAGGAGTACAGGGGTGGCCTTCTCCTGATCGACGAGCTCGACGTGACCCTGTTCCCCTCCTCCCAGGTGAGACTTTTCGATTTGCTGAAGGAGCGGGCCGCTGCTCAGAGGGTGCAGGTTGTTTTCACCACCCACTCGATGACGCTCCTTGAGAAGGCCGTCAAGGAGACGCAGGGCAAAAACGATGCGGTTAAGGTCCTGTATCTCAAGAAGAGGGAGTCCGGGATCAGGCTGACGATAAATCCGCCGATAGACGAGATTCAAGCCGACCTCATGGTTGAGCCGCTGAGGCCGAAAAAGGGCCCCAAGGTCGAAATCTGGTGCGAGGACGACGAGGCGAAGTGGGTGCTCGGGCAGATAATGCCTTCGCGGCTGAAGCGGAAATGCGATATTGTCTCCGCGAAGCTCAGCTGCGGCGAGCTGGGAGAGCTCGCCGTTAGGGACATAGCCTCGCTGCGAGGCGTGTGCTTCGTTGTGGACGCCGATTCAAACAGGGATGCGGCAAAGAAGATAAAGGATTGCGCCAGAAGATTCGTGCTACCCGGAGGCGACAAGTCGCCTGAGCAGTCCATATACGATTTGCTTTGCGGCCTCTCGGACGAAGACGACTTCTGGAGCAATGGCAGGCATTACACCAAGCAGGTCATGCTCAGCCGATTTGCCGACTCAAAGCGCGACTTCGAGCACAACGGCGGGGATAAGGAGCGCAAGCACTACAAGAAATGGTTCAGGAGAGAGAAGGCCGAAGGGCTGTGGGGCGAAAACGGCTTGGCTGTCGCCGCCATCTGGAAAGAGAGGTATGAGTCGGAGATTAGGGACTTTAACGAGAAACTCGAGCGAAGAGTTGACGCAATCATAAAACGGCAGCAGTATGAACGGGAACAATAGAGAGGCCGCTTGTTCGACACATTGAGGAGGTGAGAAGATGGCGACTACGTACACGCCCATCAGGTATCCTGGCGGGAAGACGAAGCTGTACCCCGAGATCAGGGCGATCCTCGAGATGAACGACTTGCTTGGGCATCCCTACGCCGAGCTGTTCGCCGGCGGTGCGGGGCTGGCCATCAAACTTCTCCTGAAGGGCGACGTGTCCTCGATCGTGATTAATGATTACGACCGCGCCGTGTACTGCATGTGGGGTGCCATCGTCAATCACGCCGAAGAGATGTGCGAGTTCATCGACTCCGCCGTCTTGAACATCGAGACCTGGAAGAAGATGCGCGACATGTACCAGAATCATGACGGGGTGGGTGATTTTGAGCTCGGCAAAGCGGCTTTCTACCTCAACAGGACGAACGTATCGGGTATCTTGAGTGGCGGCGTCATAGGCGGGCTCGAGCAGACCGGCAACTACAAGATGGACGTTCGCTTCAACCGCAGGACCTTGAAGAAAAAGGTCATGGACATCGCGGCGCGAAGGGACGACATTGAGGTGACGAGACTCGACGCGGAGGACTTCATCGACGATAGGATGGGCGACTCTGAACTGTTTGCCTACCTCGACCCGCCGTATGTGCAGAAGGGCCCCGGTCTGTATCGCAGCGCGTTCGACGAGGCGAAGCATAGGTCGCTCGCCCGAAAGGTCGGCGATGCCAGGAGCAAGTGGGTCGTGACCTACGATGCCGACAAGCTCATCGACGACATCTACGGCAATTACGAGCGCGGGGACCTAGAGATTAGCTACACGGCCAATGTGAAGACCGTCGGCAGGGAGAAAATCATTCTCGGACCGGGCCTTGTCTGGCCTGAAGAGCTCTGACGCTTGGGGCTCACCCCCACTATGTTTCAAAAATGCCACACTTTTTGAAGCATAACCCAAAAGTTGAGCCTTGATGCGCTGCCCTAAACCCTCCTTACCGTTCGCCTGCGTTTGCATTGGTGCTGAACGCAGCTAGGATATGCGCGTCGCGACAGCCCATCTTACGGCCGCGGTCGGCGGCTGGCCTTTATCGAACGGGCGTGAACGTCGAGCCCTGTGAAAGTGTTAGCATTGTTCATCGAATGCCCCTTCCATGAATGCGGCGTAGGCGCTGGTTGTTTGAACGCCATTATTGTCGGCCTAATCCGCGGATAAGCATGCAGGAGGGTTTCCCGGCTTTTCATGTCCTGCTCATAGCGTCTTGCTTTTGTTTTTCTGATGTTGCCAAGACTTATCCGGTTTCGAGCTTTTGTCCGATAAATCTCTTGCTGTTCGTCCAGATCCATTGATTTGGCAATCGTTTGGGCTTTTTAGCACGGTATCCTTCGAGTGTAACCAGAACTGTATTTCCTTGGGAGGCGAATCTATGCAGACATTGATGCCTCTTCGCACGACTGACGGACTTGATAAAAAGGACCTTGGCATAGGTAAAAAGTGACTCGCGAAAGACGGGGCTCGCCGTAAGCTGATTTGGGAATTGATACTGAAAATTGAATATAGCATTCAGGATTTCAACGCGACAATCGAAGGCAGGTTCAGCGGCAAGCCATAGGATGTCGTATACCTTGTTGTTCTCGACGATTGGATTAAGCGCTCTTATTGGCTGGTCAAGAACTGCCTGCGTGACGATGTCTCGAACGGATTTGAGTTCTCAGATCACGCAAGGCTTGAGCTTTGCCTGGACTTCTTTGAGTCTATCCGCTCTTTCGTGGTCGAGCACCCAAAAAGAACGAACAAACACCCTAAGTACGAATTCGACGGCGGACGGATTTGTGCGGATGTCCGCACCAAGTCAATCATGGATGGCTTTCCTAAGGCGAAGCTCTATCGCCTATACATAGAGGGTATCGTAGAGACCGAAAGCGTTCGGGACGATGATGTCGTCCTGGCAACAAACTCGGAAGATTGGAACGAGGACGGAGGACTCCATTTCCAAGGGCTTAGCTTTGACATTGGGGGTATTCGAGATGTCGCCTAGCTCTACATTGATGCTCTTTACGAGCTCGATCGTTACGTATCGAGATTGAGGAAGAAGGACTTCGAGTGAGGCGTTCGCCGTAATCTTGTGGCAGCTCTCGTCGAGGTTTATCCAGTTTTTGATTTTCGCCCGATGAATTATCTTGTCGCTCACGCGGATTTGCCGATTCGGCAATTGGCGAGGGGCTATCAAGGCGTCGCTTTGGGCATTATTTATAGAATAAAGACGACAGCATGAATTTGAGGATGTTCGCGGGAGATGCGAGGAGATTTTGTAATTCTCTTCTATAGCCTTTGCATCAGATTTAACATCGGTTGGTTAATTATGATTCACGCAATCAGCGAAGTTGAATAGAGGTGTTTGTGGTTAAGAACTTCTTTGTCACTTGCGGAGTATGTGGATGCGTGCATCGTTCGCGCGTCCAGGCTGGATTTGTTAATGACTATCCGGTTAGATACTTGTGTCCGCAGTGCCGGAACCGAATCGACGGAGCGGTTCGCCTTGACCCGAGCTGCGCTTTGATTGATTTTAATCTCGACCCTGGCACGGTTGCCTCCATGGATGGAAATTTAGATTGCGCCCGAGTTATGGTGGAGTTATCTGGTGAGCTTCCGTCATATAAAATATCAGTAGAACATTGTGCCTGCATGACAAGCCCCTTTATCAGAGCCTCTGGGCTGATTCCGTTTGATGAACTCAGCGAGCACGTGAGCGATATGGTTTATTGTCTTCATTATTACCGCGAAGACTGGCCTACCCTGAGGACCGCTTTTCAACTGTACTGCGATGGGCATGACGATTATGCGGATAAGGTTCTTTCGGAATTCGAACGCAAACTGCTCGACGAGGACAATCGACACTATCCCTTGCTGAGCCGAATCGCGAGAATGTCTTGGCTCGGTTTCCCCATGATTGCAGGAAGTGACGCGTATGAGCGCGCTGTTGAATGTGAAAAACTCGTTTCTGGTCTAGAGGCAGGGGCGCTTTCCGGCCTAGCAGGTTACTATCTCAAAACCGATATGAGTGCCAAGTCGCTGCTTGCTGAAATCAACGAAGTTCTGGATTCCGTAGCCGAATCTTATCCGGTTCTCCTCAACGGTTTTACTTTTCTTGTGGCGGGAGACGCCTATGACTTGGAAAAGTACGGTACGTTCTGCTGCACTCCTAGTGATATTGAGAAGCTTTATTGTCGGGAATATGAGCTTATTGGCAGCCTGCTTGTTCTGTTTATCGGGCTCGACAACATCGAATGTAACGGGGCGTTCGATGTCATGCCCAAAGGCGTAGACCTAGGTGCAAAGTCGTTCGACAAACTTTCTACAGCCCCTAAGGCAAAGCGATTCAACGCTGTCGGTACGGGCCCATTTACTGGCCTTATCAAGCAGTGTTGGAATCCGGTTCTGCGCAATGCATTTAGTCATAATCGGACAGATTTCGATTGCGCGACTCAAGTCATTCGCACTTTGCGTGAGGATGGGACCAACGATTCTCAAGGCAACACCTATTTGCTTGAAATGGTTCGCGATTGCATTTTGATGGCTCGGGAAATTATGGTAATTCGTAGTGTCATATTCCATTTCATTGGAAGAGGGCTGTGGTGACGATTGGGCTTAACGCTGATGTGTATGCACGGCGTAAATCGTGGTGCATATGTGCGTCAATCATCGTGCTAGGGGTGTGAAAGCGATATGCCATCGACGTCATCTCTGGCCATCTCCGTGTTTGCGCTCGCAAGGCAAGAATTAAGGTTTACTGCCTTAATTGGCATTGGCGCGTCGACGATCGCGTCTATAAATTTTTATGAACTGCGATATGGACTCATTGTTATAGCTAGGAGCCAAACATGGAAACACCCGCCGTTCTCTATCATTATGCAAGCCTAGATACGCTGGCCTTGACTCTGCATAATCGGACTATCAGGTTCAGCCGGTTAGATAAGGTTGATGACCCACAAGAACAGCGTTCAGCAGACTCTCAAAATCTTGGAAAAATGAAGCTCGTCAGTTGTTGGACCTCTTCTGATGAGGAGAGCATCCCCATGTGGCGCGAGTATGCTGGAGCTGAATGTGGCGTAAGAATCCAGATGAAGAGTCATCCGTTTAGGCGGTACTCTGTGTCTACTGAGAGCCTCAATAAGTTATCAAGTGAAGCAGTTCTGAATGCCCTTGGTGGTTCATTTGATGGCCTTCATCTGCCTCTCGAGGAGTTTTGGGATAAAGACTATTTCTTTTTTGAAACCGCCCGTAATATCAACATGCTTCACAAGGTCGAATATACAAATGACGAGTCCCTTTTATTTCCAAAAGTGATTAGCACTTTTGGAAATGGTGGGGTTGAAGCTAAAATACTTGCCCTTGGAGTTCACAAAGCCGCTGCGTGGTCATATCAACAAGAGTGGCGTTATATCTTGTCAGCCGTTCCAATAGGTATCGCTAGTGTAAGCAATGTCCGAATAGATCGGGTTCAGAGAGCGAATGACATCATACTTGATAAGTGCAATCCTGGAATCCCGCCCTATTACGATCTCGTTATCTCTGATGAAGCTTTTTCGTCAATGAAGATCGTTTCTTCTCCAAAGATGACAAATGGCAACCGCGTAATTCTGGACGCGCTGGTAGAGAAATACACACCAGGCATTGAGGTCGCAGAGAGCTCGATTGAGCTGGCATAGGTAGGTTCCCACCCTGACAGCTCCTCTCGAACCCTATCCATAGCTTCATGAAGCGCTTATAGGTTAAGGGCGTTCTCATAGTGGCCTCTAGGCGCCCGAGCCGGACGCTATCTCTACTTTCACCGATTGGCAAAACGATTTACACCTAATTATTGGCGCTGCTCAGGGACATTTTCTTTGTTTACGGCTTGATCTCGCTAAACTAATAACTGCTGCTACCAGGGCATTTTCTGGTGCACATTCTATTGGCTCCTGCGAAGATCGGAGCGGGTATGTTTGCTGCCGAGTCCTACACCAGCCGTCATTACATTGCGATTGTTGCCATGGCCTGCCTATGCGTTTTGCTGGGCGGGCCTTCTTATGCCGCGGGTGCGGAGAGCCTCATCATCGCGGGCGCGACGTACTACGAGCCGGGCGTGTCGGGCCCCGGCTGGGCCTGGACCGATGCCGACCACCTTGAGCTTAACGGCTACGCGGGCGAGGCCATCGGCGCCAAAGGCGACCTGGTGCTGACGCTTGCCGGGCAAAACTCCGTGACGGAGTCACATGCGCCCGATGCGGACATCACGCTGTGCGGCATGGAGGTGTGGGGCAACCTGACGTTTCGCGGTACCGGGACTCTGACGGCGACGGGCTCGCAGTGCGGGATCCACATCTCGCAGGCGTTCGTGGTGGACGGCTGCACCGTCAATGCCCGGGCGGATGGGGCCAATATTACGGACGAGGCGGTGGCCGGCGTGATCGCCGGCGACATGGCCGTGCGCGGTGGCGGACGCGTCGTTGCCGCGGGCGCCGGGTCCGGAGCGGGCGTGCGCGCCTACGGCGTGTATCTGCAGGATGCGGGCCTTGGCGCTGGTGCGGCCGGCTGTCGGCTTTCCGTCGACGCCTCGTGGCTTGATGCGGCCGGTGCCGACGGCGGCGTTGCGTGCTTGGGCGGGTCGCTTGTGTCCGCGCGATTTGTGGCGCCTGCTGGCGGGGCTTTTGGTGCTGGTGGCGTGGTGGATGCTGCCGGTGCGGTGGCACAGCATGTGGTGATTGAACCCAAGGGCGCCACGGCGCCGGCGGGGGAGACCGGTGGGGGCGAGGTGACTGGCGATAGCGCGGAAAAGTCACCCACCGATGCTAGCCCCGCAGCCGGAGAGCCCACCACAGGCCCCACGGCAAATCCCTCTCTGAAACACGCGGCCACGCCAACCAAGACAACAAAGACAGTAACCAAGACCACGGTCGCCAAGACAACCAAGCCCAAGGCTGCCACCGCGACAACTGCGGCACTCCCCAAGACCGGCGACTGCAACTGGATCGCTGCATCTTTATCGTTATTCCTGCTGGGGTTGGTGCTTTTTGGTGCCACATATCGCTGCTGAGACTGCGCGACGCACCTAGCTGCAATACAAGACCTCTGTTGAAGCTTTAAGGGCAACATTTCCGGATAGGGAGCGTTGCCTTTTTCGTGCATGCAATGTATGACGTGCCATACCACTTAAATGACTATGTAATTACTTGCAATAACATAATCAACTATTGTATGTGCGTTATACTAAGGGTACACTCACGCGATTGGAAGGTCTAAAAATGGCAAGCTCAACATTAACCATCAGGGTTGACGACGACCTCAAACGCGAGGCGGCGGAAGTTGCTGATTACTATGGACTTGATTTGTCGTCCGTGACTCGCGCTTTCTTCAAGCAAATGGTCAACACCCATCGCATCCCGTTGACTTTTGCCCCTGAGGAGCCCAGTGCCGAAAGCCTTGAGGCCATTCGCGAGGGGGACGCTTTTCTTGCATCTGGCAAAAAAGGACGCTTTGACAATGGCGCCGATCTGATCGCTGCGGCGATGGCACAATGAGCACGTTAACCGCAGAGTTCTCTGCAGCCTTCTCCCGAGATTTAAAGAAAAAAGCAAAGCGCCGTAAATGGGATTTATCTGAGCTTCAAAAGCTAATTGACCTGGTGCTACAGAATACACCTGAGTCAATGGACATATTAAAGCGACGTCATAATATGCACCGGCTAAGCGGCAACTGGGCAGGGCGAAACGAATGTCACGTAGCAAACTCTGGCGACTGGCTTGTCATATGGTCATCAAACGAAGAGGTAGCTTTCTTTGAACGCACTGGCAGCCATGATGAGCTGTTCCGATAATTCCCTTAATATCGAAACCACCAAAACCATTCGGATTTCAACCTAATGGCATCCAATTTGTTCAATCTTGTTGGATATGTAGCTGCACAATGACGATTACCTGCCTATGCGTTTTGCTGGGCGGGCCTTCTTATGCAGCGGGCGCGGAGAGCCTCATCATCGCGGGCGCGACGTACTACGAGCCGGGCGTGTCGGGCCCCGGCTGGGCCTGGACCGATGCCGACCACCTTGAGCTTAACGGCTACGCGGGCGAGGCCATCGGCGCCAAAGGCGACCTGGTGCTGACGCTTGCCGGGCAAAACTCCGTGACGGAGTCACATGCGCCCGATGCGGACATCACGCTGTGCGGCATGGAGGTGTGGGGCAACCTGACGCTTCGCGGCACCGGGACACTGAAGGCGACGGGCTCGCAGTGCGGGATCCACGTTTCGCAGGCGTTCGCGGTGGACGGCTGCACCGTCGATGTCCGTGCGGACGGGGCCGATATCACGGACGAGGCGGTCGCCGGCGTGATCGCTGGCGACATGGCCGTGCGCGCCGGCGGGCGCGTCGTTGCCGCGGGCGCAGGGACCGGAGCGGGCGTGCGCGCTTACGGTGTGTATCTGCAGGACGCGGGCCTTGGCGATGGTGCGGCCGGCTGTCGGCTTTCCGTCGACGCCTCGTGGCTTGATGCGACCGGCGCCGACGGCGGCGTTGCGTGCTTGAGCGGGTCGCTTGTGTCTGCGCGGTTTGTAGCACCTGTTGGTGGGGCTTTTGGTGCTAGCGGCGTGTTGGATGCCTTCGGTGCGATGGCACCGCATGTGGTGGTTGTGCCCGATGTCGCCACGCCTCCGGCGGGGGAGACGGACAGGGGCGAGGTGCCAGGTGGCGGGGCTAGTGAAACTGCTGGTGGTGCCGGTCCTGCTGCAGGGCAGCCCGGTGCTAGTTCGCCGACCGATCCCGCGGTGAAGCCTGCGGCCACGTCGCCCAAGACAAACATAACGACCAAGACGACGGTGACCGCGTCCTCCAAACCAAAAACCGCCGCTGCGACTGCAGTGACACTCCCCAAGACTGCCGACAACAGCTGGATCGCCGCTTCCTTAACGCTTTTCATTCTGGGAACAGCGCTCCTTGCTGCCGCATATCGCTGCTAAGGCCTCGTTTAAGTGAGACCAGGGGAGAAGTGAATGCAGCCATTGCAGAAGTCTTTAGCCTTCTACTAAATCAATTTATTAGAGATTGGTGCCGTATCAGCTATCGCTGCGACGGCACTATTTTATTCAGCTCAACTGCCTCTCGATCTATTACCGATGTTGAACCTTACACCCCATCTGCCAGAGCGATAAGATAATTGCAATTCAAATACTGCCGTTTATAAAGCTTCTTGTTCCGCTAAAGGATTGATATATGTCTAATGAAGCTAAAGTTGAGGTTGAAGATGTAGCCTCGTATATCAAATACATCAAAGGTCTTTCACCAACAATAAATGGTGACGCCAGAACAATTGAGTCTACATTTGTGTTTCGTGGACAAGGATCCACTAAGTTTGATCTTGTTCCGTCAATCGGAAGAGACAGTCTTTGGCGTAAACCGGGAAGTGACGCCATTTCTCCTATCATAGGCACCCTTAAGCACGAGGCGGATATTATTGAAACTGCGTGCCGCATATTGCCAAATGTTTTTAATCGAGATTTGCTTCCAATTGATCTTTTAGCCTGTCTCCAGCACTACGGAGTCCCCACCAGACTATTAGATGTCACTTCAAATGCACTTGCAGCCCTCTATTTCGCCTGCGGAAATCTGGATGACGTGGGCGAAGTATTTATCTTTAGGCGACCGGGAGGGGATATGCAGGAATATCCCATCTGTCAGGCAATCGCGGACTCGTGGCATCTGTTTATGAACTCTAAAGTGTTATCAGACTTTGCTTCACTTGCAATATCTAGACCATACTTTGACTATCAACGTGATCTAGTGCTTTCAAATTGCCCTGAACCAACCGATCAGGCAAAATGGTTTAAGGAGTGCTGCGAAGACACGTTATTTGTCTACGGAACTAGATATCTTGATAGACAGGCCGCTCAGTCGGGGCAATATATCCTTTTCCCAAATGACATTCGTGGTGAAGATCCTTATTTTTCGTTTGAGGAATTCATAAGTCCACTACCCAAAGACAGCCCCGTAATAACCGGTCGTTGCATAGTGCCATCTGATAGGAAAGCATCAATACTGAACGAGTTGAGTAAACTTGGCATTACCGAAGCTTCGCTCTTTCCCGACAGCATTGAGAAGAGATGCGCCGGCATAGTGAGTGAGATTAAGAGACACTGTCACTGAAGATTGCTCTTAATATCAGTGTAGAGAATTATGCTTCAGGCATTATGTCATACGTACTTATAAGGTTCATTGTCTAATATCTCAATTTAAAACCGATATTTGTTCAAAGCTAACAAATATCGGTTTTAAAACTATATAATTGTTTTTGTTATTTAAGGATGTCTGTGAATAATCGATTTATTTGAGAAGGATTCTAAAGATGATCCTCAATTTTTCATTTAAGAACTTTCAGAGCTTTCGAGATACTCAGCAGTTCTCGTTTGAACCGATTTCGAGCAAAAAGGAACTTGGACCCGTGCGAGTGGCTGCGGTTTACGGTGCAAACGCGTCAGGCAAATCAAATTTCTTAGACGCCCTAGACTTTGTCTCTTATTTTATTCGCAACGGTTACGCAACAGGTGATTCGAAATCTCATATACCTGTCATTCCTTTTTTACTTGACTCAGAGTCTCGATCAAGTGATACCGAGTTCTCGATTGAATTTACCGCCAGCAATTTGAAGTATGAGTTTTCATTTGGTGTAAACAAAAATGAGGTTACTTATGAGAACCTCACCGTATACCGGTCAAAACAGCCGTCCCTCCTCTATGACCGCACTTCGGTTAACGGGAAACAGTCGATTAAATTTGGCAGCTCCTTTACGGGCGCTAAAAAACAGCTTTGGGATATCACACGTAAAAACTCTTTGTTCTTATCTGTTGTTGCGGCGGCAGGCAATAATGTGATTCAGCCGGCATTCGCCGCTCTCGCCAACGATGTCTATCTCTACGACGCAACGCATTATCTAGCAGAACTTGCAACCATTAAAAAACTGTTTATCAACGATGACCCGCGAGCCCAAATGTTATCTCAGCTCATTAAATATGCTGACATCGGAATTGATGGCATGGACGTTCGTCAAGCTGAAGGCGTCCCTAGTTTAAAAGATTCACTCATCGGACCCGATGATATTCCAAAAGAGCCGCGCAATAAAAAAGCAGAAGACTTTAAATGGTCGTTCGCTTATGATCTGTTCTTCCACCATAAAGGCTCGGGAGATGGCTTTTGGCTGGACTCCGCCCATGAATCGGAGGGCACAAAAGCTGCGCTCGCGTTTTTCTCGGTAGCCTTACGCTCTTTAAGCAGTGGGGCCACAACAGTAATTGACGAGCTTGATTCGAGTCTTCATCCTACGCTCCTGCGCGACTTCGTCTCACTGTTCGCCGATCCCGACACAAATCCAAAGGGCGCGCAGCTAATCTTCTCAACCCATGATGTCACCTTGATGACGCGAACCAGCCCTATGGAAGAGGTACTCGAACGTGACCAAGTCTGGTTTGTGGAAAAGGACTCTGAAGGTGCTTCGCAATTAATTGCTGCGATGGAGTATTCCCCTCGTGCAAATGAGAATCTGGGGCGCAATTACTTAAACGGTGTCTATGTGCCGCTGCCCAACCCAAGTTTTCATCAACTTGTGGCCCAACTCATGAAGGAAGGCGCTGACATAAATGGCTAAGGCGGAAAGGAGAGGACTTGCTCGTGGCCGCAAAAAGCAAACAAGAGCCAAAAGAAAGCGCCACCTAATTGTGTCCAATGGCAAGGTGACCGAAACCGAATACTTTAACTTCCTTATTACTGAAATGGACGTTCGCGGAAGCGTGCGGTATCGGCATATTGACGGAGACCCTTTGAAGGTCGCCAAGCAGCTTTCGCGAGAGCTCGATTCAGATAAAAAGGCCGTTAAAGCGGGCGAAATCGAAGCATTGAGTTCCGCATGGATCGTGGTCGATTCAGATGAGTTCAGAAATCTAGCCGCAGCAGAACGAGAAGCAAAGACAAAAGGAGTTAGGCTCGCGATCTCCAATCCATGCTTTGAAGTATGGCTAATCGATCATGTCTCACCATGCCCGGAAACTTTTGCATCGACGCCACAATGTGAGAAAAGAGCGCGCGACCTTGGCGTTCTAAAATCTACTGACCCCAACAGGTCCTCCGCGTCAAAGTTCAAGTCGGTACATCTCGAAATGATTGATGGTAACAAGGGCCTGGCTTTGACCAATGCCGCAAAGCACAATACGGACGATAAACGTCGTGCAAGAGAAATGAATCCGGACAACGTTGCCGCCTATCAAGTATGGACAGACTTGCCTGATCTTGTAGATGACGTATTTGGGTCGGGTAACTAGTGTGATTCATCCCGCGTTAGGGGCAGGCTTTTAACTCAAAAATTCGTAAACGAGGTAGCAATGCTATGGAGCTATGTTCAGCTAGAAGACGGCACTGGACGCGCTGTCTGACAGCCCCGAGCCCAAAGACAACCAGTACTTTGCATGGATCCAGGACCTTGTTTCCGGAAACCGCACGCGAGAAGAACTCGCCGACGAGCTGCGCCGCGGTTGCGTTGTGGGCATGGGCGATCCGTCGCACGTATAAAATCAAAGCATCCGCACGCCTGCCATTATCTTGATTGGACGCCACATGGAACTCCCTAGCATCCTGTGCAGCAATGTGTGCGACTTCGAATTTTGCCCCGAGCCCTGCTACGACCGCCTGGTCGACCTCGCCGACCCCGAGGACTGGGGTCCCGGCAACCGCATCCTCAAAAACTACCTGTCGTTCTCGTTTAGCCGCGCGGTGTTCCTAACCGAGCGCGACGTGGACCAGACCGCGCCGTCCAACCTGCCTTTGGTGTTCGACGACGACCGCTGCCTGTTTAACACCGGCCTGTACACGCGCCGCTACGAGACCATCTATGGCTTTTTTGAGCCCAACACCAAGCCCGACGCGCGCCAACGCTGGTTTTTGAAGGGCTTCTTTAAGGAAAGCGACCCCATGCTGGTCTCGTTTGAGTACCTGCCGTGCCGCGTGCGCTTTGCCGAGGACCCCTCCGAGCTGGTCTTTGACTATCGCCTGCCTATCCGTTCCAACATCGACCACATTCTGGGTGATGAGGAGAACCTGACGCGCATCCCCGCCAGCCTGATGGGGGAGGGCAATTCGCTGCTGCTGCGCCGCGCCTTTGAGGGCACCGTCGTCGAGGCCGCACGCCGCGCGTACCTGTCTCACGCTCGACATGGCTTACAACAACGCGCGACTTATCTGCCGTCCCGAAACCTCGTGGATTAAACGATAAAGGGTGGTTAAGCTGCGGTTTTGTTGGTTGACTGGGTTGAAACAGTGCGATTTGCTCTCACGAATTTACAATCGAGGGCAAAAAGTTCTTGGTAAACCACGCGCGGCTATGATAGTATCTCTTTTGCTGAAAGGCGACGGGCGATTGGCTCAGGGGTAGAGCATATCCTTCACACGGATGGGGTCACAAGTTCGAATCTTGTATCGCCCACCATCTAAAGAACAGGTCAGAGGTGTTAAGTCTCTGGCCTTTTTCTTTTTGACACCAAGCTTGACACCAAACTCGAATCGATAAATTTAAACGCGTTTCTAGTTGATCTCTCATGTGCTGACGTCATCGCGCGTTTTGCATAAAGCTCATGCGATCTTTCATTGAATTTGCCATGGGATTCACGCACAAATGTGGAGATAGGGACCACGACCCCAGAACGCCTGCCAGCAGATTTGTGCCACGCGGCGATCTTTAGACGAAATGCGTCGAGCTATTTGTCGGCATTTGGTCAGCTTCCGGTACTTACCGGCATGATGCCGCCATTGATAATCGATCTACCTGCAAACATAACGGCACGCAGCCAAAGCTAGGGGAGGCCCATATGGACGAGATCATTTGTGCAAACACCGCGTTCCGCTACTGGCGCTGCCCACCGCAGGTCCGCGACCTCTACCCAAGACTGCCAAGCCCAGAAGACGGCTGGCGAGCTCTAGCCCAAGCCCCTTTCGTAACCGATATCCTCAAGACCCCGATTATTACCACCACAGTGCCCGGTGGCGTTAACTGCCATTCGGGATTACGGACAACAATCCACTGTGATGATGCTTCGGGAGTGGATAGCACGCTGGAAACCGCGATGAGCTTTAGGGTTACCAATCCTCTTGCGACGCTATTTACCATGGCGCGCTTTGTGTCTCCAACCGATCTTGTCCTTGCCATGTACGAATTTTGCGGATGGTTCTCAGTCTTTGAGCCCACCGCAGCAGCAGAGGCGGAACTAGACAAAGCCAATGACGCTGCCGAGAATGCAACCACCGAATCCCTCTTTGACCTCGATGAAAGCCAAGACGAACCACAATGGAAACGCGCTTATGCGCGCATAAATGCCAAAGAACAGGTAAATACGAAGGGGCCCAACGGGCAAAAGAAAACGAAGGAGGTCACAAGGCTAAAGGGCACTTCGCTCTGGATGAGGAAGCCGCTCATCGAATTACACGAGCTTCATGAGTACGCCAGTAAGATGAAAAGACGAAAGTGGGGTACGAAGTTTTACAACGCCGCGCAGCTGGTGACAGGTATAGCAGCTTCTCCGCTTGAAGTTGCAGGAATTTTATTGCTGTCGCTTCCTCGCTCTCGCGGCGGTGCCGGCTTTCGAAGCGTTTGCGTTAACGACCTTACACCGCTTACCGCATCGGCGCAGAGCATTGCGGGGCAAAGAGTCTGCTACGGGGATATCGTGATCGTAAATCCAACCATAATGAAAGCAGGCATCGTGGAGATTCAGGGGGAGGTCATCCACGGATCAGGCGCTGTGCTGGCCCACGATGCCAAACGCATGACAGCGCTGCAAAGTATGGGGTATGACGTCTTCCTGGTTACGCACGACATGCTTAACGATGCCGAGCAGCTTGATGCGATCGTGAGAAGTCTTTGCTCGCGCTTGGAATTACGCTATAGGTGCAAAACTAAGGCGCAAAAGACAACGGAAATGGAGCTACGAGCCAACGTACTGTGCAACTGGCTGGAAATCGGTCGTTAGACGGATGCCCTGCTCACTTCCGGACGCCCTCGGTCGGCCGCCTGCGATGCCGCCGCCACGAAACCGGCCCATCTACTACGTTTAACCCCGACCCCTCGACCATACCCCGTATTTCGCGAAAACCGCAGGCCGTCTACCTGCGGTTTTATTTCTGCCCGAGACGCCATGGTCGGGGGATGTCGCCCAAACGTAGTAGATGGGCCGGTTTCGTGGCGGGGATCCCGGGGGCGGCCGGAGTGGAGCCTGATGGGAGGGCGGCGGCAGCGCCGCCCGCCCGCGGGGCGCGCCCCGCGGGCTTGGTCGGGCATCGAGGGGCCCAGACGCCCTGGACGCGCGCGCATCGGCCCCGCGGGCGACGGTCTCCGCCGTCGCGGCCCCGCGGGACTCCGGCGCCCGCGCCCCCGGAAAGTTTTTCCAAAAATTTCCTTGCATCGCCGTCCGAGTTCCCGTATAGTACTTCTTCGCACGGGGGCGTAGCTCAGCTGGGAGAGCGCTTGACTGGCAGTCAAGAGGTCAGGGGTTCGATCCCCCTCGTCTCCACCCGAGCATTGAATGAGGCTCCAACGCAAGTTGGGGCCTTTTTTCATATTAGGCACACAAGGTCAAAGGCGGTAGCATGATCCTCCTGGTCGACAAGATCGTGCGTTGAACGGGTGCCGCGCGCATGGTAGTATTTCACATCGTGGTTCAAAGCGTTGGAGGCTGTTCTGCCACCCCAACTGCAAGCGCCACTTTATAAGGGCTCTTGGCGCAACGGTTAGCGCAGGGGACTCATAATCCCTGGGTTCTGGGTTCGAATCCCGGAGGGCCCACCAGGTTTTTCAACAGGTCAGGCAATATGTCTGGCCTGTTTTCTTTTTCATGGCATTAGTTTTCACTTGCAAATAGCCTGCTTGCTCATTTCCGGGCGCCCTCGGTCGGCTGCCTGCGATGCCGCCGCCCGCCCGCGGGGCGCGCCCCGCGGGCTTACTCGGGCATCGAGGGGCCCAGACGCCCTGGACGCGCGCCCGCATCGGCCCCGCGGGCGCTGGTCTCCGCCGTCGCGACCCCGCGGGACTCCGGCGCCCGCGCCCCCGGAAAGTTTTTCCAAAAATGTCCTTGCATCGCCGTCCGAGTTCCCGTATAGTACTTCTTCGCACGGGGGCGTAGCTCAGCTGGGAGAGCGCTTGACTGGCAGTCAAGAGGTCAGGGGTTCGATCCCCCTCGTCTCCACCCGAGCATTGAATGAGGCTCCAACGCAAGTTGGGGCCTTTTTTCATATTGGCACACAAGGTCAAAGGCGGCACCATGATCCTCCTGGTCGACAAGATCGAAAAAAGCTTCGGCGCACGCGTCCTCTTTAGCGGCGCGTCCTTCCAGATCAACCCCGGCGAGCGCTTCGCGCTCGTGGGCCCCAACGGCGCCGGCAAAACCACCATGCTCAAAATCATCATGGGCATCGACAGTCCCGACTCCGGCCAGGTCCAGTACGCAAAGGACTGCCAGGTGGGCTACCTAGAGCAGGAAACTAATCTGGAACAAAAGGACACCACCATCCTCGCTGAGGTCATGGCCGCCGCCAAGGAAATCCGCCGCATGGGCGAGCGCGCCAACGAGCTGCAGGCCCAGATCACCGAGCTCTCCGAGCAGGGCAAGGACGTCGAAGCACTCCTTAACGAGTACGGCCAGGTCCAGGACCGCTTTGAGCACCTGGGCGGCTACGAGCTCGAGAGCAACGCCCGCAAGATCCTGTCCGGGCTGGGCTTTAAGGTCACTGACTTTGAGCGCCCATGCTCCGAGTTCTCGGGCGGCTGGCAGATGCGCATCGCGCTCGCCAAGCTCTTCCTGCGCCACCCCGACCTGCTGCTTCTGGACGAGCCCACCAACCACCTGGACCTCGAAAGCGTCCAGTGGCTGCGCGGCTTTATCGCCAACTACGACGGCGCCGTCCTCATCGTCAGCCACGACCGCGCCTTTATGGACGCCTGCGTCGACCATGTCGCCGCTCTCGAAAACCGCCGCGTGACCACCTACACCGGCAACTACAGCAGCTACCTCAAGCAGCGCGAGGACAACCTGGAGCAGATGCGCGCCAAGCGCGCCGCCCAGGAGCGCGACATCGCCCATATGCAGGTCTTCGTCGACAAGTTCCGCTACAAGCCCACCAAAGCCGCCCAGGCCCAGGAGCGCATCCGCAAGATCGAGCAGATCAAAAAGGAGCTTGTCATCCTGCCCGAGGGCCACAAGCACATCGACTTTAAGTTCCCCGACCCGCCGCGCTCCGGCGACATGGTCGTGGGGCTCGAGGGCGTCTCCAAGTCCTACGGCGACAAGCACATCTACAGCAACATCGACCTCAAGCTCTACCGCGGCGAGCACGTGGCACTCGTCGGCCCCAACGGCGCCGGCAAGTCCACCCTCATGAAGATCCTCGCCGGCCTGGAGCCGCCCACCACCGGCACCCGCGATCTGGGCACCAACGTGGGCGTGGCCTATTACGCCCAGCACGCGCTCGAGGGCATGACCGAGTCCAACACCGTCCTGCAAGAGATCGACACCGTCACGCCCAAGTGGACCGTGCCGCAGCAGCGCAGCCTGCTGGGTGCCTTCCTGTTTAGCGACAACGACGCAATCGAAAAGCAGGTACGCGTCCTCTCCGGCGGTGAAAAGGCACGTCTGGCCCTGGCAAAGATGCTTGTGGCCCCCGAGGCGCTCCTGTGCCTGGACGAGCCCACCAACCACTTGGACATCGACTCGGTGGACATGCTCGAAAACGCCCTGCAAAATTTCCCCGGCACCATCGTGCTGATCAGCCACGACGAGCACCTGGTGCGCGCCGTGGCCAACCGCATCATCGACATTCGCGACGGCAAGGTCACGGTCTACGACGGCGACTACGACTACTACCTCTACAAGCGCGAGGACCTCGCAGCCCGCGCCGCCGCCGAGGCGCCCAAGGAGAACGCGCCTGTGGCGGCCAAGTCCACCAAAGCCAGCGCCGCCCAGGCCGACACCCCCGCCGCGACGTCTAAGCCTGCCGAGGGCAAAAAGACCAAGGAGCAAAAGCGCGCCGAGGCCCAGGCCCGTGCCGCGCTCAACAAAAAGCTCAAGGGCGTGCGCAACCAGCTCAAGAAGATCGAGACCGAGCTTGACAAGAAGCGTGCCCGCTATGACGAGCTTATGGAATTGATGGCGAGCGAAGAGCTTTATGCAGATCAGGACAAGTTCAACGCCGCGCTGGGGGAATATAACGGCCTTAAGCAAGAGCTGCCCAAGCTCGAGGACGAATGGCTGGAGCTTTCCACCCAGATCGAAGAGGAGACCGCGCGTGAACTCTCGTAAGGCCGCTGCCGTGGCGATGAGCATTATCGCCATCGCGTGCCGCATCTGCGGCATCTTTATGAGCGCGATGACCGTGCTGCTGTGCTTTAGCGGCCTCACCGCCAAGCTGCAGATCGTAGGCTTTGTCGTTGAGCTTTCACGCGCGCTACCGAGCGCCATTGCCGGCTACGGCGTCATCACATCGCCCTTTGGCGGCGTATTCCGCCTGGATTACGCCATCGTCGCCGTCATTTTGTTTGTGATCGACTACCTGCTCACGCGCGCCTCGCGCCGCGTCCGCTAGGGGAGCGCCATGTCCAACAGCTACCTGATGAACCTGCTCGCAAGCGCCGTTGCCGTCATCTTGGGTATCGTCATCCACGAGAGCGCGCACGCCGCCGCGGCCTGGGCGCTCGGCGACAAGACGGCCCGTTCGCGCGGCCGCGTCTCGCTCAACCCGCTCAACCATATCGACCCGTTTGGCACCATTATCCTTCCGCTGCTCATGCTCGCCGCCGGCGGCCCGGTGTTCGCTTTTGCCAAGCCCGTGCCCGTCTACCTCAACAACCTCAAGCACCCCAAGCGCGACGAGGTCCTGGTGAGCGTGGCAGGCCCCGCGTCGAACATCGCACTCGCGTGCCTCGCGGCCGCCCTCATGCACGCAGCGTACGGCAACCTCTACGCCAGCATGTCCTTTGCCGTGGCGTTCCAAATCATGAACTTCGGCGCCACCTTTATCGTGGTCAACCTGTCGCTCGCGTTCTTTAACCTCATTCCGATTCCGCCGCTCGACGGCTCGTCGATCATCGTTCCATTCCTCAAAGGCAAGGCACTCGCCAACTACTATCGTCTGCAGCAATACGCCATGCCCATACTCATCATCGTGCTGTATCTGCTGCCTATGTGGACAGGCATCGATGTGATCGGCCGCTATTTCGACGTTACCGTGTATCCGCTGGCTGAGCGGCTGCTCGACTTCGCAATCGCCGGCATCTAGGGTAAACTTACAGGTCGACCGCGCAAAACGGTCGCAACATGCACCCAAACCGCGCCGCGAAGGCGCCGTCAAAGGAGGTCGAAGATGTCGTATCGCGTGTCGACGCAGGTCTACAGCGGACCGTTCGACCTGCTGCTGCAGCTGGTAACCCGTCAAAAAGTAGATATCGGCGCCATCTCCATTAGCGAGGTGGCCGAGCAATACCTTGCCGAGGTCGAGCGCATCGAGGCACTAGACCTGGACGTGGCGAGCGACTTTTTGCTGGTCGCGGCAACCCTTCTGGACATTAAGGCCGCCTCGCTGGTGCCCCAGGAGGCACCGCGCAACACCGACGACGATTACGAGGACGACGAAGACCTCGAGGAACTCAGTGCTCTCGACGGTGATGCCCTGCGCGAGGTCCTGATCCAGCGTCTAATCGCTTACAAACAGTTTAAGGGCGCGGCGGCAGCCCTTGGCGCGCGGATGCAGGCCGAGAGCCGCATGCATCCGCGCGTTGCCGGTCCCGACCCCGAGTTTTTGGGCCTTATGCCCGATTATCTGGCCGGCATCACCCTGCGCGGCCTGGCCGTTATCTGCGCCGACCTGGACGGCAAGCGCCAGACCTTCCTGCTGGAGGCCGAGCACGTGGCGCCGCATCGCGTGCCGCTCGACCTGACGGTGGCCTCGGTCGACCGCTATACCATGGCGCACCAAACCTGCACCTTCCGCGAGCTGCTGGACGGCGACGCCACCACCGAGCAGCTCGTCGTCACCTTCCTAGCCATGCTGGAGCTCGCCAAACGCGGCTCTCTCACGCTGAGCCAGGACGAGATCTTTGGAACCATCTGCATCAACCGAGTCGAGGGCGCCGAGGCATACGTGCCTGGCGAGGGCCCCGAGCTCACCGAATAGGAGCGGCAACTATGTCAACCCTTTCTACGCTGGAGGCAAACAGCCTCAAAGGCGCCCTCGAGGCGCTGCTGCTGGTGTCGAGCGACCCCGTGAGCGCATCCGCGCTGGCAGGTGCGCTGGATATCGCCCCCGGCGAGTGCGCGTCGCTGTTGGCCGAGCTCAAGGTTGAGTACGAGGAGGCCAACCGCGGCTTTCAGCTGCGCGAGGTCGCCGGTGGCTGGCGCCTATTCACGCACCCCGCCTACCACGATGTGGTCGAGGCCTACGTGCTGAGCTGGGATACGCAAAAGCTGTCGCAGGCGGCGCTCGAGACCCTGGCCGTCATCGCCTACCACCAGCCTGTCACGCGCGAGGTGGTCAAGGGTATCCGCGGCGTCAACTCCGACGGCGTCATCGCGTCGCTCGTGGACAAGGGCCTGGTGCGCGAGCTCGGCCGCGACCCCGAGCGCGGTCAGGCCATCATCTACGGCACGACCAACGCCTTCTTGGAGAAGTTCGGCCTGCGCTCCACCCGCGACCTGCCCGATCTGGAGCAGTTTGCCCCCGACGAGCAGTCGCGCCAGTTTATCCGCGAGCGCCTGAGCGGCCGCAGTATTCAGTCTACGCTCGAAGAACAGGCCGAGGACCTGGACGAAGAGCGCGAACTGATCGATACCGATGTTGAAGATGTTGAGGCAGTCGAGGACTTGGAGACCCTGGTCGTTGACGAGACCTCGGAGGATATGCATGACGAGAATTAACGAAGCAGGGGAGACGCGCACCGCCGGCGCTGCGGGCACGCCCGCGACCGATGCCCAGCCCGTCTACCCACACACGATGCGCCTACAGCGCTTTTTGGCTCGCGCGGGCGTGGCGAGCCGCCGCGGCTCGGAGGACCTGATGACCGCCGGCCGCGTGACCGTCAACGGCCAGGTCGCGACCGAACTGGGTACCAAGGTCGACGTCGACCGCGACCATATCGAGGTCGACGGCATGCCCGTCAAGCTCAACCAGGGCGCCGTGTACCTGATGCTCTACAAGCCTACCGGCTACCTCACCACCATGAGCGATCCGCAGGAGCGCCCCTGCGTGGCAGATCTGGTTCCCCGCGACCGATTTCCGGGCCTGTTCCCGGTGGGTCGCCTGGACCGCGACACCACGGGCCTTTTGCTCTTTACCACCGACGGCGACCTGTCGCAGGACCTGCTGCACCCTAGCAAGCACGTCTACAAGACCTACCAGGCGCTCGTAGACGGCCACCTGACCGATCGCGACTTGGAGCCACTCCGTCGCGGCATCGAGCTCGACGACGGCCTATGCCAGCCGGCGATCTGCCGCGTCATTACCGCGCGCGAGGCCGAGGCCGTGGCTCCGCAAGGCGTCAGGCCCGGCACCACCGCCGTGGAGGTCATCATCCGCGAGGGCCGCAAAAACCAGGTCAAGCGCATGCTGAGCAAGATCCACCATCCGGTGATCCGCCTGCACCGCTGTAACTTTGCCGGCCTGGAGCTCAAGGACGTGGCCAAAGGCTCGTGGCGCGAACTCACCGACCGCGAGGTGCAGATCCTTAAGGCCGGCGGTATCCCTCCCAAGCAGGCCAACTCCAAACGCGCCGCCGCGCCGGCGACTAACACCGCCAGCCGCACGCGTCACCATGGGAGCCACGGCTCCGCGCCCAAGCGCAACACCTACCGCGAGCGCTACACGGGCTAAGCAATTCGCCGCGCCCCAATGCCCGCGAACCATACCAGCACGTCAACAACCGAAAGGAAGCATTGCATGATCGTCGCCATCGACGGCCCCGCCGGTTCCGGCAAGTCCACTATCGCCAAGGAGATCGCCCGCCAGCTGGGCTTTAACAAGCTCGACACGGGCGCCATGTATCGCGCCGTCACCTTCGCCGCGCTCGACCGCGGAATCGACCTGGACGACGAGGCTGCCATCGATGCCCTCGCCGAGCAGATCGAGATTCGCTTTACCAACGACACCGGCGAGGACACGCGCCTGACCATCGACGGCAAGGACGCATCGGCTGCCATCCGCACCCCGCAGGTGGACGCCAACGTGTCCAAGGTCTCGGCCTACCCGGGCGTACGCGCCGCCATGCTCATCCACCAGCGCCGCGCCGCCGAGGACCGCGATATCGTCGCCGAGGGTCGCGACATCGGCACCGTCGTGTTCCCCAACGCGCAGGTCAAGGTCTTCCTGACCGCCGACCCGCGTGAGCGCGCCCGCCGCCGCGTGCTGCAGCGCCACCAAAACGACGCCCAGCCGCTTACTGCCGAGCAGCTCGAGGCCGAGGTCGATGAGACCCTCGACGCCCTCAAGCAGCGCGACAAGCTCGACAGCAGCCGCGAGGTCGCACCGCTCGTGCCCGCCGAGGACGCCGTGCACGTCGACTCCACCGCCCACACCATCGACGAGGTCGTACGCATTATCGAGGACCTCATCAACCAAAGGAGGTAGCCCATGCGCCTGTTTAAGCAGACGCCCGAGGATTACTACAACGCTCCCTACGCCGAGTTCCCGGCGCTCATCCGCGCCGTCGTCGTGGTGGTCATGGCTATTCTGTGGGCCTTCTCCAAGCTCATGTGGCGCTGGAAGGTCGAGGACGCCGACCTGCTGTTTGAGCGCCAGGAAGGCCGCGGTAGCGTGGTCATCTGCAACCACACCTCGATGGCCGAGTTGCTGGCCGTGGAGACGGCACTGTTCTTTGGCGGCCGCCGTGTGCGCCCCATCTTTAAGTCCGAGTTCGCCAAGAGCAAGATTGTGCGCTGGGCCTTTAGCCGCGTGGGCGGTATTCCCGTCGAGCGCGGCACCGCCGACATGAAGTGCCTGCGTGCCGCTCAGCATGCGTTGCAACGCGGCGAGGACGTCTTGATCTTCCCCGAGGGCACGCGCATCCGCTCGCGCGAGATCAAGCCCGAGGTCCATGGCGGCTTTGCGCTCATCGCCCAGATGGGTAAGGCACCCGTCAACCCGCTCGCCATCTGCGGCTGGTCCGACATCACGCCCAAAGGCAAAAAGATCATGCGCCCCAAGAAGTGCTGGATCCGCGCCGGCAAGGCCATCTCGCTATCCGATGCTCCGGCCGAACTCAAGCGCAAGGAGCGCCTGGCATGGTTTGAGTCCGAGGCCATGAGTCGCGTTTACGCCATGCGCGACGACCTGTGCTCCGAGCACCCGGGCAGGTTCTAGCCATGGGTGAGAACGTCATGGATACCGTTGCGGCCGCCGCTGAGGAGGTCGTCCCCACCATCGAGATTGCCGCGCATGCCGGCACCTGCTACGGCGTACAGCGCGCGCTCGACATGGCGCTGGCCGCCGCGCCGCAGGCAGGGGAGAACGCTCAGGTCCACACGCTGGGCCCGCTCATCCATAACCCCATCGTGGTACGCGAGCTCGCCGAGTCAGGCGTCGGTCTGGCCGAGACCTTGGACGACGCCGCGTCGGGCACCGTGATCATCCGCGCGCACGGCGTGGTGCCGCAGGTCATCGATGCCGCTCGCGAGCGCGGCCTCGATGTGGTCGACGCCACCTGCCCCTACGTAAAGAAAGTCCACGTGGCGGCCGAGCGCCTGGTGCGCGAGGGCTACCGCGTGATCGTCGTGGGAGAGCCGGGTCACCCCGAGGTCGAGGGCATTCTTGGCCATGCTGGTGATGATGCACAGGTCGTGAGCTGTGCCGCCGACGCCGACGAGCTGACGCTCAAGGGCAAGGTGGGACTGGTTGTGCAGACCACCCAGACCGCGCAGAACCTGGCCGAGGTTGTGGCCTCCATCACCCCACGCGTGCAGGAACTGCGTGTGATCAACACCATTTGCGCAGCCACGAGCGAGCGCCAGCAGGCAGCCGAAACCCTCGCCAACCGCTGCGACTGCATGGTCGTCGTGGGCGGCAAAAATTCGGGCAACACGCGTCGCCTGGCACAGATCTGCGCTGATGCCTGTGAGCACACACATCACATCGAGGAAGCTTCCGAGCTCGAGGCCGCATGGTTTGCCGACGCGCGCCACATCGGCATCACTGCCGGAGCCTCCACCCCGCAAGAACACATCGAACGCGCCGTTGAGCGCATCAAGGAGCTTTGCCGCTAATCATGGACCAGACCGTACCCGCATACGCCACCGAGGTGGCCGATTACGGGCGCAGCCGCGACCCCGAGCCGGGTAAGGGCGCGCTCGTTAAGAACGTGCGTCCCGAATCGCCCGCATGGGATGTGGGTATCGAGCCGGGCATGCGCGTGCTCAAGGTCAACGGTGAGCAGCTCACCGATATGATCGTGTGGCTCTGGGAGGCCGACGAAGACACCGTCGAGTTGGAGGTTTTCGACCCGCGCGACGGCACCGTCACCCCCGTGGAGCTGGATCGCTTTCCCGGCGAGGATTGGGGCCTTGAGTTCGATGGACCCATCTTTGACGGCATGCGTACCTGCGTCAACGCCTGCGTGTTCTGCTTTATGACGATGCTGCCCAAGGGTGGCCGCTCCACGCTCTACATTCGCGATGATGACTACCGCCTAAGCTTTTTGCAGGGCAACTTTGTCACGCTCACGAACCTTTCCGACGAGGACGTGCAAAACGTCATCGACCGCAACATGAGTCCGATGAACGTGTCGGTCCACGCCGTGAGCCCCGATATTCGCCGCCGCATGATGGGCCGCAACGCCCAGCGCGGCATGGACGTGCTCGAGGCCATCATGGCAGCCGGCATCGAGATTCACGCGCAGATCGTGTTGTGCCCCGGCATGAACGACGGCGAGGAGCTGGAAAAGACCCTGCGCTACTGCGAGGAACATGAGCAGATCACCAGCCTGGGCATCGTGCCGCTCGGCTTTACCAAGCACCAAAACCGTTTTAGCTGGTCCTACAGCGATAAGCCCGAGCTCGCGCGCGAAACCATTGCCATGATCCGACCCTTCCAGGACCGCGCGTACGAGCGTTTTGGTCGCCATACCTTCCAGATGAGCGACGAGTTCTATCTGGACGCCGGCATCGAGCCGCCCGAGGCAGACTTTTACGACGGCTACCCGCAGTACTATGACGGCATCGGCATGATTCGCTCCTATCTGGACGAGACCGACGATGTGATCGCCGCCGATGCCGAGCGCCTGACCCGCGTTCGCGAGGGAATCGCCGCCCGTGGTCAGCGCTTGCTGTGCCTCTCGGGCGCCAGCGCGCGCGATACGGTCGCGCGCTTTGTGGAATCGCCGCACGGCCTTGCCGGCACCGTCACGGCCATCAAGAACCGCTACTTTGGCGGCAACGTGGACGTGACCGGACTCATCGTCGCGAGCGATATCCTGGAGCAGCTGCCGCAAGACCTGTCGGGGGTTATGCTCTTTGTGCCTAAGCTCATGTTCAACGCTGACGGCATGACGCTTGACGAGTATCATCGTGACGATTTACTCGCAAGCCTTACCAGTCGCGGCGCCGAGGTTCATGTGGTGTCAACCATGCCACATGAGCTGCTCGATACCCTGGAGCACATCCTTGGCATTGTGCCTGCCGACTCTACTAATTCCGCTGACCCTACCCATTAAAGGAGAGCAGATGAAACCTATCGTCGCCGTCGTCGGACGCCCCAACGCGGGCAAGTCCACGCTCGTTAACCGCCTGGCCCAGACCTCGGATGCCATCGTCCACGAGTCCCGCGGCGTCACGCGCGACCGCTCGTATCACACGGCCGATTGGAACGGCCGCGAGTTCACCATCGTCGACACGGGCGGTATCGAGCCGCTCAAGAGCGACGACGTCTTTGCCACGTCCATCCGCGACCAGGCGCTCGCCGCCGCCGAGGAAGCGGCCGTCATCCTGTTTGTGGTCGACGGCCGCACCGGCGTCACCGAGGAGGACGAGTCGGTCGCCCGCATGCTCAAGCGCTCGGACAAGCCGGTCTTTCTGCTGGTGAACAAGCTCGATAACCCCGATCGCGAGAACGACAACATCTGGGAGTTCTATTCGCTCGGCATCGGTGAGCCCACGCCGCTCTCGGCCCTGCACGGCCATGGCACGGGTGACCTGCTCGACGACATCGTGGCCCTGCTCCCCGAGGAAGAGGACGAGGTCGCCGACGAGTTCCCCGATGCGCTGAACGTCGCCATCATCGGCCGCCCCAATGCCGGCAAGTCGTCGCTGTTCAACCGTATCCTGGGCGCTGACCGCTCTATCGTGTCCAACATTGCCGGCACGACGCGCGACGCCATCGACACTGTCGTAGAGCGCGATGGCAAACACTACCGCATGGTCGACACCGCGGGCATTCGCAAGAAGAGCACCGTGTACGAGAACATCGAGTACTACTCCATGGTCCGCGGCCTGCGCGCCATCGATCGCGCCGACGTGGCACTGCTCGTCGTCGACGCCTCCGTGGGCGTCACCGAGCAGGACCAGAAGGTCATGGGCCTTGCCATCGAGCGCGGCTGCGCCATCGTGGTGCTGCTCAACAAGTGGGACCTGCTCGACGACGACCGCAAGCGCGAGGCCTGCATGGAGACCGTCGACCGCCGTCTGGGCGTCATGGCTCCCTGGGCCCAGTACCTGCGCATCTCAGCCCTGACCGGCCGCAGTGTCGAGAAGATCTGGGCGATGGTCGACGCCGCCGAGAAGACGCGTTCGCAAAAGATCAGCACCTCGCGCCTCAATACGTTCCTCACCGACCTGCGCGAGTTTGGCCACACCGTGGTGGACGGCAAGCGCCGCCTGCGCATGCACTACGTGACCCAGACGGGCGTCAACCCGCCGACGTTTACGTTCTTCGTCAACCACAGCGACCTGGTCAACGATACCTACCAGCGCTACGTGGAGAACCGTATGCGCTCGACCTTCGACTTTGCCGGCACGCCCATCCGACTCTTCTTTAGGAAGAAGGAGCAAAAGGATGCATAATCCGATTCTGCTGACCGCCATTTGCGCCGTGGCCTCGTTCTTTATCGGAGCGATTCCGTTTGGCCTGATCCTGGGCCGCGTGTTCAACCACACCGACATTCGCAAGGCGGGTTCCGGCAACATCGGCACCACCAACGCCCTGCGCGTAGCCGGCCCCAAGGTGGCCGCGCTCACGCTGCTGCTCGACTGCCTTAAGGGCGCCATCTGCGTCCTTATCGCCCGTCCGCTCATCGCCGATCTGGGCTATGGTTTTCCGCAGAACATCATGGCGCCTGGAGTCCCCGGCGACTGGATGCTCGGCGTCATTTGCCTCGCTGCCGTGTGGGGACACATCTTTTCTCCCTATCTCAACTTCCATGGCGGCAAGGGTATCGCAGTTGGTCTGGGCGTCATCCTCGCTTGGTACTGGCCTATTGGCCTGTCGCTGTTGGGCATGTTTATCGTGGCCGTCGCCATCACCAAGTACGTGTCGGTGGGCTCTCTTGCCGCTGCCATCGGCCTACCCATCGCCGTCTGCGCGGTCTTTCCGTACAGCAGCCTGGGACTTAAGTTTTGCATGGCGATGATCGGCATCACCGTGGTGTGGGCCCATCGCGCGAACATCAAAAAGCTCATGGCCGGTAAGGAGTCCAAGCTCTCGTTTACCAAGCGCGTCACCGAGCCCGACGATAAGTAGGAGAGAGTCATGAATGTTGCGCTGATTGGCTCCGGCTCCTGGGGAACCGCCGTCGCCGGCCTTGCCGCCGCGCGAGCCGAGCGCGTGACCATGTGGGCACATAGCGAGCAGACGGCCGCCGGCATTAACGGCGAGCATCGCAATCCACGCTATCTGGTGGACTACGTGCTGCCGGAAAACGTTGTCGCCACGACGGACTTGGCCCAGGCGCTCGGCGGCGCCGAGGCCATAATCTTTGCCGCGCCCTCCACGCACTTGCGCGACGTGTGCTATCAAGCGGCACCCTTTATCGCCACCGACACTCCGGTGCTCTGTCTTACCAAGGGCATCGAGCCCGAGTCCGGCCTGCTCATGAGCGAGGTCATCGCCAGCGAGATCGGAAACGAGTCGCGCGTGGCGGCGCTTTCGGGCCCCAACCATGCCGAGGAGATCTGCCGCGGCGGGCTTTCGGCCGCTGTCATCGCCAGCGAAGATCCGCAGATAGGGGAGACCTTTAAGGAGCTGCTGCTTTCCACGGCCTTCCGAATTTATCTGTCGCGGGACATGACCGGCGTCGAGGTCTGCGGCGCCATGAAAAATGTCATTGCCATCGTATGCGGCATCTCTGCCGGCTCGGGTGCGGGCGATAACACACTCGCTCTCATCATGACGCGCGGCCTGGCCGAGATCAGCCGCCTGGTACACGCCCGCGGCGGCCAGGCCATGACCTGCATGGGACTCGCCGGCATGGGCGACCTTATCGCCACCTGCACTTCGAAGCATTCGCGCAACCGCACCTTTGGCTACGAGTTCGCTCATGGCGTGTCGCTCGACGAGTACCAGGCACGCACGCATATGGTGGTCGAGGGCGCCGTCGCGGCCCGCAGCGTCAGCGAGCTCGCCCGTTCATTGGGTGTAGACATTCCGCTCACCTTTGCCGTGGAGCAAACGCTCTACAACGGTGTTACTTTGGATAGGGCGCTCGAGATTCTTACCGATCGCGTTCCCTCCCAAGAGTTCTACGGACTCACCGACTAGCGCAGAAAGGCTTCTACCATGGGTTCCATCAAAATCGCTCCGTCCGTCCTTTCGGCCGATATGGCCAACCTCAAAGGCGAGCTCGACAAGATCGCCGGTGCCGACTACGTGCACTTCGATGTTATGGACGGTCACTTTACCGGTAACCTCACCTTTGGCGTCGACATCCTCAAGGCCGTCAAGCGCTCCACCGATGTGCCGGTCGACGCGCACCTGATGGTGTCGAACCCCGACGAGACGGTCGATTGGTACGCTGACGCCGGTGCCGACATGATCACCGTGCACTACGAGGCCTCCACGCACCTGCACCGCACGCTCACGCATCTGCAACAGCGCGGCGTCAAGGCCGGCGTGGTACTCAACCCCGCAACGCCCGTCTGCGTGCTCGAGAGCATCATCGACGTTGTCGACATGGTGCTGCTCATGAGCGTGAACCCCGGCTTTGGCGGCCAGAGCTTTATCCCTGGTACTATTGCCAAACTGCACGAGCTTACGGCCATGTGTGAGCGCCACGGCGTTTCGCCCCTGATCGAGGTCGATGGCGGTATCTCTTCCAAGAACATCGCCGAGGTCGTCAAGGCCGGCGCCAACGTGCTCGTAGCCGGCTCCGCCGTATTTAAGTCCGAAGATCCCGCCGCCGAGGTTGCGCTGCTGCAGAAGCTGGGCAACGAGGCCGCACAGGAGGCATAAACCCTTATGACCGCAGGTCAAAACCGCATACCCGTGAATCTTGACTATGCCGCCTCGACGCCCATGCGCGCCGAGGCGCTCCTTGCGCAGCGCGAGTACGACGACAGCGAGCTTGCCGGCGTCAACCCCAACTCGCTGCACTCGCTCGGCCGCAAGGCCGCCGCACGCCTGGAAGTCGCCCGTCGCGAGATCGCCCGTAGCTTTGGCGTACGCGTTCGCCCGTCCGAGATCATCTTTACCAACGGCGGCACCGAGGCTAACCAGCTGGCGCTGCTCGGTCTTGCCGAGGGCGCTCGTCAGCGCGATCGCAAGCGCGATCGCGTAATCGTTTCGGCCATCGAGCACGATTCGATTCTGGACAACCTGCCGCTGCTACGTGCCGCCGGCTTTACCGTCGACCTGGTGCAGCCCTGCCGTGCGGGCTACGTTGAGCCCGCTGCACTCACCGAGCTGCTTGGCGACGACGTGGCGCTCGTGAGCATTATGGTCGCCAACAACGAGACCGGCGTGGTGCAGCCCATCCGCGAGCTGGCCGCCGCCGCACATGCTGTCGGTGCCTTGTTTCATACCGATGCCATCCAGGGCTACTTGCATATTCCGCTCGATGTCACTGAGCTGGGCGTCGATGCCATGACCGTTGCCGCGCACAAGATCGGCGGCCCTGTGGCATCCGGCGCGCTCTACCTTAAGAGCCGCACGCCGCTGCGTCCGCGCATCTTTGGTGGTGGACAGGAAGCCGGCCGTCGCGCCGGCACGCAGGACCTGCGCACGCAGCTCGCCTTTGCTGCCGCCGCTTCGTCTCTGACGCCCCACGTGGCCCAGGAGCGCGCGGAACTGCAGACCTTGTCCGATAAGCTCTACGCCACGCTTACGGCCCATCCTCGCATTCACGCCACGATGGGCGACTACGCGCAGGCCGATCGTCTGCCAGGTATGGTTTCAATCTACGTCGACGGCATGGACTCCGAGGAGCTCATCATCAAGCTCGATGCCGCCGGCTTTGAGGTTTCGGCCGGATCGGCTTGCTCGAGCGGCAACATGGACCCGAGCCACGTGCTCAGCGCCATGGGCATTGGTCGCG
>CAUBVH010000018.1 GCA_958439425.1 uncultured Collinsella sp.
CAAGGTTGTGTTGACTTAGTTTTGGAGCAGTGTCGATCTAACTGGTAATCAAACGTTGCTCGCATCATCGTTAACGGCAACACTGTTTTGGAGCAGTGTCGATCTAACTGGTAATCAAACAAGCGAGTTCGATGCGCGCATGGACATGCTGTTTTGGAGCAGTGTCGATCTAACTGGTAATCAAACTCTCGCTCTGTGCCATGTCGTCGACATCGAGTTTTGGAGCAGTGTCGATCTAACTGGTAATCAAACGGACTTGACGGACAAATGATCACCGACACGTTTTGGAGCAGTGTCGATCTAACTGGTAATCAAACTGCTTTAGCAGACAGTAAAACCGCCTACCGTTTTGGAGCAGTGTCGATCTAACTGGTAATCAAACGAGAGTCCCTATAAAATATCAATGTGTGCGTTTTGGAGCAGTGTCGATCTAACTGGTAATCAAACAATGTTTTGTCTATGTTATCAATCAGATAAGTTTTGGAGCAGTGTCGATCTAACTGGTAATCAAACTTGCGAAACCTGCGGCCTGTGCGGGGTACTGTTTTGGAGCAGTGTCGATCTAACTGGTAATCAAACCGCGCTCGTCGAGCGTGCGGCAGACCTCGAGTTTTGGAGCAGTGTCGATCTAACTGGTAATCAAACGGAGCGTCGGGTTCGTAAGCATCCACGGGTGTTTTGGAGCAGTGTCGATCTAACTGGTAATCAAACATACTACCTGTCACACGGTGCAGATAAATCGTTTTGGAGCAGTGTCGATCTAACTGGTAATCAAACTCGTCACGCCGTCGTCGCTGATGTGCTTCGTTTTGGAGCAGTGTCGATCTAACTGGTAATCAAACCATGTCTGCACAATTAGGCCCGACAATCTTGTTTTGGAGCAGTGTCGATCTAACTGGTAATCAAACTCGACGCCGCCGCGGTAGTGGCAGACGTTAGTTTTGGAGCAGTGTCGATCTAACTGGTAATCAAACACTGCTACACCCTCATGATTATCGGCTTCCGTTTTGGAGCAGTGTCGATCTAACTGGTAATCAAACTCAAAATGAGAATAATAACAAAGAGATTTAGTTTTGGAGCAGTGTCGATCTAACTGGTAATCAAACCATCGCAAACGGTGGCAGACCAACCATCAGTTTTGGAGCAGTGTCGATCTAACTGGTAATCAAACGACAGCTGGGAGAAGCTGGAAGAGGACTTGGGTTTTGGAGCAGTGTCGATCTAACTGGTAATCAAACGTGACATGAGAAGGGACACAGGCAATGGGAGTTTTGGAGCAGTGTCGATCTAACTGGTAATCAAACCTTTGTAGAGCCAGCGCCGAGTGCGTTGGGTTTTGGAGCAGTGTCGATCTAACTGGTAATCAAACCCACAGTGATGACGATTGGCACGAGCTGTCGTTTTGGAGCAGTGTCGATCTAACTGGTAATCAAACGTGCTATAGCTTACAAGCTCGTAGCTATTGTTTTGGAGCAGTGTCGATCTAACTGGTAATCAAACCGAGGTACAAGCCTCGAGTGCATACCCCTTGTTTTGGAGCAGTGTCGATCTAACTGGTAATCAAACCTGGGCCTCAAAGATCGTAATGTTCGGGTAGTTTTGGAGCAGTGTCGATCTAACTGGTAATCAAACTCGACCGCGCTCCTTCTTTGCGTTTGTCATGTTTTGGAGCAGTGTCGATCTAACTGGTAATCAAACAAGAGGTGTGCGGCACATGCCTTTTGTAAGGTTTTGGAGCAGTGTCGATCTAACTGGTAATCAAACTCACACGACCACGGACAAGATGCACGAGTGGTTTTGGAGCAGTGTCGATCTAACTGGTAATCAAACGCGCTATGTCGTCATCCGTTGGTCAGATATGTTTTGGAGCAGTGTCGATCTAACTGGTAATCAAACAATATGACAGTTCGGACCGCAATCTAACCAACGTCAACAAGGAGGAATAGAAATGGACAACGACACGCTGCTGTTCAGAGATAAGGGTGCCGGTGTTTTCAAGGAGATCTGTATCTACCCGAATCGGATTACCACGCTCAAGAAGAACCGCTTCTTCGGCAAGCATATAGAGGTGACCTACCTGAATGACGTCACCGGTGTCTATAGGATCAAGGGCAAGCAGGTGATTCTGAACAACAGGCTGCGGACGGGCTACGGCTATAGACTGAGCAGCCGCTCCCAGGCAGAGGAATTCGTGAGGGTTCTTAACTCAATCATGTAGCGATAACCAGATCTTCTGCCCATAGAAAAGCGCCCTACCAATCCGTCAAGACATGTGGAGCGCAAACAATCCTGTTCCCCGCACGCGCGGGGATGATCCTGTTTTGGTCGGGGCGGCGGGACTCGAGCCCGCACGGGCGATGTCCGTGATGGCAGATGTAAATAAACGGTGGAACGGCTGTAAAAGAGTCTTGCCACTGGGTAAAATCAGGATGTGCCGCGGAACCCGCTCCTCAGCTACTCAAACTTCGGAGACGCGGGCAACGCAGGTATTATCGTCAAAAGGGTCGGTTGCAGCCGGCCCTTTGCATGACTCCCTTCGCTATCCGTTACTGCTTATATTCCCGCCAGATCGAGTAGAGGTTCCGGACGATGCCGGTTACATACATCGAGAGGCGCAGGATTTCAAGAAACAAGTTCATAGGCTTCACCCCAATCGGAGATCGGAGCGTTGCCCGCAGGTGGATTCCGCGGCAGGCATAATTCTACCTCACGGGCCGCGGTGGAGGATAGCCGGCCCACTGGTTTTGAGCAGTGTCGATCTAACGGGCAATCAAGCCTCTAGTTCTCTTTGAATTGGGCAAGCATCTGCCCGAAGGTGCTGAGTTCGAACGGTTCATAAATGAGCGAACCGCCGTCCGCGGTCCTGTAGAGCCCGCAGGGGAGGTAGCGCCCATCGGGGAGGACGTAGAGGTTGGCTTCTTCCTTCAGTCCTGCTGGAAATAGCGGAATCCCGTTTTCGTCCACTTGGAACTCGTCTATATTCGCGATCTTCCTCTCCATGATGCCTCCTGCCTTATTTCTTGAATGGCACCCTAAAACAAGCAGCTCTCAATCAGCTCTTTACCGCGCAGGGTGTCAATCCACTCCTGCGGAATTGCGTCGATGCCGTATGCCGTGCCGGCGAGGGCGCCTGCGACGGCTGCGGTGGTGTCGGTGTCGTCGCCCAGGTTGACGGCGGCAAGGACGCAATCTTCGTAGCTGTTGGTGTTAACAAAGCACCAGCTGGCGGCCTTAAGGGTGTCGCGCACGAAGCCGCCGGACCTGATTTCCTGCTCAGGCACACCTTTCAGATGAAGCGCCCACGAGGGAAGCGTGCCGTTCATCACGCCCCTCATCAGCTCGACAAATATGACGCATGCATCGGTCGACGTTCTGTGGGCGTGCGTTATCGCGGAGACCTCGCAGATCTCGTCGCCAGTCGCGTCGACAAACGCCAGGGGCGCGATGCGCATGAGTGAACCGTTTCCGTTGTCGCGTTCGCCGGAGCCGCCTTTGCCGGTGTGCAGGGCGCGGGCGGTCGTGCCGCCGTAATCGAAAACGCCGTCGATCGTATACTCGCCACGGGCAATCCAGCCTACGAACTTGTCGCGCATGTCTGCGGTGTCGATATGACCGAGCTCCCTAATCGAGTCGCAGGTGGCAAGCGTCATGGACGTGTCATCGCTCCAGGTGCCGGCGGGCTGCCCATGCGTGCCGTAGCCGATCATGTCCGTGCATTCGAACGTGCCACGAGGCATAAACTCGTATGGAACGCCCAGCGCGTCACCGACGGCAAGCCCATAGATGCAGTCGCGCAGTGTTGTTTTCGGTCTGTGTGTCATGGAAAGCTCCTCTTTTCCCGGGTGATGTGGAGCGCCGTCGGGGGTATCGGTCGCAACGTGCTGCTATCCTTGCACTTCGCCATTAGTCGCTTCGTTGATGGCGCGGTACTCGGCACTCAGCTCGCGCGCCAGCTCTTCCTTGCTTGGAAGATACGGCAGGTATTTGGCGGCAAACACTTGGTCGTTGTCTTCGGGCAGCGTGTACTCGACGATCGAATCGCTTTTGTCAGCGCAGAGCACGATGCCTATGGGCGGATTGTCGCCTTCGTTCATGAGCTCACGCGTGTAGTAGTTCACATACATTTGCATCTGGCCCAGGTCCTGATGCGTAAGGTCATCGGTCTTAAGGTCGATGAGCACGAAACAGCGCATCAGATAGTTGTAAAACACAAGGTCAATATAGAAATGGCGCCCATCAAAGGTGATGCGCTTTTGGCGCGCCTCGAAAGCGAAGCCACGGCCAAGCTCCAGCAGGAACTTCTGAAGATGCGTGATGAGCGCCTGCTCTAGATCGCTCTCGCGAAACGCAGTATCGTCCGAGAAACCTAAAAACTCCAGCACATATGGGTCGCGGATGATATCCTCGGGGCGACGAGCCGGGGCGCGCTTTTGGATTTCCTGGGTGACGGCCTCCTTGTCCTTGCTGGCAAGTAGGCGCTCTCGGAACATGGTGTTGATCTGGCGTTCGAGCTGGCGCGTGCTCCAGCGAGAATTGGCGCATTCGTTCATGTACCAGGCGCGAGCATCAGGGTCGGGAATGCGCATCAACCTGCGGTAATGAGTCCAGCTCAATTCGCTACGCAGTGCGTCGCGAATTGGAAACGCAAAAAAGAACTGACGCATATTGCGAAGGTTTGCGATGCCAAAGCCTCTTCCGAAATCCGCGGTAAGCCTTCTGGAGAGGCCTGCAATCAATGCCTCTCCATATGTTGCGCGCTCCTCTCCGCCCTGTTCATCAACAATACTCTTGCCGATCTCCCAATATGCCTCAACCATCGCAAAGTTAATGGCGGTATAGGCCTTGTCGCGAGCGGCGTTGAGAATCGAGGAAACCTGCTTGTAAAAAACTTCTGGCACGATTGCCGATTCCCCGCGGTTTATCAGTTCACCCATCGATATCACCCGACTTTCCTCTTGAGGAGTGCATCTTTATTGTTTTTAGTTTAAAGCCTCGTGCGGACACGGATTCTGGTGCTCTGAGCGCGATCGCGAAAAGGGTTTGCGGCGACTAGAATGTGATGGTGAAGGCAGTTTTAACTCTAACCATGAGAGCGATGCGTATGGACAACAACACGCTGCTGTTCCAGGACAAGGGATCGGGCAGGTTTAAAGACGTCAAGACCTACCCGAATCGCATCGAGGTACTCAAGAAAGGCACTTTTGGCGGCAAGCACACCGAGATTGCCTATCTTAAGGACATCACGGGGGTCAACAGGATCAAGGGACGCGACGTTTTTCTGCGCAACAGGCTGTTGACTGCTTGTGTCTTTAGCCTGAGCAGCCGCGCAAAAGCCCAGGAATTCGTGAACGCGCTGAATATGGTGATGTAGCCTATGGCGGCGTTCGGGCCAAGGTAAAAAACGGGGGCACAGAACGGTGTCCTGCGCTCCTCGTCGAGTCGATGTGTCCAAAAGGGTCGGCTTGCCTATTCGCTGTCGTCCCCAGCGTTTTCGCGGTCATTTGCAAGCATCGCTGCGCCGGCGACTGTCGTCGCCACGGCGGCGGCAGCGAGCCCGGCGGCGATGCCAGAGCCGTCGCCTGTGCCGGCAAGCTTCTCGCCCGAGCCCTTGCTCTTGTTGCGATTACCGTTCTTGTCGGCGCTGCCTGCGTTGGCGCCGTTGCCGTTGCTGGTGCCGGTGTCCGTAGTGCCTGCGTTGCCCGAAGCCGTCACGGTAAAGCTCGCGGCTCCGTCATTAGCAAGCTTGTAGTTTTGCGCCGCGTCGCCCAAAAGACCGTTCGCGCGCACCCAGTACGTTCCTGCGGCAAATGTTTCGCCCTCTGCCATTGCCGTGCCCGGAGCGCCGTCCGCGTCGTGCACAAACTCGAGCTGGGCCGTGCAGGCATCGGTTTCGAGCTTGCCCTCGAGTGATGCCGCAATCTTGGCGCGCACGTCTTCGCCGGCCTTAAGGCCTTCGAGCCCCTCAAAGTGGGGTGTCAGCGCGCGTGGATTGATATCGATGGGCACGGAGCCCTGCAGCCCCGTAACGGTCTCGTTGCCCAGGGCGTCGACATCCACATATTCGATGGTAAAAGGTCTTCCCGAAGCCGCTACGTTGAGTACGTTGCTGCTGTCGACGAGGCAGAAATGGCCCTCGCCAACGGTCTTGCCATCCTGGAGCGAGGCATCGCTCAGCGAGTCGCCGTACGTCATGCGCATGCGGTTCGGGAGGTAGTACGAAGCTGTCTGCTTGTGCGGTGTATCGTAATTGCGTTGGTAGACGCTCCGGGCCAGTGCCGCATCAACAAAGTCGGATACGATGATGCCAATGTGCTTGAGGTAATCTGACTTTGTATCCTCGGTGCCGCTGGGATTGATGTACGGGCTCTTGTACAGATGCTCGTTGACTACTCGTGCCGAGGTAAAAGGATTGCCTCCGTGCGACAAGCCCGTGCAGCTGGTGTAGTTGATAGACCAGCAACGCTCCTGGACTTGCACCTTGGCCCTGTCATCGTCCACGACGTCCACCTTGTTGCGCGTGCGCCCGGTCGTTTCCTTCAGCGCATTATCGACCCAGCTGAGCTTGTCGGTTCCCGTGAGTTTGTACTTGTCCTGGGCGTATACCTTGGTGCAATAGGGCTCTTTGTCGCCTGTTTCCCCCGCGGCTTCAAAGCCCCGCGCGTCTTGGACGAGACACATAGTGGTGCTGTCGGAGTGAGCCTTGATCTTGTCATCCCATTCGGTAAGGTCGAGGCCCCACGTATGGCCGCTTGCACTGTTGCCGGCGAGCCTAAATCGACGCAGCAGAACGATCTTTCCGCGCACCTCGCCCAGCGTGGGGACGTGGCTCGACGTGTAGAACAGGTTGGGGTTATCGGCCATAACCTTGGCGAAGGCCGTCGTTATGCTTTCGTCGGTAGCCTCATCGTTGCCGCGCGATGCGAGCATGATGAGCACTTCTGACGGGTTTTCGTTCAAAAACGTTTTGAAGTACCCGATGACATCGGAGAGATGCAGATAGTTCCCGTCTTTTTTGAGTAGGTAGAAAATCCCGTGGTCGATACCGGGGTCGTCGCCCTTTCCGAGTCGGATATCAAAATAGCGGATTCCCTCGAGCAACTGCGTGGGAATGTAATCCTGCTGGCATTTTACTTGCGAGGATTGGGGCTCAGTGTCGTTGTCCACGCTGCAGGTGCCCGAATCGTGCGTACCCGGGATGCTCAGCTCGTCGAGGAACTTGTTGTCGTCGACGTATTTCATCCAACATGGCCCATCGACGTAGCTGCTGTACGTGATCCAGTCGAGGCTGCTAACCGTGGCATCGTTCTTTTTCATGTCGTAACCGATAAGTTCGAGCTCCCACGGAATGCTCTTACTCTTATGGCAGATCTTATTGTTGTCCTGGTCTTTGCCGTTCGATTCTATTGCCAAGTACTTAATGTCTTTTTTCTCGGTTTCTTTCTCGACCGTGCGGTCTCGGATGATATAGGTTCCGTTTGATTGGCGCTCGAACGCAAAAGCGCGGCTGGGCTTGTTGTCATACTCGCCGCCCCATACGTGGATGACCTTTCCGTCTTTGTCCGAGTCGTCGTCGACCGACCAAATGCTGTAGCCCGTCTTTTTATGCTCTTCGAAATTGAGCAAGGTGCGGATAGCATACCAGTTTGTATCGTCATTCTTGGTCGTTACGTTCTCAAGGATGAGCTTGTTGGACGTACCGTCATTAAACAGGTGGCAGACGTTGCCGCGAACGTTGCCGTCTTGGTTGACGCTTGCAGTACGAAAATAGCCCGCGGGGCGAAGGCGAATGACGAAATTACCGAGGTGCTCCGCCGGTTTGGGCGTGTCGTCTGCAAATGCCGCTCGCAGGGGAATGCCCGGTGCCGCGGTTTCTGGCAGGCTTGCAAGCGGCGACAGCGCCGCAAGACCTAAGCCCAGCGTAAATGCTCGGCGGCTGATGGCATGGTGTTCGGTCATAACTCCTCCATTCGCAGCGTGCGGCTGTACGCTCGTTTTGGACACTATACTGCCCAGATGTTTAAAGGCGTCGGCTTAATTGCCTGCGCGGCGCTATAAATCGGCGGGCGGACGTGTTGGGATGCTTGCCTATTTGTGCTGCTACCGCGCTGGGGGTGGTTTTGCCGCCCGGCACCCTCGCGTTCGCCGGCTACCGGCATAAGAAAGGGAGGGCCGGTTTACCGGCCCTCCCTGGGTACGAAGCGCTGGGGCACCGCCGCTTGTTAGCGCTGCGCCCGTGTTTCCCGTTGCGCTCGCCAGTCGCTTAGCGCTTGATCTCGATATCGTCGAGCTTGACGTCCATGGCCTCAGTCTTGGCCTTGGCGATGTCATCGGCAAATTCCAGGGACTTCATCATGGCTTCGACGGCGTCCTTGTGCTCCTCGACGTTGTCGATGCGCACGTAGACGCTGCCGCCCTCAACGTCGGTGAAGTACTCAGTCGTTACGCCGCCCGAGTGCGTGAAGTAAGCACTGCGCCAGGTCTTGCCGTTGTATTTAACGGGGTCGCTTTCGGTCCATCCGGAGTTGGCCTTCCACTTTGCCTCGTAGTCGAACAGCTCGTCGGCGTTCTTGTCGGGGTCGAAGACAGGAATGAAGCGGTCGCTCGCGTGCTCGCTTTCGGTGAACTTAAACTGGGCCCTGTCGGCCGTGTCGCCGGCAACGTCGGTAATCTCGACGCCCTCGGGGACCTCGACCTTAAACCAAATGAAGTCGGTCCTCATATCCACGGCTGACTTTTCTGCTCCGCCGCCACCGCTGCTGCCGGTAGCGCCACCGCTTCCGCCACAGCCCACCAGGGCAACCGCGGCAAAGAGGCTGATGCAGAGGGTGAGAATCGCTAAGGCCTTCTTTTTCATGGTCATGTCCTCCTCGATCTGTAACCGCCCATGGATTACCTGCCTTTACTGTACGCGTGGGCGGCTCGCTAGGGTGGGCCATGTGTCCCATTCTGAGGGCCGGATTTGCGCCGTTAAGTGGCAATATGCGCGGGCGCAAAAGAGGGGAGGGCCGGCCGATCCGATCCTCCCCTGGCTGGGCGTCCGATCATGTAATGACTGCGCATGCGATGCTGCGTGCGAGCCCCTAATGCTTGATCTCGATGCTCGAAATCTCGACTTCGCGTGCCTCGGAAACTGCCTCTGCCATGTCATCGGGGAACTCGATGGAGTTGAGGAGCGCCTCGGCTTCTTTCTTGTGCTGGTCGAAGTTCGAGATGAGGACGTAGACGCTTCCTGGTTCAACGTCGGTAAAAAGGATGGTTGAGATGCCGCTGTTGTCTTCGTACGTTCCGACGAGCCACGTCCTGCCGTTATATTCGGCGGACCCGCCATCCTTCCACTGGAACGTATCCCCCTTCTTTTCTGCCTGGTCGGCGTGGGACTCCTCGGCCGTCAGCGCTTTTTCCCAAACGGGGATAAAACGATCGGCCGAGGCGTTCTCGTCTTCGGGGAAGGTGAGCTGGACCCTGTCGGCATTCTTGCCGGCGGAGTCGCTTACGCCGACGCCCTCGGGCATCTCGACCTTAAACCAGATAAAGTCGGTCTTCTTGGCGACGGGGGCCTTTTCCCTGCTCTCGCTCTTGGGGGCGCTGCCGCCGCCCGATGCGCTCCCGCCGCAGCCGACAAGGGCAAACGCGGCAAAGAGGGCGATGCAAAGGGAAAGGATCGATAGGCTCTTTTTCTTCATGGTGGCGTCCTCCTTGTCTGCCAGGGACATCGTGTGCCGCGGATCGCTGGGGCGGCGGTTGCGCATGCACATGATGCCTTTGTTTACTGTGCGGTTATTCCTCCATTCGTCGTCCGGTGCCGTGATGAGCTTGCCCCAACATAGGGCTCCTTACCTATATGTATGCCCCAGTTGCCGCTGCCCGGGAGTCTCGAAACGTGGGCCATGTGTCCCATGTTTGCGTTGGCATGGCCTATCGTTCGTCATAGAAATCCGCGATGGCCAGGTGCGCTGACGCCCATGTGCTTATGGGCTAGACTTAGCACCATTACGTGATCGATGCGGTCGGTCGGCGGTTGCCACCCGACCGATGTATATGACTTGAAGGTGCATGTGTATGAGCCAAGAGATGATGGACAAGACCTGCCGCGGGTTTGCCGAGGCGCTGGCCGCGCGCGAGCCGGTTCCCGGCGGTGGCAGCGCGAGCGCCTTTGTGGGCGCGCTGGGCGCCTCGCTGTGCGGAATGGTTGCCCGCTACGGTGCGACCAATCCCGCGCTTGCTGATCGTGCGGATGACCTGACGCGTGCGTTTGCCCATGCTGATGAGCTGGCCCAGGAGCTTGTCGAGTTGGTTGCCGAGGACGTTCGTGCCTATGGGCAGGTGTCCGCGGCGTACGGTATTCCGCGTGACGATCCGGCTCGAGCGACCGCGATTCAGGATGCGCTGCATGTGGCCGCTATGCCGCCGTATCGCATTATGGATGCCTGCGGGCGTGCGCTGGCGCTGCTCGAGGACATGGCCGACAAGGGTTCGCGTCAGCTGCTGTCCGATGTGGCGTGCGGCGCCGTGTTCTGCCGTTCCGCTATGCAGGGCGCGAGCTTGACGCTCTTTGCCAACACCACGTCTATGAAGGACCGGGCGCGCGCCGAGGAGCTCGAGACCGCGTGCGATGAGCTGCTCGACACGTGGTTGCCGCGCGCCGATGCGCTGGCGCGCCGCGCCGCCGACGCTGCAAGGAAGAGAGGATAGCCATGGCTGAACTGCTGAAGGGTGCTCCCGTCGCTCGCGCTTTGACTGAGGAACTTGCTGCTCGCTGTGCAGCCCTGCGCGAGCGGGGCGTTGTTCCGACGTTGGCTATCGTGCGTGTGGGTGAACGCGAGGACGACCTATCCTACGAGCGCGGTGCGCTCAGGCGCTGCGAGAAGGTTGGCATTGAAGCTCGCCGCGTTTTGCTTCCCGCCGATGTTTCGCAGGACGAGCTGTTGGCGGCCATCGAGGACATCAATTCCGACCCCGCTGTTCATGGCTGCCTGATGTTCCGCCCGCTGCCCGCCGGCCTTGACGAGGACGCGGTTGCCTCGGCACTCGATCCCGCCAAGGACGTTGACTCCATGACGCCGGCTTCGCTGCTCACCACGCTTTCGGGGCGCGGCGAGGGTTTTGCCCCCTGCACAGCCGAAGCCGTGCTTGCTTTGCTGGATCATTACGGCGTTGAGCTGGATGGGGCCAAGGTCGCGGTCGTTGGTCGGTCGCTGGTGATCGGGCGTCCTGTTGCCGCCATGCTTACGGCGCGCAATGCGACCGTGACGACGTGTCATACGCATACGCGCGACCTTGCTGCCGAGTGCTGTGCGGCTGATATTGTGGTTGCGGCCGTTGGACGCGCGCGCACGATTGGCGCGGATGCGGTTCGCGAGGGCCAGACGATCATCGATGTGGGCATTAACTGGGACGAGGCCGCCGGCAAGCTGGTCGGCGACGTCGATTTTGATGCTGCGGAGCCGGTCGTTAACGCCATCACGCCCGTGCCGGGCGGCGTGGGCGCTGTGACGACGGCGATCCTCGCTAAACACGTGATCGAAGCGGCCGAGCGCGCATCGAAATAGGCGTTTTGGGCTGTTTGAGGGGTTAGCTCTATACCCCGTGGACAGAAAATGCCAAATATGAGTACTGTTGCCAAGATAGTCACATATATTTTAGGCCAAATAGGCTCTCTAACGATATTTATTATCGATAGAGAGCCTATTTTATTGGACCTATGAGGAATTACATCATCTAATTTTTGAACAAATGTAGACTTTCGACACCCATACGTAGCAAAATTGCTGTTACTAAATTGGTGACAGTACTCATATTTGGCATTTTTTGACCACAGGGGTTGCCAGCGCCGTGGTTTCGCCCTTTCTGCGCCGAAGCGATACACTGTTATCGTTTGATTTCTTCGCTCAAGGAGGATGCGCATGCCGTGCACAACGATTTTGGTTGGTAAGAACGCGAGCTACGACGGGTCGACGTTGGTCGCCCGCAACGAGGATTCGTCCAACGGGGTGTTTGAGCCCAAGCGTATGCGTGTGGTGCATCCCGACGAGCAGCCGCGCGTCTATACGAGCGTCCTGAGTCACCTGACCGTTGAACTGCCCGATAACCCCATGCGCTACACGAGCGTCCCCGATGTTGTCCCGGGCCACGGCATCTGGGCCGAGGCCGGTTTCAACGAGCTCAATGTCGGCATGTCCGCAACCGAGACGCTCACCACCAACGAGCGCGTCCGCGGCGCCGACCCGCTTGTGGACTACCTGCCCGCCAAGGGCAACGAAGGCGAGGATGGATACGTTCCGGCGCAGCCCGGTGGCTTGGGCGAGGAGGACATGGTGACCCTGGTCCTGCCGTATGCCAAGTCCGCTCGCGACGGCGTTCGTATCCTGGGTGATCTGCTCGAGCGCTACGGCACCTACGAGAACAACGGCATCGCCTTTAGCGACGTGGACGAGATCTGGTGGCTCGAGACCATCGGCGGCCACCACTGGATCGCCAAGCGCGTGCCCGATGACGCCTATGTGACCATGCCCAACCAGCTGGGTATCGACAGCTTTGACCTGGACGACGCCGAGGGCGCCCAGACCGACCACATGTGCTCCGCCGACCTGCGCTCCTGGATGGCCGAGTGGCATCTGGACCTGACGCTGGGTGTCGAGGGCGACGGCCCGGCGACGGTATTCAACCCGCGCGAGGCCTTTGGCTCGCACAGCGACAGCGACCACGTTTACAACACGCCGCGCGCCTGGTACATGCAGCGCTGCCTCAACCCCAGCGACGTGTGGGACGGCCCCGATGCCGACTACACGCCTGAGAGCGACGATATCCCCTGGAGCCGCGTGCCCGAGCGCAAGGTGACCATCGAGGACATTAAGTACGTGCTTTCGAGCCACTACCAGGGCACGGAGTACGACTGCTACGGCAGCAAGGGCACGCCCGCCACGCGTGGCGCTTATCGCCCCATCGGCATCAACCGCAACAGCCAGCTCGCCGTGTTGCAGCTGCGCCCCTATGCGCAGCCGGCCTACCGCGCCGTGCAGTGGATGGCCTTTGGCTCCAACTCGTTTAACGCACTGGTTCCGCTGTACGCCAACGTCGAGACCATGCCCGAGTACTATGCCGACACGCAGGCTCGCGTGACGTCCGAGAACTTCTACTGGGCCAACCGCCTGATCGGCGCTCTGGCCGATGTCCGTTTCCACGAGTGCGGTCGCGCCGTCGAGGATTATCAGGAGAAGGTCGGCGGCATGGGCCACAAGCAGATTCACGACGTTGACGCTGTCGTAGCCGCGCTGCCCGAGGCCGAAGTGCCTGCCGAACTTGCACGCGCCAACGAGGCCTTTGCCGAGCGTGTTCGCGTGGAAACCGATGCTCTACTGGGCAAGGTGCTCTACACTACGAGCTGCGCCATGAAGAACTCTTTCGCGATGAACGACAACGTGAGGTAGGGATTTCCCGTCGATCGAATAGCGCTTAAACGCTTTGTCGCTTTCACTCAATCTTGGGTACAAGAAGGCCAATGCAGTTGTTCATGATTGGAGCCAACCATGGTTATGAAACTCGATCAGCTTGTTAACGGTGCCATCAACGTGGGCTTCGGCGCCGCCGCCGTTGCCGTCGAGGGCAGCAAGAAAGTTCTCGACGACCTCAGTACCAAGGGCGAGCAGGTCCGCAAGGATGCCGGCACCCCCGATATCGCCCGCAGTGTGTCCGACATGTTCGAGCAGGCCGGTGGCACCATCTCCGACCTGACCGAGCGCCTGGGCATGCAGGGCGAGACTGCGGCGCAGCGCGTGCTCGATGAGCTCATCCTGGCGCGCGTCCGCGTTATGACCGCCCCCGAGCGTACGGCCTTCCTGGCCCATGTGCGCGACATCGTCGATTCGGTCGAGGACAACGTGACTTCGGTGCCCGTCGAGTCTGTTGAGCCCGACGATGCAGAGGATGCCGAAGAGGCCGAGTAGTAGCGCAGATGGCAGATTCCACCACCGATTACAACAATCAAGATCCCTTGGGTGACGAGGCGGCGGTTGTCGACGAGGTCGATGCCGCCGTCTCGGGCGCTCGCAAGAAGCCGCGCGCTGTCGATATGGTCCCCGAGGAGCCCGACGCGATGGCGCCGGATGAGGAATACCAGCTCACGCCGGCAGGTCGTCGTGAGCGCATTGGGCAGATCGTTCGCCTGATCAAAAAGTATCGCGTGTGGGACAACCTCACGCCGGTGCGCCTGCGTCGTCTGCTTGAAGAGCTCGGCCCTATGTTCGTCAAGATGGGGCAGATTCTGGCTAACCGCTCCGAGATTTTGCCGCAGCGGTTTTGCGACGAGCTGCGTCGTCTGCGCTCCGATGTAGAGCCGGTGCCGTATGAGGTAGTGCTCCGGTGTCTGGAAGAGGAGTACGGCCAGCGCCTGGGGCAGATGTTCGACGCGATCGACCCCAATCCGCTCGGAAGCGCGTCGCTCGCGCAGGTACACCGTGCCCGCCTGGTGACCGGCGAGGACGTGGCCGTTAAGGTACAGCGCCCCGGCGCGCAGCAGGTGATGGCTCAGGATATCGACATCATCCGTTCGGTGGTGCGTATCGTCTCAAAGTTCGTCAACACCGACCAGTTTGTTGACCTGCACGGCGTGGTCGAAGAGCTGTGGACCTCGTTTCGCGAGGAAACCAACTTTTTGGCCGAGGCCAAAAACCTCAACGATTTCTATGAGTTCCATAAGAGCGTCCATGGCGTGTCGTGTCCCAAATCCTACTTGGACCTTTGCACCGAGCACGTCGTGGTCATGGACTACATTGACGGCATCTCGATTGCCGATCCCGAGCGCCTGGTGGCCGAGGGCTATGACCTGGAAAAGATCGGCTCGGCGATTGTCGAGGACTATTCGACGCAGGTGCTCGATGATGGCTTTTTCCATGCCGACCCGCATGCGGGAAACATCATTCTCAAGGACGGCGTCGTTTACTTTATCGACCTGGGCATGGTCGGGCGCATGTCGAGCCACGACCGCGGTATCGTTAAGGACATGATTTTCGCCGTGGCCGAGGGCGACGTGCCCAAGCTCAAGGACTCCCTCATGCGCTTTGCCGTGACACGCGGCGATTCTGCCGAGCTCGATCATTCGGCTTTTTTGTCCGACCTGGACTTTATCGTCGCCGACTTTGCGGGCCTCGATCTTAAGGACCTGGATATCGGCGAGTTTTTGACCTCGCTGTTAAACCTGGCGCGCAAGAATGACGTTGAGCTGCCGAGCGTGGTGACGATGTTCGCCCGCGGCATGGTGACACTCGAGGGTCTGCTGACCGAGTACATGCCCAACGTCAACATGATCCAGATCATCCAGACGCATATCAAAAACGAGAAGAGCACCTATGCGCGCGTCCGCGAAATGGGGCGCGATCTTGCCGCGAGCAGCTATCGCGCGGCAAAAGGCTCGCTCGAGGCGGCCGAGTATCTGGGCTTGGCGTCGCGCATGCTCACGCGCGGCCAGCTTAAGGTGAACACGCAGATCATGAGCAGCGATAAGGCGCTGCGGCAGCTGGGTGGAATTATCGACCGTATGTCGATGGCAATTGTGATCGCCGGTCTGTTTATCGGTTCGTCGGTGGTGTACTACGCGCGCATCGAGCCGGTTGTGTTCGGTATCCCGGTCATTGGCTTTATGGGCTACGTGAGCGCGCTGGTGCTGGCGTTGATGCTGGGCCGCGAGATCTGGCGCAACAGTCACGGCGGCAAGCGGTAACGATTTCCCGGGGTCGGGGGAAACGGGTTATTTTGCTCGGCGCCCCATCCGCATCCTTTCCTATCGCAAACCATAGCTTTTACCTTGGGCTTCGCCTGTGTGCGGGGCCCTTTTGCGTGCTACCATATCGACAGTAATAATCGATGGCCTAGATGGTGGTGCGGAGACGCACGAATGCGCGGTTTTCCTGCGCGTTTGGGAGAATCGGGGTGCAAGTCCCCGGCTGTACCAGTAACCGTAATTCCTCTTGGCCCGGGATGGTCGCGCCGCAGATCGGACGGCGCGCCCGGGTCGTTAAGGTTAAGTCGGATCGCCTCCCATCTTGCGCGCGGCCGCGGTGTATGCCGCCGGCACGCGTTGGGCTCTGGAGGGAAGGGGGACCCCGATGGGGGTACTCGAGCGCAATGTGCGCGATGACGTGGGGCAGCCGCTGGGCAATGCCCCAAGTGCAGACAGTAGGAGACAAATGGATATGTTTGAGGACGAGTGCCAGCGCGCCTCGTGGCGTCCGTATGGAGCGATTGCCCGCGGCGTAGCCAAGCGCGGTCTGGTGGCGTTCCTGGCTTTTGCCATGGCTTTTGGCACCACGCCGGCGCAACTTTGGGCCGAGGGCGCCGAGGGCATCGCCGAGGCCGTGACGCAGGCTGCGACGGGCGGCGAGGGCACGGCGGCTGATGGCGCTGCTGCTGGTGCCGGCGTGACGAGCGCTGCCGACGGTACCGCCGCCGATGATGCTATTGAAAATGCCAGCGGCGGCGATAGCGCGACGGCCAGTGACGCAGACAATGCGGAGGGTTCGGCCGCGTCGATGCCTGCTGCATCCGGGCAGGGCGATGCGTCCGACTCCGTTGCTGCTACTTCTGCGCGTTCGGCATATGTAACCGTTGACTCGGTCGAAATTGTCGATGCTGACGGCAACGGTCTTGCCTATGGTAACCGTACCGCCAAGGTAGGGGATACCGTTAAGGTCACGGCCTATTACGAGGACGATTGGGGCGATGACGAGGAGATTTCCTCGTCCGAGTACGCACAGCTGGGATACCAGTGGTATGTCGGCAAGAGCCAGTCCGCAGCGCCGACTACATCGACCTTTACCGCTATCGAGGGGGCGACTGCTCGCGAGCTCAAGCTGACCTCCGATCTTGCTGGCAAATACGTTGCGTGTCGTGTTGCGTATGGCGACGGCACCGGTGACTATAAGTTTACGGCAAGCCTCAAGAATTCCGTAGAGGCTCCTGCCGAGCCCGAGGCTCCCAAGTCTGACGAGGCTAAGAAACTGGACGAGGCGCTCGCGAAACTCAAGGCCGATGGCTATTCGGGCTGGTATCCCAATCCGTCTCAGGGGACCGATACCAACATTTGCTCCATGCTTTCGGCGAAACTTGCCAACTTGGGCTACTCGGATATCAAGGTTTCGCTTGCTGGCGTAACCTATGGTGGTCGCGATCCCAAGCAGGATGGTGGCATCGCGGATGACGGAAAGATCTCCTATTTCTTCCTGTCTCCCGCAGATAAGACCTCCACGCTTGATTACTCGCTGCTTCGCCAGTTTACGCCGACGTATACGCTGGCGCTTGGCTCCGAGAGCGCGGCGTATACGCCTGGTCGTTCATCGACGCTTGCATGGGACGGCGGCAAGGTCGTCGCCTATCTTAAGGCGGCATGGGCTCATGTTAAGGGCCTGCCCGATGAAATTGAGGCGGGCGTTAATCAGGGAACGCTTCCCGGCTCGATCAGCATCAACGGAATAAAGGTCGCTTCTATTAGCTGGATGAGCCTGAACGACTCCGTTGCCAAGGTGAATTCGAGCTATGGTGATCCGGCGGTTACGTATACCCATGGTATGACCGATCAGACCGCCGAGTTCACGGCTACACTTTCGCTGGCGGTTCCTGGCTACGGTAACGTTCCGTCGAATGGGACGGCTTATCTGGTCTCCTATACCGTCAAGGCAAAATCTCAGGATCAGATTGATGCCGAAAAGGCCGAGCTGTCCGCCGCGCTCGACCGCATTGTGCTCAAGGATTTTGAGACCAAAAAAGAAATCGATACCAATGCCGTTGAGGGTGACATCCAGCTGCCCAATACGCGTCGCTCTGGTATTGACGCTCCATCCGGCGCCAAGCTTTCTTATACATCGAGCAATGAGGCTGTCGCGAAGGTCAACGGCTACCGTGTGGTTGTCACCCGCGATATCGAAGGCGCCACGAATGACGCAGTCATCACCGCGACCCTTACAAAGGATGGCATAACCGCAACGCGTGACATTGCCATCAAGGTCAAGCCCATCGCTGATTCCGAGATTGACCAGGCTGCAGCATTTATGCAGCAGGTCAAGGACGCCTACGCAAAGTCCCTGCTCGGCGCGAACGCTTCGGTTGACGCAGTTACCGAGGATCTGTCGACCTTTGCCGAGGCGGTGCCTACCGCAGACGGCGGCATCGAGTACCGTAAGGGTAAGGACAGCAAGCTATCCGGCGTTGTGGCAGCTGATCTGCCTGGATACGACGCCATGTCGGGAAATGACTGGCGCACGTACCGTACGAGTGACTCCACGGTTATCTCTAACGAAAACCTTAAGGTAAAGCGCCCCGAGGCCGATACCCTTGTTACGGTCGAGAGCAACCTGACGTACGCCAAGTACGAATCCCTTGCGAAGGCGCATCCCGAGAACGTTAAGCTGCAGAGCCTCGTTAACCAGAGCGTTAAGGCAACGTATCGCGTCGTCGGTACGGTTGACCACTCCGACCCCAAGATTTCCGTTGCCTTTAAGCTCGTTGGCGTCGACGCCGACGGCAACGATGAGGTTTGGGCGGATTCGGCGAAGAGCGTCGTTTATGGTTCGACCGCAGGCGATGTGATCGAGGACGCCTTAAAGGGCATGACGCATACCGCGACTGGCGTGGGCACTGCCGATTACTATCTGAGCGATATCACTTCGGCCGATGGTCGCAAGCTGGGCTGGGATGCGTCGACGGGCAAGTACTGGCAGCTCTTTGTTAACGGGAAGGCTTCTGATGTTGGCGCCGGCCAGGTCGCCCTTGCCCCCGGCGATAGCGTTGTGCTGTATTACTCCGCTTCTGGTACCAGTCTTGACGAGATTGGGCAGGCTAAAGTCAAAGCCTCGTTGAGTCTGATTGGCCCTGATGCGAACGGAAGCAATGCGGTCTGGTATTCCCTGAACGATGCAAAGCTCCAAAGCGGCGCAACGGCTGCCGATCTGACGGTGATGGCGCTGAAGGCTTCGGGCCTTGAGTATGAGCTTTTGACGCCGGAGAAGGACGGCTATTTCTACCTTTCGAGCATCACGTCGTCCTACGGCAAAAAGCTTGCCTACGATAAGGAGTCGGGCCGTTACTGGCAGCTCTACGTCAATGGCGTGTATTCTAAATTTGGCGCCGACCAGGTGACGCTCAAGCCTGGCGACAATATTCAGTATGTCTATGCGTCCGATAACGAGAAGCCGCTCGACGGCGTTGTTCTGAATCCGAACGCCGCGCGCCCCAATTGGGATAGCGACTGGTCGGGCTTTACGAGTGCCGACAAAGTGACCGATGCCCCCGTGCCCACCAAGGACGCCGAGGCAAAGTGGGTAAGCGAACTCAAGGCTTCGTACGAATGGAGCAAGGGCATCTCCGACCCGTTGCTGGTTGGCGATTACCTCTATGTTGCCGTTGGCTCCAAGCTGCTCAAGAAGAATGTCGACACAGGTGAGACTGTTGCCGAATCGCCTTTGGCGACAAAGATCGACTCGACTTCGCGCATGGTATACACCGGCGGCGTCGTGCTCGTGCCGCTCTCGGGCGGTCGTCTGCAGGCGCTGACGGTTGATGCCCTAGCGACGGTTTGGGTAACCGATGAATTGCCCGCTGGCCCCGATGGCGCCCAGCAATCACTTGCGTCCATTACGGTTCGTGACGGCTATGCCTACTTTGGTACGGCATCGGCCGGTTGGACTGACTCGAGCGACGGCTACCTGCTCTGCGTGCGCGTCTCCGATGGCAAGGTCATGTGGCAGCATAAGAACGAGAACAGCAAGGGCTATTACTGGACCGGCATGGCCTTCTCGGGCAACTATGGCGTTATCGCGGACGATTCCGGTACGGTGAGCACGGTCGACCCCGAAACTGGAAAGACCGTTGCGTCGCTCAAGATCGCCGACCGCGTGCGCACGACCGTGCTGGTCGATGGGCCGATCGCTTATGTCGTGAGCGCCGATGGCGTCTTACATAAGCTTTCGGTTGGGGTGGACGGAGCGCTTTCCGAGCTTGGCAAGGTGGCGTTTGGTAGCAGCTCGACTTCGACGCCGGTGCTGGTTAACGGCAAGATTGTGGTTGGAGGCGCATCGACGGATTCGTTCACTGGCGGCTACCAGAACAAATACACCTACCACTATGGCCAGATGGCGGTCATCGATGCCGATACACTTACGGTGAAGTATTCCATCTGCAAGGCGGACGGCAGCTACATTCGTCAGGGGGCTTCGGGCGGCGGTGATGTAAAGTCGCAACCGGTTGTTTCTGTCCAGAACGGCGAGACGTACGTGTACTTCACGTCCAACAACAACCCGGGTGGCATCTATCGCTACTGTATTGGCGATAGCGAGGCAGAGCTGCTCTACACTCCGGACGCCAAAGATCAACAGTATTGCATGGCCTCCATTTCGGTCGGGTCCGATGGCTCGCTCTACTATGTCAACGACTCCGGTAAGCTGTTTGCCGTCAAGGGTAACGGCCAGAGGGTCAAGCGCTATAACGTGACGTTCGACGCTAACGGCGAAGATGCGGCGATGCCCGATTCTCAGCGCGTGAAGGAGGGCAAGACGGCGACGGAGCCCTCGACCAAGCCGCAGTGCAAGGGCTACACCTTCGCCGGTTGGTACACTGACGAGGCCTGCACCAAGGCGTATGACTTTAGCGCTGCGGTGACGGCGGATATGACGCTGTATGCCAAGTGGGTCAAGAATGCTGTCGACAATAATGGCGGCAACGGTGGCTCCAATGGCAATGCGGGCGGCTCTGGCAATGGTGCCAACTCCGGCAACGGAACGAGCGGCCAGCAGAGCGGCGGCGCCGTTGCTCCGGGGCAGACGCCGGCCTCCAAGACCACCACGACCGAGACCAAGGACGGCAAGGATTCCAAGAAGGATTCCGATAAGAAGGACAAGAAGTCTGACAAGAAGGACGACAAGTCCGACAAGTCCGATACGGGCTCGTCTGCTACGACTGCCGCTAAGAAGCCTGCCGAGGCTTCCGCGCGGGAGTCTGGCTTCAACCCGCTCGCCATCGTTGGCGTGGCGGCTGGCGTGATCGGTCTCGCCGTCATCGGCGTGTTCGTGCTCACCAAGCGTCGGTAGGTGAGGGCCGTGTCCAATAAACCTCAGGACGCCGACTCCAAGCAGCTCGACTCGTCGTTTATCCAGCTCGACGATGCAAAGCAAAAGGGCGCCGCTTCGGCGGCGTCCGCCCCGCGGCGCAAGGCGCTTGCTGGTGTTCTTGCAGCTGCCTGCATCGTTTTGATCGTTGTTTCGCTGGGCTTTGTCCAGCCTTCCACCAGCGGCGCTTGGTCTATCGATTGGATTGCTCAGGCCGTGGCGGGAAAGAGCGTTGCCGACTCTGGTTCCACCACCTCCGGCAAGGCAGGGGCAGCGGGTTCCTCGTCTTCTGATGCTGTGGGCTCCGAGTCCAAGAGTTCGGATGAATCGGACTCCAACGACGATTCTAAATCTTCGGATAAGGACTCAAATAAGGACTCGAAGGAGAAGAAGTCCGAAGGCAAGGGCGGCAAGAAGTCCAGCAACACGTCTGCCGGACAGGGCTCCGAATCCGCCGGTGGATCGAGCTCTTCTTCGGGCGGTGGCTCGGTGTCTGGCGGTGGGCCTGCATCCAACGGTGGCGGCGCCTCTGCGGGCAATCAGGACGGCTCGCAGCAGTCTGGCTACGTCACGGTGACGGTTTCGGTCACATCGAGCGCCGTAGGCAATCCTGTGTCTTCTGGCGGCACCTTCACCTTTAACGAGGGCGCTACGGTCTACGATGCCCTGTGCGCTCTGGGCCTTTCCGTCAATGCGCACGGCTCGTCATACGGAACGTATGTTGCCGCTATTGGCGGTCTAGCCGAGAAGGAGCACGGTGGTAACAGCGGTTGGATGTACTCCGTTAACGGTGTGACGCCCATGACGGCGTGCAGCAACTACGTCCTATCCAACGGCGACAGCGTCGTCTGGTATTACGTAACGGGCTAAATGCCTCGACGTAACGCGCCAAACGGGCGGTTTGGACCAACATCCGAGCCGCCCGTTTTTATGCGAATGGGATACCGTTTCCCAATCGAGGCTCAACCGGATATTGCATCCCGCTCTGTAGGCGAATTCCGGGACACAGTTTCCGCATCAGCATTCATTGGGAAAGCGCATCCCGTTCTAGACGTCGATAACGGGATGCGCTTTCCGTTTCGGCGTCCGCGGGAAACTGCGTCCCGGACTCACCGCTCAGACCGGGACACAGTTTCCGCTAGGACGGCGTTGCGGAAGCTGTGTCCCGGTCTGAGACTGCAATCTGGGATGCACTTTCCGGAACGGCGCTCATGGGGAAACTGTGTCCCATTCATGCACTGTAGCCCACCTCGTGCGCCTTCCTCGGCAGGCTCTGCAAACAAAAAGCCGGTTGGAACGTGAATTCCAACCGGCTGCGAAGCGAGATTATGTTGGGCCGTCTACGACTGCGCGCCCTCGAGGAAAAGGCGACGGCTAAAGTAGTTGTACCAGGTGACCAGGAACGTGGCGATGGCCTTCATGGCCTGGTAGCCGATGCTCAAAAACGTGACGCCCACAAACATGTACAGGTCGTTGAGGCCCAAACCAATCACCGACAGGATGGTGAAGATCGTGAACTCGCGCTTGCGGCTCATGCCCTCGCGATGGTCGAACACATACTTCATGCTGAGCCAGTAGTTGACCACGACGGACGTGATAAACGAGATCGTGGTGCTCATCAAAAAGTCGAGATGGAACAGCTCGACGAGCGCAATGAGCATGCCCCAGTCGATGCCAAAGGAGATAAGACCCACGACAGCGAACTTGAGGAATTGCTTAGTATGAGGTTGTGCCAGTGCCTTGCGCACGTAATCACATCCAATGCGTTGACGAATCGAGCAGAGGATACTTTAGAGCTTTTGCAAGGGAAACGTAAGGGCTTTGCCAAGAACTATACGAACTCGTCAAATTTGCAAGAGACAATCCGCAAACGTCGTAAATCCTTCCGTAAATGAGCAAGGCCCACGAACAACGCAGCGTTCGACGCGCGCCGTCCGTGGGCCCCGTAGTGCAAGGAGGAGGTCGAGCTACTTGGTCTCGTCGCCCTCCAGGAAGATCTTTCGGGTCACAAAGTTGTAGACCATAACAAGCGCGGTGGCGCAAATCTTGGCGATATTGGCCTCGAGCCCCAGGCCGGCGTTGAGCGCCAGCACGATACCGTCGTTGAGTGCCAAGCCAATAACGGACAGCACGACAAAGATAATGAACTCGCGGCGGCGGCTCATGCCCTCCTTGTGCGCAAACACGTACTTCATACTCGCGACGTAGTTAAAGATGAGCGAGACGATAAAGCCGCTGGTATTGGCAATCAGGATATTGAGGCCCAGACCGTAGTGGAGCAGATTCATGATGCCAAAGTCGATGACGGTGGCAACGACGCCGACGACGCCAAACTTCATGATCTGCGCAAGGAGCTTTTGCATGGTACCTGCCTTAGGGTGGCGCCGGAGCGCCGCGGGGATGACGAACTCAGCAAGTTTAGCCAATCCCCGCAGGCGGGGCTAGGCGCGCTCCTCGATAGCACCGTTTCTATATGCATCGAGCAGCTGGCGCAGGTCCTGGATTTGGCTGCGGATCTTGGCACCCGTATCGGTGTCGCTCACCATGCGGCGACGGTCGGCCTGGTCAAAACGATTGGTCTCGCTCTCGATGTCCACGTTGCGCGTGAGTGCCTCGGCAACCGTGGTAAAGGCTTGGTGTGACTTAAGGCGACAGCCGCGCGAGCTCGAGATAAGCGTGTAGCCGGCGATGCCCGTCTTGGGATGGTAGGCGCGGCAGAAGCCGCCATCGATGACCAGCAGCTTGCCGTTGGCGCGGATGGGCTGCTCGCCCTTGGTGGTCTTGACGGGCGTATGGCCGTTGATAATGTGGCCCGTCGGCGAGCAGGCCATGGGGGCGACGTTGAACTCGCGCATGATGTCGTCGCAAACGGACGAAGACGTGGTGAGCGTATAGTACGGGTCCATCGGCTCGACCCACGTGCTCTTATCGGCGATGTAGGCGCGCTCGAAGGTGCGCACCAGGCGTCCACTGGCGGGTGAGTTAAAGCCAATCCACAGGTACCACATCCAGTCGAGGGCATCGCGGTCGCCGACGCGCCAGGCTCGGCGGGCGATATGGTCGCAAAAATCGAGATAATCGCGGCCTGCGTGCCAGGTGCCCAGGCAGTTCATGCTGCTAAAGGTACCATCCTCGTTGAGCGGCACGCAGCCATGGAACAGCAGATTGCCGTTGGCGACCTTATATATCGAGCCGTGGGTGTAGAGGAAATCGATATGGCGATGCAGGTGGTCGGCGGTGACAAACTCGGACACGAGCTTGTCGATGATGTGTTGCTCCTGGGGCGTGAGCATGTAGGGGTCCGTCGGGTCGACGGTGGGGAAGTCGCTGGTCGTGAGCGGCCACACGCTGCCGTCGGCAAGCGTGACTGTGCCGGCGTCGTGATCGATTTTGTCGAGCAGCAGGCGGTTGGTCATGTCGAACGCGGGGTGGCGCTGGATAATCTGGCCCTCGAGCTTAAAGAGCAGGACGTTGATGGCTTTAATCAGCGGGCTGATGGGCTCACCGGCGGTATAGGTGGCATCGGCAAAGGCGACAAGCTCGCGCAGCGAGATGCCATAGTCGTTCTCGAGGATCTCGTAATTGTCGTAGCGCAGGTTGTTGCGCAGCACCGTGGCGATGCAGGCAGGCTCACCGGCCGCAGCGCCCATCCACAGTAGGTCGTGGTTACCCCACTGAATGTCGAGCGAATGGTAGGTGAGCAGGCGGTCCATAATCTTGGCAGCGCCGCCGCCACGGTCGAAGATATCGCCCACCAGGTGCAGGTGGTCGACGGCCAGGCGCTTGATGAGCGAGGCGAGCGACTCGATAAAGTCGTCGGCGCTTGCGGTCTCTAGGATGGACCCAACGATGCGCTCGTGATAGCGCACGCGATAGTTGTTCTCGTCCGGATGCGTGTGCAGCAACTCGTCGATGATGTAGGCGTAATCGCGCGGGATGGCCTTACGCACCTTGGAGCGCGTATAGCGGCTCGAAAGCGAGCGGGCAACCACAATGAGTTGGTCGAGCATGGTCTTGTACCAGGTGGGCGAGTCCTCGCGCTTGCTGCGGACCAGCTCGATCTTCTCGCGCGGGTAGTAGATGAGCGTGCACAGCTCGCCCTTTTCGTCAAACGTGAGCGTGTCGCCAAAAATCTCGTCGACATGTTCGCGCACGACGCCCGAACAGTTGTTGAGGATGTGCATAAAGGCTTCGTACTCGCCATGCACGTCGCTCATAAAATGCTCGGTGCCTTTGGGCAGGTTGAGAATGGCCGAGAGATTGATAATTTCGGTAAACGCGGATTGCTCGGTGGGAAATTGTCTCGACAACAGACGCAGATATTTAAAGTCTTGTGGATTGCGATCGAATGCGACCATGAAACACCTTCCGATATGGATGGTAAAACTGATAAAACAGCGTCAAGCGTTTACCAGTATGCGCCGGCTTTGTTTCGATTTTGCGCCGGCGGCTGAATTGTCGGCTGAACGGTTTGGTAAATCGATTTAGTTGAGGTAGATATGGCGGTTGAGTGGAGACGAAGCGGGTGATTTTGCCCACGTTGGCCCATGGCGGGGATGAGGATGTTCATGATAAAGATAATCAATACAAATGGTTCGCATTGGTAAATAGTGGACATTTGTATCGTATTTAGGCTTGCTGTGCGATAATTTGCACAGCAATACTTAAGGAGCCTCATATGAGTGATTTTGTCCTGACCTGTGAATCCGCCGCCGATCGAACCCGTGAGTTCTTTGCGTCGCGCAATATCCCTGTCGTGTGTTTTCATTACGAGATCGACGATGTTGTCTATACGGACGATCTGTATCAGTCGATTACGCCGGACGAGTTTTTTGCCCAGATTGCCGCGGGCGCCATGCCCAAGACGTCTCAGGTGAGCGTGGGTGAGTACGAGGAGTTTTGGGAGCCGTTTGTTGCCGAGGGTAAAGACGTGCTGCACCTGACGTTGTCGTCGGGTATTTCGGGCACGTATGGATCGGCCTGCGTTGCGGCACAGATGCTCGCGGATCGCTATCCTCAGGGCGGCAAGGTGCGCGTCATCGATTCGTTGGCGGCGTCTTCGGGCTTTGGCCTGCTGGCGGAATGTGCCGCCGACGTTCGCGATGGCGGCGCTTCGCTCGACGAGACGGCCGCTTGGATTGAGGAGCATAAACTCAACCTTCACCACTGGTTCTTCTCGACCGATCTGTCGAGCTACCTACGAGGCGGTCGCATTTCGGCCGCAAGCGCGATCATCGGCACGGCGCTTAAGATTTGCCCACTTATGACGGTCGATTGCGAAGGTGGGCTGTCGCCACGTGAGAAGATTCGCACTAAGAAGCGCGCGATTTCCGAGATGGCTAAGACCATGATGGCACACGTGCAGGACGGTGCGGAATATTCGGGTAAGTGCATCATGTCGCACTCGGCGTGCCGCGAGGATGCGGAGGCAGTTGCGGCGCTGATTGAGGAACAGGTTCCGCAGCTTAAAGGCAAGATCGAGATCAATAACATCGGTACTCTGATCGGTTCGCACACCGGACCTGGTACGGTGGCGCTCTTCTTTATGGGCGACAAGCGCGTGGATTAGCGTTCGTGCGCTGACTGTCAGTTTTAACAGCTGCGCTTGTCACTCCTGACATTCGAAAACAGAAAAGGCCCGTCCCGTTGTTTGCGGGGCGGGCCTTGCTGTTGCGGTTAGCGTTTCTTTCCGCGGAAGAAGAAGCCGTGCAGCGAGGGCTTGAGTCCGCGGTTGGCACGACGCTCCTCGATATGATCGTGGATCGAAGCGACGCGTTCGATGACTTCGTCGGGGATCGGCACGTCGGGATTCATGTTCTCGACCTGGCTGACCTCGGCGGCGGCGACCTGGTCGATAATGGGCACATCGTCGTGCGAGATGACGGGCGTGGCGTCTTCCTTCATCTTGCGGTAGCGCTGCATCATGTCGGTCTGCAGCTGTTGGGCCGAAGGCGGCGTCCAAATGATGGCGTTGGCACCGGCGGCGATGGTCTCGCGGATGCTCTCGGGCGTCTTGCCGCCCGGTGCGATGAGCGGCAGGTTGGGATAGTGCTCGCGCAGTTCACGCAGGACCTGTGGCGTGTTCTTGCCGGCCGCGATGTTGAGGATCTTGGCTCCGGCGCGCACTTTGGCATGCGCATCGTCGTCGCAACGTACGACCGTGGCGATGACGGGGATGTCGGCGATGTTGGTGATGTGCTCGACCATCTCGGCAGTGGCGGGGGAGTTGACCACGCAGCCCGCCGCGCCCTGCATCTCGGATACGGCCGCCATCTGCACGGAGCGCTTACCGGTGGTGGTGCCGCCCCCAACGCCCACAAAGACCGGGCACTCGGCAACGGTCAGCAACGCTTGCGTAATGGCGGGCTGCGGCGTGAAGGGGTAGACGGCAAAGACGGCGTCGGCATTGGAGTTGCGGATGACCGCCACGTCGGTGGTGTAGATGAGCGATTTGATGCGGCGCCCAAAGAGCGTAAAGCCGCTGGCCTCCTCGATTTCATCGGGCATGCGGAGAGCCGCCTTGCGCAGACGCCCGTCGATGGGCAGCGGCTCCATGGGAAGCAGTCCGTTGGGGGTCACGGCTACCTGGGGCTCGGTGAACTCGTCTGCGAGCTCGACCTCGGAAAAATCGACCGAGGCGACGATGTCCTCGTGAACCTCGGCGGGAACATCGATGGGGGCTTGGTCGTTTGCCGTGACCGGCGTGTCGAAGGAGCTGGTGCCGACAAAGGCGTCGACGCGCTCGTTTAGGTCGTTGAGGGTATCCATGGAGGCTCGATTCTATGCGATGGTGGCCGGCAGAGTGCCGGCAGCGCTGTGCTTGCTAAATCGTTTGACGAGTTGATTTTTCCCCGCCGCGCCATCCGTTAGACCGAAGGGCCGGCGAACGTGAAGGAGCTGTGGTGGCGGGAATCGAGGTGCTATCTTGAAAGTCCCGTATGCAAAAGAAAGGTGACGCGGAATGGAATTCACAGCAATGTTGGGCTCGATTGGCCTGTGTGTGGGCGCAATCGTTGCCGCCGCGGTCATCTACTTGGTGGTCACGGCCATTAAGGGCAAAAGAGCCGAGCGCAAGGAGCGCGTGGCACTTAAGCAGCACCGTGACCAGCAGGACAAGCGCGCACGGAGATAGCTTGTTGAGTTTTGAATCCGTGCGCTAGCTGCGTTTTCGGATCAGGGCGATGTAGAAGCCCTCAAAGTCGCGGCTGGGCGGAATGGTCAGCGTGCCGGGCATGCCGTTGGTGATGGCCGATACGTGGCCGGCGGCGATGGCCTCGGTGAGGGCGTTGCTCTCGACGCGCGGCTCTTCGCCAGCTTCCTGAGCACGGCGCGTTTCGCTTTCGCTCGGCGTGCCGTCGAGGGGGATAAGCTCGCAGTCCATATGCTTGTCGAGGGCCTCTTGCAGGGCATCTTCGTTTTCTTGCGGAAGGATCGAACAGGTGGAATAGACCAGCGTGCCGCTCGGCTTGAGGGCTCCCATGGCACGGTCCAAAAGTGCTCGCTGCGAACGAGCGCACTTGTTGAGCAGCTGCTCGGTCAGGCCGCGCAGGCTTTTCTCGTTGCCGCTGATGACGGTGCCCGTACCGGTGCAGGGGGCGTCGAGCAGGATACGGTCAAAGCGGAAGAACTCGTCAAGCTCGCGTGCGTCAATGCGCATGACGGGCACGTTTTTGGCGCCCTGGCGGCCCAAGTTGGCCTCGAGCTTTTCGGCGCGGGGAATGCTCATCTCGCAGGCGGTAAGGTGTGCCTGTCCCTGGGTGAGGGCGGCGATCTGCGTCGTCTTACCGCCGGGGGCCGCGCACATGTCCAGGATGTCCTCGCCTGCCTGGGCGCCCAGGACCAACGGCGGCATCATGGATGACAGGCTCTGCAGATAGATCTTGCCGTCGCGGTAGATGTCGAGGTCCCATAGATCGGAAACCTGGGCCTCGGGCAGGATGAAGGCATCCTGGTACCATGCGACGGCGCGGTGCGCGATACCGGCCTCGTCGAGTGCGGCGGCGATGTCTTCGGCGGTCGCCTTGAGGGTGTTGGCGCGCAGTGTGACTGGGCGTGTCGCCGCGGCGCCAAAGCCCTCGGTCATGAGCTGAGCATCGGTGGGGGCATAGGCACCGGCGACCGTGTCGACCATAAAGCGCGGCAGGTCGGTGGCGCAGGGAAGGGCGGCAAGCTGGTCGGAAAGCTCGGTGGCGGCAAACTGCCTGAGCTTGAGCTCGGGCTTAACCTGCTTTTTCTGCTTACGACGACGCGGCTTGGACATCCGTTTTTCCTTCCACCTAAATGATTATTCTGGGACGGGGATTAAAAAATCATTTAATGATTCCCGTCCCAAAAAGACTGCTTTGCGGCGCCCGGGAATGATTTTTTAATCCCCGTCCCAGAATAATCATTCCCGGGCGCATTGCGGTTGCCTAGTACTGGCTCTCGTGCTTGCTGAAGAAGTCGAAGCGCGGGGGCAGCGGCTTCACGCGGTGCTCGCCGGGCTTCTCGCCCAGGCTCTCCACAAACTCGTCCGTGGAGGCAAAGATGTTATCCCAGCTAAAGAAGGCGACCGGATCGACGCCGAAGTACTCGCAGATGAGCTCGCAGCCGGCCGGGACAATGCCGTGCATGAGCACGGTCGCCACGCGCAGCTCGGTAAAGGCGTCGACGAGGGCCTGCGTCATTGCTGCATTGGCCGGCTCGCCCTCGAGCTTGTTGGCGGCCTTGGAGGCGTCGCTCCAGCGCTTGTTGGCGGCACGCAGGTAGTCGTCGCACACGGCGAGCGCGCGGTGCGTCTCGAACTTGTACATGGCTTGCTCAAAGGCGAGAGCTGCCTGCTCGGCGGCTTCGACCACAGTGGCGGAGGCGGCGCCGGCGGGGATGCAGCCGTTGCGATAGGGGCTCTCGTCGCCCTCCTTGATGGCGACGCCGTAGAAGCAGCTGCGGGCCAGGCGGTTGAAGACGCCGGTCAAAAGGGCGCTCTCCTTAAGGGCCGGATCGATAACGCGCTTGTCGTCGCAGGCACGTACCTCGTTGCCGTCCTTGTCCTTGCCGGTCACACGCGTGTCGTATGCCTTGGGACTAAAGCTCACCGGCTTCTCGGACAGGCCGAGCGACAGCCAGTGCGCGCGCATCTGCTCGCAGGTGTAGTGGTTGAGCAGGTCGTCTGCCGGCGGGGGAGGCGTCTGCGAGGACGAGCTCGCCTTTTTGCCCATGTAGAGCAGGTGATAGCAGGCGCTGACGGTGCTCTGCGTAAGGTCCCAACCCAGGGCCTCCCACATGGCGGTCTGCGCGATGCAGTAGAAGTAGATGTTGTCCTGACCGATAAACTGGTAGATCTGTGCGTCGTCCGAGCACCACCAGTCGCGCCAGTCGAGCGAGCTGTGCTGGTAGGTGGGCGCGGGGACCTGCGTGGAATCGGCGGCGGGCTCGCCCATGAGGGCGGCGTCCTGGGCGGCGACGCCCTCGGTTACACCGGCGGCCTTGGCATCGCGTGCGAGCACGGTGCGCGTATAGCTGATGGGCGCCCACAGGCTCTCGGGCCAGCACCAGCAGGTGACGTCGGAGACGCCATCGACCTCGGGCACCGGAACGCCCCAGTCGATGTTGCCGGTGATGCGGAAGGGCACGAGCGCCTTGCCGCTGCGGAAGCGCACGCCGCCGTTGGCGAGCACCGCGTGGGCGTCGTCGCGCTCTTTCCAGCTGGGGAAGGTGACGGTAAAGCTGCTCTTGTTGCCCTCGGGCTCCAGCACGGTGTGCTCGGGGAGCTGGTCCTCGACGGCATCGAAGGCCTCGCGGAACTTGTTCTGGATGTAGAGCTGAGCCGGCAGCAGCCACTCCTCCATGGTCTTGGAGACCACGGAGCGAACCTGCGGGTTCTGGGCGAGCTTGGCGGTGTAGGTCTTCATAAAGTCGAGGTAGGCGGGCAGGTCGAAGTAGAGGTTGTCGACCGGGCGCAGCTCGGGCACCTCGCCGGTGAGCTGGCTCTTGGGCGCGATGAGCTCTTCGGGCTCAAACTGGTGACCCAGGTCGCACTCGTCGGCATAGGCCTTCTCGGACTTGCAGCCTTGGATGGGGCAGCGGCCGATGACCTGGCGACCGTTGAGGAACGTGCCGGCCTTGGCGTCGTAGAACTGCAGCGTGGAGCGCTTGGAGATGGTGCCCTGCTCGTGCAGGCGCGCGATGATCTCAGCGGTCACCTCGTTGTGGATCTGGGCCGCCGGCTCAAGGCCCGAGCCGCCGTAGATATCGCAGCTGATGTTGTAGTTGTTGAGCGTCGCGGCCTGGCGAGAGTGATTGGACTCGACGTACTCGCTAATGGACTTGTCGTAGCCCTCGTTCTCCTTGAGCTTGCGGTAGCTCTCCATGATGGGCGAGCCGTAGCAGTCGGTGCCCGAGGTGAAGATGACGTTCTCGCGGCCCAGGCGGTCGCGCAGGAAGCGGGCGAAGAAGTCGGCCGGGACAAAGACGCCACCAACGTGGCCAAAGTGAAGGCCCTTGTTGCCGTAGGGCTCGCCGGCGGTAACGATGGCGCGGCGAGGCCAGCTGGGACGGTCGTTCATGGAGTATTTGGATGCCATGGGACTCCTTCGCATATGGTGAGAGCGCGGCCGGGCGCAAGGCCTGGCGACGCGGTGGTCAATTCGTGCATATCGTTCGACATTATCGCACATGCGGACGGGTACGTGGCAGGGGCGCTATCCTAAGATGCTATGAATGAGATTTCCAACATACATGCGTTTGAGGACGAGGATTTTCTGCACGCCTGCTTTGTGTGGGGGATGGCAGTGCTTGGCGCATTTGCCGTGTGCCTGGTGCCGGTGTTTATGCTGCTGGGCGGGCCTGCAGACTTGGATGCGGCTGAGGCGGGCAGCTGGATGGCTGTCGTGGGCTGGATAGTCGGCTTGGCCGCGGTTTCGGCGGCGTCATTTGCCGTGCACGAGCTGGTGCACGCGGTGTTCTTTAAGCTGTTTGCGCCTGCTGGTGCTCGGGTGACCTTCGGAGCAAATCTCGAAACCTGCATGATTTACGCCTGCGCCGAGGACGTTGTGTATTCGCGCCGGCGGTACATGGCGGTTTGCCTGGCGCCGACGGTTATTGTGACGGCGGCGTTTGCCCTGGGGTTTACATGTTCGGGCTATCCGCTGCTGTGCTACCTGGCGGCCGGCTTGCATTTGTCGGGCTGTGTGGGCGATTGGTATTACGTGCGGACCATCCTGCGCGACCGTCGCATTGTCGCCTGTGAGGACACGTCCTTTGGCGTGCGCTTTTTCGCAAGGTAGTCTTTTTGGATGATTTTTCTGGGACGGGGATTAAAAAATCATTGCAGGGGAGGAGATGCTGATGAAGCCGTTGTTGTTGCACGCCTGCTGTGCGCCGTGCTCGCTTGAGCCGGTCCGTCTGCTGCGCGAGGAAGGGTTTGAGCCCACGATTTGCTGGACCAACCCCAATATTCAACCGCGCGATGAATGGCAGCGGCGCTTGGACGAGCTGCGCCGGTGGTGTGCCGATGGCGACATCGAGCTTATCGAGGCAGGCGAGGACCGCGAGCGCTGGGAGGCCGGTGTGGCCCCGTTGGGCGCCGATCGACCCCGTCGCTGTCGTGCGTGCTATGCCTTGCGCTTGGCCGAAGCGTGCCGCGTGGCCCAGGATCGCGGGTTCGAATATGTGGGTACGACGCTCGCCGTCTCGCCGTATCAGCTGTTCGAGACCTGTAATGACGTGCTTGAGCGCTTGGCAGCGGCACATGGGCTCACCCCGGTCATTCGCGATTTTCGCCCGTATTACCCCGAGGCCACGCGTCGTTCGCGCGAGCTTGGCATGTATCGGCAGAACTACTGTGGTTGCCGCTTCTCGGCCGTCGAGGCGGCCATGGACCGCGCCCGCATCCGCGACGAGCGCAAAGCTGCCAAAAAGTAGTTCTTTTAGGCTGGGACTTTGAGCTGTCTGCGCGGTACGGTCGTTTTTGGGAAAGTCGATTTAATTAAGCGTGTGATCGTGGCTCGCTTGATACCAAACGACGACTCCTATGATTCTAATCCTCCGTTTGTTAAACATCAGATCCGGACTTGCTGTTGCATATGAATGGGACGACAGCACAATCATGTCGTTTCCTTCTGCAAATCGCCTAATTACCGGTGTTTTACCGTCTGCGAGCGCCAATACAGCACAGCCGTTCCAGGGCTTTGCGGTGGTATCGACAAGTAGTAAGCTGCCGGGAGGGTAAATGCGGGACATTTCGTCGCCTTTGATTTTAACGAAAACGCTATGTGGGTGACGTTTGGCTACGTCTACAGGCGCGCAAGCATTTTGTTGGCCGTGCGTGATGCGGCGCTTTTGCGATTCGATATCGATGACGGGAAATGCGCCCTCCATTTCGTGGATAGCAGGGTCTTCGTCGGTGACGATTCTTTTATTTGCGAGCTTTACGGCCAAACCGTTTTCCTCGCCAACAAGTTCATCGCGGGTGCAACCGAAGAGCGCTTGTAACTTTTCAATATAGCGCTCACGGGGGGCATACCGACTTTTTTCCCAACGACAAACGGTCTCTTTAGATACCCCCAACATCTCTGCAAGTTGCGCCTGACCAAGATGCTCCATGGTGCGGAGTTTACGAATATTTGCCCCGAAGCCCATGGCTATAGATCCTCTCGCCACAGAGGGAGGCATAGACAGTTTGTGCCACCATAGCCTTTGGTGAGCTCGTCAATGGATAGCGGGAATAATTCCATTCCTGCTTTCTCAAGCGCTTCGTTGGTCCAAACGTTTTCTTCATATACGCATAGTTTTCCTGGCGAGAGCGCAAGGATAGACGTTGCGTTGTTCCGGCGTTCTCTTTCGTAGGCGGTTTGATTCCCGCCTCCGCAGTCAATTACTTTTATTGGTTCGCAGCAGGCTGCAGAGAGTATTTCCGGAATCGTGCGATCGATAGGAGTGATCGTAAGGCCCCTTCCGGATCGTTTTAGTTGAATGCTGTATGCATCAACGGCATTGCATATCTCACGATCGATGAGGAACGCGTCGTGATCAATTCTACTTATGAACGTATCGAGGTGGATACGCAGCCCGTCAGAGGGGACTCGAATCGCAATTAGCTCGGTGGTCTGGAATTTATTTGAGGTCAGGAGCTCTTTGGCAAGTGACTCGACGGCGGCGGGTTCAGTTCGGTCAGAGATTCCAACTAATATTGTCTTAGCACTGATAACAATAATGTCTCCGCCTTCGATATGGTAACTACTCCTGTTCAAATCACATACTGGAGTTTCTCCCATGATCTTGTGGTGGGTGAATATCTGCCGGTATAAGGCGACCTCACGATCACGCTCAGGCCAATACATATGATTTAGGATGATGCCGTCTCCGACTACCACAGCAGGATCACGAGTGAAAAAAAGCGTGTTGAGGGGATTGACCAAGAGCGAGGCGGGATCAAATTGCTCGTGCACGAGCGCCCGTAGTGTTTCCGACTGGTTTAAACATAGCTCAGTGTCTCCAAAGCGAATGCCGTTAAGTACTATATTCACCAATTCCTGGGTGTTCTTAGCGTTCTCAAACAACTGGGTTATTGTCTCGAGGAACTCTCTACCTGTTGCCCCGCTGCAACGGAGGTAGTCATCAATAAAATATTTAAGTGATTGGGGCTCAGTTTCAAGTGAGTCTTCGAGAAGGTCCCTAATTTCAATGGTTTCTACGCCATGCTTCTCAAGCAATTGAACCATGGAATCGTGCTCATACATTGCTTTGTCGAGGTCAAAACGACCGCTCCATTTTCGCAGGGAGAAAACTTGGCTGAAGTCGGCATCAGGGTAGTTTTGTGTTTCAGCTCCTGGTCGATGGACAAGTACAGCTTTTAAATGACCGATTTCATTTGTTACGTGTATGCCTTGCATGTCTGTCTCCTGTCCTGCTGGTTTTTATATAAGGCTAAGGCAGGTTCCTTGTTGTGTTGCGGAAAAGTTAAAAGACGTATGTAATTGACAAATAACATCAATTTTAATAATCAGATTGATTAATAACGTCACTTTAGCTGCCGTTCATAGGTGAAAAGCGACACGATGGCGATGGTTGGCCGACCACCGCTGAGCAACCTCATACATTTATGGTGCCAGCTGGATAGATGGGAAAAGGAATGAAGGAGGAGATATGGCAGCGGAAAGTTCGAAAGGCATCAAGCAGTTCAAGGTCCCGCACGTATATGCGATCATCTTTGCACTTATGGTCATCTTCGCTGTTCTCACGTGGATTGTTCCCTCTGGGTCCTATCAGCGTCAGGAGGTGAACGGTCGTGAAGTCACTGTCGCAGGTACGTATGAGCAGAGTGAAAAGACATATATTGACGAGGAAACCGGGGATGAAGTAGATCTCAGACAAGGCGTCTTCGATGTTCTTCAGGCTCCAACGCGCGGTATACAAGAGGCAATTGAGGTCGTTGCATTCATCTTGATTGTGGGCGGTTCGTTTCAGGTTATTACTAAAACGGGCGCTATCACGAGCGGAATGGGTCGTGTCGTTCGCCGCTTTAAGAACAAAGACATTCTAATTATTCCTATTGCGATGGTTCTCTTTGCATTGGGCGGAACGAGCTTTGGCATGGCAGAAGAAACTCTCCCGTTCTTTGCGATCTTCATGCCAATTATGATGGCTATGGGCTTCGACTCGATGACGGCGTTCATGGTCGTGTTCGTTGGAGCGCGCACGGGTTACATCGCCTCAACGATTAATCCGTTTAATGTTCTCATTGCGCAAGGTATTCTTGGTATTCAGGGCAACCCCCAGCTGTGGCTGCGTATGATTGCCTGGGTTGTTTTGACCGCCGTTGCAATTACTTGGGTTGTCCTCTATGCACGAAGGGTAAAGAAGAACCCTGAGTCATCGATCACATTTGAGGATGATATCGCCAAGAAAGTCGAGTTCGCTGCCGATGAATCTGCCCTTGATGCGGAATTTACGGGTCGTCAAAAAGGCGTGCTTGCGGTATTTATCGCTGGAATGTGCCTTATCATCTGGGGACTTGTGACCCAGGGCTGGTATATGAACGAGATTTCTGCGGTCTTTTTGGCCATGGGCCTGTTGGCTGGTGTTATTGCGGGCTTTAGTCAGGACGTCATCGCTCAGGAATTTGTTGCGGGTATCGCTGACTTTGCTTTCTCGGCAATTGTCGTTGGACTTGCGCGTGGCATCCTTGTCATTGCCTCTGACGGCATGATCATCGATACCATCCTCAATGCGCTCGCCACTGGTCTGGGCGGCATCCCGGCGGTTCTCTTTACTACGCTTCTTTATGCGGTTGAGAACCTCCTGGCGATTCTGGTTCCCAGCTCATCTGGCCTTGCAGCACTGACCGCTCCCATTTTTGGACCTTTGACCGAACTCATGGGCCTTAATCCCGAGGCTGCCGTGTGGGCTCTCTCCATGGGTAGCGCGACGATGTCTTTGATCTGTCCTACTAGCGCCATTCTTGTAGCGGGTTTGGGCGTGTGCAAGATCAAGCTTGGCCAGTGGTGGAAGACCGTTTGGAAATTCTTCTTGGTCGTGTCGCTCATCAATATCGTATTCGTAGCAATCTCGGGACTTATTGCCCTGTAGGTTTCATAGCTGAAATGGAGTAACAGGAATGTCTAAAGGACTGAATGTACACAGCGAGATTGGTAAGCTCAAGAAAGTTGTGCTTCACCGCCCCGGTCGTGACCTTGTGAACGTAAAGGCAGAAGAGTTCGAGGATGTCTGGATTCACGACTGTTTCTATCTTGATGTGGCTCAAAAGGAGCATGATGCCTTTGCGGATCTTCTGAGGAGCGAAGGTGTTGAGGTTCTCTATGTGGAGAAACTCGTTGCTGAAGCGCTGGATGCATGCCCCTCGGCTCGCGCTGAGTTTACCGATACATTTATGGCTGAGAGCGGGATTGTCAATCCTATGCTTGAGCAGGCTGTTCGTGAAAAGCTCGACGCTATTTCAGATTCGTATCAGTTTGTACTTGAGGCTATGGGGGGGTATCGTTATCGTGACCTTGAGCTGCCTCGCGTTTCGACTACGCTTAGTATGATGGATAATGAGGATGCGAAGCCCGATGATTTGGTGTTGAAGCCTCTTCCGAGTTCATATTTCTCTCGCGATCCTCTTGCTTCCGTGGGCAAAGGCGTTCTGCTTCACCATATGTATTGGAAACAGCGAGATCGTGAAGTGCCCTTCTATGAAGCGATTTTCAAATACCATCCCGATTATGCAGGGACTCCGATTTGGTACGACCATAAGAATCCCTGGCATATCGAGGGCGGTGATGTGCTTAACATTAACGCTCATACCTTGGCTATTGGAATTAGCCAGCGAACTGAGGCGGCTGCGATTGAGGAGCTTGCAAAGAATTTGTTCTGGGGATCTGGGAGTTCTGAGATTGATACCGTTTACGCTATTAAAATCCCCAACGGCTATGCTTACATGCATCTTGACACCGTTTGCACCATGGTGGATTTCGATAAGTTCACAGTTTATCCCGGTATTTTTGAGACCCTTCGTGTTTATCGTCTGACTCGTGGTGACTCTGAGGGAATGGTCGCTGTTCAAGAGATTGATGACACGCTTGAACATATTCTTGAAATGGCTACTGGCGTGGAGAAGGTGCAGCTTATTGAGTGCGGTGCCGGCGATATGGTTGAGGCATCTCGCGAGCAGTGGAACGACGGGTCGAACACTCTTGCCGTTGCTCCTGGTAAAGTCTGCGTTTACGAGCGCAATGTTGTCACAAATGATGAGCTCTACAAGAACGGTTTGGAACTTTTGGTCGTTCCCTCCGAGGAACTGTCCCGCGGTCGTGGCGGCCCGCGCTGCATGAGCATGCCCTTCTGGCGCGAAGATATTTAGTTGCAAATCCACTGTGATAGGAGATGGCGAATATGGGTGTTAATATCGCTGGGCGCAGTTTTCTGAAGCTGCTTGATTACACGACGGAAGAGATTGAGTATCTGCTTGAGCTTTCTGCTAACTTCAAAAGCATGAAGCGTGCCGGTGTTCCGCATAAATACCTTGAAGGCAAGAATATTGTTTTGCTATTTGAGAAGACTTCCACGCGTACTCGCTGCGCTTTCGAAGTTGGTGCACTTGACCTTGGTATGGGCGTAACTTATTTGGATCCGGGCTCGTCCCAGATGGGCAAAAAGGAGTCGATTGAGGACACGGCTCGCGTCCTTGGCCGCATGTATGACGGAATTGAATACCGCGGCTTTGAACAGGCGAAGGTTGAGGAGCTTGCTGCAAAAGCTGGGGTTCCCGTTTGGAATGGGCTGACTACTGAATTTCACCCGACTCAAGTGCTTGCCGATATTCTGACCATGCGTGAAGAGTTTGGAGAGATTAAGGGCAGGAAACTTACATTTTTTGGTAAGGCGGCCGGAAACGTCGCCGATTCGCTCATGGTCATTTGCGCTAAGCTCGGCATTAACTACTGTTCTTGCGGCCCAATCGGGGGAAATTCGGAGGGGGCTACATCCTATGATCCTGAACTCCTTGCAGAATGTAGTCGTATTGCGGCCGAGCATGGATCGACGATTACCATTACAGAAGATATTGAGGAAGGCGCTCGTGATGCCGATGTAATTTACACGGATGTTTGGGTTGGCATGGGTCAGCCTGCAGAGCTGTGGGAAAGCCGCATTAAGCTCATGTCGCCGTATCGTGTGACCGCTGAGGTGATGTCTATGGCAAAGCCCGAGGCGATTTTCCTCCACTGCCTTCCGAGCTTCCACGATACTAATACTACTGTTGGTGCCGAAATTGCTGAGAAGTTTGGAGTTGCCGAAATGGAAGTCACGGACGAGGTTTTTGAGTCCGATAAGTCTCGTGTTTTCCAAGAAGCGGAGAATCGCATGCATACGATTAAGGCGGTGATGTACGCAACGCTTAAGTAGCGGGGCGTTGAGAAATCAGTCGCAAATCTGTTTGCCATACTATATTTCTCTCAACAAGCTGATAGGATACAGGGGAGAATGATGCGCGCGTCAGTCGATTTTTTCGACTGACGCGCTTTGTGAAAGAGGCAAAGATGCGTACCGATGATTTTGACTATAACCTGCCCGAAGAGCTCATCGCCCAGGCGCCTGCCGAGCCGCGCGACTCCTGCCGCCTGCTGGTGGTTGATCGCAAAGGCTCCGAGACAGGAACGCCGCTAGAGCATGGCGGCACCGTCGAGCACCGCATCTTCCGCGACATCATCGACTATATCGAGCCGGGCGATGTGCTCGTCATCAACAAGACGCGCGTGATGCCGGCCCGCCTGATCGGTCGCAAGGCAGGCTCGGGCGGCGTGGTCGAGACGCTGCTGCTCAAGCGTCGCGAGGATGTTGACCCGCTGGGTCACGTTTGGGAGTGTCTGGTCAAGCCGGGCAAGCGTCTGAAGCCCGGTGCTCAGATTGAGTATCGAGCCGGTGGCGCCCATGCGCCCGAGGGGGCTCCCGTGGTGCTGACGGCCGAGGTCATCGACTTTGTCACCGATAGCCGTGGTGGCCGTCTGGTGCGCTTTGAGCCGGCCGGTTGCAATGCCGCCGGCGACCCGCGCACGCTCGACGAGGCCATCCATGCTGCCGGCCACGTGCCGCTGCCGCCCTACATTACCGATTACGAGGGCGACCCCGAGAAGTACCAGACCGTCTACGCCATGAAGGAGGAGCACTCGGCTGCCGCTCCCACGGCGGGTCTGCACTTTACTCCCGAGCTCATGGCCGCCATCGAGGCCAAGGGTGCCAAGTTTGCCGCCGTCGAGCTCGAGGTCGGCATCGATACCTTCCGTCTGGTGGAGGAGGACGATCCCACGCAGCATGTGATGCACACCGAGCGCTACCACGTGTCGCAGGAGGTTGTCGACGCCGTGCATAAGGCAAAGGCCGAGGGGCATCGCGTGATCGCCGTCGGCACCACCGCAGTACGCTCGCTCGAGAGCGCCTTTGACGTGGACGCGCCGGTGTCCGATCCGGCTGTGACGGCGCGCTATTTTGAAGGCCGCGAGGATGGGGCCGACACGCTCGGCTGCGGCGACATCGTGGTGCGCGAGAACGCGACGACGCAGCTCTACCTCATGCCTGGCTCGACCTATCACGTGGTCGACGCGCTGATCACCAACTTCCACGTGCCGCGTTCCACGCTCATGATGCTCGTGAGCGCGCTTGCCTCCCGCGACCAGATCATGGATGCCTACGCCGCCGCCATCGAGGAGCGCTACCGCTTCTTCAGCTTTGGCGACGCAATGCTCATTCAGTAGGTTACGGCGTTTTCCAAACGCCGTAACCGGCCGACGCTGCAAACCCGCCAGAGCGGCAATCTGACGTTCAATCGTCGGGCATGACCAGAAGGTCAATGCCCTCCTCTTTCACGTCATCTTGCTCGCTCTGGCGGGTTTTCGCTGACTTTGCCAGAACATCGGTGTTGCCGTGGTTCAACCTGCCAAAAAGGGACAGGTTTATTTTGGCAGGTTTTATCTGGGCAAACGTTGTTGGCGCAATGGGGACTGGTTTATATGCACCAAGTTGGTGCAAAGTAGCCTGACCCCTTTGCACCAAAAAGTTGCGGTGAGATAGTGCTTGAATTGGCCTTTTTGAGGGCTAAACAGGAACTATCTCACCGCAACTGCGTTGGGGCGTTTTTGGCAACCGGCTTACTTGCTCGCGAACAACCAGATTGCGATGATCACCAGGATTGCGGCGATGATGCAGGCGATGGCTCCGGTGAATTTGACGCGTGAGTCGCGGGTTCGCTTGCGCACGTCGTCTTCGGCGGCCTCAAGTTGGGCAACTTCGCGCTCGGTCTCGGTATGCTCGGCCTTGTCTCGGGCCAAGGATCCTGCAAGCGACTCAGTGATCTCTGGGTGGTCGTGTACTTCGGTCGCCTGTTCGATGATCGACTGTGCATGTGCGGCATCTGCTTGGGCGTTGGCGATGCTTTGCTCTTGGTCGCGGCGTGCCTTGTCCTGCGTGGTGATCTTTTCGCGCAGCTCGCGCTGGCGCGTCGCGGCGGCAGTTTTTGCGGACTGCAGCTCGTCGCGCGCGGCATCTGCCTCGGCCGTTACGGCCTGGTGCGCGCGTTTAGCGTCGGCGATGGGAGCCTGTGCCTGTTCGACGGCCTGCTCGGCGGCGGCAAGTGAATGCTCAAGATCGGCGGTCACGCGCGGAATGTCTTCCTCGGCCTTGCGGAGGGCGTCGGCAGCGTCGGAGATTTGCATAGACAACTCGCTGGTGCGCACGGTGTAATTGGCGGGATTTGCCGAAGGGTTGCGCTGCAGCTCGGCATACTCGCGACGCAAGGTCTCGAGCTGTGCGCGCGTAGCATCGGCAGTTTGTCGTGCGGCGGCGACACCGGTATCGCGCTCAGCCTTCACTTTGTCGCGGATGCGCTTGGAATCTTCGAGTCGACGAACCAGGCGGTTGCCGGTCTCGCGTGAACTCGCCTCGCGGGCTTCCGCGGCGTCGAGTGCAGCCTTCAGGCGGAGTTCGGTCGCATCGTCCTCTGCTTTCATTTGCTCGAGCTGGCCCTTGAGCTCCGTCGCTTTGGCGGCATGGGCATCACGGTTAATTTCAGCTGCCGCAGCGGTCTTTTGTGCCGTGGCGATTGCCTGGCGCTGGTCGGCGATGATCTGATCGTAGCGGCCTGCGATGTCCTGGCGCGTCTCGAGCTCCTCTGCCTGGTCGGCGATGCGCTGCTCGAGCTCGGAAAGGTGGGCGCGGGCATCGGCGAGTGCCTTCTTTGCGGCGTTCATCTCGCGCATGGCCGACGCGCCCTGGGCGATAAAAGTGCCCACGGCGTTAGCGGTGTTTGAGACGGCGCTCCCCAGGTCGCGGCTCGTGGCGGGGGCATGCGAGGTGGTCGGGTGCGCGGCCTCGGCGGCATTCGTATCGGCAGTCTGCGGCGCGGCGATATTGCCGGTGCCGCCTTCGATCACGGAAAAGCCCGCTGCATGCGGGTCGACGGCGTCCGCGCCAATCGTGGGATGCTCGAGCTGCAGAAACGAGGGCATAGTGCTGCCCTGATCGGCAACGGGGGTCTCGCCGGGTACAAAGGTCGAGGCGGCCTCGGCAGCCTCTTCCTCTTCGGCGTCAACGTCGGCATCGGCGACAGCGTCCTTCATCGCTTTGACGGCATCCATCATGGAGTCCATGACGGCGTCGAGCTCTTCTTCCGAAGACACCTCGATGGGGCCCGCTGCTTGCGGAGCGTTCTCAGCCTTGGGCTCAGTATCGCTCGGGTCCGGCTGCTCTAGCTGCTCTTCTTTGTCTTGCTCTGCGGCGACATTTGCGTCTGCGGCCTCGTCTGCGGCGGCAGGAGCCTCCTCGACAGCGGCATCAATGCCGCCATCGCTTCTGGTGGAAGTATCGCAGTCGTCAATGGTGTCTGCGGAATTATCAATATGCTGTTGAGTCTGGGGGTCCAGCTCGTCTGTCATAGGCATGTGCTCCTCATCGTTGTTCGTCACCCTATGATAAAGTCTCGCGCCGACATCCCGCGCCCCGCAGCAAAGTTTCAAAACGTGTTCGATGACTCGTTGCGTTAACAAAAACTCGGTCGCTCTATCCAATTTTTACTTGACATTCCCTTCGCCGAAAGACGTTGCACCGTTCGCCTGCCATGGGCTTTATTTTTCACTTGAACCCGCTAAAGTTGCATGTCAGCTTTTGGCGCGTGAAGTTGGATGCGCGCAGTCGACGGGCGGGCCCGTCGCGATTTGAAAGGACTTTGTATGGGACTTTTCACTGGTAAGACCGTGATCGTCACCGGCGGCGGCAAGGCCACGCTCAAGGACGGCTCCGCTGGCTCCATCGGCTACGGCATCGATATCGCTTTTGCCAAGGAGGGCGCGAACCTCGTCATCACTGGCCGCAACGTCGCCAAGCTCGAGGCCGCCAAGGAGTCTCTCGAGGCTGAGTACGGCGTCAAGGTTCTTCCTGTTCAGGCCGATGTCTCCGCCGGCCAGGACAACGAGGCCGTCGTGCAGAACGTTATCGACAAGGCGATTGAGGAGTTCGGTCGTATCGACGCCGTCGTCAACAACGCTCAGGCCAGCGCCTCGGGTGTGACCATCGCCGACCACACCATGGATCAGTTTAACCTGGCCATTTATTCCGGTCTGTATGCCACCTATCTGTACATGCAGAAGGCCTATCCGCACCTGAAGGAGACCAAGGGCTCCGTGGTCAACTTTGCTTCGGGCGCCGGCCTGTTTGGCAACTACGGCCAGTGCAGCTATGCTGCCGCCAAGGAGGGCATCCGCGGCCTGACTCGCGTCGCCGCCAACGAGTGGGGCAAGGACGGCATCAACGTCAATATCGTTTGCCCGCTTGCTTGGACCGCTGCGCTCGAGAACTTCCAGGATGCCTATCCCGAGGCGTTCAAGGCCAACGTCCACATGCCGCCGGCGGGCCACTACGGCGACGTCGAGAAGGAGATCGGCCGCGTGGTCGTTCAGCTCTGCGGCCCCGACTTTAAGTATATGAACGGCGAGACCGTCACCCTCGAGGGCGGCATGGGCCAGCGGCCCTAACAGTTACGCGGTTCTACGAACCGCGTAACCAGTTGACGCTGCAAACCCGCCAGAGCGGCAATCTGCCTTTCAACTTCGGCGGCATGACCAGAAGGTCAATGCCGCCTTGTTTCAAGGCACCTTGCTCGCTCTGGCGGGTTTTCGCTCATATGACCCAATCCGCTGTCAAGAGCCACAATGG
>CAUBVH010000019.1 GCA_958439425.1 uncultured Collinsella sp.
GTCGGCGGGGCCATTGTGGCTCTTGACAGCGGATTGGGTCATATGAGCGAGCGGGGCACGGACTGAACTGCACCCCGCTTTTTTGCTCGCGGCCTGCGTCGCGTCTGCGCCTCGTTCCGACTCGCGCCTGTGCGCGCATCCATCTCACATCCCGCATCACTTCACATCGAACTCCACGCGATCGAGTTCGGGTACGTTGAGGTCGATGAGCTTGCGGGCAACGCGGCGGTCGTGTGCCCCAAGCGCCTCGCCTGTCGTCACATGGGCGACAATCTCGCGCTCGACGATGCCCTCCTCGTCCCCTTCGGTGGCCGAGGTCTCGACGGCGACGGTGTAATCCTTAAAGCCCGGCAGCACCGCGGCAAGCTCGCGTGTGGTCTCGGTGACGCCGTAGCCGTCCTGCACGCCGACCTGCGCCGAGCCAATAGACCCCGCGGTCATAACGATGCAGGGGATGGCAAAGATCACCGTGCCCACAATAATGCGGCGGCGCACCTTGCGTGACAGCTCGTCGACCTCGGCATTTTCCTCAGCAGTCACAATACCGTCGCCGTTGAGGTCGCGCTTGAGCGGCACACGCAATAGAAGTAGTACGGCTTCGGCAGCCAGTGCGATAAAGACCACGTTGATGCCAAACTCGTAAAGCGCCGAGAGAAACAGCGACCCGCTTGCGATGGCGATGCCGTAGCCCGCCGCGCACAGGGGTGGCATGAGCGCGGTCGCCACGGCCACACCGGCGATGAGCGTGGCGGGTTCCTGGTCGCGCGAGTTGCCCAGGCCGCCTGCAAAGCCGCCGGCGAGCGCGACAGCGAGGTCCCAGACAGTTGGTGTCGAATTGTCGATAATGGCGGCCGTGGTGGTGCCAAGGGGCGAGAGCTTAAAGTACAACGTGGATGTGACCAGGCAAAAGGCCATTTGCAGCGCAAGGCTGGCGACGGCTTCGACGGTAATCTCGCGGTCGAGCGTGGCAATGCCGTATGCCATGGCAAGAACCGAGCCCATGAGCGGGCAGATGAGCATGGCGCCCACGATGGCGATGTCCGAATCGATATCGAGGCCGATGCTTGCGATCAACATGGCGATGATGAGGATGCATAGGTGGGAGCCGGTCAGACGCGCCCCGTTTACAAAACGCTTGCGGATCACGTGATAGGGCGCGCGTCCCTCGCGAATGTTGAATGCGCGCTTTAGGAAGCGGGTGGCGTTCTCCATGGCCTCACTATGGGCAGGGCGGATGCCGTGGCGCCGGTGATGGCGTTCGCGTAGTCGCTTGATCTGTTGTTTGTCGAGTTCCATGTCCACCTCGTATTACCGCAGGAACGCGGGTGCGTTCGCAGCATGTACTCTACACCGTGACGGGCGGGGCGGTCATCTTGACATAAAACTTAGGCGAGCAGGCAAAGAAAGACACGCCACATGCGGGCGCTGCTGAGGGTTTCGGCAGATACAAAAAGCGCGGGGCCGGATGGTCTCCGACCCCGCGCTCTGCGCGGACACGTTGTTGTTCGGCCTACCCCAGCAGACTCAGGCCCACGGAGACAAACGCCAGGATAACGCCGACGATGGACTCGCCGCCCAGCAGGCCGCTGGCAACGACCAGGCCCTGCTCCTGGAAGGCGGCGTCCTTGGCAGCCTTCTCCTCGTCCGAAAGACCGGCAGTGGCGTCGCGGCGTGCGGCCCACTTGTCGTAGGCGAGCTTGACGCAGGAGCCCAGGAATGCCGTGAGTGACATGTAGAACGGCAAGTACACGCCCAGGCCGATCATCATGGCCGGAATGCCGAGCCAGTACATGACGATGCCGGCGATAAAGCCGCCAACGAACCACGGCACGCTCGGGATGCCCGAGACCATGGTGGCGACCACACTTGCCTGCGCGGCCACAAAGCTCTTGTCGGGACCAAAGGCGTCCGGACCATAGGCGGTGACAAGCGCGACCATGACGGCGGCGGCGACCAGGGCGCCCACGATGCCGCCAATGGCTTGGCCGATCCACTGCGCACGCGGGTTGGTGCCCAGCACGGCGCCGGCCTTAAAGTCGTTCATGACGTCGCCCGCAAGGCCGCACGCCACGGCCACGATGCCGGCGATAAAGAACAGTTTGACCTGAGCGATCTGTGCGAAGGCAGCCACGATGAGCATGACGATGAGGCCAAAGATCTCCATGGGGTCGATGCCCGTCTGGCCGCAGCTCTGTGCGCTCATAATGGTAGTGACAAAGGTGAACAGCGTCACGATGACGGCCGGGACGGGACCAAGGTCGAGCGCGATGGCGACGATCACGGCGATGGCGGCAGCGCCCAGGCCGATGATGCCGGCGTCGAGCTTAAGGGAGCCCGAGATGAGCGACTGCTCGTCGGTGTCGGTGGAGCTGTCGGCGGCAAGACCGCGGACGATACCGGCGACCTGCGGCAGGATGTCCTTGAGGACGACGGCGACGCCAAAGCCCATCATGAGGCCCATGCCCAGGGACTTGACGATGCCCTGCGCGGTCACAATATCGAACAGACCGGCAGCGGTGCCGCCCACGATGATGCCAAAGTTGCCCAGCAGGGCGCCGGCAAACCAGAAGGCGACCGGGGCGAAGCCCACGAGGAAGCCGACGGAGAGCAGCATGGGCGAGTTGTAGATGCCAAAGGTCACGCCGGGGATGTTGAGCGTGCATAGCATGCTGGGCACCACGCCCAGAGCGTCGCGAAGCACGCTGTAGATGCCTGCGATGACCATAGAGCCAAAGAGCTGCTTGCCGGTCTTGCCGCCGGCCTCGGTGGCGCGCAGGGTCTGAGCTGCGGCGTTGCCGGTGGGGAACTCCAACGCGGCGTCTACGATAAAGTGGCGGTGGATGAGTGCCGTGGCCAACAGGCCCAGGATAGTGCCGGCGAGTGCCACGATAAACATGTCGAGCCAGCTGATCTGGTTGGCATAGCCCAGCATCCAGGCGCCCGGGATGGTAAACGCCAGACCGCCGGCGACCATGGCGCCTGCGGACATGATGGTGTGGGTGACGTTTGCCTCGTTGAGGCTGGCGTTGCCCATGAGCTTAAGGAAGAACAGCGAGATGACGGCAGCGAAGACGATTGGCCAGGGGAGTGCGCCCATCTTGAGGGCGGTGTAGGCCGAGCTTGCCGTGATGATCACGCAGCCAAGGACGCCGATGACGACGCCGCGCAGCGTGAGTTGCCCGCGCATCGAAGCGCGGTTCGAGGGATTGCTCATATAAAACTCCTTTGCGTATATCCGCTTCCCCCGGGAGCGCCGTTACGGATACGGCGCGGGAAGTCGGGTTACCAAGGGCCGCCGCGTGAGCTCGCAAACGACCGCGCACCAGTATAGCCGCAAGCTAGTCATTTTGGGATGACTGGTTTAGGTAGGCGATATACTGCTGGACAGACGAAAGGAGTGCCGACGATGCTTAATGGGTGCGCATATATATTGACGGTCGACGTGGGCAACACGTTCATTCGCTTTGGCCTGTTTGCCGAGGATTCGGCCGCGGCACAGGAATGCCCGCTTGCGACGTGCGAGATCACGACGCCGTCGAGCATTACGGCCGACGAAGCGCGTATGCGTCTCGCTCAAGTCATGGCCGCGCTGGCGGCCGATGCGGGCATGCCCGGCGCACTCGTTCCCGCAGCTGCAGTCCTGAGTTGCGTGGTGCCGGCGCTCGAGCGTCCGTGGAAGGCGGCACTTTTTCGCACCTGCACGGGGCGCGTGCTCACCGTGGGGCCGGGCCTCAAGACCGGCATGCCCGTCCGCTACGACGACCCGGCCGAGATCGGCCCCGACCGCATTGCCGACGCCGTGGCGGCCCGTGCCGTCTACGGCTCTCCGTGCATCGTGATCGACTTGGGTACCACGACCAATATCGAGGTCATCGACGCGCGCGGCACCTTTGTGGGCGGCGTCATCGCGCCGGGTCTGGCGCTTGGCGCCCGCTCGCTTTCGGCTGCTGCGGCGCGTCTGCCGCAGGTCGAGCCCTCGGCACCCACGCATGTGATCGGCCGCAACACGCGCGAGGCCATGCGTTCGGGCGTGGTTCTGGGCGAGGTGGCACGCATCGACGGCATGCTCGACATGGTGCTTGCCGAGATGCGCGCGACCAAGGCCTCGGGGGAGGGCGACGTGCCCATCGTCATTACCGGCGACGATGCCGAGGCGCTCGCGTCGCTGGTCGGCCACAGCCTGACGGTAGACGACGCGCTGACGTTGCGAGGACTCGCCGAGCTCTACCGCATCAACCAAAAGCCCCGCCGCGTGTAAAAGTGAGGGCGCCGGTGGGACAAACGCCCCCACCTTTCACCTGCTACAATGGGTCAAACTATTGCGATTACGGAGGTGTCTGCCATGTCGGACGATCTTCATCAAACTTCGTCAGGCAAGCGCCTGGACGTCATTAGCTGGGACGAGTTCTTTATGAGCGTGGCCATCGCCGCACAGCGCCGCAGCAAGGACCCCAACACGCAGGTGGGTGCGTGCATCGCCAGCACCAACCACCGTATCCTTTCGGTGGGCTACAACGGTACGCCCTCGGCGCTCAACGACGACTTTTTCCCGTGGGGTACGAGCGACGACCCGCTGCAGGACAAGCACAACTACGTGGTCCATGCCGAGGCCAACGCCGTGCTCAACTACCGTGGCTCGCTCAAGGATCTCGAGGGTTCCACGGTCTACGTCACGCTGTTCCCGTGCCACGACTGCGCCAAGATTTTGGCGCAGGTGGGTGTGGGCGAGGTTGTCTACCTGGACAACAAGTACGCCGACACCGACGACGGCCGCATCAGCCGCCGCATTCTCGACTCCTGCGGTATTAGCTACCGCCAGGTTATCGTCGATGTCCAGATTGGTACCGGGGGACAGGCTCGGCAGTAGCGCGTGCCAACGCCAGCTGGTAACAACAGGCAGCTAAAAGATCCCCGTCCCAAATTGACTACTCGTGAAAGTCGCGTCTGCGCGCATGGACGGCTCGTGAGCGGGTACACGGCTGTAGTAACATAGCTTCTGTCCGCGGCCGCGCCCGCGTAATTGTGAGAAAGGAGCCCCTGTGGCTGTTAACGAAGAGCTGCTTAAGAAGGTTCTTGAAGAGATTCGCCCCAACCTGCAGGCCGATGGCGGCGATATGGAGTATGTGGGCGTTGACGACGAGGGCGTCGTCAAACTGGAGCTGCAGGGCGCTTGCGCCGGCTGCCCCATGAGCTCGCTGACCCTGTCCATGGGTATTGAGCGCATCCTGAAGGAGCATGTGCCCGGCGTTACCCGAGTTGAGCAGGTCAATGCCTCCGGCGAGGCCGAGGACCTGTACGACGAGTACGCGCCGTTCTAAGCTGCGAAAGCTGCGGACGGCATACTCCGCATAGACGTTACGCCCAAATATGCGGCTGCGAGCGCAAGGCCCGCGGCCGCATTTGTATGTAGGGAGTAGGAGGGTCGACATGCTCAACGACTTCTACCATATGCTTGATCCCGTCGCGATTTCGGCGGGGCCTATCACGATTTACTGGTATGGTCTGGCCTATGTGGTCGGCGCCCTGCTCACGGCGGTTGTCATGTACCGCACGCAGCGTCGCTGGGGTTTTAACATCACGATTGATGACCTGACGAGTGTCGTGGTCGGCGTGGTCTTTGGCCTTATCATTGGCGCCCGTCTGTTCTACGTCATTTTCTACGGTGATGGCTACTACTGGGCGCACCCGCTCGAGATCTTTGCCACCAACGAAGGCGGCATGAGCTTCCACGGTGGCCTGGTCGGCGGCATCTTGGGCGGCATCATCGTGTGCCGCATGTATAAGCTCGATGCATGGACTCTGGCAGACCTTGCCGTCATCGGCGCGCCGCTGGCCTTGTGTCTGGGCCGTTGTGCCAACTTTGTCAACGGTGAGCTGTGGGGCAAGCCGACCGATCTGCCCTGGGGTGTGGTCTTTGGCGGGACTGCGGGCGATATGCCGCGTCACCCCTCCCAACTCTACGAGGCATTTCTTGAGGGCATTGTGCTCTTCTGCATCCTGCAGGTGCTCAGCCGCAAAAAGCCGCTACTGCCCCAGGGCACGTTTATGGGCGTGTTTGTGATGGGTTACGGCATCGTCCGCTTCCTCGTCGAGTTCGTGCGCGTGCCCGACGCCCAGCTTGGCTATCTGCTGGGCGGCGTCATCACGATGGGTCAGCTGCTGAGTCTGCCACTCGTGATCGCCGGCCTGGTGCTCATCATCTTCGCCCGACACCGCAATCGACCCCAGCGCATCTATCTCGACGCCTAACCACCAAAACCACCACAAAGGGGACAGGCACCTTTGTGGTGGTTTGCTGGGCAACGATGACAGAACCGTAACGTTTCCCCAGATAAAACCTGCCAAAATAAACCTGTCCCTTTTTGGCAGGTTTCTAGAAAGGCTCTTTGGACTGTGAAGGATTCCGACCTCTCCACAACGGCTGCGCGCGACGCTGCCCGCATCGTCTGGTTTAAGCGCTACCCCGCCAAGCAGACGCTCATCGCATTTTTGCTCGCGCTGTTGGCGACCGCGGCGTTTTCCATCGATCCCGCCCCGGTGTCGAGCAACGCAGTCTTGGCGATTGACCCCAAAGCCTCGGGCATGCTGTACGTGTGCTACGAGGTGCTCCTCTCGTTTGCCGGCCATACCGACGCGGTCATGCTGCTTGCACTTGCCTGCCTGCTCACCTTGCCGTTTCGCTACGTGTTCTTTGGCCGTGGCGACGCCTGGCGTCCATCGATCATTCTGCCGTCGCTGTTCTTCGCCATCTGCATGGTGTTCGGCCGCAGCTACGATCTCACCGACTCGGCCGAGATTGTCCTTGGCGACAAAGCCCGCATCATCTGCGCCTGGATTGGCGGCGCGGGCTGGATGCTTCTGGCGATCGTGGCCTTCTATCTGGCTTTTGAGTGCCTGGATTGGCTGAGCTCTCGGCGCATTCCGTTTTCCGAAGCGCACTTTGGCCGCGTATGGCGTGTGGCTCACGCCGTGCTCTCGGTCCATCCCTTTGCCGGGCCCTTCCTGGTGCTTATGATCGCCTGGGCGCCCACGCTTATCGCCTCGCTGCCCGGCCTCTTTATGGGAGACACCGGCGCGCAGATCCGCCAGTGGTTCAACTATCCCAATGGCACGAGCGACTACCTGCGCCTACTCAACCCCAACGTGCTGCTCAACGGGCATCATCCCGTAGTGCACACGGCCATTATCGGCTCGTGCGTTCAGCTGGGGCTTTCGCTGTTCAACAGCGCTAACGCGGGCCTCATCATCTATACCTGCGCTCAGTTTGTCATCACGGCTGCCTGCATGGCCTATTCCATCTCGTCGCTGCGCAAACTGGGCGTGAGCCTGCCGGTTCGCGGTGCGATCCTGCTGTTCTTTGCGTTTATGCCGATGTTCTCTAACTACGCGGCCCTGCTCACCAAAGACGTGCTCTTTGCCGACGCGTTTTTGGTGCTGCTGGTACAGACCGTGAAGCTCGTGGCATGTGGCTTGCCCCGTCGTGATGCCAATGTCGAGCGAGCGGGCGAGAAAGCCCCCGTGCTCTTTGCGCGCCACGACTGGCTGCTGCTCGCTCTGGGCGCCATGGGTTCCACGTTTCTGCGCAACGGCGGCCTGGTGTTTCCCCTGGCGGCATGCGTAATCGCGGCGGCGTTTTGCGCATGGGACGCGCATGTGGCTCGTTGTGCAGCTAAGCAGACGGGCACCGCGGTCTCATGCGCCATCTCGCGCTTCCGCTGGGTTGGCGTCCTCGCGGTGCTCGCACTCTGCCTTGCCTCTAATATGTACTTCACCAAGGTCTTTATGCCGGCGCACGACATCACGCCCGGCTCCAAGCGCGAAATTCTCTCGATTCCGTTCCAGCAGACGGCTCGTTTCGTTCAAAAGCACGATGGCCTCAACTCGGGTGTCAACCCCACGGTAAAGGAGGACGGCACTATCGCGGAGGCTCCTTGCGACGGCTTGGTGACCGACGAGGAGCGCGTCGTGATCGATCGCGTGCTCAAGTACGAGAATCTGGGCCGCCGCTACAACCCGGATAAGTCGGATGCCGTCAAAAATTGCTTTAACGAGTACGCCTCGCAGGAGGACATCAAGGCCTATTTTGAGGTATGGGCCCAGATGTTCAAAAAGGATCCCGAGTGCTATATCTCGGCGCTCATCAATAACTATTACGGCTACTTTTATCCGAGTGCCCGCGATGCGTGGGTCTACAGCACGGCGCGCAGTGCCGAGATTATGGCGCGCCCCGATAATCTCAAGTACTTCGACTTCCATCCGGTCGATAGCAAGGTTGTGCGCTGGTGCGACCACCTGATTAACCTGTATCGCGTGGCAGTACAACGCATCCCGTTTATTTCGCTCACCATGAGCTCGGCCACCTATGTGTGGATCATGATCGCCGTGGTGGTCTACCTGCTGCGTCGTCATTCATGGCGTGCGCTGGCGATCTGGGTGCCGCTGTTGGGCGTGCTCGCCGTGTGCCTGATTGGCCCGTGCAACGGCTCGACCTACATGCGCTACCTGTATCCGGCCATCGCCTGCATGCCCTTCGCCATCGGCGCCACCGTCACCCGCAGCGACTTCCTCTGGTCCTAACTTGGTGCATTGGGGTCAGGTTACTTTGCATCAAAGGGTGGCATCATCACGACGCCTTCATTTTGGGGTTTATCTCGCAGGCCAGTAGGTATATCATAACGACGTTTGTTTATATTGCCCGAGCATCTGCGCTGGGCTTTAGGTCGAAACCGATAGGAGACACGTATGTCCGGACACTCTAAGTGGGCCACAACCAAGCATCGTAAGGGCGCGCAGGACGCCAAGCGTTCCGCCCTCTTCTCCAAGCTCAGCCGCAACATCACCGTTGCTGCCCGTCTCGGCGGTGACCCGCTGCCCGAGAACAACGCCAGCCTCGCCGCTGCCGTTGCCAAGGCCAAGGCTCAGTCCATGCCTAAGGACAAGATCAAGTCCGCTATCGACAAGGCTTTTGGTTCGGGTGCCGACGCCGCCGTCTACGAGAACATCGTGTACGAGGGCTACGGTCCCGCCGGTGTCGCCGTCTACGTCGACTGCCTGACCGACAACCGCAACCGTACCGCCGCTGATGTCCGTTCCGCCTTCTCCCACGCTGGTGGCAACCTGGGCACCTCCGGCTCCGTCGCCTTCCAGTTTGAGCGCAAGGGCCAGATCGTCGTCGCCAAGGAGATCCTGGACGAGAACGCCAAGAAGGAGACCATGATCGCCAACGGTGCTGCCGGTGACGAGGATGAGTTCATGATGGCCATCGCCGAGGCCGGTGGCGAGGACTACGAGGATGCCGGCGAGGAGTGGATCGTCTGGACTGCTGCCAACGACGTCATGGCTGTCTCCAAGGCGCTCGAGGAGCAGGGCGTCCAGGTCAAGGGTTCCGAGACCACCATGGTCCCGACCACCCCGACCGAGGTCTCCGGCGCCGACGCCAAGAAGGTCCAGCGCCTCATCGACCGTCTTGAGGAGCTCGACGACGTCCAGGACGTCTACAGCACCATGGACATGACCGACGAGGTCATCGCTGCCCTCGAGGAGGAGTAGCGCTCGCACGGGTTAAGCCGTGCATATCTGGGCATAATGAAGCGAGCATGCAAGCCTCGTGGAATAGATGAGCCGGATCCGCGTGCGTAGAGCACCGGACCCGGCTCTTTTATAATGATGCGAACCGTTCTGCATTTCGAGAGCCGAGATTTGAAGGGAGCGCCGCGTGCGCGTACTCAAACGAGCCCTAGCGATCGTGTATCTTGCCGCCACCATCGTGGCGCTGGGTACGCTTGTCTGTCAGTTTTGGGGGCCGTATACGTATCGCTTTATGCTGCTGATGCGCGACCCCATGCCGCGCATCGTCGTGACGGCGTGCGCCGGCATCGTGGCGTTTGGCGTGCTGGTAAGCTTCTTCCGCCTGATGTTTGCCCGTCGCGAGCCGTCCTGTGTGCATCCGGCGGGGGAGCGCAATATCGAGGTTACCCTTGCGGCGCTTTCCTCGTGCGCCCGTGCTGCGGCCGAGCGCGACGACCGTGTGATGGTCGAGCATATCGAGGCACGCGTTCAGGGCTCCGACGAGTCGCACGTCCGTTTTAAGGTCGACGCCATCGCGCTTGACGATAAGGACGTGGCATCTCTGGCTACCGCGATGCAGCAGCGTATCGAGGAGGCCTGCGATACCATGCTCGGCACGCCGGGTACGACCACGCGCGTTCGTTTTTTGCCGTCCAAGACTACCGTCCAGACCGTGGAGGTTTCCGGTGAGTGATACCAATCAAGATAAGACCGCTCGTACGCCGCGCCTGACGATTGACCAGAGCGCTACGCCGGCGAGCGAACCTGTTGATTCCAAAGCAGAGGCAACCGAGTTACAAGACGCGGCAGCCGCGGATTTTGACGAGGCTATGGGTCTCATCAAGGGTACGGGCGCTGCCATCTGGAGCTATGCTGTGCGTCATCCCAACACCACGCTCGGTGCCGTCGCTGGCTTTATCCTTGCCGTGTTGGTGCTCACGTTGGGCCTGTGGGATACGCTCGTCATTGCATTCTTCGTGCTGATCGGCGCTGTGATCGGTCAAATTCGCGACGGCGAGAACGGGATCGTCAACTTCTTCGGCCGTCTGTTTAGCGGCCGCTAATATGTATTCGACTGTCGCATCCGCGGCAGGCATAAGGAGGAACCATGGCTTTTAATACGAAGGTCGATGTAGCCGATACCGAGCTCGAGGAGAACGAGGCGGTCGTCGCCGAAGCTGAGGATGTAGAACTCGAAGGTCAGTCCCTCGCCGAGACAGAGGCCGAGCCCGATGCGGATGAGGATGACGAGGAAACGGACGAGTCCGAGGACTCGCTGACTTATTCCAACGGCGTGATCGAGAAGATCGTTGCCATGGCCACCCGCGAGGTTCCGCACGTTCTGGGCATGAAGGGTAACCTCATGCACTTTGTGCAGGAGCAGTTTGGTGCCGAGAATCTGACCAAGGGCGTGACGGTCGAGGTCACCGATGACAATCGCGTGGTCGTCAACATCTCTGTCATCATCGAGTACGGCGCCTATGCGCCCGCGATCTTCGACGATGTCAAGGCACGTGTCACCGAGCGTCTTGCCGCGATGACCGGCCTTGAGGTGGCGGGCGTCAACCTACGCATCGAGGATGTCATCATCCCCGAGGAGTACGAGCACCGCACCAGCCAGCACGAATAACCTTCCAAAAAGGGACAGGTTTGTTTTGGCAGGTTTTATCTGCGAAAACGTTAAACGGCCGACCGCGCAAGCAAAAGCGTGGCCGGCCGTTTCTGTACGCTCCCGATGTAGTCATACCGCTCGTCTAACTAAGGGTTGCAATCCCCACGTTCCGCGTTATTCTAATGGGCGCATTGTTTCCAAATTGTTAACGAGGGGTTGCCGTAATGGCCGACGAGCACGAAACAGAAAGCAAGGCATGGGCAATTGAGGCCGCTGCGGCAGAGGCGGCGTCGCGTGCTGCCGAGGAGGCGCATCGTCCTCCCGTGGTGCCGATGGAGCGCGTGGTTGATCGCACCGATATCGAGCGCGGCGAGCGTGCCGGCCAAAAGCGCAGCCAGGAGCCAGGCTTTCCGCGCTTTTTTGCCGAGCTCAATTTGGGCCTGATCCTCACGGCCTTTGCCATCGTCGCGTTTAAAACCCCTAATCACTTTGCTTTTGGCGGCACCTCGGGCGTGTCGGTCATTCTGTCCACGCTGTTCCCGACCCTGCCTGTCGGCGTTTTTATGTGGATTATCAATGCGGTCCTGGTCGTTCTGGGCTTTATCTTTTTGGAGCGCAAGGCAATCCTGTGGAGCGTTTTCGCCTCGTTTGCGCTTTCGGCCTACGTCTCGCTGTTTGAGCTCTTCATTCCGACCGATGTCTCTCTGACGGGTGATATGTGGCTCGACCTGTGCTTTGCCGTGATTCTGCCGGCGCTCGGCAGCGCCATCGTCTTTGATATTGGTGCCTCGACGGGCGGCACGGACATCCTCGCCATGATTCTCAAACGCCGCACGACGCTTGAGATCGGCCGTGCGCTGCTGCTGGTCGATATCGGCATCGTGACCATCGCGGCCTTCTTGTACGGTCCGCGCGTCGGTCTGTACTGCGTGCTCGGCCTGTTTGCCAAGACGCTCGTGGTCGACAAGGCCATCGAGAGCATTCACCTGCGCAAAGTCTGCACGGTCATTTGTTCCGAGCCCCTTAAGGTCGAGGAGTTTATCGTCAAGCATCTCAACCGTACGGCGACTATCAGTCGCGGCTACGGTGCTTTCTCGGGCAAGTGCGTGACGGTGATCATGAGCGTGCTGAGTCGCCGCGAGGCCGTGCAGCTGCGTCGCTACGCTCGCGAGATCGATCCGGGTGCCTTTATCACGATCGTCGACAGCTCCGAGATCGTCGGCAAGGGTTTCCGCGGAACGAACTAACGCGGTCGAGCTCATCAAACAATCGAATAGCGCCCTGCGCATTGCAAATGCGTCATGTTGGAGTATTTGTCCCCACATTGGGTGATAATGATGCCAAAGACATCGTTTGCGATCCAGATGATTCGCTCAAGATACGAAGGGATGATCTCGATGTTCTGTTCGCAGTGTGGTGCCCCCATGGGCGATAACGACAAGTTCTGCGGCGCGTGTGGTGCCCCCAATGCCGGTGCCGCAGCCTCTGCCCCTCAGGGTCAGCCCCAGCAGTTTGTTCCGCAACCGCCCGTGGCGAATGCGTCCAAGGGCTGTGTGGCTCAGGCGTTTGAGGATATGACCAAGACTCCGGGCGTGCTGCAGCGCGTGTGCCAGATTGCCTTTTTACCGGCGCTGATTTGTGTTGTGTCGGTACTCGTGCTGTTTATTCCCGTTATTGGCGGCATTGCAGCTGCCATCGGCTTTTTGGCAGCTTGCATTGCGAGCGTGTGTGGTTCCGGCTTTGGTATTGAGTGGGGTCGAGATCTGTCGCTCAAGGTTGATGACGGTATGGATCGTCCACTCATGCGTTCCACGTCGTTTGGCCTCGGAGTCTTTTCGAGCGTTATCTCGGTCGTGCTCGAGGTTATTGCTGCCATTCCCGTTATCGGTGTAGTGCTTTCGCTGGTGGAGAGCGTGGTAATTGGCGCCGCGGGCTCGTATTCGTATTACGGCTCTTATGCACTCGAGGCAGCGCTGTTCGGCTCGCTTGGCCTGCTTGTCCTGGCTATGATTGCCACGGCGGTCTTGGGGGTCTTCTTTAAGATGTTCGCCGACATTGCCGTGATGCACTTTGCGGTGACCGGTCGTGTCGAGAGCGCGTTTTCGCTCGATAAGGTCTGGGCGGCCTTTAAGCACAACAAGACCAAACTGTTCTGCGCTTCGTTCCTTCCCGAGTTTTTGACGGGCCTGGTCGCCAACGTTGTCACATGGATCCTGACGCTCGTCTTTGGCACCATTGCCTCTGTCGGTATGTATAGCTACTACTACCGTCCTTCGGCTATTGAGGCGCTTGTTACCGGCGGTGGCATCACGCTCGTATTGTTCTTGGTGCTGACGGCGTTTGTCACGGTATTCCTCACGGTCTTTGGCAAGATGCTCAAGCATCGTGCCGTTGGCTATTGGGTAGCGCGTTATGCAGCTGAATGGGCTGATGAGGATAAGGATGACGTCCTGACCTTTGTGCTGCCGTTTGAGAAGAAGTCTGCTCCGGCTGGTTTTAGCGCCGACGCAGCGCCCGTATCCGATTCCGCTGCGGCGCCCGAGTCCGAGCCCGCGCCCGAGTCCGAGCCCGCGCCCGAGCCCGAGCCCGCGCCTGAGCCCGAGCCTGCGCCTGAGCCCGAGCCCATGCCGGAACCGGAGCCCGAGCCCATGCCGGAACCGGAGCCCGAGCCCGAGCCTGCACCAAGCTCCGACGAGGACCCGCAGGACGAGTAGCCCTGCCGCCTGCCATTTGGGGACGGGGTAGAAACGGTAGAAATAGCGCTTGACAAATGAGCGGGGGCGGACGTGTCGAAACGTCCGCCCCCGCTTTGATATCGCGATGTGGCTATGACTGCGAGATGGCCGCGAATCGACTACTCGCCGCGCTTCTCCTCGCGGCGAGCGGCGGCACGTGCATCGTGGATGCCCTTGATCGCGGCATGGCGTGCCGTGCGGGCGTCATGGATGGCGTCGCGAGCCTCGGCGGTCGTTGCCTTGGCAGAGCGCAACTTGGCGGCCAGGTCGGGGTTGGTTTCGGCGACCGCGGCAATCGTGGGGCCGTCGAGCTCCTCTTGCGTGGGCTCGGCCAAAAAGTCGATGGCATACTGGGCGGCCACCATGGAGCCCTTTGCCAGCACAGTCTCGTCGATCTTGTAGAAGCAGGAATGTTGGGCGTACGTGGCGCCAATCTTGGGGTTGCGCGTACCTACAAAGGCGAGCACGCCCGGTACACGGCGCAGGTACTCCGAAAAATCCTCGCCCGAAAGTGTGCCGCGATAATGGCCTTCGCCGGCTGCACCCAGGCACTTGACCACGGCCTGACGACAACGCTCGCTCGAGGCGGCATCGTTTTCGACCTTATAATTGGCGATGGTGTAGTCGGTGAGCTCTGCCTCGGCGCCCAAGGCGGCCGCGGTATGCTCCACGATGCGGCGCATGAGCTCCGGCATTTCCTCGTGGGTCGAATCTCCGTAGGTGCGCACCGTGCCGGCGAGGTAGGCCGTGCCGGCGATAACGTTGCGCGCGGTGCCGCCGTGCAGCTCGCCGACGGTAATGACGGCCGGCTCGTAGGGGCTGATCTCGCGCGAAACGATGGTCTGCAGGGCATTGACGATCTCGGCGGCCACCATAACGGCGTCGTGGCCGTGCTGGGGCATGGCACCGTGGCATGAGGTGCCGCGAACATCGATGCGGAACCAGTCGGTATTGGCCATGCGCGGTCCGGGCTCGCAGCTCACGGTGCCGGCGTCGACCTCACTCCAGATGTGCGCGGCGTAGGCGCCATCGACGCCGTCGAGCACGCCCGTGCCGATCATGAGTTTGGCGCCCTGGCCGTTTTCCTCACTGGGCTGGAAGACGATGCGGACTTCGCCGTGGATGTCGTCGGTCATATGGCGCAGGATCTGCAGCGTGCCGAGCATCATGGCGATGTGGCAGTCGTGGCCGCAGGCGTGCATGCAGCCCTCGTTGACGCTGGCGAAATCCTCGCCGGTCTGCTCGGTGACGGGCAGGGCGTCGATATCCGCACGCAGCAGGATACGGCGGCGCGGCGTGCCGTCCTCGTGGTAGGCATCCGACGCGGTACCGCGAAGCGTTGCCACCAAGCCGGTCTTGAGCGGACGCTCGTAGGGGATATTCATGGCGTCGAGCTGGTTGGCGATGTCGGAGGTCGTGCGCTCCTCGGCAAGGCTCAGCTCCGGGTGCTTATGGAAGTGTCGGCGCTGCTTGATGATGTAGGGCTCAAACTCGGCGGCGATATCTTGGATGGCTGCGGTGACGTCGTCAGCCGCTCGCACCTCGGTCGCCGCCATAATCTGCTGTGCCTTGGTCTTCGTCATGGTCGATTTGCTCCTTGCTGGTTTTTGCAAAATCGTACAGGCTCATTCCAGTATGCCACCTGCCACTTGGCCTGGCAAAGCTGCCGTTTGCCGCTTGGCATTTTGTAACCGAGACGGGGGAGTACACTCGGGGATGTTGAATTTCCTGCCAGAGATGGGGATGCCCATGCAACATATCGATCGGATTATCCGCTCCGAGAACGTCTTTACCGCGCAAGACGGCATCGATACCGCCCGCGAGCTGGCGATTGCCATCGCAGGCGACCGTATCGTCGCAGTCGGTGCGCCCGATGACGTGATTGCCGCCGCTCCTGCCGCCACGTTGGTTATCGACTACGGCGAGCAGTTTGTCTGCCCCGGTTTCCATGACGCTCATCTGCATTTCTTCCATACCTCGGTCGGTTCCTCGCCGTACATGCTCATGGATATGGGCACGTCCGAGGCGGCGCTGGTGCAACATGCGCTCGAGTTTTCCCAGGACCTGCCCGACGACGCTTGGGTTGTGACGCAGGGCTGGCGCGATTACCGTTGGGACCCGCCCGAGCATCCAACCAAGGCGTCGCTCGATGCGGCATTTCCCGATCGTCCTTGCGTTATGTATTCGGGTGACGGGCACACGCTTTGGCTCAACAGCCGCGCACTCGAGGCGCTCGGCGTCACGCGCGACAGCGAGCCACCAGCGGGCGGCAGCTACGACAAGGACGCAAACGGCGAGCTCACGGGCATTGCTCACGAGGCGGCTGCCATGCAGCTGCTACCGCGCTGCCTTGAGTGGCTGGGCGAGGATCGCATCGCAAGCGCTTACGCCGATCAAATGAGGCGTATGGCCGAGCAGGGCATCACCTCGATATGCGATATGTCGCTCATGCCCATGCCGGGCTGCGATTTTATCCGCGACGACGTCTACGACAAACTGCAGGCAGCCGGCAAGTTGGGCATCCGAGCCCATCTGTTCCCCACGCTGCTGGATGACCAGTCGCACTTGGAAGAGCTGCAGGCACGTTACGCGAACAATGTGCTGCTCTCGGCACCGGGCTTTAAGCAGTTCTTCGACGGCGTGTCGAGCGAACACACGGCGTATCTCACCGAGCCCTATACCAATCCGCGCTTCCCGGGCGACCAGGGCCGTCTGACGGTTCCCGCCGAGCGCATGCGCAAGCTAGTTCTGGCGGCCGCGGAGCGCGGCCACACCGTGCGCATCCACGTCATCGGCGACGGTGCCATCCATGCCGCGCTCGATATCTTTGAGGAGGCGGCAGAGCTGTACGGCCTGCCCCAGCACGGTCATAACACGCTCGAGCATCTGGAGAACCTCTTGCCCGAGGACATCGATCGTCTACGCAAGCTTAACGTCGTTGCCTCGAGCCAGCCCTGTCATATCACACTCGACCCGGGTGGTCCGGAGCGCGACCTGGGCTTGGAGCGTAGCCGCATCATGTGGCCGTTTGCGACCTATAAGCAGCGCGGCATCCGCCAAGCCTTCGGCACCGATAGCCCCATCACAGCCGTTACCAGCATGAACGTGCTCTACACGGCTATCACCCGCCAAGACCCCAAAAGCCACTGGCCCGAGGGCGGCTGGTTACCGAGTGAGCGTATCGACGCGGCAACAGCCCTGCGCAACTACACCCTGGGCAGCGCCTATGCAGCGGGCGACGAGCAAAACCTCGGCAGTCTGGAGCCCGGCAAGTACGCCGACCTGGTAGTCCTGGACCAAAACCCGCTCACCATCGACCCCCAAGAGCTGCAAGCCACCAAGGTTCAGGCCACCTACCTGGCGGGCAACTTAATCTACGAGCGCTAATATTCATGCCGTACCGTTAAACGCGGCTCGGGCAGCATATTTTGGGATGGCGCTCGAGCCGCGTTTGTTTGCAAATGGGGGGGTTCGTTAGGAGCGTCCCCGCCCTGCTTGATTTGGGCGCGGGGCGGAGGCGCCGCCGCCCCGCGCCCAATTTGGACAGCAGCAATGCTATCTCTAGGTGTTTTGCATACTTTCCATTACGAATTGCATAAAAAGGCTGGGATGTTCTTCCGGATCCTGATGTACCCCCGTCCGCGCCGTGCAAAAAACGGAGTATTCAGCACTGCGAGCTCTGCCTGTGCCGCTGCGGCTGAGTAACGTTGCAGAGATTGACGTCATTTTGTGCTCCGGTGCGGCGTGAGGCATGCCTTTCTGTCCTGACGGGGTTTGCCTGCCGACCAAAATCGCTGGCCGAAGGCGTCCTTGGGACCAATATGGTGTGTCCGGCACGTATGCAGCCGTCCTGGTCTGCTGAATACTCCCAAAAATGCACGGTGCTCCCCAGGGGACCCGTGCGCGCAGCGAAAACCATGCCCACGTTCCTATCCGCATCGCCATTTTGCTGCACTGACTTTTCTGAATACCGGGCCCGATAACGTTGACTCAGCTCCCGTGTGGCGCCGGAGGGGCGGGATATAAGGTTTATCGCGAGTTCCGCACGAGCCGAAGGCCACTTAATGTGGCCTTCGTGCGAGCAGGACTGCCCGAGCAGGAAACCTTATATCCCGCCCCTCCGGCGCCACACGGGAGCCGCGCACAAGTTATCCCCCGGCATTCAGAAAATCTAAGTGCCAAAAAATAAGATTTTTTGACTCCGTGTTGTATAACCCGCCATTCGTGGGTACCATTCAACGCGTACGCAAACAAAAAGGGTTAATTCGCGTGGTATAACCGCGCGGCCCAAAAAGGAGGAGACAAGCATGTCGTCTTTGAAGCCGCTTGCAGATCGTGTTCTGGTCAAGCCCGACGAGGCCGAGCAGAAGACCGCTTCTGGTCTGTACATCGCCAGCAACGCCCAGGAGAAGCCGCAGCGCGGCACCATCGTTGCCGTTGGCGCCGGCAAGGTCAACGACAAGGGTGAGCGCATCCCCATGGACGTCAAGGTCGGTGACGTTGTCATCTACGGTAAGTTCGGTGGCAACGAGGTCAAGGTCGACGGCGAGAAGTATCTGCTGATGCGCGCCGACGACATCTACGCTGTTGTCGAGGCCTAGTCTCGTCAGAATCTCTGATTCGTCTTTGAACGCGCCCGCCGCATAGGACTCGGAAGCGGCGACGCGAGTCACGTTTCTTTTGGAGGATTACCTACCATGGCAAAGAACATTACGTTCAACACCGATGCCCGCGCTAAGCTCGCCAAGGGTGTCAACACTCTGGCCGACGCCGTTACCGTCACCATGGGCCCCAAGGGTCGCTACGTTGCTCTGCAGCGCACGTTTGGTGCCCCGACCATCACCAACGACGGCGTTTCCGTCGCCAAGGAGATTGAGCTCGAGGACAACATCGAGAACATGGGTGCCCAGCTGGTGAAGGAGGTCGCCACCAAGACCAACGACACCGTGGGTGACGGCACCACCACCGCAACCCTGCTCGCTCAAGCCATCGTCAACGACGGTCTGCGCAACGTCGCCGCTGGCGCCAACCCGCTGGCCATCCGTCGCGGCATCGACAAGGCCGTCAACGCCGCCGTCGCCGAGATGAAGAAGCAGGCCAAGCCGGTCGAGACCAAGGAGCAGATTGCTTCCGTCGGTACCATCTCCGCCGGTGACCCCGAGGTCGGCGAGAAGATCGCCGAGGCCATGGAGGTCGTGGGCAAGGACGGCGTCATCACCGTCGAGGATTCCCAGACGTTCGACATCACCATCGACACCGTCGAGGGCATGCAGTTCGACAAGGGCTACGTCTCCGCTTACTTCGTCACGGATAACGACCGCATGGAGGCCGTGATGAAGGATCCGTACATCCTCATCACCGACCAGAAGATCTCCAGCGTCCAGGACATCATGCCTGTTCTCGAGGCTGTCCAGCGCGCTGGCCGTGGCCTGCTCATCATCGCTGAGGACATCGATGGCGAGGCTCTGCCGACCCTCGTCCTCAACAAGATCCGTGGCGCCCTCAACGTCTGCGCCGTCAAGGCCCCGGGCTACGGCGATCGCCGCAAGCGCATCTTGGAGGACATCGCCGTCCTCACCGGTGGCCAGGCTGCTCTGGACGAGCTGGGCGTGAAGGTCGCTGACATCACCGCCGATATGCTTGGTACCGCTAAGTCCGTCACTATCTCCAAGGACAACACCGTCGTCGTCGGCGGCGCTGGCTCCAAGGAGGCCATCGACGCCCGCATCGCTCAGATCAAGGGCGAGATGGAGAACACCACCTCTGACTTCGACCGTGAGAAGCTCCAGGAGCGCCTGGCCAAGCTCTCCGGTGGCGTTGCCGTCATCAAGGTCGGCGCTGCTACCGAGTCCGAGCTCAAGGAGATCAAGCACCGCGTCGAGGACGCCCTGCAGGCTACCCGTGCTGCTGTCGAGGAGGGCATTGTCGCCGGCGGCGGCGTCGCCTTCATGGACGCTGCTCCTGCGCTCGACGCCGTTGAGCTTGACGACCCCGAGGAGAAGATCGGCGTCGACATCGTCAAGAAGGCTCTGACTGCTCCGGTCGCCACCATCGCCAAGAACGCTGGCTTTGAGGGCGCCGTCGTGGTCGACAAGGTTGCCGAGCTGCCCGCCGGCCAGGGTCTCAACTCTGCCAACGGCGAGTGGGGCGACATGATCGAGATGGGCGTCCTCGACCCCGTCAAGGTCAGCCGCGTCACCCTGCAGAACGCTGCTTCTGTCGCCAGCCTGATTCTTATCACCGAGGCTACCGTCTCCGATGTGCCCAAGAACACTCAGCTTGAGGACGCTATCGCTGCTGCTACCGCTGGTCAGCAGGGCGGCGGTATGTACTAAGGCCGACAAGGTCTAGAACTCCCACCGGGAATCCGGGGGCGTGACGGGGTCTTCTCTCCGGAACGTCCTCGGACATGCAAAGAGGCTCCGCATCGCGCTTCGCGCTGCGGAGCCTCTTTGCGTCCTGCGGAATGTTCCGGAGAGAAGACCCCGTCACGCCCCCGGATTCCCTGCGTTTACGGCCTTGAGGTCGGCGGGCGGAGGAGGACGTGGTTGTGGGGGATGCGTGTCCCGGTCGCTGTTTCGCGGCTCTGCCGCGAAAGGCGCGCTACTTTGGGGCGGATGGAGGACGTGGTTGTTGCGCTGACTTGTCCCTACCGCATTTCTGGAGCGTTTCCCCACCACAAATTACCCTTGGCATACTTGCGCGAACGATTGCTCGTGCTACACTTGCAAGTGCTGTTTCAGGGCGGGGTGGAATTCCCCACTGGCGGTAAATCGGGCGGTGCCAAAGGGGTGCCGCGGAGCAGGCGAGATGCCTGCGGCCGAGCCGATGAGTCCGCGACCCGTGTGTGCGTTGGTTCGCATGCCGGCTGAACTGGTGAGATTCCAGTACCAACGGTTAGAGTCCGGATGAAAGAGGCAGGTGATCTTATGTCTGAACAGTCGCAGCATATCCATTTTGAGAACACGAATAGGTGGAGCACCAAACAGCTCGTTACCATGGCGCTGATGTGCGCCTTGGGCGCCCTGTTTATGTATGTGCAGCTGCCCATCCTTCCTTCGGCGCCGTTTTTGACGTATGACCCGTCGCTGGTGCCGGCGATGGTGTGTGGATTTGCGTATGGCCCTGGCGCCGGCACTGCTGTTGCCGCTATGGCGATTGTTATCCATGCGCTTACCACGGGCGATTGGGTCGGCGCACTTATGAACCTGGTGGCTACGCTGGGCTACATTCTGCCCGCGGCTATCGTGTACCAGAAGATGCATACCTATAAGGGTGCCGTGATTGGCCTAGTGTTCGGTGTCATTGCCGCTACGGCGCTGTCTATGGTCGCTAACCTTACCATTGGCGTATGGTTCTGGTATGGCTCGGTCGATGTGATCGCCCCGCTCATGATTCCTGCCGTGCTGCCGTTCAACCTTATCAAGACCGTGCTTAACTCGGTATTGACGCTTGCAGTGTACAAGGCGGTCTCCAACCTCATCACGCCTAAAAAGGACCAGGTCAAAGGCCGCGCATGATTGAGTGTCGGGGCGTTTCCTTTAGCTATGACGGTGCCGTGTCGGCACTCGACGGTGTCGATCTGAACATCGAGGACGGGGAGTTTTTCTGCATCCTCGGTGGCAATGGGTCGGGCAAGTCGACGTTTGCCAAGCATCTGAATGCGCTGTTGCAGCCCGATGCGGGCACGGTACGCATCAACGGCATGGATGCGTCCGACCCCGAGCTGGTCTACGACATTCGTTCGACCGCGGGCATGGTATTCCAGAATCCCGACGACCAGCTGGTGGCAACGCTTGTCGAAGATGACGTTGCGTTCGGTCCCGAAAACCTTGGCGTGCCATCGGCGCAAATTGCGCAGCGCGTACGCGAGGCGCTGAAGGGCGTGGGCCTGGTGGGCTTTGAGCGCCACGAGACCCATGCGCTCTCGGGTGGCCAAAAGCAACGCGTGGCGCTTGCTGGCGTGCTTGCCATGGAACCGCGCGTGCTCATCTTGGATGAGGCTTCCTCGATGCTCGATCCGCGTGGACGCAAGGGCCTCATGAAGGCTTGCCGCGCGTTGCATGATCGTGGCATGACCATCGTGATGATTACGCACTTTATGGAAGAGGCCGCCGAGGCCGATCGTGTCGCGGTGTTTCGGGCGGGGCGCGTTGCCATGCTCGGTACGCCCGAGGAAATCTTGACACGGGCGGACGAACTTGCGCAGTTCAACTTGGATATGCCGGCGTCGTGCTGCTTGGGCACGGCGCTTCGTGCGAAGGGCGTGCCCGTTCATGCGCAGGTGCGCGAGGTGGATATGGTCGCCGAGATTGCGCAGACATATGCCGACCGGAGTGGGGAAGACACCGCAGGGCGGCCTTCTGCATCCGATTCTCGTGTGCTCGACAACGCCTCCTCTGCAACCGACGGGACAGCCGCGTCGGAGCCCGTCATCGAGATTTCGCACCTCTCGCATAGTTACTCGCTGAGCGCCCGCGAGCGCCGCCGCTGGCATAAGCGCTCGGCCGTTGCGGGCAAATCGAGCAAACAGGCTCTCTGGGGAAACGACCCCAGCAGCCCGTGGGCGCTGCGCGATGTATCGCTGACGGTGTGTCGCGGCGAGTTCCTGGGCTTGGCAGGTCATACCGGTTCGGGTAAGTCGACGCTGGTCCAGCATCTCAACGGTTTGATTCGCCCCCAGGAGGGATTCGTTCGCGCGCTGGGGCTCGATCTGTCAAACAAGAAAGACGCCGCCGCGGTTAAGGCCAAGGTCGGCGTGGTGTTTCAATATCCCGAGCGTCAGCTGTTTGCCGAAACCGTGACGCAGGACGTGGCGTTTGGCCCGCACAACCTTGGCTTGCCGCAAGATGAAGTCGACCGTCGCGTCGAGTCGTCGCTCTCGCGCGTGGGCCTCGACCTTTCCACGGTCGGCGACAAGAGTCCCTTTGAGCTTTCGGGCGGTCAGCAACGGCGCGTGGCATTCGCCGGTGTGCTCGCCATGGAGCCCGAAGTCCTGGTGCTCGATGAACCCATGGCGGGGCTCGATCCGGCTGCGCGCAGGGATTTCCTTGAGCTTATCGATCGACTTCACCGCGATGGCCTGACCGTTGTCATGGTTTCGCATAGTATGGATGACCTGGCCAACTGCTGCGACCGCATCGTCGTGATGAACGAAGGCGCGGTGTTTGCCGAGGGAACCCCCGCGCAGGTGTTTGCACATGCCGATGAGCTCAAGTCGATCGGCTTGGGCGTTCCCGCCGCCCAGCGCATGGCGTTGGCGCTCGCGGAAGCGGGCGTGCCGCTGCGTTGCGGCGGGCTCTATACGGTTGAGTCGCTGGCCGATGAGCTGGCAGATTTGCTGATCGGTCGCTCAGACGGTCCTTCTAACGTCGCGGACATTGCTAAATCCAAGACGGTCGCGCGAGAGGAGGGCTGCTAATGGAGGCGTTTTCGTTTGGCAGCTACTATCCCGGCGATAGTGCAATCCACCGCCTGGACCCGCGAACCAAGTTGCTCTTGGGCTTTGTGTTTCTGATCACGACGCTCACGGTCAATGGCTTCCGCGGACTGGCCCCGGTCGCAATTTTCGTTGTGCTGATCTATACCGTGTCTCGGGTGCCGGTTCGTCGCGTTCTGTCGTCGATGGCGCCGCTGCTGGCAATCGTCGTCGTGGTCGCGGTGCTCAACTTGTTTACCGATCAGAGTGGGCGCATCCTGTGGCAGCTCGGCTTTCTGCGGATAAGCGAGGGCTCGCTGCATTCCGCCGCTTTTATGACCTGCCGTCTGACCTTGATGATGGCCGGTATGAGCGCTATTACGCTCACCACACCGACGCTCGACCTCACCGCGGGCTTTGAGCGTCTGCTCGCACCGTTTGCGCGTGTGGGACTTCCTGCGCACGAGCTCGGCATGATCATGGGCATCGCGTTGCGCTTTATGCCGCAGTTCGCCACCGAGATGAAGCAGACGGCGGACGCGCAGGCAAGCCGCGGTGCACGCGTAACGGGTGGCCCGCTCGGCGGCGTGCGTATGCTCGGCAGTGTGGCGATTCCACTGTTCACGGGCGTGTTCCGTCATGCCGAGACGCTGTCTGCCGCCATGGATGCACGCTGCTATCACGGCGAGCAGGGCCGCACGCGTCTGCATGCGCTTGCATTTCGCCGCGGGGATGCGCTGGCTGCGGTGGTGACGATGCTGCTGTTTGCGTGTGTCATCGTCGTCAACCTTCAACTTGTTTAGGCGCGATTCGAGCGCAAGAAAGGGGTCCCTATGACCGACAACGACCGCACAGCTCAGCTTGAGCGCGCCTGCTCGTATCTCAGGCGCATTCCGGCGTGGTATCTGGCCACGACCGATGTGGCCGACGGGCATCAGCCTCGCGTGAGGCCGTTTTCGTTTGCCATGGTCGATGAAGGTAAGCTGTGGTTTTGCACGTCGCGCGACAAGGATGTGTGGGCGGAGCTGAGTGCGAATCCCAAGTTTGAGCTCTCGGGCTGGAAGCCGGGGGAATGCTGGATCGTATTGACCGGCGAAGCCGCACTTGAGGACGACGCAGTTGCGAGCGACAAGGTGCGTCAAGCGGGTTTTAAGCACATGGTGGGCATCGGCGAGGAACACGAGAGTGCCAACGACGGCCGCCTTGCTTTCTTTTCGGTCCGCAACATTGCCGCGCGCTTCTGTGATATCGACGGCAGCGAGGAGCGCCTGGAGCTCTAGCGCGTCTCAAATTAACTACCCGTTCCGAATTAGCTAGCGCCAGGAGGACACATGGACGGATTGAATACGGTTTTGGAGTATCTGACGTCGGTGCCGGCGTGGTATCTGGCGACGAGCGTGGACGGGCAGCCACATGTGCGTCCGTTCTCGTTTGCACAGATTCAGGATGGCAAGCTGTGGTTTGTGACAGCGCGCACTAAAGATGTGTGGCAGGAGCTGCTGCAAAACCAGCGCTTTGAGGCCACGAGTTGGTGGCCGGGCCATGGCTGGCTCATCTTGCGCGGGCGCGCTGGCTTGGATGACCGGGCTTTAGACGAAATGCGCGAAGCCGGGTGGAAGCATCTAGAGCGCCTGGGCGAGCACTATGAGGGGCCTAACGACCCCACGCTCGTCTTCTTTAGCGTCGAGGATCCCGAGGCTTTTATCTGCAATCACGACGAATGGGTGCCGGTCGAGCTCTAGCCAGCTGGCTCATCCTAACAACTTGGTTTTCGCATGGGCAGGCCCCGTATTGCCCGGCGCCGTTAGGAGCGTCGGTCAATACGGGGCCCGCTCTATTTGTCAATTCCTTCAAGCGAATGTGTCGGGAATGTTTCAATGCATGAATATGCAAGCCATTTACGTGTTAATGCATCTTTTGGTGCTAAAGTTTCAACCCACTTCATAACGACCGCTGCGAAATGCGCATCGGTGCATAAATCGCAGACAAGGAGTCTGATATGTCTTTAAAGGTTGGAGTCGTCGGTGCGGCTGGATATGCCGGAGCCGAGCTCATTCGCCTCGTGCTCGGTCATCCCGAGTTTGAACTTGTTGCCATTACGTCCAACGCCGATGCCGGCCAGCCGCTGTCCGCGGTGTATCCGAGCTTCGCTGGCGTGAGCGATCTGGTTTTCACCACGCATGACGCCCCCGAGCTCAAGAGCTGCGATGCGGTTTTTCTTGCCGTGCCGCACACGGCTGCCATGGCACAGGTGCCCACGCTGCTTGCATCGGGCGTCTCCTGCTTTGATCTTTCGGCCGACTACCGTCTGAACGATGCGTCCGTCTTTGAGACATGGTATGCCGCCGAGCACACGAGCCCCGAGCTGCTCAAGACCCGCGCTTTCGGCCTGCCCGAGCTGTTCTGCCAGCACTTGGAGACCGCCGCATCCGATTATACTGACGGCAAGTCCGTGCTGGTCGCCTGCGCCGGCTGCTATCCCACCGCAACGAGTCTTGCTGCCGCGTCTGCCGTGCGTGCCGGCTGGGTGGCCCAGAGCGGCCCCGTGATTGTCGATGCCATTAGCGGCGTGACGGGCGCCGGTAAGTCCTGCAACGCCCGCACCCATTTTTGCAGCGCCGACGAGAACTTGGAGGCCTACGGCGTGGGCAAGCATCGCCACACGCCCGAGATTGAGCAAATCCTTGGCCTGACCGATCGCGTCGTCTTTACCCCGCACCTGGCACCGCTCAAGCGCGGTCTGCTCTCCACGGTGACGCTGCCGCTCGCGCCGCAGGCTCTCGATACCTTGACCCTTGAGGACGTTGTCGACCATTACAAGCAGTTCTACGCCGGTCGCACCTTTGTGCGCGTGCTCGATGCCGGCCAGCAGCCCAAGACGGCTTCGGTCGTCGGCACCAACGCTGCCCAGATTGGCCTCGCGCTCAACAAGCGCGCGGGCGTGCTGGTGGCGACGGGTGCTATCGACAATTTGTGCAAGGGCGCTGCGGGCCAAGCAGTCCAGTGCGCCAATATCGTCTTTGGCTTTGACGAGCGACGAGGCTTGCCCACAGCGGCGTGCCCGGTGTAGCACATTCGATTGTTAACGATTTGGTAGTCGGGCATCGAATGGGGCGCCACTCTTAAGCTGGTCTCATGATCACGACTGGCATGGCGCACCAACCGATGTCCGTTTTTTGTTTGACATAAGGAGTCATAAAGACGATGAATACCGAGCTGTTTGATATCAAGATTCGCGCCGTCGAGGGTGGCGTTACGGCTGCGGCTGGTTTTAAGGCTGCAGGCATCCACGCTGGGTTCCGCAAGAACCCCGAGCGTCTGGATTACGCGCTCGTCGTGCCCGATAAACCCTGTCCCGGTGCTGGCGTGTTTACCACCAATCGCTTTTGCGCGGCGCCCGTGCAGGTGAGCCGTGCCAACCTGGGCGGTACCGACAAGGGGTACGGTATCATCGCCGGCGTTTCGGTCAACTCTGGCAATGCCAACGCCGCCACGGGCGAGACGGGCCTTGCATGCGCGCGCGAGACGTGCAGCATCGCATCGCAGGTCATCGGCTGCGAGCCCCAGCAGATTCTGGTTGCCTCCACGGGTGTGATTGGCCAGATTCTGCCGATCGACACGTTTGAGACCGCCATTCCTGCTGCCTACGAGGCGCTCTCCGCCCACGGTGGCGCCGATGCCGCTCGCGCCATCATGACGACCGACACGCACTCCAAGGAGTACGCCGTATCCTACGTCAGTGAGGCTGCGGGTCATGCGGGCAATGTCTATACGGTAGGCGGAATGTGCAAGGGCTCGGGCATGATCATGCCCAACATGGCCACCATGATCGCAGTTATCACTACCGATGCCCCCGTCGAGCCTGCGGCACTTCATGCCCTGCTGCTCTCGACCGTCAAGCAGACCTTTAACAAGATAACGGTCGATTCCGACACCTCGACCAACGACACCTGCATCATGCTTGCCTCCGGCGCCGCTGCCGCAGATGCCGAGCCTATCGTCGAGGGCTCCGATGCCTTTGACGAGTTGGCATTTGCCGTACACGAGGTGTGCGAGAGCCTGGCGCGCAATATCGCCGCCGACGGTGAGGGCGCATCCAAGCTTGTTACGGTCAACGTTACCGGCGCCGTGAACGACGAGGAGGCCGATATCGCCGCCCGTGCCGTTGCCAACTCGCCGCTCGTTAAGACCTGCATCGCCGGCCACGACTGCAACTGGGGCCGCGTTGCTATGGCGCTTGGCAAGTGCGGCGTGAAGTTTAATCAGGAAGACGTTTCCATCGACATGATGGGCATGCCTGTCTGTCGCGACGGTCTGACTGTTCCCTTTGACGAGGACGAGGCTCTGCGACGTTTTGAGGCGCCCGAGATCGTGATCTCGGCCGACCTGGGCGCGGGCGACGCGGCGACCACCGTGTGGACTTGCGACCTCACGCACGAGTACATCTCGATCAACGGCGACTACCGTTCCTAGATTCCAGGCACGTTGCGCATCTTGCCGCGATTGCGGACAGCGGAGCACGGCGCGATAACGATACGAAAGACGAGGCAGATTATGAAATTCGCACGCGATTGTCGTTCGAGCGAATCCAACGAAGCAACCGCGCAGCTGCTGTTCGAAGCGCTGCCGTGGATTAAGAACCTGACCGGTAAGACGGTTGTTATCAAATATGGCGGAGCCGCCATGGTTGATGAGCAGCTGCGCCGCGACGTGATGAGCGACATCGTGCTGCTCAAGATCATCGGCATGCGCCCTGTTATCGTGCACGGTGGCGGCAAGGCCATCAACGAGGCGCTGAGCCATTACGATATTCCCGTCGAGTTTAAGAACGGCCAGCGCGTGACCACGCCGGCGACTATGGATATCGTGCGCGAGGTGCTGGGCGGCAAGGTTAACCAGGAGCTGGTTGCTGCCATCAACCACCACGGCAACCTGGCCGTGGGCGTGTCGGGCAGCGATGCCGGCACGCTCATCGCCGAGCCGCTCGACCCCGAGCTCGGTCGCGTGGGCAAAGTGACACACGTTAACACCGACTATATCGAGCGCTTACTCGATAGCGAGTACATCCCCGTTATCGCTACCGTCGCGGCGGGGGAGGACGGCGGTTTCTTCAACATCAACGCCGATACCGCCGCCGGTGCCGTTGCGGCAGCGCTCCACGCGCACAAGGCGATCTTTTTGACCGACGTCGACGGCCTGTACAAGGACTTTAGCGATAAAGACTCACTCATCTCCAACCTAACACTCGACGAGGTCAATGAGATGCTCTACGGCGGCGAGGTCGACAAGGGCATGATCCCCAAGCTGCGCGCCGCCGTCGATGCGCTTGCCGGCGGCGTATTTCGCACTCACATCATCAACGGCACCACGCCGCATTCGCTGCTGCTGGAGCTGCTGACCGATGCCGGCGTCGGCACCGTGATCCATTCCACCGAGACGGCTTACGAGTTCGATACGCATCCGCATCCGCTTTCGACGTTTGCTGCGCGTCTGACCGAGAACCTCGACGAGGTCGAGAAGCTTCAGACGGTCTAGCTGACCCGCAGCCGCCCCATTCCTGCACCCATAGGCCTGCGCCGTCCGGCGCTCAACGAAAGGCATCCCATGTCACTTGCAGCTCAACAATCGCTCGAATCCCACTACGTTATGCACACCTTTGGCCGCTCACCGGTCGAGTTTGTCGAAGGCCACGGTATGAAGCTCACCGGCGACGATGGCCGTGAATACCTCGATTTTCTTGCCGGCATCGGCGTGTGCAGCCTAGGTCATGGCAACCTGGCTGTGCTCTCGGCACTTGAGGCACAGACCAAAAAGCTCATGCATGTCTCCAATTACTTCTACATTGAGCAGCGCGGACAGGTCGCGGCGCTGCTGTCCAAGCTTGCTAACGACGACGCAGATGGTGCGCGCGTGCTTGCCGATGCCATTGCCGCCGGCGATGAGACCACGGCAGCTGCTCTTGGTGCCCCGGCTGCGGACGAGCAGGTGTGGGAGACCTTCTTTGCCAACTCCGGCGCCGAGGCCAACGAGGGCTCGATGAAGCTCGCGCGCCTGTACGCCAAGCGTGCCGGTAACGGCGGCAACACCATCGTGTGCATGCGCGGCGGCTTCCACGGCCGTACGCTCGAGACCATTGCCGCCACCATGCAGGATTGGCTGCAGGATAGTTTCCGCCCACTGCCGGGTGGCTTTGTGGCCTGCACGCCCAACGATATCGATGAACTGCGTGCGATCTTTAAGCAGCTGGGGAGCGAAATTTGTGCCGTGATGCTCGAGCCGATCCAGGGTGAGAGCGGCGTGCACCCCATGACCGAGGAGTTTATGGCGGCAGCGCACGACCTGGCACACGAAGTGGGCGCCGTGCTTATCGCCGACGAGGTCCAGTGCGGCATCTTCCGCTCCGGCAAGCCGTTTGCATTCCAAACCTATGGCGTGGAACCCGACATCATGAGCCTTGCCAAGGGCATTGCTGATGGCGTGCCCATGGGTGCCGTCGTGGCAAAGAAGGAGATTGCCGACGTGTTTAAGCCGGGCGACCACGGCTCGACCTTTGGCGGTAGCTGCTTGGCCATCGCGGCGTGTGCCGCGACGCTCTCCGCGCTCGTGCACGGCGATTATGCCGACCATGTTGCCAAGGTAGGCGCCTATATGGAGGCAAAGCTCGCCAAGCTGCCGAACGTGACCGAGGTGCGTGGCCGCGGCTTGATGCTCGGCTGCGATCTGGACGATACTGTGGGTGATGCACACGACGTTGTGGCCCGTGCATTGGGGGCTGGTGCCGTGATTAACGCTACGGGTGCCCATACGCTGCGTTTCTTGCCGCCGCTCGTCTGCGAGGAAGCCGACGTGGACAGTCTGATCGAGATCCTGTCGGACGTTTTGGCCTAACACAGCGAAATAACTTAACTTTGACCGGGTTCCGGACTGCGGACGTGCCCTATGTGGCATGATTCAGCGGTCTGGAGCCCGTTTTGCCTTAGATTTGCTAAGGCGGGGAGACCTGCTGGTCAAATAACATTAAATATGAGTACTGTTACCGATTTGGTCGCAGCAATTTTGGACTAATAAGACCAGATGGCAAGTCGAAATGGCGATGAATGCACGATTTTGGGTAGCGCACAGAGATGTGGTGTAAGAGGCGGGGCATGCCCCGCCTCCGCCCT
>CAUBVH010000020.1 GCA_958439425.1 uncultured Collinsella sp.
GAACACCTCGAGCTCATCCAGGTTGCGCAGAAAGCCCGAACCCTTGCCTTTGGCAACAACCGTACCCGAGGGGCAGCCAAGGTTGAGATTGACCTCGCGGTACCCCATCTCGGCGAGCACCTGCGCCGCCCACACAAACTCGTCCGCATTCTTGGACATCAGCTGAGGTACTACGTTAAGCCCCTGGTTATTGGCAGGATCGACCTCTTTAAACGCCTTGCCACCAAAGCGGTTGCCCACCCGCGGCGGCGGCAAAAACGGCGTGTAATAACAATCGAGCGCGCCAAAGCACTCCGCATGCACGCGACGGAACACATGCCCGGTAATCCCCTCCATAGGGGCCAGCGATAAATTCATCAACATCCACTCTCAAATCAATGTGACAAAGGGACAGTCCCTTTGTCACATAATACGCCCACCGAGGGCGGGGATTCTCTATACTGGGTCACATATGACGGTATCGCGCCAAAGGAGAACGCCGTGACCACGTCGCAGATATCCCTGCTCGCGCTCATCTTGGTTGGGGGCATCGGCATCCTGCTTATCGGAGTGAGCGCGCTCATGAAAGCCGCCGCTCGCAAGAAAGCCAAGGCCTGTACCGCCGTGACCATGGGAACGGTCATCGACCATCGCTTTATGGGCGAAGGCAGGATGTATCCCGTTTTGGAATACGCCGTCGACGGCACGCAATACCGCGCGAAAAAACAATTCCGTGGCATAAAGACCAAAAGCTTGTCGGGACTCCCCATCCGCACGCAAGCCACCGCCTACGAAGACGCCAAGGGCTGGCTGCACGTGCAGACAGGCCCCATCGCCCGCCTAGGCACCCTCGCGGAGCAGCTTTGGCCCCTCGGTAGCCAAATGACCGTGTACTACAACCCCAGCAACCCAGACAAAAGCTATGTCGAACGCCCCATCGTGGGCAACTTTGCCACACTGATGTTTAACATCGCAGGCTTCTTGCTCATCGCGATGAGCATCTTGCTCTATGTTCTTATCCAGCGCTAGCTCAAACTGATGCGCCCCGCGCCCCATGCGCCGCAACGACCGTTACGACACCAAGGACCAGCCATGGCAACAATTTCCGAACAAGAACGTAAGCGCATCCAGCGATACTGCATCTGCCCCAAGGTTGCCGGGGCGGCGCTTGCCATGGCATTCGTGCTGCCTTTTTTGATCATTCCCTTCGAAATGATTGACGACATCGTCTTCCATCACGAAGGCTTCCAAGAAACGGGCATGATAGCCGCCCTGGTGCTCACCGCCGTCGAGCTCGTCATCTTCTGCTATTGCGCGCTCGCACCGCGCTTTGGCATGCGCGGCAAGCAGTGGAAGGAAATGCAGCACCGACTCGTCGTCGAGCAGACCGAGAAAGACCGCTCGGCACAAATCGCAGGCGTTATCGGTACGCAGGCTGCCGCGCACCTGCTCAAGAACAGCGACAACGAGACCGCGCGCAACCTGGGTGGCGCGGCAGAAGTCGCCGCTGCCGTAGGCGCCGTCGCCACCGCGGCAGACGTGCTTACCGAGAGCTTCGCTAACGCAAAGGCCATGGCGGAGGCCTGTGGTGTGCCCATCCCCCGTACAAAAAAGTGGATCGTCGCGCTTGTGGCACTGCCCCTCGCAATCGTGTGCGGTGCCTATATCCCGCAGCTGGCGCAGGGAAACATCGAGATGCAACAGAACGCCGCGGCCGCGGCCGAGCAGATCGCCATCGCCCGCAAGACGCTAGAGCCCGCATGCGAGTACGTATCCGCCGATGACCCTTACGAGCGATATCAAGATTACGGCTATCACGTCCGCGGCTACCTTCACGACGGCGACTCCGATACCCAGAAGACCTATACGTACCTGGATTTCGACAACAAGGGAACGCTCAAGGAAGTGAGTTACATAGCAGAGATCGACCCCGACGCGAGCCTTGAGGACAACCTCGCCCGCATCGAGCTCGACTTGGACGAACTTTCCTCTGTCGTCCAAACCGTAGACGTCAAGACCGTGAGTCCCGAGCTCCTAGCACCGCAAAAGCTCCCCGAAGAGTTTAGGCAGGCTTTTTTGAACGGCTCGCTCTACGAGAGAATCTCCATCAGGACGAGTGACAACCCCATCAAAACGTACTATTCGTTTGACACGGATCCCGAGGATGAATTTGACGAGTACACCCATCCAAGCATCCGTATCACATTGATGGGCAAAACGAGCTAGCCACCCAATGTGACAAAGGGACTGTCCCTTTGTCACATTATTCGGAGCGTAGGGCTTCCACAGGGTCTTTCTTGGATGCGCTGCGAGCCGGCAGCAGGCCGGCAACGACCGTCAGCAGCACCGAAATTACAATGAGCATCAGCGCGTCTTGAACGGGCAGGCTCATCAGGTTGGGCACCTGCTTGGCCGCAAGCGCCCAGGCATTAACCGGAAAGCTCACGGCCACCACGACGACAATGGCAAAGACGCCGGCAATGAGGCCTTCGATAAAGGTCTCGGCATTAAATACGTTGGCCACGTTGCGCTTTGACGCGCCGATCGCGCGCAGGATGCCAATCTCCTTTTTGCGCTCCAGCACGCTGATGTAGGTGATGATGCCGATCATGATGGAGCTCACCACCAAACTGATACTCACGAATGCGATGAGCACCAAGCTGATAGTATTCACGATGTCGGTCACCGAGCCCATGATGATGCCCATGTAGTCGGTATACGAGATTGCCTGCTCATCGTGGCCAGCAGCTTTGACCTGCTTGTTGTACGCATCGATGTAATCGAGCACGCGCTCCTTGGCCTCAAAGTCGCGCGGGAAAATCTTGACCGAAATGGGGTCCGCCTCGTCCGCATAGCCCAACGTGGTCAGATTGTTGTCGTAGGTGAGCTTCGACGCCTTGGCATAGCTCATCATGAGCGAGCTCAGGTCCTCGGCGTCCATGTTGAAGTGGATGGCACGAGCAAAGGCGCCCGCATCCACGCGCATGGCGCTCGCCAGGTTGGCAAAACTCGAAGACATCTGCGTCGCCATTTGGTCCATGAACCCTGCCGCACCCGCCTTGAGCTGGGTTGATACCGTCGTCGCAATCTGCTCGCTGACCGCCTTCATCACCTGATCCATAGACTGCTGCAAATACGGAGCCAGCTGCTTTTGCACATAGTCGCCCATCACCTGCTGCAGACGCTCGGCCAAGGCATCGCCGCCCAACGCCTTGAGCTGAGCCAGGCATTGCTGGGCTGCGGCATCATTCTCAAGATACGCCGAGAATGCGGCAGCAAGCTTTGACGCGTCCTTAAGATCTTCGGGCGACAGCGCCTTAAACTGATCAGACTGCAGAAAGCCCTCAAACAGCTGGTTGGCAAGCGTTCCTACCTGCTGCATCTGCTCGGGCGTGAGTTCCAGACCGTCAAAGATGCCCGAGAAATCTGGGGCCGGCGCTTTGGCCATGATGTCGCTGAAGTCGATGTCCTTCCCAACGCCCGAAAGGTCAAGGTCCAGCCCGGACAAGTCGATACCAGAAAGGTCTATACCGCCGGCCGCACCCGAGAGCGCCGACGTATCGAACGAGAACGCACTCTTCAGCGCCGCTTCGTCCACACCGAACATGCTGCCCAAATCCACGCCCTGTTTGGCCTCGCCTTGCAGTTCATCGAAAGACTTGCCCGTAAAGACATCCGTCTCGGGGTGGGCAAGCTGCTCCTGCACGATTTGCGAATCGGCAGCACGCTCCATAAGCTGGCGAGTCAGCGCATGCGTATAGGCAATGCCCGGGGACAATGCGCTCGCGTTTGCCGCCTCGTTGGGTCGCACCACGCCCACAATGCGCACGTCAATACCGTCGGCAACCTTGGCTTTCATAAAGTCGGCGTCGCCAGACATGTCAGTCCACATGCCGGTCTCTTCGTTTTTGCGATAGGCATCGGCCGGCGACAACACCTTAAACGTCGTGGACAGTGCATCGTCGTAGGTAAAGTCGCTGCCGGTCTTGGGCGTCTTGACCTTGCCGTCGGCCGTCATGGCACTGTTAACCAGGTCGTTGAGCTCATCGATATCCAGCGCGCCGATGCTGTAGAGCGTGTAGTCGCCCACCGTTCCGCGGCTCGAAAGCACCATCACGGCCTCGTTGGCGGACGTAGGCCAATGGCCGGCAACGACATCGTACTGACTGTCGAGCAGGCTCTGGTCGTCAATCATCTCGTTAAAGACCGACGTTCCCATGGAATCCATGCTCACCGTTGCCGCCGAGCTCGCGCCTCCGCTCATGGCCTCGGTCATAGCGTTGGGAACAAGGCGAACGGGCTTCTCGTCGCCCTTACTCGAACGATAGACAACCGGCGTCACGCCGTAACCATACTGAATAGCGTTGACCTCTTTGTCGATACCGTTGCCGCCGTCGTCAAGCCATGCCTTAAAGCTCGTCATATCGTTAGATTTAACACTTGCGAACATGTCCTTTACGGCCGTGACCACAGGGATCTTATCGGTCCCCTGAGCCTTGCCGCCGGTAGCGCCATCGGACGAGTCCTCGCCCTTGGACGCCTCCTCATCCGTGCCCCCCTGTCCGCCCATCATAGACGACAGGTCGTAATCTTGTTTGGAAATCGTAAGCGGGTAGCTTGAGAGCGTGTCCTCCTCGACCTTTTTGATGTAGCCGTTTACGCCGTTGGAGAGCGCCAGAATCGCCGCGATGCCAATAATGCCAATCGAACCTGCAAAGGCAGTCATGGCCGTACGGCCCTTCTTGGTCATGAGGTTTCGGGCAGAAAGCCCCAGCGCCGTCATAAAGCTCATCGAGGTTTTGCGCGTGGGTTTTGCCTCGCGATGTGCGACCGTGGCCACATCAAAGGGGTCGGAATCGTCGGTGACCTTGCCGTCCGCCAGGCTGACGATGCGCGTGGCGTACTGGTACGCCAGCTCGGGATTGTGCGTGACCATGATGACCAGACGATCGCGCGCAACGTCCTTGAGCAAATCCATAACCTGCACGGACGTCGTTGAATCCAAGGCGCCGGTCGGCTCGTCAGCCAGCACAATCTCGGGGTCGTTGATCAAGGCGCGGGCAATGGCCACGCGCTGCATCTGCCCGCCCGAAAGCTGGTTCGGGCGTTTGTCAACGTGCTCGCCCAGACCAACCGTCTCGAGCGCCTTACGCGCACGCTGGCGGCGCTCGGCATGTCCCACGCCCGTGAGCGTAAGCGCCAGCTCCACGTTTTCCAAAATGCTCTGGTGCGGAATGAGGTTGTAGCTCTGAAACACAAAGCCAATGCGATTGTTTCTGTAGGCATCCCAATCGCGGTCGCTGAAATCCTTGGTCGAGATGCCATCGATCAGCAGGTCGCCGGAATCGAAATGGTCGAGTCCACCAATGACGTTGAGCATCGTAGTTTTACCCGAACCCGAGGGACCCAGGATGGCTACAAACTCGTTATCGCGAAAAGACAGGCTTACGCTGTCGAGCGCTACCTGCGTAAACGACTGCGTAACGTACCTTTTGCAAATAACTCTGAGATCCAGCATGGACGGCAACCTCTCTCGCGCGGGCGCGCTCGCCCGCTCCCCCGCCGTTCACGTTCGGCGCGTTTGTCCTACTCTATCCTCATTTTTGGCCGATACCAGTGAGGAATGTAACGAACCGCGCCAAAAAACGAACGGGACAGCACGCCGCATGGCGCACCATCCCGCATATAACATCCCCGATGCGACAAAGAGGCTGTCACTTTGTCACATTCCAATGCGCGCTACTTTTCGAGCCCGCACGGCATAACGTTAGCGCTGCCGCGGCGAGCCTCAGTCACGGCTGCAAAGAAGCGATAGCCGCCCGAGAAGTTAAAGCACTCAAAGCCATGCTGCGCCAAAATGCGGCAAGCAATGTAGCTGCGAATGCCGCTCTGGCAAATCACGTAGACCGGCTTGGCCCGGTCGAGCTCGCTCAGGCGATTGCGCAGATCATCGACGGGAATGTTTACGAAACCATCGATATGCCCGCGCTCATACTCCCCTTCCGTACGAACATCGAGCAGCTGCACGCTGCCATCGCGTGGCAAGTTGGGCTCATCCTCCCAATGCCACTGCGCCAGTATGCCGCGATTGAGGTTCTCGATCATAAAGCCCGCCATATTGACGGGATCCTTCGCCGATGAATACGGCGGCGCGTATGCTAGGTCCAAATCCTTAAGCCTATCGCCGCGCATGCCTGCCTGGATGGCAGTCGCCAGAACGTCGATACGCTTGTCCACACCATCGATGCCCACGATTTGCGCACCCAGCAGGCGCAATCCCTGCTTCTCGAAGACAACCTTCATGGTCATGGGCGTTGCACCCGGATAATAACCCGCATGCGAACCGGGCGACAGGACCACGCTGTCGCAGTCAATTCCCGCCGCGTGTGCCGCCTTTTCGGATAGTCCCGTGCTTGCCGCCGTCAAGTCGAATACCTTGATAACCGATGAGCCCAACGATCCGAGGTAGCAGCTGTCCATGCCGGCTATGACATCGGCGACGACACGCCCCTGCTTGTTGGCGGGGCCGGCGAGCGAAATGACCGCGTCCTCGCCGGCCACCTGATGCGTGACCTGCACGGCATCGCCCACGGCATACACGTCGGCAGCAGAGGTCTCCATGCGGTCGTTGACCACAATAGCCCCCTTGATGCCCAGTTCGAGCCCCGCCTCTTGCGCCAGATGGCTCTCAGGTACCACGCCAATGGCAAGCAGCACCATATCGGCTCCGATAGGGTCATCGCCCGCAACATGGGTGACAACGCGGCCATCAACTTCCTCAAAACCTGTCACATCGGCCTTGAGGCGCAGATCGATACCGTGCTCACGCACCTCGGTATGCAAAAGGGTCGCCATGTCGTAATCCAGGTTGTTCATAAGCTGGACGGGACGCTGCAGAAGGGTCACCTGGAGCCCCAGCTCACACAGATTCTCCGCCGTCTCGACGCCAATGAAGCCGCCGCCGATCACGACGGCACTGCTCGGTCGCCGCTCTCGAACATAGCTGTGAATACGCAGCGTGTCCTCAACGGTGCGTAGGCTAAAGATTTTATCCGAGTCGATGCCCGGCAACGCAGGGCGAATCGGCTTTGCACCCGGCGACAGGATGAGCTTGTCATACGTCTCGACAAATTCCTCGCCCGTCAGCATATTGCGAACCTCGACCGTATGCGAATCGGGATGGATGGCAAACACCTCGTGACTCGTCTTGACCGCAATGCGAAAGCGATCCCAAAAGCCCTTGGGAGACTGCAGCGTCAATGCGCTCTCTTCTTCTATCACGCCGCCAATGTAGTACGGAAGCCCACAGTTGGCATACGATACAAAACCCGTGCGCTCAAAGATGACAATTTGGGCCTGTTCGTCGAGTCTGCGCAAACGTGCCGCCGCCGATGCGCCGCCCGCGACGCCTCCAACGATAACCACCTTCATAGCTAACGCACCACCTTTCCCGTGTAGCCGCTTATGCCGCCGATATTCTTGACACCGCCATACCCAGAACGCTTAAGAAAACTCACAGCTTGGTTGCTTCGCGCACCGCTCAGGCAATGCACGAAAAGCTGCGTGCCCTTTCGACGTATACCCATGATGCTACCCCGAAGCAGAAAAAAGAGTCGCTGTTTCCAGCGACTCCCCTTCAGTTGTCTGTCCCACGGACTTACTGTTCGCTCTTCGCGAGTGCCTGATCGATCAGTTTGTTGAGCGCCTCGCGCTGCTCAGCGGAGTTGATGCCGCCCATGATCGGCTCTCCCACAATGTTACCGTTCTGGTCGATCACGTAGGTGGTCGGGAACGAGTACAGGTTGGAGGTGAACTTTCCGGCCTCGCTGTCCGACTTAAACCAGATGTTCTTATACGTCACGCCCTTCTTGGAAAGCACGTCCTTGGCATCGGCCACCTCGTCTTTGTTGCCATCGAGCGTAAAGGAATTAACGCCCACGACCTGGCCGCCCTTCTCGGCAAGCTCCTTGTTGAGCTTCTCCAGATCGCCCAGCTCTCCCACGCACGGCTTGCAGGTGGTAAACCAGAAGTTCATGACGGTGACCTTGTTCTTGGAGAACAGCTCGTCGCTGTTTACATCGTTGCCGTCCAAGTCCTTGCCCTTAAAGCTGGGGAACTTCGTCTCCCCGCTCTCGCCGTTGGTCACGCCCGCGGTCGAGGCATCAACACTCTCCCCCTCGCCGGGCGTGCTGCCACATCCGGGGAACTCCTTCTCCAGCGCCATGAGCTTGTCCTCGATCTCCTTGACCTGCTGCGCGCCGGCCTTAAGCGTCTTAAGCTCGTCAGCCGCAAACTGATCCTTGGCGCCCTCGATGGTATCGAGCAAGAAGTCACCGTAGTTCTTGCCGTCCTCAATCATGGGAGTGTCTTTGTTGGCCGCAAGGAACACCTTTTCCCATAGGGCGTTATCGCTCGCAAAGATCTCGTTTTCCTTTTGCAGCAGCTGCTGGTACAGCTTGGCCGCCTCCTCGGCGCTCGACGGCTTTTGCGCTATGAGCTCGGCAATCTGCGCATCGCCGCTCGTAGCATCCTTCGCGTCGCCCTTGGGGGCAGAGCACGCCGCGAGAGTCAGCGCCAGCACGGGCAGCATCAACAGAGCCGCAATTTTTGACAGTTTCATGGTTCCTCCGTTTATATCGAAACTTATATAGGTACCTATTTGTTTTCGCAGGCTTGCGTGGACTGCGCGGGTTTGTCGCCCGTCACACCCAGCCCATAGCGAAAGCTAATAGCATCGACGGGGCACGCGCCCACGCATTTGCCGCAACGAATGCATTCGGCATGGTTGGGCGTACGCGTAACGTCCACGTCCATTTGACACACCTTGGCGCACTTGCCGCACGAGACGCATTTGCACTGGTCAACCTGGATCCCCAGCAAAGACACCTTGTTCATGAGCGCATAAAACGCACCGAGGGGGCAAATCCATTTGCAGAAGGGGCGGTAGAACAGCACGCTCAGCACCGCAACCGCAATGAGGATCGCGAGCTTCCAGGTAAAGAGCTTTCCCAGCGCGGAGCGGATTCCCACGTTCATGATGGACAGCGGAATCGCGCCCTCGAGCACACCCTGCGGGCAGATGTACTTGCAAAAGAACGGGTCGCCCATACCCACATCGTTAACCACCAAGACGGGCAGCAGCACCACGGCAAACAGTAGCACGGCATACTTGATGTACGTGAGCGGCTTGAGCTTTTTCGTGGAGAGCTTTTTGCTGGGAATCTTATGCAGAAGCTCTTGCAGCCATCCAAACGGACACAAAAAGCCGCATACAAAACGTCCCAGTAGCACGCCGATCAGAATGAGCGTTCCGGTGACGTAATACGAAAAGCTGAACTTAGACGATCCCACCACCGACTGAAACGACCCGATGGGGCACGCACCCGAGGCCGCTGGACACGAGTAGCAGTTAAGCCCCGGCACGCAGACGGCTTTGCCGGCTCCCTGGTAGATACCGCCCTTGGCAAAGTTAGGCAGGTGAATATTGGTCGCAAGCGTCGCCGCCGCCTGAATCAATCCACGAAATCGCGCTAAAAGATGCGATGCAGTGTTTTTTCTTTTAACCAATTCCGATACACTCCAAGCACAGCCTGATTGCCTTGGCCAGCACGGCATCTGCCTCGCCGCGCATAATGCCAAAGCCAACCATGGCTACCCCAACGATCAGCAAAGCCACCTGCGCCACAGGCTTAATCGCTTTGAACAATCTGACCACTCCTTTCGTTTCGCGACCCATTGGACCATACCGACTATAAAATCCGTGTTAAGCGCGAATGACTATGCAAGGAGAACGTTATGCGCATCTTGGTCGTCGAGGACGAGCGGGCGCTGTGCGATGCGATCGCACGCAGCCTGCGCAACTTAGCCTATAGCGTCGACTGCTGCTACGACGGGCAGCAGGCCCTCGATCTGCTCGATGTCGAGACCTTTGATCTTGTCGTGCTCGACCTCAATCTCCCCCATGTCGACGGCATGACCGTGCTCAGGCAACTCAGGACAACTGATTGTGAGACCAAGGTGCTTGTGCTCTCGGCACGTGGCGAGGTCTCCGACAAGGTAGCGGGGCTCGATGCGGGCGCCAACGACTACCTCACCAAGCCGTTCCATCTTGACGAGCTGGCGGCACGCATACGCAGTCTCACGCTCAGGCGCTTTACGCAAAACGACGTTGTTCTAGCCTGTGGATTGTTGAGCTTTGACACCAAGGCGCGCCTCGCCTCCGTGGGCGGCGAGACCCTATCCCTCACGCGCAAGGAGACCGGCATCTTGGAATACCTGATGCTTAACCAGGGGCGGCCGGTGAGCCAGGAAGAGCTTATCGAGCATGTATGGGACAGCAGCGTCAACAGCTTTAGCAACGCAACCCGCGTTCATATCTCGTCGCTCCGCAAAAAGCTACGCAGCGCTTTGGGATACGATCCGATTCGCAATCGGATTGGAGAGGGCTACGTTATGGAGGATGGAGAATGAAAGGGCTTTCGCTGCAATGGCGCATAACGATTATGACGGCACTGCTGACGTGTGCGGCATGCGTACTGACGAACTGCTTGGTCGGCTATACGGGCATGCGCTACATGGATGCCATCGGCAGCGACATCTCGGCCTTTAACGCAACCGGCGAAGATTCGCTCCAGGCGTTCGACCCAACGAAAGCGGCCCTCGATGACAAGGTCACAATCGTCGTAAATGACGCACAGGAGTCTTTTGGCACGACAGCCTGGTACATCACGGCTGGAGTCACACTCCTTGGCGGCGCGCTGGCATACTTTGTGAGCGGCCGTGCACTCAAACCGCTACGGGCTTTTGCAGCTCAGGTTGAGCGTGTGCAGCCTGACAACCTAAGCGAAATCAGACTCAATGAAGATGTGCCCACCGAGCTACAACGATGCAGCGCCTCTTTCAACGACATGATCGCTCGTCTTGGCGAAGGGTTCTCTGCACAGCGTCAGTTTACCGGCAACGCCGCACACGAGCTTCGCACCCCGCTCGCCCTTATGCAAGCACAGATTGAACTATTCATCTCCGAGCACTCCGGTTTGCAACCCGAAACAGCCGAGCTGCTCGGCCTGCTACAAGAACAAACTGAGCGGATGTCGCGGATGACCAAGGTGTTGCTCGAGATGAGTGAGCTCCGCAGCGTTCCTTGCGAGGACGATGTTGAACTTGGTCCCTTGTCCGAAGAGGTCCTCACCGACCTTGCGCCACTTGCCGAAAATAAGGGCATAGCCCTCAATTGTGCTGGAGACGCTTTAGTAATCGGGAGCGACACGCTCCTCTATCGGCTGGTGTTTAACCTGGTCGAAAATGCCATCCGTTACAGCCGCCCCGGCTCGACTGTCAACGTCTCCATCTGCGACAACAACAGCCGCGTGTTCCTGCGAGTCGAGGACCAGGGCCCGGGAATACCCAAGCAGTACCACGAGAGCATCTTCCAACCGTTCTTTCGCCTGGATAAATCCCGCAGCAGGGCATACGGCGGCGCAGGACTCGGACTCGCGCTCGTTTGGGAGATTGCAGCGCTTCACGGTGGCGCTGTAGAGGTCGAAGCAAGTTCCGAGAACGGGACCACTATGCTCGCAAGCCTTCCAAAACGATCCGCAGCATTAACCGAACAGTAAAACGAAAGGGGTCCCGCACACGTTTGCGCGGGACCCCCTCCCTGTCAATGCAATTCGCCCAAAAGAGTAGAAGCCTACTCCCACTCCACCGTGCCGACGGGCTTCGGCGTGAGGTCGTAGCACACGCGGCAGATGCCGGGAACCTCGGCGGTGACGCGGGCGGTAATGCGCTTGAGCAACGCCCAGTCGAGCTCAGGCACCTCGGCGGTCATGACATCGACGGTGTTGATGCAGCGGATGATACAGGGCCAATCGTAGGCGCGCTTGCCCTCGCGCACGCCGGTGGCGCGGAAGTCGGGCACGACGGCAAAATACTGCCAGATGGTCAGACCCGCCTTGTCGATCTCCTCGCGCACGATCGCGTCGGCTTCGCGCAGCGCCTCAAGACGGTCGCGGGTGATGGCACCAAGGCAGCGGACGCCCAGGCCGGGACCGGGGAACGGCTGGCGCTCGACCATGTTCTCGGGCAGGCCGAGCTCGCGACCCACGACGCGGACCTCGTCCTTGTACAGCAGTTTGACGGGCTCGCAGAGCTCAAACTGCAGATCCTCGGGCAGACCGCCCACGTTGTGGTGAGCCTTCACGCCGTCTTGGGACTCAAGAATGTCGGGATAGATGGTGCCCTGGGCGAGGAAACTGACCTCGTCGCCAACCTTGCGGGCCTCCTCCTCGAACACGCGGATAAACTCGGCACCGATGATCTTGCGCTTGGCCTCGGGCTCCTCGACGTCCACGAGCTTATCCAGGAAGCGATCGGTCGCGTCCACATAGACCAGGTTAGCGTCCATCTGGTTCTTGAAGACGTCGATGACCTGTTCGCTCTCACCCTTGCGCATCAGGCCGTGGTTCACATGCACGCAAATGAGCTGCTTGCCGATGGCCTTGATGAGCAGGGCCGCGACAACCGAACTGTCGACGCCGCCGGAAAGAGCCAGCAGGACCTTCTTGTCGCCGATCTGCTCGCGGATTGCAGCGACCTGCTCATCGATGAACACCTGGGCAAGTTCGGGAGTGGTGATACGCACCATGTCGTCGGGACGCTTGTTGGGATCCATGCAGAGCTCCTTCTCGGTTCGATGGAAATGCGCCGCGCGTATGCAGACGCACCGTCATATGACCTCATTATATGCAGAACGAGATACGTTTCCCATCGCTGCGACAGAGCTTTTTGCAGGGGCGGCAGTTTTTCTATATCCCAAGGTCAGCTAGACTTCGGTAGCCACCTTGGGAGCATCGCCAATAGACTCTTCCTTTATACGTTCGGCACAATCGTAGACGATACCCACAAATTCCAGTCCCGAGCAACAAGAGTACAATTGCTGCTAGTGTTGCCAGCTGTTGGGAGATGGAAGATGGACTGCGATGGCTACCCATGCGTTCCCATGCCGTTGATGTGCACCGCCTTTGTGCCGGGGCAGATTGACGCTGCGGTTGCAGGCATTTCCGACCCCGATTCACGCGCCATCGCCACGGCAGAAGCGCTGTACTTTCGCGGACAGGCCGCACTCGCCGCCAAGACGGCGCACCCCTATCTTGACGTCACCGATCCCGCGCTGCGCTATTCCGCATGCTTTATCTGCGGATACGCCAGTCTGTCGCTCAACCGTATCGCCGACGCCCGCCGGTGCCTTGCGGGCATCCTCGATACGCCGGCCGACGAGGAATCGCCCGCCGTCCACGCCACGCATATCCTGTTCGCCTCGGCCGCGAGCGTCCTGCTGCACTTGCCTTCCCCGTATTCTGCCGAAGAGTTTTATCCACTTGCGGCGCACCTACCCGAAGGCCTGCGACTGTTCGCCAGCTACGTGATGGCGCACGCCTTGTATCTGCGCGGCGAATACGGCCGCAGCCTGGGCATGGCGGAAAACGCCCTAATTATGAAACAGGGAAGCTATCCCATCTCGGAACTGTTCCTGCACCTGGCAGCTTCCATGGCATGCATGAGCCTCAAGGACATCGACGCCGCAAAAGCGCATTTTGGAGCCGCTTGGGACATTGCGCGCCCCGACGGCCTTATCGAGCTCATTGGCGAGCACCACGGCCTTTTGCAGGGGCTCATCGAGGCATGCCTAAAAACGCAATACCCTGACGACTTCGCACGCATCATCGAGATCACGTACCGCTTCAGCTACGGCTGGCGGCGCATCCACAACCCCGATTCGGGCGAGGACGTTGCCGACGATTTAACGACCACAGAGTTCACCATGGCCATGCTCGCCTGCCGCGGATGGACCAACGCTGAAATCGCACGCCATATGGGAGTATCGCCGGGCACCGTCAAAAACCGCCTATCCGGCGTATACGCAAAGCTTGGCATCGGCACACGCGCCGAGCTGGTCGCGCACATGTTGCGTTAGCGACCGGGCTGCCAAGCGCATCGAACGCGTTCCGGAACCCGGCGCTTCGCTCGATCAATTTGGACATTTTGACCCTTGAACGGCACTACCGCCACGAAGCGTCTTCTCGCAAAATTGGATTATTTCCACCGATATTTGCGGGATGGGAGCCCAAGATGCTTGATCGCCGTTCGTTACTTGTTGCCGGAGCGTCCTCACTAGCGAGCATCATGTTGCCTCGCGTGCCGGGAAGCGAAAATGCCTTCCTGCTGCCGTTCGCGCCCACCGCGGCCTATGCCGACGAAAAAGACCCCTTCAGGGTGCTCGTTCTCTCGCGCACCATGTTTGGTGTGGTCGTGGTCGACGTCGCCAACAAGAATATGCCCATCAAGGGAGCGCAGGTCACGCTCACGTCGCGCTACGCCGCAGGCAAGCAGCTCGCCGCCACGACCGATGACGAAGGCACCGCCATCTTTGAGATTGCCTCGCTTTCGGAAGGCTACGTAGACGAGGCAAAGCTCCTTGACGCGTACGACTTTAACGGCGGCATCTCCATTAGCATGGCGGGCTACCGCGATGTCGAGATTCCCCTTGCGCGTATCCAGGGCGGCACCGCCATAACCGCGCCCACGCGTCCGCTTTCCGACGGCGAGCCGTACTTCCGCCAGCTCACATTCGACGAATGGGACATCCAGTACGCTGAAGCCACGTTCATGGCATTGCCGAAGGACGACACGGCAAACGAGCAGCCCGATACGCACGCATTTACCGTGCAGGCTCATCTGCCGCAGGGCGGGCAGGCAACATTGCATATCAATAAAGTGATGCCCGCTGCGGGCAGCTCAACCGAAACCGTCACGCAGATTGGTCAGATCAAGGCCAGCGCATCGAGCGCGGATAATCTGGCGACGTTCACACTCGAAGACAAGTTCCTCGATGCAGCGTCGAGCCTTCTGGAAGAAGGATGCAAGCTGCGCTTTGTCCTCGACTACCAGGACAAAACCTACACGCTCTCCTCCCCCATGGCCGTTGTTACCGCGCCGGCGGCAAAGGCGGAATCCGGATCGACCACTATCGTCCCCACCACTATGGACCAAGAGATCACTCCGTTTGATTTCCCCGCATCGTTTCCCGGCATCGGTGGTAATAAGTTCACGTGCTGGATGCCCTCGTTCCCCATTCTGTTCGATTTCTCGTTTGCCGGGTACGTACTGTTTGGCGGAGGATACAAACCAGCCAGCTATATGAACGATTCGGGCAACCCTGATCCGGAATACTGGAAGAAATCGCCGCGTGAGTCGGGCGCCAAGCAGGCAAACCGCTACCTCGACGAGATGGAGGGGAAGTGGAATCAGTACAAGAGTATGAGTGCCGGTTCGGGCACCGATCCAAGAAACACCAAGCTCCTTCGCCACCATTGCACGCCGCTGTTCACGATGGATATCGCCACACAGCTGTACGGCTCGCTCGCCTACGATTGGGTGGGCAAAACCTGGGGTAACAACAACGACCCTGCATACGGCAATATTAAGGCCCTCTTCCAGGTAAGAACTGACCTCAATTGGACCGAGCAGTTTACCCTAGGACCGGTGCCATTTTTCCTAAACGTCAACCCTTGGGTGCTGGCGAAGCTGGCGCTCGCTGTGGGTGCCCACACGCACGGCAGCGGCGCGGCGTTTTTCAAGAACATTTCGCTCGACTATTCCAACACGTCGGGCTCGTTCACCATCCAGATCGGACTTGCCGTCACCTTTGGAGCCGGCGTTGCAGGCGTCGCTTCGTCTGCCGTGCGCGGTGCCGCATCCCTCACGCTGTTCATTGGGTACGAGAAGGCAGATGGACACCAGCTTCCGCGGCTGCGCGTGGGTGCAGACGTCGATGTCGATGTGATACTCCAGTTCGTAATGTTCAAGTGGACCACCAAGGCTTGGTCGGGGTCGTGGCCCACACTCATCGATTCGTGGAATATGTCGGTGAACAATGACGACCGGTATGTGCCCCAACGCTCTGAGCTGGCATTGGGTGGAGATACGCCTTACACGCTGGATGCCTGCTTCGGCACGCCCGGCAACACCGAGGCAGGTGGTGTGCCGCAGTTTATCGCGTCGGCCACCATCGTCACCAATTCCGAGCTGCTCGCACGCGCCGAGGTTGCAGCCGCCGCGATAAACGTCGCGCCTGTCGTGCGCGATTGGGATCAAGCGGTCACGCGCATTGAGCTCGAGGCGGATGCAGAAAGCGACGACACGGGACAGGTTGAGCATTTCGTCCACGCACTGATGGAAAACGACGAAAACGCCGCGCCGATGTATGAGTACACCTACATCGGTCAGTCAACGAACGCCGTTGCGGACCCGAACGCCAATTCTGCCGGCGTGTCGGAGGACGAGCGTGGCGGCATAAAACCCTCGAGCGACAACGTGCTGTTTTCCGGCGTGCTCAGCGAAGCCCACATGAAGCTAACGATGATTGCCGGCGTAGAATGCCTGTTCCGTATCGCCTCGGTGCGCTACGGCGACAATGGCCGCTCGCGCCTGGTGGTGCACACAAAGGCAAACGGCACGTGGTCCGCTCCCACGCCCGTGGACTTTCCCCTTGGGTTTGGCGAGGGCGACGTGGAGCGCGACGGCATATTCGATTACGACTTCGACGTGGTGGAATATACGGACGGAAGAGGAAACCAGGACGCCTACGTGCTGCTGGTCTCGGGCGAGCGCCCCGCCGGCAACAACACCCTTTTCGATACGGCAAGCACAGCCGGCATACTGTCCGTTGTGCGCCTGCGCATAAGTAATGACGAGATCCGCGTGGTGTCGCATACGTCATGGCGCAGCATCTCGCGCGGCCGCCTGCAAGAGGATGGCTACCATTGCCTGCAGTGCCCGCGCATCACGGCAGGCAAGACGCTGGTCGACGGACGCCTGTCGGGTGCCTACCTCCACCGCCGCGGAACCACCGCAGAGAAGGCGCTCGGCAGCGAGGCCGAGGTTGCGCTGGAATGCTTTACCCTGTGGTCGGATGATTTGGGCGACAGCCTGACGTTCCGCCAAGTTCTTCGCTTTCCGCAGGCACCGTCGAGTATCGAGCTGAGCGAGCCCGAGAATATCAACGGCAAAATGGTGGTGCCCGTTGCGTACGAGACCGCAGACGGTTGCGGCTGCGCATCGTACGCCGTGATCGGCCAGTCCATTGCGGGCTGGGGCGTTATGCCACCAGACGCCACGGTGCCCCATGCGGTGCCGTGGCCACAACATTCGGGCTTTTTGGCCACCGTCAACGAGCAGCTGCAGCATATTACTTGGACGCGAGGCGCATCGGCATTTGCAACGCAGCCCGTGGGTGCCGCAGGCTGTGGCCCGGCATCGTTTAGCGTAAGCAACAACGGCAGGTGCGCGCTCTATGTAGAGAACACCGATGGCAAGGTGGGGCAAACCTACGACGAAGAAGGCAACCCGGTAGCAGTGATGGGCAAGCACTTCCGCATCTTCGCCAGCACCTTGGCAGGCGATCTGTTCACGGAGCCGTTCGTGATGTGCGAGCTGGACCATCCCGTCGATCAGATAACGACATTTTTGACGTCGGGAGGCATGCTCTCCGCGCTCGCCACGCACATTGTGAGCGCGGAGAAGAGCGAGGCAGAGCTGCACGGCATCGAAGTGCCTCTGGTGGCGTGTGCCACTCCGACGGGCGCGGTCGCTACCTCGGGCGCGGTGGTGCCCGGAGCAGCAGGCGAATCCTTCATGGTCACGGTGCGAAACGACGGCAACACTTTGCTGACTGCCGGCACAATCGATCTGTACCGAGAGGGCTCCAGCCAGCCGTTCTCCAGCGCATCCATCGGATTCGGAGCGAACGCACGCATGGCTTCGATCTACGATCCAGAGCTTGCCGAAGACGCTTCGGCCAACGACATGACACACGTAAAGTACGCGCTCGAGACGCTGGGCGCACGTTTTGCAACGCACCCGCTGGTAGCCGACAACGGCAACGCCGTGCTGGCACCGGGTTGCACGGCACAGTTCCGCATGAGCTTCGCCATCCCCGAGAGTTGGAGCGACGAAGTGGGCAAACGCGTCACGCTGTATGCGAAGGCGCGTAATCTGGTGGCGCTCGATCCCGTAACGCTCGAGGAGATCCGACCGGGCGCAAACTCGGCGCTGAGTGCCGTTCTGCACGAGCTTCATGTGCCCGACGCGGCATGCGAACGCTCAGAAGTGCAGGTCGGCGTATGCGACAGCGCGGATACGACAGGACTTCACGACGCCCCGATGACAGCAGACGGCGATGGTGGCTCGAGTGGCAGCGGTACTGACGAGGGCGGCGGCTCCGGCGGAAGCAGCTCCGGCAGCGGCAAGAACCACGGCAATAACAAGCGCTCCGGAAAAGCGGGCGCGCTTGCGGGCACGGGCGATGTCAACGCTCCCCTTACGGCAGCCGCTGCAGCACTCGCCGCGGCAGGCGCGGGCCTCATCGCCTACAGCGCCCGCCGCACGGCGCTCGAAAAAGACACCGCCAATGAGGTCAATTCGGATAAGTCTCGCTAGCTCCTAGTTATTTTTGTGAGAGACGCCGGCTCGGCTCATCGAGCACCAAAAAGGACTGGCCCCGATAACTCGGAGCCAGCCCTGAGTCGCCTGACGTAAGAATCGCGGCGTTACTTGAGCTTCAGCGCCTCCATCATGGGCACGGCGGCGTCCCAATCGATCTTCCAGCCAATCGACACGCGGACGGTTTCACCCGTTGCGGGAGCCGTCGCAAACAGTGTATGGCCGTTGTCGGGACCGGTAAAGCGCAGCCACGTTATGCCGTTGTACTCGACCTGGTCGGTTGTTGTCTCCTTACCTTCGTAGACCTGCTCTAGGCTTGCAACCTCTTCCTCCGGCGAGCGTAGGAAGATGCTGATGTTCAGGCGTCTTCCAGTCTCGTCGTGGAAGAAGTTTGCCTTTTCGTGCTCTTCGTCGGACGAATCCAGCGTGTACCCATCGGCGGCCTCGATGCTGTACGATGCGCAGTCGATGCCCGTTAAATCTGCCTTCTCGCCAGAATCGGCCACGCCGCCGGCCGCCTTGAACTCCTTGGTCTCGCATCCCGTGGTGTCAAAGTGCATGGCCTCATGATTCTTGGCGGGGGCGTAAGCGTCTACGAACTCGACAGTGATGGGCCCGTAGTACGCCGTCTTGGGCGCCCAGAAATACACGTACTCAACGGTCTCGCCCGGGCCGATATCTGGCCTCTTGGAAAGATCGATGCCCTCGTGAAGCTCATCGGGAGCCTCACTTGCAACGTAGTCGAGCACGGCCGCCTTGCCGGAAGTAAACAACGGGTCGCCTGCCTCAAGATCGCCCTGGGCAGCATGCACGTTAAAGGAACTGAACGTCCTGTTCTTTGTGTTGTTGTTGGTAATCTTGATGTGCAGGTAAAAGCCGTCCTGCTTCTTGGCATCACCGCGATAGAACGTACCGTGAGCCACCGACTCATAGGTAATGCCTGCCACCTCGACCGTCTGCGACTCATAGGCCTTGGGCTTCTCGGCCTTCTCCTGCACAGGTGCGCTCCCGCCCGAGCCACTCGGCGCATTACCGCCGCAGCCGGCCACCGTACATGCCAGCACGGCCGAAAGCGTCACGGTGGGAATTCCTAACAGCAGCTTCTTCGTCATGGGCTTCATCATCCTCACCGCTCCTTTCGGCTTGCAGCTCATCCGTTGCCCGAGTCCCAAGTCGACCCCGTGGCATCGGCTTCCACTATGAGCGTATGACGAAACACGACGCCGGCGAAGTGACCCACGGCCCAAATAACGACCCGCCAGCGTTCCTTATGGGCCAAAGGGACTCGCACACGCACGCCCGTGGCCCATAAAACGAGACGCTTGTCCCAATGTTCGATTCGGAACAACAATCCGCACGACACGTTTTACCCGTTAATCCGAACGATTGTTCGATGGATTTCGTGTTGGGTGGAATCGCCCAAGGGCTGGGCTATGCTACCTTGACTATCTATATGACTTAAACGCAGCAAAGGAGTATCGAGAGAGCGAGCATGGCAAAAAACACCGCAAACTATGGTAACGACAGTATTCGTCAGCTCAAGGACGAGGAGCGCGTACGCCTGCGCCCCGCCGTCATCTTTGGCTCGGACGGACTCGACGGTTGCGCGCATGCCGCCTTCGAGATCCTGTCCAACGCCGTTGACGAGGCGCGCCAGGGCTACGGCAAGCTCATCACCCTTACCGCCTTTCGCGATGGCTCCATTCAGGTAGAAGACAACGGCCGCGGCTGCCCGCTCGACTGGAACCCTTCCGAAAAGCGCTTTAACTGGGAACTCGTCTTTTGCGAGCTCTACGCCGGCGGCAAATACAATAACAACCAGGGCGGCGACTACGACTTCTCGCTCGGCACCAACGGCCTGGGCTCGTGCGCGACCCAGTACGCTTCCGAGTACATGGACGTCACCGTTTGGCGCGACGGTAACAAGTACTCTCTGCACTTTAAGAAAGGCAAGGTCGTCGGCGCCAAAAAGAAGGCGCTCGAGATCGAGCCCAGCGACGAGGACCGCACCGGCACCACCATCAAGTGGCGCCCCGATCTTGAGGTCTTTACCTCCATCAGCATTCCCCACGACTGGTATCGCGAGACCATGCGCCGCCAGGCCGTGGTCAACGCCAACGTGACCTTCTGCCTGCGCATCGAAGGCGACGATGGCGAGTTCTCCGAAGAGGACTTTTGCTATCCCAAGGGCATTGAGGACTACGTGCTCGAGAAGGTGGGTGCCGACTATCTCACCGAACCCTTCTTTATCGAGGCCGACCGCCGCGGTCGCGACCGCGAGGACCTGCCCGACTACAACGTAAAGATCACCGCGTGCATGTGCTTCTCGCGCACCTTCATGATGCAGGAGTATTACCACAACTCATCGTGGCTCGAGAACGGCGGCTCGCCCGAGAAGGCCGCGCGCAGCGCTCTGACCAGCGCCATCGATGCCTATATTAAGCAACAGGGCAAGTACAACAAAAACGAGAGCGGCATTAAGTGGCAAGACGTCCAGGACTGCCTGGTACTGGTGACCAACTGCTTCTCCACCCAGACGTCCTACGAAAACCAGACCAAGAAGGCTATCAATAACCGCTTTATCCAGCAGGCCATGACCGCCTTCTTTAAGGAGCGCCTCTCGACCTACTTGATCGAGAACAAAGACGCTGCCAACAAGATCGTGGAGCAGGTGCTCATCAACAAGCGCTCGCGTGAGAACGCCGAAAAGACTCGCCAGAGCATTAAGACCAACCTGCAGCAGAAGACCGACATGGCCAACCGCGTGCAGAAGTTCATCGACTGCCGCTCCAAGGACAAAAACCGTCGCGAGATCTACATCGTAGAGGGCGACTCGGCAGCAGGCGCCATTCGCACCTCGCGCGATGCCGAGTTCCAGGGCGTCATGCCCGTCCGCGGCAAGATCCTCAACTGCCTGAAGGAGGACTACCCGCGCATCTTTAAGTCCGACATCATCATGGACCTTATGCGCGTGCTGGGCTGCGGCGTGGAGATTAAGGACAAGCGCATCAAGAACCTGGGTGCCTTTGACCTGGACAACCTCAACTGGAACAAGGTCATTATCTGTACGGACGCCGACGTCGACGGTTACCACATCCGCACGCTCGTGCTCACCATGCTCTACCGCCTGGTGCCCACACTTATCGACGAGGGCTACGTGTATATCGCCGAGTCGCCGCTCTACGAGATCAACTGCAAAGAGAAGACCTACTTTGCCTACACCGAGCTCGAGAAGAACGGCATCCTCAAGGAGATCGGCGACCAGAAGTGTTCCATCAACCGCTCCAAGGGTCTTGGTGAGAACGATCCGGACATGATGTGGCTCACCACCATGAACCCCGAGACGCGTCGCCTGATCAAGGTGGAGCCCGAGGACGTCACCAAGATGGAAACCATGTTCAACCTGTTGCTGGGCAACGACGAGGCGGGCCGCAAGCGCCATATCTCCGAGCACGGCAAGGAATACCTGGACCAGCTGGACCTGCAATAGCAGCAAATCGATAACGACGGCCCATAAGAAGTTCAAGAGGAAATCGTGGCAAAGAAGAAGACGAAGAACCAGCCAAAGAAAAAGCAGGTCAACGCCGAGAACGTCATCGGCCTGCACTCCGAGGTCACCGACCAGCCGATCACGCAGACGCTCGAGGTCAACTACATGCCCTACGCCATGAGCGTCAACGTCTCGCGCGCATTCCCCGAGATCGACGGCTTTAAGCCCTCGCACCGCAAGCTGCTCTACACTATGTACAAGATGGGCCTGCTCAAGGGCGAGCGCCAAAAGAGCGCCAACATCGTGGGTCAGACCATGAAGCTCAACCCGCACGGCGATGCCGCGATCTACGAAACGATGGTGCGCCTGGCGACGGGCAACGAAGCGCTGCTTGCCCCCTTCGTGGAGTCGAAGGGCAACTTTGGCAAGTACTATTCGGGCGACCTGAGCTACGCCGCCTCGCGTTACACCGAGGCCAAGCTCTCCCCCATCAGCGCCGAGATCTTCAAGGACATCGACAAGGACCCGGTCGACTTCGTCGACAGCTACGACGGCGCCATGAAGGAGCCGCGCCTGCTGCCCACCACGTTCCCCAACATCCTTGTCTCGGCCAATAAGGGCATCGGCGTCGCCATGGCGTCCGACATCTGCGGTTTCAACCTCAACGAGGTCTGCACCGCCACGATGCACTACCTGCAGGATCCCGACTGCGACCTGCTCGAGTACATGCCCATGCCCGACTTCTCGACCGGCGGCGAGATTATCTACCGCCGCGAGGAGATGGAGAAGATCGTCGAGACCGGCCTTGGCAGCTTCCAGATTCGCTCCCGCTGGCGCTGGATTCCCGAAGAGCGCATCATCGAGGTCTACGAGATCCCCTACACCACCAAGACCGATGTCATCATCGAGCGCATCGTCAAGCTCTCCAAGGAGGGCAAGGTCAAGGAGATCGCAGACATCCGCGATGAAACCGACCTTTCGGGTCTGCGTATCGCCATCGACCTTAAGCGCGGTGTCGACCCCGACAAGCTCATGGCCAAGCTCTATCGCTCGACCACGCTGCAGGATTCGTTCTCGTGCAACTTCAACGTGCTCGTCGACGGCTATCCCCGTGTTATGGGCGTGCGCCAGATTCTGCACGAGTGGGTCAAGTGGCGTATTGAGTCCACGCGTCGCCGCATTAACTTTGACCTGGGCAAAAAGTCCGAGCGCCTGCACCTGCTGCACGGCCTTGAGGCAATTCTGCTCGACATCGACAAGGCCATCGCCATCATCCGCGGCACTAAGCTCGAGGCAGAGGTTGTACCCAACCTTATGAAGGGTTTCGACATCGACGAGACCCAGGCCGAGTTTGTCGCCGAGCTCAAGCTCCGCAACATCAACGAGGAGTACATCCTCAACCGCACCAAGGACATCGCTAAGCTCGAGGGTGAGATCGCCGAACTCGAGGAGATCCTCTCCAGCGAAGAGAACATCAAGAAGGTCATCAGCGACGAGCTGGCCGCGGTTAACAAGAAGTACGTGATGCCGCGCCGCACGGGCAGGATCGAGCCCCATGAGGTTATCGAGGTAAGCTTGGAGCCCGAGGTCGAGGAGTACCCGGTTACCATCATGCTTTCGCGCGATGGCTACCTCAAGAAGATGACGGACCGCGTGCTCAAGAAGGCGACCACGCTCAAGTACAAGGACGGCGACAAACCCTTTATCGAGTTCCCGTCCTCCAACACGCACGAGCTGCTGGTCTTTACCAACAAGAGCCAGGTGTACAAGTGCAAGGTCGCGGCGTTTGAGGATACCAAGTCGGCCCAGCTGGGCTCGTACCTTCCGACCGATCTCGAGATGGAACCCGACGAGAGCGTCATCTGGGTCATCGACCCCGAGGACTACAAGGCCGACGTGCTGTTCGTCTTTGAGAACGGCCGCGTGGTGCGTGTCGCGCTTTCTGGATACGTTACCAAGACCAACCGCAAGCGCCTTAAGAACGCCATCTACGGCGGCAGCAAGCTGCTGTATGCGCAGGTGCTCAAGGAGGACCGCGACCTCGCGCTGGTCTCGAGCGACTACCGCCTGATGAACTTCAACACGTCGCTGCTCAAGACCAAGACGACCACCAACACGCAGGGCGTCCAGGCCTTTACGGCCAAGAAGGGCCGCTCGGTCACCACCGTCGGCACGACCGAGGAGATCCTCGGCGCCGGCGTCTCGGCCGAAAAGTTCACCGCGCAGAGCCTCCCCTCTGCCGGTGCCTTCATGAAAGAAAACGACATGCCGAGCCTGTTTGACTAAAACAACGGCGACCAAACCGTCATGGTTTTACAAAGCAGCGGGGCCCGGAGCGCAGTAAACGCTGTGCCCTGGGCCCCATGCATTACACCAGCATCATCCCTATAGACAAAATGCCGCATAAAGTGGAACAGACATAAGCCCATCATTCATTCCAAAGGGCTTAGTCGATAGCCTGATAAGGCGTACGCCCGGATGGGTCTTTTTAAGTGAGGACAGGCTTCGAGATCTTGTGTTCTCTCCCGCCTTGACTTCAATCGCAGACAAGCATCCCTGCTTCTCTACTACAAAGTCGATTTCCGCACGATTATCTCGCGCCCAATAATGCAGCGGATAGCCCATGGCTGAAAGCTGTTGGGCGACGTAGTTTTCGGTAAGTGCACCCATGAATGTGCCGCCGATGCCGGCAAGAATATCGGCGCGTTGAGCACCGGCCTTGGAGACGAGCAGCCCTGTATCCGCCTGATAGATTTTAAAAGCAGAAGGGTTAACGAAGGCCTCTAAAGGGCTTTCGATCTGCCCGACTAGGCTGCAGCGCGCCACCGTACCCGACAATACAAGCCAGTCGAGAGCATCTCCAAAGAGAGACGCATTGCCCCCCGCTCGCACTACCTTGTATTGAAATTTACGATTCTCTTTGGCAAGCTGCTGTGGAATGGAATCGAAGCACGCACGCGTCTTTGCGCTCAAGCGCTCATCAGCATATTTATTAGTGTCGGCGGAGTATCCGTCGAGAATAATCCGATGCTTTTCGGCCACATCAATGATTGACTGATCATCGATGTACGTTTGGACCGCCTCGGGCATTCCGCCAACAACAAGATACTGCCGATAGAGCCCAAGCGCCTTATCATGAAGGCTTGGCGCAAGAGGACCCATTAACTCGAATGACGAGCGTATCTCGTCGACCAGCTGATCGTTCCCCATCGCCCAGAGAAACTCCTCGAAATCGAGTGGAGTCATCTCGATCAAGTCGGTCTTTCCGACGGGGAACGAATACGACTGATGGTTAATGGCAACCCCAAGAAGCGACCCAGCAGCCGCAACGTAATACTCGGGAGCATCTTCGCAAAAGTATTTAAGGGAAGTGAGCGCTTCCTCGCATGCCTGGATCTCGTCAATGAACAGTAAGGTTTTGCCAGGCACGATACGCTGTCCCGTACGAGCCTCGATCGCGCGCACAATCGAATGAGGGTCAAGACCGCCCGAAAAATCCGCTCGCGCCGACCGGTCGTTCTCAAGATTAACGTAGACAACCGATTCGAAAAGATCCTGGGCGTACGTTCTGAGCAGATAGGTCTTGCCACACTGGCGCACGCCTTTGACCAGCAAAGGTTTTCTATCAGCCCTGTCTCGCCATTCCCTAAGGAGCTCGTCTGCCTTGCGACGCATACGCAACCTTCCCTCATGAACTTCTGTTTGACAATATTTTAACGCGGATTAATTTGTTTTCAGTTATTTTTCTGCGTTTAAAAATTGTTCTATACGGCACTTGAGGGAATACACCCCTATCTCTTGGTAAGGATAGCAAGCATTTCCACCAACGCTGATTGCCATGCGTTCTTCTTGTCCTTAGGCGAGCTTGCGAGCGAGCTCTCGCACCTTTTCCAGCTTGGGCGATGATACCATGCTGTCGCGCTCGGTCATACCGCTGATGGTGACAATGCCCTGGTCCTCCCACTTGCAGTACGCGCAGGTTGACTTGTACATGGCGATCGCCGCGTCATAGACGCCCTGGCTGTGGCTATCGAGCAGAAGGGCCGTCTTGGTGAACGGGAATCCCGTGGCACCGAAAGCGTACAGACGGTCGATGGCGGCCTTTTCCTGCGCGGTGATATCGAACCAGTAGATAGGCGAAGCAAAGACGACCATATCTGCATCTTTCAGCGACTCGATCACGTTGGCCATGTCATCCTTCTGCACGCAGACGCCCCCATGGGCGAAGCAGTACTGGCATCCCAAGCAGCCGGCGATCTTCTTGCTGGCAACGCGAACGACCTCAACCGTATTACCGCCCTCACGCGCGGTCTCGGCAAACACCTCGACCATGGTATCGGTATTGGCGCCCTTACGCGGGCTGCCGCTCAATACAACGATATTCATAGGATTCCCTCTCCTTCATGCTGCAGGCGCGCGGCATGTTTTTTGTAACCAAAACGAATGGAGTTAATCAATCGCCAGCAGACCATATCTCTTGTTCAAGTTCCCTAGAGAAGCTCAAAACGATTGCGATTGCCTCATACAACATCGAAAACCAAAGAGGGGCCATAGCAACGTCGCCTGCCTGAAATGGCCTGCGGTCAAAATCAACTACAGGGGATCGTGACGAGCCGATACCGCCCGCATGCCCCCTTCGGAATAGGCGCTGAGCAGCTCCTGAGCGTGGGCAAACTCGGGCCCTCGCCTCCAACCGAGCAGGCGGTTGACCGCGAGATTTCCCTGGACGTTGTGGACGAAGAGCAGATAGGCGTCCTCGCGCGAAAGCCCAGTCTCCTCCATGATCGAGGGAACCATCTGCTCGGCGCCGCGCTCGACGACGCGCTGTGCCACCCGGGCGTACGCGTCGTCATCCGAGTAGAGCAGATAATAGTCATCGTTTGCCGGCGGGCGCTGGCAGAGGGCACCCGCCTCCGTTCCCTCGAGCGGCGGCACCGCCGTCAGGGCCTCGTCGATAAGCGCGTCGAGCAGGGCGAACTTGTCCTCGTAGTGCAGATAGAACGTGCCGCGGTTGATATCGGCGCGGCGGCAGATATCCGCTACCGTCATCTTCGCGAAGCCGACCTCGGCCAGCAGCGCGAAGAACGCCTCCCGTATGACCGAGAGTGTATAGCGTCGGCGACGATCGATCTTCCCCGCTTCCATTACCCCTCCAATTGCAACGCTCGACAATGCCCGGCAAACGCTCGTTTATCGACAGCAGACCGAAGCTGTTCATTGCTCTTAAGCAAATCGACATGGATACTTTTTATAGACACCTGTTTATAATAGCTGAAAGAAGGTATCCAGTGACCCTGTACGAGCAGCTCGTTATCGAGCTCACCAACCAATCGTTTTCCCTTCAGGCCGCCTACCGCAGCGGCGGCACGCCCTATGAGCTGAGTGACCGCGAGCCCGAGCCCTACGACCAGCAAATCAGGGACTTCGCCCGCATGATCGAGGAAGCCGATTGCGTGCTGGTGGGTGGGGCCTCCGGGCTCTCCGCGGCGGGCGGCGGCGACTTCTATTACGAGGACAACGCAACCTATCGCAGGCATTTCGGCAAATTCGCCGAGCGCTACGGTTTCAAGGGCGCTTTCGAGGGGTCGTTCTACCGCTGGCCCACCGCCGAGGCGCGCTGGGGATACCTCGCCACCTTCCTCGACACCACGCTCAACGCCCCGCTGCGCAAGCCCTACAAGGACCTCGACGCCATTCTCGCCGAGAAGGATTTCTTCGTGCTCACCACCAACCAGGACACGCAGTTTGTGAAGCTCTACCCCTGGAAGAAGGTGGCAGAGATCCAAGGCGACCACCGCTTCTTTCAGTGCTCCCGCTGTTGCACCGACGCGGTGTGGGATGCGGTCGAGCCGGTCTCCAACATGGTAGAGGCCATGGGAGACGGCCTTGAGGTTCCGACAGAGCTCGTGCCGCGCTGCCCGCACTGCGGGGCAGAGGCGTTCCCCTGGGTTCGCGGCTACGGCAACTTCCTGCAGGGCGAGCTCTACGAGGAGCAGTACCGCAAGGTGTCCGACTGGCTCGACGCGCACGCGCGTCAGAGGATCCTCTTCCTCGAGCTGGGTGTGGGCCGCATGACGCCCGCGTTTATCCAGGAGCCGTTCTGGGCCCTCACGGCGCAGTTACCGCAGGCCAGCTACATCGCCGTAAACAACAAGACGCAGTTTCTCCCCCGCGCGATCGAGGATCGGGGGCTCGCCGTTCGCGCCGACATCGCCGACGTGCTCGCCGACGTGCGCAAGACGCTGGGGAGGTAGCGCATGGAGACGGCGAAAGCAGTTCGCATAGGCAGGGCGCTAGCCGAAGCGGATCTTGTCATCATCGGCGCCAGCAACGGGCTCGACATGGCGGAGGGACTCAACCTCTTTAGCGCCGATGCCCATTTCCGAGAGGCGTACGGCGACCTCGCTCAGGCCGACGGCATCGGCTGCATACTGCAGGGGCTCGCTTCCCCGGATGCCAGCGTGCGACGCCGATGGGCCGAGCGGTTCCATCAAAAGGAGTATCTCGAATATGAGCCCGGCTCGCTCATGAACGGGCTGCGGCGTCTTACGGAGCACGCCGACACCTTCGTGGTCACATGCAACATCGACGGGCACTTCGCGCGCGCCGGGTTCGACGAGGAGCGCGTGCTCGAGACGGAGGGGAGCATACGCACGTCGATCGACGAGCGGCGTCTCGCCCATCCAGACGCCCTCGCCATGGCCCGGCTCGAGGAGCTCGAACGCCTTGTGCAAGCCCATCGCAACGGCAGGGTCGCCATCCTCGAACTTGGCGTGGGACTGCACAACGGCGTCATAAAGCGCATGCTCGCCCAGGTCGCAAGCGCCTGCGAGCACGCCACCTACATCGTGTTCAACTACGGCCAGGCTATGGCGCCCGATGCATCGTGCGAGACGATTCTCGTTGACGGCGATATGGCCCCGGCTTTCGAGGAGATCGCCCGATGCCACCCCTAGAAAGAGAAGCGCGTAGGCATCGAAGCCTTATCGACGATGCCGACGCCATCATTGTCGGCATCGGCTCGGGCATGTCGAGCGCCGCCGGGTTCAAC
>CAUBVH010000021.1 GCA_958439425.1 uncultured Collinsella sp.
AGCGAGAGGAGGCCCTTTCCGTGGGAGACCTTGGGATCGTCCGCGGCATTGGCGCGAATTCCCGCCTCGGGGAGGCGCCACATGTGAGCCGCGAAGACCACCAGCGCGGCGGAGACCACCGTGAACTGGATTTGAGGAGCCATGTCGAGCAGCCGACCGACGATCAGGACGACGATGGCATAGCCGATAGTGCCACCCATGCGAATGCGAGAAAAGTCCAGGCCAGAGCGATCCGCGAGCTCGATGACGAGGGAGTCGCTCAGGGGCAGGAGCCCCGAGAAAAACGCCGAGAATGCAAAGGTTACGAGAAGGACCGGGACGAACGTCGACGCCAGGTAATACAGCGGAGCGAGTACCGCCGCCGCAAGGCAGAGGGCCACGATGACCGCGCGGCGGCGCCCGAGCTTGTCGGCGATCGTCGACCAGAGCGGCTGGATGGCGAGCGCACACACCGGGGTCGCCGCGAGGAGAATGCCGGTCTGGGCCGCGCTGAGGCCGAGGCTCGTGTAGTGAGCGGAGAGAAACGGCGAGTACACGCCCGCGCAGACCCAGTAGAGTACGTTCGCGAAGAACAGCGAAGTCATGCTTGCGTTTGTCTTGGCGTTGTGCATCATGCTTCTCCCTTCTTGCTCGCCGGGTGCCTGTCTGGGCTTCGAAGTGATTCACCATCTAGCGTGAAACGGAGTTGCGAGGCGTTGAAACAATGTTCTGTTGTTTCATCGTTTTCGTGCCGTTGTTTCACGGCTCATAAGATAGCAGCTCAAGCTGAGATTGCGCCGAGGAAGTACCGATTTACCGTGAACGGTAGGAAATCAGCGGTGAAACGCTATTTCACCGCTGATGAAACATTTTGCTTATTTTTCACCTCTCTTGACCTAAGATACAAAGCAAGCTAGGACCAAGGAGTAACCATGGATAAGACAGGGGATGTGCTCAGCCACATCTGCGCGGTCATGAGCAGCCTATCCCCCTCGGAGAAGGCAATCGCAACGTATGTGCTCGACCACCCGTCGGATGTCGCAACGATGACCGTCCGCGAACTCGCCGCAGAAACCGGTACGTCACCGGCGTCTGTTTCGAGATTCGCAAGGACGCTTGACTACCGAACCTATTCGGACATGCGTCTGGCGCTCGGCATATCCATCAGCAGGGCATCCGGCGAAGAAAAGGCCACGGACGGCAGGATTACTCTGGACGATGTCGAGGGCTCCATCAAGTACGTCCTGTCTCACAAGGTCAAGGAGCTCTCCCAAACCGCCTCGCTCATTGACTCCGATGACTTTTCGGCAGTCGTCAATCTGCTCCACAACGCCAACCTCGTCCTGATCGCGGGCGTCGGCAACTCGATTAACATGGGCGTAAACGCGGCGTTCAAGCTCTCGCAGGTTGGAGTCAGAGCGTTTTGCCCCAGTACCACCGAAGCCATGGTCTCCGTCGCAACCAGCCTCAAGGAGAATGACGTTCTGCTCGTCATTTCGACGTCCGGATACTCGAAGCGCCTCGTCAACATATTCGACTCTGCCGAGGATTCGAACACCCCCATCATCATGATCACAGACAACCCGGATACGCCGCTCGCGAAGCGTGCCACGCATATCATCCGAGCCATCTCGCGAGATCAGGCCATCACCGGAACCGAGATCGCCTTCTCGCACAGCTCGATCAACTTCGTCATCGAGCTGCTGTTCCTCTTCCTGACCTCTTGCTGGGATGACCCGGTAGAGTTTAACAGGATCATCTCGAAGAATCTCATGGGAGACAAGCAATACAGCTAGGACGACGCACGCCGGCGCACCGATGCCCAGACCGAAACGGGAGGACCCCTTGATAAAGCTCATCCTCGCAGACATGGATGGGACCCTGTTGCCGTTTGGCTCAAGGGTCGTATCGGAGCGCACGCACAGCGCGATTCTTTCGGCGCTCGATGCGGGCATCGCGTTCGGCCCCGCAAGCGGGCGCGACTACGCCGACCTGGCCGATGCCTTTGACGGCGACGCGCGCTGTTTCTCGACCGGCATCATGGCCAACGGAAAGAAGGTCTTCTCCAGCGGCGAACTCGTGTTCAAAAAGACGCTCTCGACGGAGGCCCTCGTCAAGCTCGATAGCGCTGTACGCCCCTACGCGGGGACGTCACTCTGGCTAGTCGCCGATGTCGATGAGACAGGCAAGCGCTGCGAGCAGTTCCTCTGCGCCGTCGAGCCTGGCGACGAATTCGCCCTGGAAGTCGTTAAGGACTCCGGAAGAGACATGGCGCTCGGAGACGTGCCCACGAACCGTGACGTCATAACCGCCGGCATCTTCGTCAACGTCAGCTCCGCCCCGACGGAAGTCGTTCGGAGTCGATGCAAGGAAGCCTGCCCAGAACTTGATTTCCCCTCGCCCGTCCCATTCTTCCTCGATGTTGTTCCGGCTGGCTGGAGCAAGGTAAACGGACTCGACGCGCTTCTCGGCAGCCTTGGGGTCACGCTGGACGAGGTCGCTTTTATCGGAGACTCGGAAAACGACGTGACGCTCCTCGAAAAGGTGCCGAACTCCTACGCAGTCGCGGGCGCGATGCCAGAGGCGAAGGCCGCGGCCCATCACCTGATCGGGAACGCAGCTGAGGACTCCGTCGCGAAGCTCATCGAACAGATTGTCCAGCAGCGAGGCTAGGGTTCCGCCAGCGTGGCATGCGCCGCGTGCCTCGTCATCCGTTCGTGGCGCGCTACCTCGTGACGATCCAGAGCGTGGCCATCGTCGCGACGCCGATGCCTACGATGAGCGCGGCCCACAGGACGCGGACCACGGGGTTCATGTCGCCCGTCACCACCATGTCGTTCGCGTGCCAGAACCAGCTCTCGTTTCCCTTGCGCATGATGCACTCCCTTAGCCTCGATTACGCCATCTATGGCCGAGCAATCGCAGGTCACGTGCCATAGATTTGCCCTACGCCCAGCTTTCAGTTCTGTAAGGCGGTGGGAGCCTGTGCGAGGCCCCGAGTCCTGAGGCCGTTGCAATGAAAATGGGAATCAAGGGGCACGCATCAATCATATGGGTTCCTTTCGAGGGCGATGGCAAACGAAGCATCCATCATATAATGGAGCGACGCAACCAGAGAGGTCACCCATGGAATTTTATGCAAGCTGCCCGGAGGGCTTTGAATCCGCACTCGCCGACGAGCTCAAGCGGCTCGGGCTTTCGCATGTCCGCCGCCTGAAGGGCCGCGCTACGTTTGAGGGCGAGCTTGAGCAGGGCTATCGCGCGTGCCTGTGGTCGCGCCTGGCCAGCCGCGTGTTTGTGGTGCTCGGACGCTTTGAGGCACAGGATGCCGACGAGCTGTACGATGCCGTTTACGACATTGCCTGGGAAAACATCGTCCGCCGCGGCGCCACCATTGCCATCACTGCCCGTGGTGTGACCGAGCAGCTGCGCAACACGCGCTTCTCTGCCCTGCGCGCCAAGGACGCATTGTGCGATCGCCTGGCCGAGACCACGGGCCGTCGCGCCGATGTCGATGCTGCCGACCCCGATGTCCACCTGCTGCTTTCGCTACGCCAGCGCCGTGCGAGCATAAGCCTGGACCTTTCGGGCGACCCGCTGTTCAAGCGCCTGCCGCCCGCCGCGACTCGAGCCGGCGAGGGCGCGCACGTGCTGCGCCCGGACTACGCCGCCCTGGTGCTGGCACAGGTTGGCTGGACCGCGCTGTGCGAGCGCGAGCTGACGGCCGACGACTACGAAAACGAGGCCCTGCCCACGCTGATCGACGCCTCGTGCGCCGGTGGTGGCCTGTTGCTGGAGGCCGTGAACATTCTGACCGACCGCGCCCCGGGAGCTGCACGCGAGCGCTGGGGCTTTGAGGGCTGGCAGCTGCACGATGCCGCCCTATGGGAGCAGCTGCTTGCCGAGGCACGTGAGCGCGAGGCGGCAGCACGCGAGCGCCAGGCGCGCATCGTGGCCGTGGACATCGACCCCGCCGCCCGCAAGACCGCCGAGCGCATGGTCAAGTGCGCCGGCTACAAGCGCTTTGTCGATTTTTGCGGCGCAAAATCTGCCACCGTACTAGACCACGCGGGCGCCGTCGCCGGTGCCGCCCTCGTCGCGGATACGACCGAGACACCGCTGTCGCTTATGCATGACGCCATGACGCTGGTCGGCGAGCTGCGTCGCGCGCCCGAGCTTACCGCCGCGCCGGTCGCCGCCCTCACCCGCGATGGCCTTATGGCCCGCGCGCTCCATGCCGAGCCCGCGCGCTCCATTGCCGTCATGCCCAACAACGAAGAGGCGACTATCGAGGTTTGGCCCTCGCTCGACCACGCCGCCGCAGCGTTTGAGGCTGCGACCAGCGCGGATGCCGAGGCCGAGGTTGCGGATGCCAACGAAGTCAACGATGAGGCCGCAGCTTCTGCCATGCCCGAACCTGCCGCCACGCTCGACCTGGGCGACGGCAAGCCGCTGCCCGTGCTCATCCCCGAGTCTGAGCAGTTCGCCAACCGCCTGCGCAAGAACGCCCGCCTGCGTCGCAAATGGGCAAAGCGCGAGGGCGTGAGCTGCTACCGCGTCTACGATGCCGACCTGCCCGACTACTCCGCCGCCATCGACCTGTACGAGGGCTGCCCGCAGACGCCGGGCCGCTGGCTCGTCATCGCCGAATATGCCGCACCCAAGACCATCGATCCTGCGCTGGCCCAGGCCCGCATGCTCGACATCTTGGCCATCGCGCCGCGCATCCTGGATGTTCCGGCCGAGCACGTGCACGCCAAGGCCCGCATGCGTTCGCGCGGCGGCTCGCAGTACGGCAAGCAGGGCGCCGGCAAGGGCGGCCCGGGCGAGCGCGCCAACATCGCGCGCCGTCGCCTCCCGCTCATCGAGGAGGGCGGGCTCACCTTTGCCGTCAACTTTGACGACTATCTGGATGTGGGCATCTTCCTGGACCACCGCGTCACCCGCAACCTAGTGCGCGAGCACGCCAAGCAGGCGCGCCGCTTCCTCAACCTGTTTGCCTACACCGGCACTGCCACCTGCTATGCGGCAGACGGCGGCGTCGAGGAGACCGTGACGGTTGACCTCTCGAACACCTATCTGGACTGGGCCGAGCGCAATATGCGTCAGAACGGCTTTGTGGGCCCGCAGCATCACTTTGTGCGCGACGACGTGCTCGCCTGGATTCGCGACCAGCGTCAGACGCGCAACCGCTGGGACCTGATCTTTGTCGACCCGCCCACGTTTTCGAACTCGTCCAAGATGGGCCGCCGCACCTGGGATGTTCAACGCGACCATGTTGAGCTTTTGGCTGGCGTATCGCGCCTGCTCGCGCAGGGCGGCCACGCCATCTTTAGCTGCAACCTGCGCGGCTTCCGCCCCGAGACGCGCAAGCTCGCCCGCGCGGGCGTAGTGCTGGAGGACATTACGGCACAGACCATCCCCGAGGACTTCGCGCGCAACCAGAAGGTGCACCACTGCTATATCGTCCGCCGCCTGCCCATCGAGGACGCCATGGCCGAGGTCGGCTTTAGCGCCGAGGAGATTGCCGAGCGAACCGAGGAGTTGCGCAACCCCGAAGCCCGCAAGCCTCGCGCAACGGCGCCCGCGCACGCGCAGGCCGGCAACGGCAAGTCCAACTTTGCTGGCAAACCCTCCCCTGCCGGCAAGCCCAAAAAGAAGAAGTTCTACGCCAGCAAGCCCAAGGGCAAATAACAAAGTTGCGGTGGAATACGGACTGTTTTGCCTGGAATTAGGCAAATTAAGACCGTATTTCACCGCAACTCATATTGGGATGGTGGTTGGCGATCTAGCCTTGGATGACCAGGCGATAGCCGATACCCACGTGCGTCTGGATATAGCGCGGATGCGCGGGGTCGGACTCGATCTTCTTACGCAACGTGCCCATAAAGACACGCAGGCTCGCCAGGTCGCTCTTGGTCGCCGTGCCCCAAATCTCGTGCAGGATAAACTGGTGCGTGAGCACCTTGTCGGCGTTGTGCGCCAGCAAGCACAAGAGCTTATACTCGATCGGCGTCAGATGCAGTTCCTCGCCATCCATCGTGGCGATGCCGGCATCAAAATCGATATGCAGCTCACCGGTATCGAACGAGCCCTCGGAGACAACGCCGCCCGTCTGCGCATACGAAAGGCGCCTGAGCGTCGTGCGAATGCGCGCGAGCAGTTCCTCGACCGAAAACGGCTTGGTCAGATAGTCGTCGGCACCGGCATCGAGCGCGCGGATTTTGTCCGCATCCTCGCTGCGCGCCGAGACCACGATAATCGGCATGCCCGACCATGCGCGCACCGACTCCACCACCTTGACGCCGTCCATATCGGGCAGGCCCAGATCGAGCAGCACAATGCTCGGCGCCTGCGATGAGGCGGCGGCGATGGCGGCATGGGCGGTCTCCACAGCCATATGGCGCAAGCCGTGCGCCTCGAGCGCGGCAACAATAAGATTGCGAACGGCGGGGTCGTCCTCAACGACCAAGATGAGCGGTTTTACGGCAGAGTTCGGCACAGCGCTACTCCTTATCAAACGAAACGTCGGCGGCGGGAAGTTCAATCGTAAAGACCGAACCGTGCGGGTCCGCCGCGGCAACCTCTATGCTACCGCCATGTGCCAACGCAATGGAACGGCAGAGCGAAAGACCCAGGCCAACGCTGCGGTGGCTGTCGGCCAGACCATGGTTGGCGGTATAGAACGACTCGAAGATCCGCTCGCGATCCTCGGGTGCGATGCCCGGACCATCATCGGCCACCGAGCACGCCACGCGTCCATCGTCGACGCTAATCGAAATCATGATATGCGAGCCCGCGGGCGTATAGGTGATGGCGTTGTTCACCAGATTGACCACCAGCTGCACCATCAGGCGTGCATCGACGTTGACGAGCGCCGGCTCATCGCACGCCACCACCTTAAGGTCGTGCTCGCGCACGGCAGGGTTCACGTGGCGCAGCGCCTCCTCGACGATATCGTCCATGAGCTCGAGCGTAGTCGACAGACGCATGCCTCCGCCCTCGAGCTTGGTGATGGCGAGCAGATTCTCGACGGTGGCGTTGAGCCACAGCGCATCCGAGCGAATGGATAGAAGCAGGCCGCGGCGCGTCTGGGCATCGAGCACGGCGGTGCCGGTCGAGCCCTGGTCGAGCAGCACGTCGGCATTACCCGAAATACTGGTAAGCGGCGTGCGCAGATCATGCGAGATGGAGCGCAGCAGGTTGGCGCGCAGCTGTTCGTTTTTGGCGAGCACCGCCGCCTCCTCGCGGGCCTCCATGGCGCGGGCGCGGTCGAGCGCCAGCTCGCCTTCGCTCACGATGGCATCGGCAAGAGTCCGCTCCTCGGAGGACAGAGCATCGGACTCGGCGACAATAGCGAGCACCCCCACCACCGAGGCCGGATCGCCCGCGCGTACCATGGTGTCGCCCGAGCGCACCGTCAGGTAGATGCCGTAGAACGCCGAGCCACCAAAGGTGGCGTCGAGCGGTGTTCCCACGTAGACCGAAGCCGAGAGCAGCGGCGGCATCTGGGGTGCCAGCTGATGCAGCGGCGCGGCATCGCCCACGGCCGTATACGTCGCGCGCGGCAGCAGGTCATCGCCCTCGGCGTCGGCGCTGTACCACACGACCGGACAGCCCGAAAGACGCGCCAGCTGCGTGGCCACAGCATGCACAATCTGCTGCTCGTCGGCGCAGCGCTGCAACATGCGATTGGTCTCGAGCACCATCTGCGTGCGGCGATCGCTTGCCGCGGCCTGCGCCAGGGCGCGGCGCAGGGCCAGAGCGATCGAGCTTGACACGAGCGAGACCACGAACATGATGAAAAACATGCCCGGATGGATGTGGTCGATAAGCGTTAAGGAGTAACGCGGCTCGATAAATAAAAAGTTGTAGAGCGAAACGGCGGCGGCAGAGCTCAGCAGACAGTACAGGCGGCTCCAGGTAAAAAATGCACACAGCTGCACCACAAGCACATACACAATCATGATGCTCGGGGCAAGAGCGGGGCGGTCGAGCACCGCGCCGACAACCGTCGCGGCCGCGAGCAACCCCGCCACCACGCAGGTGTCGTACAGAGGGCCGCGCCGCGTCTGCGTCGAGCGCCTCCACCAAAAACTGTCGGCAAGATCACCATCCGAGCGAACATCCATCGACGCCGCGCCCTCCCTCAAAAACAAAAACCACCACGAAGGGGACAGGCACCTTTGTGGTGGTTTTCCCTCGTGGTGGTTCCTAGTGTAAAGCCTTTACAACCTGCGGTCGCTAGACAAACAGCACGTGCGCGAGCAGGGCGCATACGCACGCCGCGGCAAATACCAACGCCACAACCGAGATCACGCGATCGGCAATATCCATGTTGGCTCGGTTCGTAAAGAACTGGTCCTCGGCGGCGTCGATACCCGCCTCGTGCACATCAAGTGTCCTTGCATCCATGTTTACCTCCCCGGCTTTCATTTCATCCATCGATGATCAACTCCGTGTAGCCCGCTGGCGACTACGGGCGCTCGTTGGGACCCAGGCGCTGCATCTTGTTCACGGCCTTGAACTTGGTGAACAGCGGCACGTACTCAAAGCTCACGTTGGAGTTCTCCAGGCCGTACCAACGCGCGGGCGTGCCGGCGGCGCGGCGGATGATGTACTTGAGCGTGATGGCCGTGCGCTCGCTGGGCTCCACGTCGCTCTCGGGCGCCAGCAGCTTGCGAATCATGACGAACTTGAACGTACCGATGTTGCCCGGGTCCTTGTAGACCGAGTAGTCGTGCTTTTGCGGCGGCAGCTCACCGGTGGCGGCAAGGTCCTGAACGACCTGACGCAGGTAAGCATTGACGCGCTGGTTGACCTTATAGCCCAGGTACAGATGCACGCGGAAGACGTAGTCGGTATCGAACGTCTCGACCGAATAGGCAAACGTATACGGCTCGTCCATGGTCTCAACGTTCACGAACCACCAGGCGCGAGCGCGCTTGGGGTGCTTGTCCAAGATCGAGTAGACGATATCGCGGTCGATATAGTCGGTGTTAGTGTCCTTGGTCAGGTACACGATGTTGTCGCTCAGGCGCTCGTAATGGTCGTCGTCGCGCAGGCGCTTGAGCTGCGGCAGGTAGCTGCGCAGCGGCAGCAGCGTAAACTGGCGCTGCTCGACCGCCGTGCCGTTGTACCAGCACACCATGATGCTCATGATGAGCGCGGCCATAAGGATGGTGAAGTAGCCGCCATGGAAGAACTTGGTGAGCGAGCTCACAAAGAAGAAGCCCTCGAGCATGAGGAAGAAGGCGACGAAGATCCACGGCGCAACCTTGAGCTTGCGCTCCACGTGCAGATAGAAGAAGAGCAGCAGCGTCGTACACATCATGGTGAGCGTAATGGCCAGACCGTATGCGGCCTCCATGTGCGCCGAGTTCTGGAACAGCAGCACCACGATGACGCAGCCCACGAGCATAACGTTGTTGACCATGGGGATGTAGAGCTGGCCCTTGGTCTCGGCAGGATAGAAGACCTGCATGTGAGGCATGAGGTCCAGGCGGCTGGCCTCGGATACCAGCGAGAAGGCGCCGGTGATGAGCGCCTGCGAGGCAATGATGGCCGCGACGGTGGAAAGGCCGACGGCAAAGGGACGCAGGCCCGGGGCGAGCATCTGGTAGAAGGGGTTGAGGTCGGCGATGCCCATGAGCTCCGGGTTGCCGGCGTTGTTGATGAGCCACGCGCCCTGGCCCATGTAGGACAGCAGCAGGCAGCACTTAACGAACGGCCAGGTAGCGTAGATATTGCCGCGCCCCACATGGCCCATGTCGGAGTAGAGTGCCTCGGCACCGGTGGTGGCAAGGAAGCAGCTGCCCAAGATCATGATGCCCGCATGGTTGTTGGGGCTCAGCAGAAAGCCAATGCCACGCAGCGGATTGAGGCACAGCAGTACGGCGGGGTGCTGGAAGACAAAGAACAGGCCCGTACCGCCCAGGAACAAAAACCACAGCGTCATGATGGGACCAAAGGCGCGACCGATCTTGGCCGTGCCGATGCGCTGCACCAAGAAGAGTACGATGATGATGGCGAGCGTGATGGCGACAACGCGGCCCTGGTCGTCACCGAGCACGGCATGAACCGCCGGGATGGTGCGTAGGCCCTCGATAGCCGTAGTCACGGTAACGGCAGGTGTGAGGATGCCATCGGCGAGCAGCGCGGCGCCGCCCAGCATAGCGGGGATGATGAGCCACTTGCCACAACGCTTGACCAGGCTGTACAGGGCAAAGATGCCGCCTTCGCCGTGGTTGTCGGCGCGAAGCGAGATCAGCACGTACTTGACGGTCGTCAACAGCGTGACCGTCCACACGACAAGGGAGAGCGCGCCGAGCACGAACTCCTCCGTGACGCTTCCGATGCCGCCGTTGCCGGCGACGAGCGCCTTGGTTACATACATGGGGCTGGTGCCGATATCGCCATACACCACACCCAGCGTGACGAGCATCGCCGAGATGCTCACGGGAATCGCAGCGTGCGAAGCTGCCTCCTTGGCCTTTTGTTCCATAAGCCGGTTTCCTTCCAACTTTAACGTTCGAGGGGATTATAGGTAATCGTCCACGTTTTATTAGGCATTGTTTGCCCAGTTGAATAAAGATTTATGCGGCCTTTAGGCCATCGCGGAGATATGGGATGTGACAAAGGGGCTGCGCCTTTGTCACATTCGTCATTTTCCGAGCCAGTTTTTGAACCACCATTCCATGGAGCGGCTCATCTCGGCCATAAAGGAACTCGTGTGCTTGCGGGTGTAGATGTCCACCACGCGCTCGCCCACCTCGCGGGCGTGCGGGCGAAACATCGCATCCATCTCGGCCACCTGCGCATCCATGGTCGCGGTATCGGCGCGGCGGTAGTGCTCCTCGTGCACCAGGTTCACCACGGGATGTGCGATCGCCGGGCGGTCCTTGCGGGGCGTGCCGATGATGAGCATCGACAGCGGCATGGTATACGGAGGCAGATCGAGCAGCGCGGCAACTTCCTCGGCGTTCTCGATGATATCGCCGATATAGCAACTCCCCAGCCCCAGGGCCTCGGAGGCGACCACGGCGTTTTGAGCGGCGATCACGGCGTCCTGCGCCGCGATGGCAAAGTCGCCCAGACCCGGCGCACGACGGGGCGACTTGCCCGCGCGCTCTACAAACTCGGGCTCAAAGCAGCCCACATACTCAAACAGATCGATCCACTTGGCATAGTCGACTACAAAAATAAGTGCCCAGGGCGCCTTGGCGATCATGGGCTGATGGTCGCACAGGTCGGCCAGACGGTCCAGCCTGGCCTGCTCGCGAATGCTCACGATGGAATACATCATCATGGCGCCCGCCGACGGTGCGCGACTCGCCGCATGTAAGATCGCCGCCCGCTGCTCGTCGGTCACCGCTACGGGACGGTCGTTGTCATCGCGCGCAAAAGCGCGCGTGGACGAACGGTGTTCCAAAATGTCCAGCACCGCATTGCCCGTAGTCTCGACCGGATAACCGCACGTATCCACGACCGCAGCTCCGTCGCCGCCCATGTCCGCCTTGCAACCCTGCTCACCCATCGCCCTACCCTCGCCATTTCTTTAAGGAGCCTTTACGTTTCTGTGTAATTCCCGTCCATTATCGCGCAGGTCGCCACCACATTGCGCAACACCGCCACATGCGCGCGTTAATATGGCTGGTTGTGTGCAGCCACCAAATGCGGCGCATAGCTTGGTAACAATCGGGTACCCCCCCCGCTTTCGTAGGTTTTAAGTTTGTGAGGAGTCTGAGCATGTTTGCAGCCGCTATCTCGCTCGTCGGTCTTGCGGCGACCGTCCACTTTGTTTTACGTGAGATCAAGACCGTCAAGGCACAGTCGGGCACCGTTGCCAAGGGCGCTATCGCCTGGAGCGTCGCCTTCGGTCTGTTCCAGGTCTTTTTAACTATTTGGGGCGCCGTGGGCCTCGTCGCCCAAAACGAGCCGCTCGCCTTTGTGATGCTCATCCTGACCAATGCCATTCTCACTGGCTGCGCCTGGGCCAGCATCGCCCGCGACCGCATCACCCCGCGCGTTTTCGCGTTCGCTGCTACCGATGCCCCCGCCCCCACCGGCAAGCTCGCCCGCCTGCGCGGTGCCTTTGTGGGCCGCCCGCTCGTCGCCACCGTCTTGTGCCTGCTGCTCGCCGGCGTCTTTGCGCTGCTGGGCATGGAGGTCTCGTCCAACCACGACTTTACCTGGGTCTACCCCCTGTGCATCCTGCTCGAGTGGGCCATCATCACCACGCTCATGGTCGGCCTGTTCTTCCTATTCCAGCGCCACGGCGCAGCTCCCGCGGTCCTGGCCTTTGCCCTCTTTGTCCTGGGCATTGCCGAGTTCTTCGTCATCACGTTTAAATCCATGCCCATCCAGCCGGGCGACCTTTCGGCCATCTCCACCGCCGCCGCGGTCGCCGGCAACGGCTACACCTTCTCGATCTCGCTGTTCTGCGTGTTGTCCATGGGCTTTACCGCCATCGCCATGCTGCTGTGCGAGTACGCCGGCCTGGCAGCACCGCACCGTCAGAAGGGTGCCGCCAACGCCAAGCGTATGCTGCTCACCGACCTGCTCGTGGCTGTGCTGTGCCTGGGCGGCGTGACCGCACATGTCACGCTCGTCGACTACTACAACACCCTCGGCATCACCGTCTACACCTGGCGTCCGCTCGAGAGCTACTGGCGCGAGGGCTACCTGCCCGCTTTCATTAGCGCAGCGCAGTCCATCAAGCCGCCCAAACCCGCCGACTACTCCGTCGACGACGCCAAGGCCACGCTCAAAAAGTACGCCAAGGCCTACGACAAGTCCGACGCCGCCAAGAGCGACGAGCGCACCGCCGCAAAGGAGCAGTTCGACAGCGAGAAGCCCACGGTCATCGCCATCATGAACGAGACCTTCTCGGACCTATCCATCTACCAGAACATGCACGCCGGCTACGAGGGTCCGCAGTACTTTAAGAGCCTGTCCAACTGCCTCAGCCGCGGCAAGCTCTACGTGAGCGCCTACGGCGGCGGCACCGCCAATACCGAGTTTGAGTTTATGACCGGCAACTCCATGGCCAACCTGGGGTCGGGCGTCTATCCCTATACCATCTACAATATGGAGACGACCGAGAATCTTGCCGAGCAGTTCAAGTCGCTCGGATATTCCACCACGGCCATGCACCCCAACCACGCGACCAACTGGAACCGCGAGAACGTCTACAAGGACTTTGGCTTTGACCAGTTCCTGTCCATCAACGATTTCCAAGGCGCCGATACCCTGCGCGGCATGGTGACCGACCAGGCAACCTACGACAAGATTCTTGAGCTGCTCGACCAGAACGCCGATCCGCAGTTTATCTTCGATGTGACCATGCAGAACCACTCGGGCTACGACACGGGTCTGCTGCCGGTCGACAAGCAGATGCACCTGAACATCGACACGACCGACCTGGACGCTAAGACCGTCGAGGACGGCACGCTCTCCGATGTTGACGAGTACGTCTCGTGCATCGAGCAGTCTGATCAGGCGCTGCGCTACTTCCTTAACGCCTTAAGCAAGCTCGACCGCAAGGTGGTCGTGGTGTTCTGGGGCGACCATCAGCCGTTCTTCCCGTCCAAGTTCAATGACAAGTGGTTTACCAACGAGGACGACGCCACGCACCAGGAGCGTCTGTGGCAGACCGACTACATCATCTGGGCCAACTACGACGTTGCCGGCTGCGACCAGACAAGCGAGGTCGACGACTTGTCCACCAACTACCTGTCCACGCAGCTTATGCAGTTGATCGGCGCACCGCTGTCCGACTACCAGAAGGCGCACATGACGCTGCGCAAGTCGCTGCCCGCCATCAACTCGGTCGGCTACGAGGACGCCAGCCTGCGCTGGGCGCTCTCCTCCAACGTCACCGGTGACGACGCCGCTGCCGCAGCCGCCACCAAGGCGCGCGAGGATTACGCCAAGATGCAGTATTACGAGATGTTCCGCGACGGCAAGAACGTGTATACCGAGCACTTCCAGACCGAGGCCAACGAGACCGACCCCAACCTGGCACCGGGCACGACGAAGATCAAGTAGCGGGTCGCTCATAACTGAAACGTCTGTCCGGGCGGAGGCATATAAGGTTCCCTGCTCGGACAGTCCTGCGCAAGACGGAGGCCACATTAAGTGGCCTCCTTTGCGTGCGGAACTCGCGATGAACCTTATATGCCTCCGCCCGGACAGACGCCTTGTTGTTGGAGCACGGCTTGTCATGGGGGTATCCGCTGAACATATATAAGTTGAAGGCCACATTAAGTGGCCTTCTTTGTATTCGGAAAGTGTGTCCCGGAATCTGCCTTCGGAATGGGACGCAGTTTCCGCTTGAGGGCCTGTTGGGAAAGCGCATCCCACTTCAAGAGTAAATTCCGGGTCGCACTTTCCGCTAAGGCTCTCAACCGGAAAGTGCATCCCATTCCAAGCCTTAATTCCGGGACATAGTTTCCGGACAAGACATCAACCGGAAAGTGGGGACCACTCTGAGCGCCGATTCTGGGACGCATTTTCCGAGAGCCCGCCCATCCGGAAAGTCCGTCCCACTCCGCCTACATCCGGGCATGGAATCATCAGCTTATTAGGCCTTCCATTAATAAAGAGGCGCCCTCCCGGGCGGCGGGCACGAAGTTCATCGCGAGTTCCGCACGCAAAGAAGGCCACTTAATGTGGCCTTCGTCTTGCGCAGGACTGTAGAGCAGGGAACTTCGTGCCCGCCGCCCGGGAGGGCGTTTCATTTAGAAGATGGATCTAGCGCTTGTTCCTCCGGGACAAAAGAAGCGCGGCTATAAAAGCGATGATGGCAAGCGCCAGCAACACCAAAAGCAACGCGAGCGTGTTGTCGCCCGTTGCCGCCAGACCAAGCAAGCCGGGCTTCTTGCTGCCAGCAGGCCGCGCGAGGATCTTCTCGCCATCGTCCTCGGCGGTGATTTCCCAGCGAATTGCCTTGTTTGCATCGGCAAGCTCGTTGCCCACCGACGTCGGAACGCTTAGCTGCAGATTAAGCACCGTGCTGCCATCGCTCGTAAACGTGGCGATTTGCGTGGGATAGGCGAACACGCTGCCCGGTGTTCCTGTCTGGAGCCAACCTGCAGAGGCATCGCCCACAGTCGCCGTTAAGGTGATGGGCGACAACATATATGCCGTCTCGTGATCGACGACGGCACGCACAAACACGCGCACCTGGGACTTTACGCCCGTGGCACGAACCTCGATCTGCTGCTCGCGCGCATCGCCGGGCATTAGATCTTTAAAGGCGGGAAACAGATCGGGCTCCCCCGAGGAGCCCGTCGCCCCCGTTACCGTCAGCTGGCGCGCATTTCCGTCGTAGGCAATCGCGGGACTATCGGCAAACGCGCGGGCGGGAACGGCGAGCGCGACCACGCAGAGAATGGCCGCGACCACGCAACGCACGGAGCGCGCAACGCCTTTGCGAATCGGGAACGCCATACTCACGCACCTCCGTGCGGCGGCACCAGCACGCCATCTTTGACCGTACAGTTCCATGCCTCGGTGACCGCATCGACGGGCGTGGACTGAATCGCCTGGGTCGAAATGTCGACGACTAGATTTTTACCATCTGTCTTCTTCTCGGACACGCTCTTGATGAGCACGCCCGTCTTGTCGAGCGGCTTAACAGAAGACGTCCAGTAGTAGAACCCGTCGCTCGCAAGAACCCAAGACGAAGGGCTGTTAGTGGCGGCGGCATCGCCTTTATCGCCCCACTCAATGGTGTAGTCGGTGCCGGCAACAGGCTCATCCCACAGGCGCGCGCCATCCTTATCCTGCCAGTAGATATCCACCGCGACACGCAGGTATGCCGGAGCCGAGCCCGTGTTTTTTACCGAGACATCCCTTTTCACGTTGTCCTTGAGCGTCTCGTCCACCGAAGGCGCCACCGAGCCAAAGCCAAACTCGTTGACCAGCACGCCCGTAACCGAAAGCCACGCAAAGGTGCCGACGACGCCGGCCAAAAGGAGGACGCCGACAAGGAGGGCAACGATCCGCTTGCGCTTAGTCATCCTTGTCCTCCCTCCTCAGCGTGCCGTTTTCCCAAACATTCTTGGCACGCGAGCCGCCATCGACCCATTTGTCCTTCGCGCGCGTGTTGACGCACGTCACCACCGCATCGCCCGCGCTCGAAGCAGACGAAATCGTCAGCTCGGCAGATTTACCGGGCGCCTTGCCCGGCGTGCTCAGCTCGCCCTCGTAGCGCCATGCCCAATTCGTGTCTTCCTCGACGGTATAGATGCCCGTCGGCGCGGCAAATTGCACGCTGCCGACATACCAGGTCTCGCCGTCTTCGTCGCGCCTCTCGCTAACTTTCACCTCGACCATGCGCGTCTCGGCAGGAGAATCCTCCGACGCCTTGCGTGCCACCTTAAAGCGGAACGTTTGTCCCATGGCGCTGGCATCGGTGGTCTTTTTGACGATCGTCAGCGCATGGGTCTTGGCGAAGTCGAACACGGCATTGCCGTCGCCTTGCTTGCCTTCGCCTGTCTTCTTGGACTCCAGGCGGTTGGCCAAGTCGAACGAACCGTTACCCGAGCCCAAGCTGTAGAGCGAGACATACTGGTCGTTAACGGGTTCCTCCGTCATGGACGCATCAGGACCGTAGCTCGCCCGCTTAACGGTAACAGTCAGCTGCGTCCCCATAAACGGCTCAGCAAAGCAGACCTTAAAGGGTGCTTTGTCGGCGCTATTGTCGACTGTGTTGGCGGCGTTGGGATCGAGCAGCCATTTAAGCTGCGCGGTGGTCATGGTTACGTGGTTCTCGGGGTCGGATGTATCCTTGGCGACCACGCGATACGTCACGGGATACAGGTCCATGTCGCCCTTAACCGGCTCGTCCTTAAACTTATCCCAAGACTTCGCAGCGCCACCGTCAGGCACATATCGCCACTCCAGGAAGAGTTCGCGCACGTCACCGCTGACCGCCCGTTCATCGAGCAGCGCGACGATCTTGGAGTGGGCGTCCGGGTCGTATGCCACGGACTTTTTCTCCATCTCGGGATTGCCGTCGTTGTCATAGACCGGGTTGCCGCTCTCATCCACCTTGGGAACATCGACGTTATGGACAAAGCCGGCGCCCGTCGCGCGCTCGCCGTCCGAGTCGACCGTCGCCGTAAAGACGACCGACCCGTCGACACCGTGATAGCGAACCTTATACGGCGCGATCTTGTACACCGCGGTGTAGGTCACGCTCTCAAAGGGCTCGCTGCCCTCGAGGGGATACTTCTCGTCATCGGTCAACAGGGTGTATTTGCCATCGGGTTCGTAGTCGCGCGACCAGCCGACAAAGTCGTACTTGGTGCCGCCAATGCCCACAACCTCCTTGACAGCCTTGACCTCAAGAGAAATCTGGTCGCCGGAATCAGTACGGCCGAGACCGCGGACAAGAGCAGGATTCGCGAGATTTGAGTCGATGTTCGATTGAACGGTAACCAGGCTGGGACGGTAGACCGGGTACAGCTCCATGGGGGCCCTGACCACGGTAGAAGCACTCACCATGCGGATACCCTCCGACCAAGCGACATAGCCCTTGCCAGGTGCCGGCTTGGCTTCCGTCCAGCCCACGAAGGCGTTGAACGCACCTCCCGTATCCCTATCGATAGCGCTGACGTCATAAGTGGGCTTCGGGATGCCGCCATCAAGGTTGCCGAGCATATCGCCTTGCTGAGCAACTTTGCCGTCAACATCTTTGGCATTGAGATGGTACACGACCGCCAACGGCGAATAGTACGCCACAAATGTATAGGCCCCGCCGGGTTCCACCTGATGGGAATACGAGTTATCGCCGTTAGGTTTGATCTCTTCAACTTCGCCATTCGGAAGCTCGATCTCAACCTTCTGCAACTTATACAGCTCACCGCCTGCTTTATAAACCGGAGTCGTGACGTCAGGGGTCACCGTTGCCGTAGCAGGATCGGTGCCCGCGTTGATAACGGGATCGATGTCGTACCTAGGCACATTGACCTTGCCCGTGCCCTTAAAACCGGCGCGATACAGGTTGGTGGTGTACCTAACATCGTACTTCGCGTACACCGGATAGGCATCCTGCCACTGGGTGACCTTAAAATCTGGTTTCACCAGATACGGTTCGGCCTTATCCGGGTCAGAAGTGGTGAAGGAATCGCCCTCGACATCGTAGATATACTTCCAGACGTCAGAACCCTTCTGGACCTCGGCGGTCGAAATCCAGCCCAGGAACTTATAGCCCGGCACCGCCATCTCGGCATCGGTCGGGGAAGCTTCGAGGGTCAAGGGGCTTTCATAAGAACCAGTTGGCTCATCCTGCGGGTCCCCTGTTGCCTCAACCGAAGTGTTCACGTGCGGGTAGTAATACGTGTACGTAGGGTCTGATCCATTCACCTTATTTTGCAGCAGGTTGCTTTCGTAACGACGTGTAGCGGCCTTCAGGATTGTGTTGTCCTTGTTGTAGAAGTTAACGTCTGTAGTAATCATCGCGCGAACGTAATACTTCGTATCGAGAGCCAGCATCGTGCTTTCGATGGGATTTTTCACATACGTCCAGCAGCCATTGCCGCGCTCAAGCGTCCAGAAATTCAGACGATAGCGATCATTCACCAGTTTGACCGTTACGTTCAGCGAAGCCGAAGTCCAGGTATCGCTTAGCGTTGCAGCGCCTGGAAAATCGGTATCGGCATAGAGATCTTTTAGAGTATCGGCTCCCGTATCGTTTTTAACGTTGTGCGAGTACGCATTAAGGGGACTCACGACAAGGGTTTCCTTCGTGAAGCGCGTGTCACACGTTTCGTCATACCTATCCTTTATACCGTGGTCAACATGCTCCGGACCCCAGTGGACGACGTTTTCACGCACGAAGGTGCTGCCGACGTTTTCCTCAAAGGGCGTTTGATAGCGATTCCAAACGGAACAAAGTAGCTTGCTGTCCGTAAACCCATGGTTGGTATAAGCCCGGACGTAATAATCCACTCGGTACTCAAAGCGGGCGGTGTAGGTGTGCGGCACGGTTAGATCGACATCGGCAGGGAGTTTGTAGCTCGGATCGCGGCTCACGCGAACATCAACCGGGGATCCATCGGCAGCCTGCTTGTTTTCATACCAACCCAGGAAACGATAGCCGTCGGGCAGCTGGCCCTCCTCGGATATAGCTTTACCGGATACGTCGAGCACCTGTACGGTATACGCGCTTGTGCCATCTTCTGCAGTCTCAACCTTAACGTCAGTTTTGCCCACACCGTCGCGCCGAGTCTGATCGTCGGTTGCATCCTGCTCATTGCCCTCAAACACCGTCATGATGTTCGACACATAGTCGGTGTACACCGGATAAAAATCGGTAGGGCCAAGCACAGTGATCTCGGTGCCGGCAGGATAGAACGCACCGGCGTTTTTTAACTCGGCAAGCTCAGGCGAGGTGATGGCCGCGTAACCGCCATGCATCCCGGCCTCGCCACTCGGCTGCGTCGTCCAACCGATAAAGGTGGCGCTGGCAGAAAGAGTGCCGCGGTCCGCAGGGGCAGCCGGCGTTAAACCGACGCCATAGCGGTACCAGTCCGTCGACTTGTCGTGCTCCTCGCCGCTCTGCCACGCGAGCGTCTCGCCCTTGACGTTATAGAACAGTACCTGCGCCTCGTACGAAGCAATAAACAGGTCGTTGCCCTTAAAGGCCTCGGCCCCCTTCGCGTTATCGGCGGTATAGCTCGACGTTATCTCGTGCGCTTCGTTCTTCTGGACTTGCTTGCCAGCCTTAACGGCATCGGCATCGGTCTTGCCGTTAAACCAGGCGTTATCGGCATCGATACGGTTCACATTGACTCCGGGCTCACGGAACCAGCCCATAAAGCGGTAGCCGCCGTTGGCCTCGGTCAAACCCTCTGGCTTTGCGGAGGTATCCTGCTTAAACGTTACCGATGTATCGCCCTGGGCCAGGCCTTGGGCCGTTCCCGCCAGCACGGCGCTCACGGCAAAGGCGTACGGATCCGAGGTCGCCTGGTCTTTGCCAAGTTTGGTCTTCTCGATTGTCGCGGTGCCCGCACCGGGAAAATCGATCGTCGCCTTAACGCTCTGGCCATGCACGGGGATATTCAGCTTGTAATCCATCGCCCACTCATTGGTGTGCTGGCCACCCAGGGCATCGTCGTTGGCGGTCGAGCGCATGGTGCCGGCACAGAAATCGTAGTCGTGCTCTTCCCACAGCTCGCGCGTGGTGTAGCGCTCGTCATCCCATGGACCATAGCCATCACCCTTGGTGGTGCCGTCGCCGCCAAACGAGGGGATTTTCTTTTTGGCAGGGTTGCCCTGGCTGCTGCCTTTTAGGCTCACACTCGGCTTAAAGTAGCATTCGGTAACCGTGGCGTCACCCTTGTTGGCGCGCGCAGCAATACCGCCCAGGTTCACATCGTTTTGAATGATGGGGATCACGGCGATGGGATTGTACTGACGCGAGCTCAAGTCACCCGCAAAATGGCTTCGAACGAGCTCGTTGCCCTTTTCGGTTAGAATACGACCCGCCAAGCCACCCGTCCACGCACGCGTCACGGCGACGACGCCCACGTACGACGCGGCATAGCTGTAGCACTGCGCCGTCGAGAAGCAGTCGATAATCTTGGCGTTACCCGCCATGCAGCCCACAAAACCCGAGGCATACACGTTGTTGCCGCCCAGAGCGCCAACAGCCACGTCGTACTTATTAGTGACGTCGGTCATGCCAATCGAGCCATCGTCTTTGCGCGTAGGCGTAACGCGGCAGTACTCAATCGTCGAATTTGTAACGTAGCCGGCAAACGCCGCCATATACAGACCCTCGCCACCAATTGCCTGTACGCCCGAAGTCGTGTTGTTAACGGCACGGCCACCACGGACCTCGCAGTTATAAAGGGTGCAGCCGTCGAGCTCGCCGGCGATGAGACCGCCCTCAAAGCCTGCGTTGGTAATGAGGTTGAGAGCATTGTTGGCGCAGGTCACGTGCAGCGTGCTCTCCATGACCATAACGTTTTCGAAGCGCGTATTGACGGCCTTGCCCACGATAATGCCACCGCGGAAGTCCGCCCACACGCTGGCGTCCTTGACCAGGAAGTTTTTGATGGTGGCACCGTTGGTCTCGGCAAAAAATCCCGTATCGCGCTCGGGGTCAAAAGCGTCTTTATCGTAGTTCAGGCCCTCAACGGTGTGGTTTTGACCATCGAACACGCCCTTAAACGGATGCTCCTTGTTGCCAAACGACAGATGCTTAACGGTGTTTGCAACGATGTCTTTCATGTCGTCGCTGTCGAGCTCAATGTCGTTATCGAGATAAACGTGCCAGCCGGACGTATCGCGCTCGCGCGACAGCGCCACACACGACAAAAAGTCAGCCTCGTTTTTGATGTGGAATTCGGTTTTGGCCTCGGGCACATCCTCGGCATGCACCGCCATCGGCAGTGCCATGACGCAGCAAAGGGCAATCGCTGCGACGGCAACCAGCCTGCTAAGCATGCCCCGGTTCATGTTCTTGATCTTCATAGGCTAGTTCGCCTCCGGCCAGCCCGCGACGTCAAGCACGTCGAGGACGGTATCGCTTGCCTGCTGGTTTTTGGCCTGCACGGCCTGAACATCGATATCGAGCCTGAATGAGCCGCCGCGCGCGGCATCGTGGTAGTCGCCCACAAAGCGCAGCGAGTCCATGAGGCTTTCCGTCATGGCGCCGGGGCCGAGCGTGCCGCCACGCCCGGCCAATCCACGGTAGTAGTACCACCCATCGCCGCCATCGATCCACGGGGACCCCTCGCCCGCGTCCACATGAAACGCAACGTTGCCCGAGGCATCCGCGCACGAGCCGTCGGGTGCCACTGACGTCATGCGCAGGCGCGCGCGAACGTACTCAGGCTGCGCGCCGACGTTCTCCACGCGCACAATGCGGCTGATGTCAGAACCCCCGGCTTTGGTGTCGGGATAGTCCCCGTGCTCGTTGGGCTCAAACGGAATCTCCTCGCCCTGCTCGTTGAGGGTGTATTCGCAGACTCGTACCTTCACGCTGCCAAACGATAGAACGTTGTTCGCCGGAACCATATCAACGGTAAAAGCCAGCGTGCCGCACAGGCACGCCAGGGCCAACAGCGCCATCGCGGCAAGCGCCAAGGTGCGTTTCTGATTGTCGGAAAGATTATTGAGCATTACGTTCGCCAGTCGTCAATCAAAGGGGGACCGAGATCCCAGCCCGAAAATGGGGATGGGGAGCGAGCCGGGATCTCGGTGGGGGGGATTAAGCCTGAGTCTTAGCCCATTCCTTGGCCTGCTTAAGGGCATTCTGCGCGTCAGCATTTTCACCCTGCTCGGTGCCATTCTGGCCCGCGCCAAAGATGTAGGCAGAGACCGTCATCGTGGGAGCCTGTTTCGGGTCAGTAGTAGTCTCGACAACATCGGTGTTGTTCATGGCAGAGGGAATCGTCACGGCAGTGAAAAGCTCATCGGTATAAACGTCCTGCGCTGCTTTGTTGGCTTCGAGCTTTGCAGGCAGGTTCTCTGCGGCAGGGTTCTTGGAGTACATAAACAGACCGCTCACGTACTGGTTGCCAGAGTTGTCAGATTGGTTGGTCTTGACTTGACCCTCAACGGGCTTCCAATTCGTATTTTTGAGCGTAAAGTACGGGGTCTTTTCAAGGCTGGTGCCAGGCTTGACGATGGCATTCTTTACGTAAATGAATACGTATGCATCATCAGAGCCAGCCTTGATGCCGACATTGGGGTTCTTGGCCACAGTGGCGCCAGGAACCATCTTGGAGTTGGCAACCCACTGGGTCTCGAACAGGTAGGCCTTTTCAGTGTTCGGATTATCGGGGTCCGGTTTCTCGGGATCGGTCGGATCAGGCTTGTTTTCCGGGTGGCCAAAGCTACCCACCGTGAACACGTTGTCAATGTGCTCCTGCGCCGTCAGCCATGCATACGTTCCCACGCCGGCGGCCAGCACCAACAGCAACAGGGCGGCAATGATGCCGTAGCGCTTTTTCTTCTTGTTTTCCATCGTTCTCTTCCTTTCGAGAATCGTTTTCCCCGGCAACGGCCCCTACCGCCGCCGACGCTTTTCCCTGCCGCTATGAACGCCGCTCCCTCGCATGCACGCGGGTATGCTTGCCCGCAGGCTCGTCGGGAACCATCCGATCGAGCACTATCGACGCCGCGATCAGCAGCGCCAGAACGGCCACCACAACAAGCAAACCGGGCATCGTCGTGCAATATGCGTTGACGAAGCCCAGGTAAGGGACACAAAAAGAAACAGTGCCGATAACACTCGAAAAAGGCGTCTGCTCGGCATCGTGCATGATGCTTCCGCCTGCATTTTTGTTCGCAATTCCCTGCGTGCCGATCATCTGCGCCACAGGGTCGATCTCGTACACCTGGTGCGTCACCACGGCACCGTCCGATCGGTAAAAGGTTGCATTGTCACCCACGGCAATATCCACTGGCTCAACCTGGCGAACAAACACCATGGAGCCGACGGGAAACTCGGGCTCCATAGAGCCCGAAAGCACAGCAAAGGGTGTGTATCCAAATGCGCGAGGCACAAAAGAAACAACGGCAAGGGCTATGACAAGCGCGAACGCCAAGCTACTCAAAAGTGCAATAAATCGTTTGAGTCTACGCGCAGCCAAAGTGATAATTCATCCCCCTTGAGGCCCTATTCGACCCATCCAAAGGTCAGCAAGTTTCAACAGAAACCGCAAGGCGCTTGAAAAGTGAGTCCGAAATAAGCCAATTTGGAATCTTTTCGTAATAAAAACATAGCGATGCGCTACACATTTTTCAATGTTTTGTCGCTAAATGCTACTAATTTTGGCGTAAGTGGTCATTTATCCCCAAATTGGTCTGCTTTATCCAATATCTGTGACTAACCCCCTACGCAACTTCCCCATAGAGGGATTATTTTTTTGCGAAACTAAAATAATGGTACCCCCCCCCACATTAAAATAAACTACTGGAAGTGTCATTTATTTCCGACCCCCCCTTTGCCGGAGTTTTATGACAGCCCCATGTAGTTCGCAGCCCATAATCCTCTGAGAACCGTGTCCCAGAATTCACGTCCGGAGTGGGATGCAGCTTCCGCTTGTGGCCCCGTTGGGAAGCCGTATCCCGCTTCGATCACAAATTCCGGGTCGCACTTTCCGCCAAGGCCCTCAACCGGAAACGGCATCCCATTTCTCGGCCGAAAACTGGGATGCGGTTTCCACAGAGCCCCTCAACGGGAAACCGCATCCCATTCCAAAGGCAAATTCCGGGACGCAGCTTCCGCAACCCCACCCATCCGGAAATCCCATCCCACTCCGCACACATCCGGGCATAGAACAATCAGCTTATTAGGCCTTCCATCAATAAAGGGGCGCCCTCGTGTCACGAAAAAAGCCTCGAGAATTTCGAGGCTTTCACGTTTGTGTTATCTCGAGCGCGAGGCGACACGCCTACTCGCCCAGCACGGCCTTTTTGGCCGCCACCGCCATATGGTCCAGATCTTCCTTGGTGGGATGGTCCTTCGCGGCAACCCAGTTGTCGAGCAGCATCTTAAATCGGGCGTTGTCGGGATCTTGCTCGAGCATGGCCTCGTAGCGCTGCTTGACCGCGGGGCCCATCTTGCCCTGGCACATCGCCCAGCCCGCAAGCTCGGCATCCCCAGCCAAATTGGAAGTTACGCGATCAATAATCTGCTGATAGTAGCTCTGGTCGGCGCCAAAACCGCAGGTGCCAAACAGGAAGACGCGCTTACCGTGCAAGGCGGAGAGCAACGCCGCGACCGAAGGCGTGCACGCGCCCTTGTCACACCAAAAACCGACGAGCACCGTGTCGGCCGCGCAGGCGCCCTGCGCCTCGAGCGCAACCTGATCTGCATCCGCATCGTCGCTCAACGCCGCGGCATGGACAAACTCAACGCCCGCAGCCTGCAGAGCGCGCTTGATCGCGCCCGAAACCATCCTGGTATTACCGCTCTTGCTGTTGACCACCAAAGCGCACGTCATAGTCACGTTGCCTCGTTTCCCCCAAAACTATAGCCACTAATGCAATTTATTAAAAGCATATCTTAGTACTATCGACGCAGATGTAAACCATCTGCCGCTAATCGGCAGCCCCTACTGGGCCCTACTGGGCAAACTGGCTACGATAAAGCTCGGCATAGAAGCCGCCTGCCGCTAGCAGCTCGTCATGCGTGCCGTGCTCGATAATCTGGCCGTCGCGCATGACCAGAATGCAATCGGCGTTTCGAATCGTCGACAGACGGTGCGCCACGACAAAGCTCGTGCGACCGGCCATGAGCTCGTCGAATGCCGCCTGCACCTGCAGCTCGGTACGCGTATCGATGCTCGACGTCGCCTCGTCCAGCAGCAGAATCGCCGGATCGGTGAGCATGACGCGCGCGATGCACAGCAGTTGTTTTTGACCCTGGCTAAACGTGCCGCCGTCCTCGCCGATCACCGTATCGTAGCCGCCTGGCAGCTGCACGATAAACTTGTGCGCGTGCGCGCGCTTAGCGGCCTCGATGACCTGCTCGCGCGTGGCATCTGGGCAACCGTACGCGATGTTGTCTGCCACCGTGCCCTCGAACAGCCAGGTGTCCTGCAGCACCATGCCAAAGGCGCGGCGCAGGCTCGAGCGCGTGTAGTCGCGCGACGAACGCCCGTCTACCGAGATGCGGCCGGCATCGATATCGTAAAAACGCAGCAGCAGGTTGATGAGCGTCGTCTTACCGCAGCCCGTGGGGCCGACCAGGGCAAAGCGCATGCCGGGCTTGGCCTCGATGCAGATATCCTGCAGCAGCTTGCGGTCGGGCACATAGCTAAAGTCCACATGCTCAAAGGCCACCTCGCCCTGCGGGGCGGCAAGCTCCACGGCATCTGACGCATCGGGCTCTTGCTCGCTGGCGTCGAGCAGCGCAAACATACGACGCGCCGAGGCATACGCCGTCTGGATTTGCGTAATGACGTTGGTGACCTCGTTGAACGGCTTAGTGTACTGGTTGGCGTAGGACAGGAAGATCTGCACGCCGCCCACCGTGAGCGCCGCAGGCACGCCCGCGATCACGCCCGCGCAGCCGATCACAGCGACCACGGCATAGATGATGTTATTGATAAAGCGCGTGCCGGGGTTGGAGAGCGAACCCATAAACTGCGCGCGCTCGCCCGCGGTGTAGAGCTCAGCGTTGAGGGCATCGAAGCGCTGCTGGGCGTTGGGGCCATAGGCAAAGGCGTCGACAAGCTTCTGCTCGCCCACGTATTCCTCGATATGACCGCCAAGCTGCCCTTGAATACGCTGCTGAGCCGTAAAGCTCTTGTTGGAGAGCTTGGCAATAGCACCGGCGGCAAAGATGGAGAGCGGCGTGACGAGCACCACCACAAGCGTCATGGTCAGGTTAATGGAGAGCATAAACGCAAGCGTGCCCACGATGGTAATAACACCGGTGAAGAGCTGCGTGAAGCCCTGCAGCAGACCGTCGCCCACCTGATCGACGTCGTTGACCACGCGGCTCATAAGGTCGCCGTGGGCGTGGCTGTCGATAAAGCTGAGCGGCATGCGGCTGAGCTTGTCGCTCGCTTCCACGCGCATGTCGCGCACCGTCTCGTAGGACAGGCGGTTGACGCAGTAGCCCTGCAGCCACTGGAAGGCCGCAGCACCCATCACGACAATCGCGAGTTTGGTAACGAGCGGCAGCAGCGCATCGAAGTCCACCTGCCCGGTGGCAACGATGAGGTCGATGCCCTCACCAATGAGGATGGGCGTGTAGAGCTGCAGAATCACCGAGATGGCGGCGCTCACAAACGACGCCGTAAACGAAATACGGTGCGGGCGAACATAGCCCAGCAGGCGGCGCGTCACCGCGCCCACGGGATAGCGCTCGGGATCACCGGGTTGGCGCGGGCCGTCGCCCAGGTCGTTGAGGTTATCGTTGCCGGACACATTAGCGGTCATCGTGGCGACCGAACCGGAAGAAGTATACGGGTTCATCTAGCAACCCTCCTTTGAGCAAGTAGGCGCAGGGGCAGTCGGGGCGGACGCGGGCACCGTGCTCCCCTGCTGGCCCTCGAGCTCCTCGCGGCGCAGCTGCGACTGGCAAATCTCGCGATAGAGCTGGCAGCTTGCATACAGCTCGTCATGCGTGCCCAGGCCCGCAACCGATCCGTGGTCGAGCACGCAGATCATGTCGGCATCGCGCACGGTCGAGACGCGCTGGCTCACAATCACCGTGGTCAGCGGCAGCCCGCCCTCGGCGGCACCGCGCACGCTGCGCTCGCGAATGGCATGGCGAAGCGCCGCGTCGGTCTTAAAGTCGAGCGCCGAGGCAGAATCGTCCATGATCAATATCCGAGGCGAACCCACCAAGGCGCGCGCGATGGTCAGGCGCTGGCGCTGGCCACCGCTAAAGTTCTTGCCGCCCGCCTCGACCGGGGCATCGAGCCCCTGCGGTTTGTTGCGCACGAACTCGCTCGCCTGCGCCATGTCGAGCGCCGCCCAGAGCTCCTCGTCGGTTGCCGACTCGTCACGCCAGGTCAGGTTGCTGCGGATCGTGCCGCTCACCAGCGACGCGCGCTGCGGTACGGTCGCGACCACGTGGCGCAGCTGGTCGAGCGGCCAGGTGCGCACGTCGGCACCCATCACGCTCACGCTGCCGGTGCTCGCATCGTAGAGGCGCAGAATAAGCGAAACGAGCGTGGACTTGCCGCTACCCGTACCGCCGATAATACCGAGCGTCTTGCCCAGCGGGAGCTCCAGCGTCACATCGTTGACAGCATTGGCCGCGCCGGCGCCAAACGAGAAGCTCGCATGGTCAAAGCTCAGCGCAGGAACGGGAGCGACATTGCCCGGCTCGGGCAGCGCGACCGGCTGGTTGCCCTCGTCGGTGATGCTCGGCACGCAATTGAGCACCTCGTTGATACGCGACGCACTGGCGCTCGCCTTGGTAAAGACCACAACCAGGTTGGCGACGTACACGATGGAGGTCAGGGTCTGCGTCATGTAGTTCACAAACGCCATGACCTGACCCTGCGTGAGCTCACCCACGTTGACCTGGATGCCACCCACCCACAGGATGGCGCACACGCCCAGGTTCATCACCAAAAACGTGACGGGATTAAGGATCGACGAGAGCTTACCCACCGCGATGGCAGTATTGGCCTGGTCATCGGCAGCTTGGGCAAAGCGCTCGCGCTCGTGGTCCTCGCGCACGAAGGCGCGAACCACGCGAGCGCCTGAAAGGCCTTCGCGGCAGATAAGCGCGATGCGGTCGAGCTTTGCCTGCAGCTGCTTGTAGTACGGGATGCAGCGCGCCATGACAAACCAAAATACCAGGCCGATGGCGGGCGTGCAAATCAAAAAGATCATGCCGAGCTTAAGGTCAATGGCAAGGGCCGCGACCATGGAGCCCACGGCCAAGAAGGGCCAGCGGATGAGCATGCGTACGCCCAGCGCCACAGCGAGCTGCACCTGGTTGACGTCGTTGGTAATGCGCGTGATGAGCGACGGCGTGCCAAAGCGATCGAGCTCAGCATAGCTCAGCTTGTTGATGTGCTTGTAGAGTGCGCCGCGAATGTCGGTACCCATGCCCTGCGAGGTGAGCGCCGCCATCTTTTGGCAGACGAGCGTAAACGAGATGCCGATCACAGCCATGGCGGCG
>CAUBVH010000022.1 GCA_958439425.1 uncultured Collinsella sp.
TGTCCGTGCCGTGGGGTAAAATCGTTCAGTCAGAACACGAACCCGCATCGGAGCTCATCACATGGCATTCGTCCATCTGCACAATCACACTGTTTTCTCCATGCTCGACGGCGCAACCCGTATCCAGGATATGGTCAATCGTGCCGTTGAGCTGGGCATGCCCGCCGTGGCCATTACCGACCACGGCTACATGTATGGCGTACCCGACCTGGCGCTGGCCTGCGACGCCGTCAACCACAACACGCCCGAGTACAAAACCTGGAGCCACGACAAGGCCTTCTTGGAAAAGGACCGCCGCGACGAGCTGGTGGAGCCCGATCCCGAGGAAAACCCGCGCGAGCATGCCCAGTATGTGAAGGACATGGCCATGTGGGACGAGAAGGGCAACATCGACGAGCTCAAGCCGCCCCTGGTCATCAAACCCATCTTTGGGTGCGAGGTTTACTTTACGCCGGACGAGACGCTCGCCCGCGACCATAAGCCCGAGCTCTACCACATGATCCTTCTGGCCAAGGACCAGGAGGGCTACGTCAACCTGATGCAGACGGTCTCCGAGGCCGCCGTGCAGGGCTTTTACTACAAGCCGCGCGTGACGCTCGACAACCTGCGCCGCCACGCCAAGGGCATGATCTGCACCAGCGCCTGCATCGCGGGCATCATCCCCAAATACATCGACCGCGGCGACATGGAGGGCGCCATCAAGTGGGCCGAGACCTTCCGCGATACCTTCGAACCCGGCGACTTTTACATCGAGATTCAGGAACACGGCATCACCACCGACAACGGCCTGACCGATGAGCAAATGGACCGCACGCTCATCGATATCGCCAAGCAGGTGGGTGTCAAGGTCATCGCCACCAACGACTTCCACTACCTGCGCCGCGAGGACGCGCCGGTGCAGGACGTCATCATGTGTATTGGCATGAACGCCAAGGTCGATGACCCCAACCGCATGCGCATGACCGGCTCGGAGTTTTACATGAAGACCGAGGAGGAGATGCGGGCGATGTTCCCGTATTGCCCCGAGGCCTGCGACAACACGCTCGAGATCGCCGACAAGTGCTACGTCGAGCTGGACTGGGACTCCATCATCCTGCCGCGCTTCCCGTTGCTCGACCCCGGCGAGACGCACGAGAGTCAGTTCCGCCGCGAGTGCGAGAAGGGCCTGCGCCAGCACTACGGTGACGACTGGGCCACGCGCGAGATCGGTGGCGTCAACATCAAAGAGCGCTTTGAGTACGAATACAAAGTCATCTGCGACAAGGGCTTTGCCGCCTACTTTTTGATTGTTGCCGAGTACGTGCAATGGGCCAAGGACAACGGCATCGGCGTCGGCCCCGGCCGTGGCTCGGCTGCCGGCGCTATCGTCGCCTACGCCATGAACATCACCGCGTTCGATCCGCTCGAGAACGGCCTGATGTTCGAGAGGTTCCTGTCCCCGCAGCGTACCGAGATGCCCGATATCGATATGGACTTCGACGATGAGCGGCGCCTCGAGGTCGTGGAGCACGTTCGCCAGCTCTACGGCCCCGAGAAGGTCACCCACGTCATCACCTACTCGACCATTAAGGCCAAGCAGGCCATCAACGACGCCGCTCGCGTCCTGGACTACCCGGTCTACATGGGCCAGCGTCTGTCCAAGATGGTCTCGAGCGACCCCAAGGTCAAGCTCAAGCAGGTGCTCGAAAAGCAACCCGGCAAAGAGGACCTGTTTAACCCCGATTTTGCCGAGGCATATAAAAAGGACGACGACGCCCGCCGCATCATCGACACGGCGCTCTCAATCGAGGGCCTCACCCGTGGCGAGGGCGTGCACGCGTGCGCCGTTCTGATCTGCCGCGACCCCGTCAACGAGCACGTGCCCACCAAGCTCGACACCAAGGGCGGCGTCGAGATTACCCAGTACGAGGGCCATACCGTTGCCGACATGGGCCTGCTCAAGATGGACTTCTTGGGCCTGCGCACGCTGACTGTTATCTCCAAGGCAAAGGCAAACATCAAGAAGAACTTCGGCATCGACATCAAAGAGGAAGAGATTCCCTTTGACGACCCCGAGATCTTTAAGCTCATGGGTTCCGGCCACACCGCCGGCGTCTTTCAGGTCGAGTCCGCCGGCATGACGGCCACGATCAAGAACATGAAGCCCACCGAGTACAAGCACGTCGTGGCATTGATCGCTCTGTACCGCCCGGGCCCGCTGGGCGCCGGCATGGTCTCGTCCTACATCAACCGTATGAACGGCAAGGAACCGGCGGTTTCCTACGACGACCGCCTGGACGACATCCTGGGCGAAACCTACGGCACCATGGTCTACCAGGAGCAGGTTATGCTCATCTCCGTCGAGATGTGCGGCTTCTCCAAGGGCGAATCGGACTCGCGTATCCGTAAACCCGTGGCTAAGAAAAAGATCAAGCTGCTCACGTCGACGGTGCTGCACTGGGAGGATGGCTCGGACGAGACCACCTACGACCACTGGATGAACGGCGCTATCAAGAACAACTACACGCGCGAGGTCGCCCAGAAGATTTGGGACGATGTTCTCGAGTTCGCATCTTACGCCTTTAACAAGTCGCACTCCGCCGGCTACGCCATCCTGGTTATGCAGACGGCGTGGCTCAAGGCGCACTATCCGCACGAGTACATGGCGGCCGTTCTGACGTCCTACACGGGCAAGACCGACAAGATCGTTCATTACGTCTCGGCGTGCCGTCACGACGGCATCCCCGTGCTTTCGCCAGATGTCAATGAGTCCGGTACCGAGTTCACGGCTACCAAGGAGGGCGTGCGCTTTGGTCTGGCCGGCATCCGCGGCGTGGGCACCGGCGTGGCGCAGGCGATTATCGCCGAGCGCGAGGCGGGCGGTCCGTTTAAGACGCTGCACGATTTTGTCGAGCGCGTGGACTCGAGCCAGGCCAACCGCCGCGTGATCGAATCGCTCATCAAGGCAGGCGCCTTCGACTCCACGGGGTATCCGCGTCGCCAGATGATGCACTTTGTGGACAAGAACAACCCCGAGAACATCATCGATGCCGCGGTAAAGCGCCAGAAGGATCGCGCGAGCGGCCAGACGTCGTTCTTCGATATGTTTGGCGACGTTGAGGGCTCGGGCTTTGAGGTGAGCGTGCCCGATCCGGATGGCCAGGAATGGGACCGCCACCTTAAGTTGAGTCAGGAGAAGGAGGTTCTGGGCATCTATGTCTCGGACCACCCGCTACGCCCGTTTGAGTATGCACTAGCCAAGGCGCGTGACTTCTCGTTCTCGCAGATCGACACCGGCTACGAAGTTCAGAATCCTACGGGCGGCACCATCAACCAGGAAATTCCCGAGGGCAAGGCGCTGTGGTGGGCCGGCATGGTCTCGAGCGTGTCCAAGCGCGTGACCAAAAACGGTGACCCCATGGGCATCGTGCAGCTCGAGGACATGGAAGGCGAGGCCACCGTCGTCGTGTTCCCCAAGACCTACAAGGAGGCCGAGGGGTACCTGTACGGCGAGGTCGATCCCGAGACCGGCGCGCAGCTGTCCGATGCCTTTGTGCGCATTAAGGGCAAGCTCGAGCGCTCGGACCGCGGCGACCAGATCATCGCGCAGGAGATCGTGCCGCTCGAGCTCAACGAGGAGAACAACAAGCCCAAGGTGTTTGAGGTCATGGTGCCCAACAGCCGCTTTAGCCAGGGCAATATGGCGCGCCTGGCCACGGTGCTCACCGCTAACCCGGGCGGCGACCGCGTGGAGATCTTTATCGAGCAGGTGGACGGGCGCGTGCTGCGTGCCGAGGTACCTGCCAAGGTCAACGCGCGTTCGATTCCGCTGCTGGCCGAGGCCAAGGCCATTGTGGGTAACCAGGGCCGCGTGACGGTGATCTAAGCTACCCCGGGTGAGATTGGAGGAAGTGATGGCGCAGGGGACGTTTGTGCAGGCGCTTCGCAAAGAGGCGGCGTTGAGCGGCACCTTTATGAAGGGGCGTTCGCTCATGCTCAACGGCGCCGTGCTGTCGATCGAGGACAGCGGCTCGCGCTTCTCCAAAAACGTGACGGTCGAGGGCTCGGTGCGCGGTTCGCGTGGCGACCTGTACAAGACGCACGTGGCGCTCGACATGGACGAGCACGAGGTGATCGACTACGACTGCGATTGCCCCGCCGCCTATCGTTACCCCGGTATGTGCAAGCACGCTATTGCCACGGCTCTGGCGTATTTGGATGCCAGCGGCGCCGAGCCCGTCGAAGGTTTGCGCACGCCGGTTCGCACGTTTACGGCGCAGCCGAAACAGCCCGCGCGCACCGCGCCCAAAGCGCCGGCCGTCAACCCCAACTTTCCCTTCCCGGCGCCCGTCCCCACGAGCCCGAGCCTTATGGCGGCGCTCTCCGATCTTTCGGACGCACGCATGGATGAGCTGGCGAGCATGCGCCGCAAACTTGCCGGTGCCGTTGATCCCGACGCCCCCAAGGCGGTATTGGAGCCCTCGTTGGTGCCGTACTACAATCCGCTGTTCGCCGACCGCTTTAGCTGGGCGCTCGAGTTCCGCATTCGCTGCGGTTCGGTGTCCTACGTGGTCAAGGATATCGACGGCATGGCCGGCGCCTATGTCCGAGGCGGCACCTTCTCGTACGGCAAGAAGCTCACGTTTGTCCATACGCCCGAAGCCTTCGAAGGCGTTTCGACAAAGCTGCTCAACCTTGTTGTGACGACAGTTGCCTATCTCGATGACATCACAAGCTCGCGTTCGGCGTCGTACGACTTTGCCCGCAACGGTTTTGTCGCCGAGCGTCAGTTGCCGCTGTCCGAGCATAGCATCGTATATGTGCTGGACCTGCTACGCGGCCAGACCATCTCTTTTGAGCCCGCCTGGTCGCGGGGGACGACGACGCATCGCACCTATGACGTGGCGGTTGAACTGCCTCCGGAAGGGGAGGACGAGGCGCTGTCTAAGCGCCCACCGCTCCTTGCCGCCAAAATCGCGCCGGCGGCCGGTGGCAGCTATGATCTGCGCCTGCCGGCCGATGCATACTGCTTTGCTTCGGACGACGTTGCCTATCTGGTCGACACCCGCCGTGCGCGCCGCACCGATGTGGCGTTTGCTCAGCACGCGGCGCCGTTCCTATCACGCTTGCTGCCCTGTCGCACGCCGGTCCATATTGCCGCCGAGCAGGTGGGCGAATTCTGCCGCATGGCACTGCCCATTTTGCGCGACTACACCGATCTTACCGCTCCCGCCGTGCTCGACACCGTGGCGCCCGAGCCGAGCTTTGCCATGGCGATCGGCGTCGACGATGGGCTCGTGACCTGCAAAATTACGGTTACCTACGGCGACTGGTCGGCAGATCTCTTTAGCCTGGGCGCTCCGGGCAGCCCCTTCGAAGAGCGGCGCCCGGGCGTGCCGCCGCGCGACGAGGTGGCAGAGTTTCGCGTTATGGACACGGTGGCCCTGTATTTCGACTTTTACGAGGGCGGCCTGGCATTTGAGGAACGCGATGACGAGAGCCTGTTCCACTTGCTGACCGAGGGCCTGTCCGCCCTGTCCGAGCTGGGCGAGGTCATGCTCAGCGACCGCCTGCGCCAGGTCTCGGTCCGCCCTGCGCCCAAGCTTTCGGTGCGTGCAACCGTCAAGAGCAACCTGCTCGACGTCGAGCTGGGCGCAAGCGGCCTTTCGGCGGCCGACCTTGCCATCTACCTCGACTCCTACAAGCGTCACCAGACGTTTGCGCGTCTTACGTCGGGCGACATCGTTCGCCTGGATGAAGGTGCCCGCGCTGCGTTTGGCCTTGCTGAGGACTTGGGCGTCGATGCCGTCGACCTGCTCGACGGCGTGTCGCTTCCCGCGTCGAGCACCCTGTTCGTCGACAGCATGCTCGCGCGCACGCCTGCGCTCGAGGCCGATCGCGATGCCGCGTTCCGTCGCACCGTCGAGCGCCTGGATACGCTCGGCAAGATGGACTTTACGGTGCCCGCCTCGCTCAAGGCCACACTGCGCGGTTATCAAGTCGACGGCTACCAGTGGCTCGGCTCGCTCGAGCACCTGGGCCTCGGCGGCATCTTGGCCGACGACATGGGTCTGGGCAAAACGCTGCAGATGATCGCGCATATCCTGGCACGCGTGGAGGCGGGGGACACTAAGCCCACGTTTGTGGTGTGCCCTGCGTCGCTTGTGTACAACTGGACCGCCGAGCTGGAGCGCTTTGCCCCGTCGCTCGATGTGTGCGCCATTGTGGGCGCCAAGGCTCAACGCCGCGTGCAGATCGCCGGCGTAGCCGAGCATAACGTGGTTGTGACGTCGTATGACCTCATGCGCCGCGATATCGACGAGTATGCCGAGCAGGACTTTGCCCGCGTTGTGCTCGACGAGGCCCAGTACATTAAAAACCCGCTCACGCAGGTAGCGCGCGCCGCCAAGCGCCTGCCGGCCGGCGTGCGCTTTGCCCTGACGGGCACGCCCATCGAAAACCGCCTGTCCGAGCTCTGGAGCATCTTCGACTTTTTGATGCCGGGCCTTTTGGGGACGCGCGAGTCGTTTGCCAAGCGCTTTGAGAGCCCCGTCGAGCATGCCGAGGGCGACAGCGCCGCTCGCCTGCAGGCGCTCGTGTCGCCGTTTGTGCTGCGCCGTGTTAAGGAAGACGTGGTGGCCGACCTGCCCGAGAAGATCGAAGACACCGTCATGGCGCAGCTTACCGGCGAGCAGCGCAAGCTCTACCTGGCCAACCAGGACCGCATCGCCCAGCAGGTGCAGCACCGCGAGGCTGGGGAGTTTAAGAAGGACAAGCTCAAGGTGCTCGCCGAGCTCACCAAGTTGCGCCAGATCTGCTGCGACCCGCGTCTACACTACGAGGATTACAAGGCGGGGAGCGCCAAGCTCGATACGTGTATGGAGCTCGTGCACGGCGCACTCGACGGCGGGCATCGCATCCTGTTGTTCAGCCAGTTTACGGGTATGCTCGATATCATCGGTAAGCGCTTGGCCAAGGAGGATATCGGCTTTCTTAAGCTCACGGGCGCTTCGTCTAAGGAGAGCCGCGCCAAGATGGTCGCGCAGTTCCAAGCGGGCGAGGTTCCGGTCTTTTTGATTTCGCTCAAGGCGGGCGGCGTGGGCCTTAACCTGACGGCGGCCGACGTGGTCATCCACTACGACCCGTGGTGGAACGTGGCAGCGCAGGACCAGGCGACCGACCGCGCGCACCGTATTGGCCAGCAACATACCGTGACCGTGTACAAGCTCATCGCCAAGGACACGATCGAGGAGCGCATTATGCAGATGCAGGAGTCCAAGCGCGACCTGGTCAACAGCGTGCTCGGCGGCGACGGCATCTCGTCGGCGCTGTTTACCCGCGAAGATGTTCTGGCGCTGCTGGGCGGCGACGGGCGCTAACCCGCTCGGGTGGGGCCGCCAGGGCGGATAGCGCACGCTGCCCCATCGTCCCCGCCCGTTATGTGTTCATTTGCAATGCCGTGGATGGTTTGTCTGCCTTTGGGCATAAGAACCATCAAGAACATTGGCAAATCAGCAAAGGAGAACATCATGGCGAAATTCTTTAAGGACCCCGACGGTAAGCTCATTGCCGCCCTTGGCAACGACGTTGCAACCCCTGCCGGTTGCACGGAACTGACCGCAAACACCGAGGATGCGGCGCACGAGAAGCACGTGCCGGTCGTCGAGAGCGAGCGCGACGGTCACGTGATCCGTGCGCGCGTGGGCTCGGTCGAGCACCCTATGGTGCCCGAGCACTACATTGAGTGGATCGCCCTTGAGGCCGAGGGCCGCTTAGAGGTCCATTACCTTGAGCCCGGCATGAAGCCCGCGACGTTTTTTGCCGGCGGTTCCAAGACCGGTACCGTCTATGCCTACTGCAACCTGCACGGGCTGTGGTCCGCGACGTTCTAGGAGCGCGCCCCCGCTCGGGGTATCATAGCTAGCATATGCACATGCGAGCGCCGACTGCATTATGCGGCCGGCGCTTTTACTACGACAACGATGGTTTACGACGGAAAGGGCTGAGCCATGAAGCTCGCGCTTGCACAGATCGATATGCGCCTGGGTGATATTGAGGGCATTTGCGGCCGCATCGAGGACCAGGCTCGTCTGGCCCACGAGCGCGGGGCGCGCGTGCTGTGCGTTCCGGCTCCGCTCTTTATGGGCGCCATGCCCGGGGGCCTGGTGGGCACTGCCGACTTTGAGCACGACATGCTTGCCGGCTTGACTGGTGTCGCCGAGCGTATCCAGGAGCTTGACATGATCTGCATCGTGCCCGCGGCGGTTTCGTTTGAGGGCCAGCCGCTGCTCGACTACATGATGCTCAAGGACGGTCATGTGGTGCCGGCGCGTTCGAGCATTGCCCTGCAGCGTGGCGAGAACAACGACACGCGTTGGGCGCCGCCGGTGTTCGACGTGGACGGCGTGCGCATCGCCGTGATTTTTGACTTGGACCGCGAACTCGAGATGTTGCCGACCGGTGTTGACCTCATTGCGTATTTCCAATTCAATGCGTTTGACATGACCGACCGCGAGACTGCCGCCATTGCCGCCGTTCGCAGCGGCGCCTACCGCAAGATCGCATCCAAGCGTAGTGTGTGGTTTGCCTGTATGGCGCCGGTCGGTGCCTATGACGAGTCGGTGTATACCGGCGGTTCGTTTGTGCTCGACGACTGCGGTCGCGTGGTGGCCCAAGCGCCGTGTTTTGAGGAGAGCCTGCTGGTTCAGGAGATTCAGCGCGGCGTGATGCTCGATGCCCTGGAAGATCACGAACTGCCCGAGTTCCGTTCCGAGGAGTGGCTGTGGCAGGCGCTGGTGCTCGCCGTGCGCGACAACGCCCGGGCCCACGGTGCGTCGCGCGCCGTGGTGGCACTCGAGGGCGACTTGCCGTCGTCCCTGCTGGCGGCGCTGGCCGTCGACGCTCTGGGCCCACGTAATGTGATTGGCCTGGTGCTGGGGCGCAACCGTATCTTTACGCCGGCGCAGGAAGAGGCCGAGGCTGCCCGCTGTGCCGCCGTCCGCGCCATCGCCGAGCGTCTGCACATTCGCACCGTCGAGCGCGATGCACCGGATGCGGCGCGTGTGCTCGATCGCGACGTGTCGGCGGGCGATGCCGAGCGTCTGCGCTCGCGCACGCTGGGCCTCATGCTGGAGGACACGGCGCTCGAGCTGGGTGCGATGGCGCTGAGCCCGCTGTCCAAAACCGAGTACGCGCTGGCGGCGCCGGCGCTTTGCGGCGGCTACCAGGGCGATTACGCGCCCTTTGGCGATGTGTACCTGTCGACGCTTGAGTTTGTGGCGCGTGTGCGCAACCGCGCGTCTGCCGTGGTGCCCCAAGAGCTCGTGACGCTCAACGCGGTGGAAGATTGTATGGAGCGCGTGCTGGCGCAGGCGCTCTCGACGCTCGACGGTCCGGTCGATATGCTCGACCGCGCGGCACAGCTGCTCGGCGGGCTTGAGCCGGGTGAGGTCGATGGCGCGCTCGAGGCGCACGTGGACCGCAATCGATCTTTCGACGACATCCCGATGGCCGCTGGCAAGCCTGAGGCCTGCTCGCTGCTGCTGATGCTCGTGCGTCAGGGCGAGGCCGCCCGCCGCATGCTGCCGACGGCGTCGATCGTCTCAGCCCGTTCGTTTGTCGAGCGCGCCTGGCCGTACATGCTCGCGTGGTCCGGCCTGGGGCTTAACGGCAAGGAGCGCATGACGGTTGATTCGCTGGCGCGCGCCGAGGTGCGTCGCTTTGCCGACGACGATACGAGTGACCGTATGCGCGGTGAGATGATGGGCATTTTGGGTGAGCTGCTGGGTATTTCGCCCGAGCAGATGGAGGAGCTGCGCTCTGAGGACGGTCAGCGTCGTTTGCACGAGGGCATGAAAAAGTTCGAGGGCGAGGTTCAGGACGCCATCGATAAGATGATGGGCGGCCAGGGTGGCCCGCAGGGTGGGCCCCAGGGCGGACCGATGCCGCATCCGCCGGTGGATCCCCGTCAGTTTCCTTTTTTCTCGCAGAACTAACTATGGGATAGGATTCGCTTCCAACCCCGACACTTCAACTAAGCATCTTGACCCCGTTGTGTTATTCTAGAACAGACGTTCGTGAATGATGCGCGGGGCCATGCCTTGCGCCGTACTTTTGGCGAGGGGAGGTTGACTTGGTTATCTTGGGTATCGACCCCGGTTTGGCCCATACGGGGTGGGGGATTATCGAGGAGCGGCGTGGGGAGGTCCGCTGCCGTGCCTACGGTTGTATCGAGACCAGCGCGGGCAGCCCACTCGCGGTGCGCCTGTCGCATATCGCCCGCGACCTCAAAGATGTCGTCGAGCGCTATCGCCCCGATACCGCGGCCATCGAGAGCATCTACTTTGGCGCTAACGTCCGCTCTGCCATCCCCACGGCACATGCCCGCGGTGCTGCGCTCGTGGCGCTTTCGGAGTGCGCGCTCGAGATTGGCGAATATACGCCCATGCAGATCAAGCAGGCGGTGGTGGGCACAGGCGCCGCGGATAAGCGCCAGGTTGCCTACATGGTCCGCACGCTCACGCAGCTCGATCACGACCCGCACCCCGACCATGCCGCCGATGCCCTGGCATGCGCCATCTGCCACGTTAACCTCAGCCGCACCCGCGCCCTCACCGGCGGCGAGTTCTATCAACAGAGAGGAACCGGATACTGATGATCTCCCAGCTCCATGGAACGCTTGTCGAGGCCACGATGAGCTCGGCCGTCGTCGATGTATCGGGCGTGGGCTTTGAGCTCGGCATCTCGGGCAGCACTGCCGCCACGCTGCCTACGCCCGGCGGCGAGGTTCGCCTCTACACCCGTATGCAGGTGCGCGAGGACGCCATGACGCTCTTCGGCTTTGCCTCCAAGGACGAGCGCACGATGTTTGACAGGCTCGTATCTGTCTCGGGTGTCGGTCCGCGCCTGGCGCTTGCCGTGCTTTCCACCTATACCGTGGGACAGCTGTATTCCCTGGTGATGGCCGAGGACGACAAGGGCATGGCCAAGGTGCCCGGCGTGGGTAAAAAGACCGCCCAGCGCCTTATCTTGGAGCTCAAGAGCACTTTTGCCAAGGACAAGGGCTTTGTTCCCGTCGACGTGATCCCCGGCCAGGTTGCGATGTCGGTTCCCGCCGCCGCCCCCTCGGCGATCGATGACGCCCGTACGGCGCTCCTCTCCATGGGCTTTAGCCCGCAGGAGACCGAGGTTGCCCTGAGCGGGTATGATGGGCAGGATATGCGTGTCGAGGATCTGCTCGGCGCGGCGCTTAAGCGACTCGGAATGGATGCGTGATGTGGGAAGCCGATGACTCTCAGGACCTGTGGGCGACGCCCGGCAACTCGCCGGCGGCATCCATGGCGCACGGTGAGCGCATGGTGGGCTCGGAGCTGACGCCCGAAGACCTCGATGTCGACCGTACCCTGCGTCCCCAGCGCCTGGACGACTATTGCGGTCAGGAGCATATCAAGCAGAGCCTCCGCGTGTTAATCGAGGCTGCGCAGAGCCGCGGCGAGACACTCGACCACGTGATTTTCTCGGGCCCTCCGGGTCTGGGCAAGACCACGCTGGCCACGGTCATTGCCAACGAGCTGGGTGCTCAGATCAAGACGACGAGTGGCCCGGCCATCGCGCGCACCGGCGACCTCGCGGCCATCCTTACCAACCTGCAGCCGGGTGACGTGCTGTTTATCGACGAGATCCACCGCCTTAACCGTTCGGTCGAGGAGGTCCTGTATCCCGCGATGGAGGACTTTGCGCTCGATATCGTGATTGGCAAAGGTCCGGCGGCGCGCTCGATTCGCCTGGATATCCCCAAGTTTACGCTGGTGGCGGCAACGACCCGCTCGGGTATGTTGACCGGCCCGCTGCGCGACCGCTTTGGCATTTCGTATCGCCTGGACTACTACACGGTTGAGGAGCTCGCCCAGATCGTGACGCGCTCGGCGACCATCCTAGGCGTGACGATTGACCATCCGAGCGCGCTCGAGATCGGCTCGCGCTCGCGTGGCACGCCGCGCCTGGCTAACCGTCTGCTCAAGCGCGTACGTGACTATGCGCAAGTGCGTGGCAACGGCCCTATTGAACTTGATATTTGCCGCCAGGCGCTCGAGTTCTTTGAGATTGATGAGCTCGGTTTGGACTGGATGGACATTCGCATTTTGGAGACGCTTGCCAAGACGTTCTCCGGTCGCGCCGTGGGCCTCACCACACTTGCCAGCGCGGTGGGCGAGGACCCGGGTACGCTCGAGGATGTCTACGAGCCCTATCTGCTGCAGTGCGGGTTGATGATTCGTACGCCGCAGGGCCGTCAGGCAACCCTGCGCACCTTTGAGCACTTGGGTATCGAGCCGACTGTTTAGAGACGGGTCTGTTCTGGCAGGCTATTAAGCTATCGCTGGGCATTGGGTAAACATATCGCCGTTTGTCGGTTACGGGTGTTTTACTATTGCGCGCCCGTGCTATGCTGAATTGGTCTTTTTCTCATCCTGTAACGAAAGGACCGCCCATGCCTACTGACATCGAAATCGCACGTTCCGTCACGCCGCTGCCCATTACCGAGGTGGCCAAGAATGCCGGCGTTGACGTAAAGCACCTGATTCCGTACGGCTTCGACAAGGCTAAGGTCGACTATTCACTGCTCAACGAGCCAACTGATCACCAGGCCAAGCTTGTCCTCGTGACCGCTATCAATCCCACGCCTGCAGGCGAGGGCAAGACCACTACGACTATCGGTCTGGCCGACGGCTTGCGCCGTCGCGGCGTCAAGAGCGCTGTGGCCCTGCGTGAGCCTTCGCTCGGTCCCGTCTTTGGCGTAAAGGGCGGTGCCGCCGGCGGCGGTTGGGCTCAGGTCATCCCCATGGAGGACATCAACCTGCACTTTACCGGCGACTTCCACGCTATCGGTGCCGCCAACAACCTGCTGGCCGCTATGCTCGACAACCATATTCAGCAAGGCAACCAGCTCGGTATCGACGTTAAGCGCATCACCTGGAAGCGCGTTGTCGACATGAACGACCGCCAGCTGCGCCACGTTATCGACGGCATTGGCGGCAAGGCTCAGGGCGTGCCGCGCGAGGACGGCTTCGATATCACCGTCGCCTCCGAGGTCATGGCAATCCTGTGCCTGTCCACGAGTATCAACGACCTCAAGGAGCGCCTGGGCGAGATCGTCGTCGGCTACAGCTTTGCCGGCGAGCCCGTCCGTGCCCGCGACCTCAAGGCTCAGGGCGCCATGGCTGCGCTGCTTAAGGATGCGCTCAAGCCCAACCTGGTTCAGACACTCGAGGGCACGCCCGCGTTTGTCCACGGCGGCCCCTTCGCCAACATCGCTCACGGCTGCAACTCCATCATGGCTACGCGCATGGCTATGCGCTTTGGCGATGTCGCCATTACCGAGGCCGGCTTCGGTGCCGATCTGGGTGCCGAGAAGTTCCTCGACATCAAGTGCCGCATGACGGGCGTTCGCCCCAGCGCCGTCGTGATTGTCGCCACCGCTCGCGCGCTTAAGTACAATGGAGGCGTTGCCAAGGCCGATCTTAACGAGGAGAACCTCGAGGCCCTCAAGGCCGGCATGCCCAACCTGCTGCGCCATGTCGACAATATCCAGAGCGTCTATGGTCTTCCCTGTGTGGTCGCCATCAACCGCTTCCCGACGGACACCGAGGCCGAACTCGAGCTCATCGAGTCCGAGTGCCAGAAGCTCGGCGTTAACGTTAAGCTTTCCGAGGTTTGGGCCAAGGGCGGCGAGGGCGCGCTCGACCTGGCCGATGAGGTCATGCGTCTGATTGAGCAGCCGAGCGAGCTCAAGTTTGCCTACGAGGACGGCGCCGATGTTGCCGATGCCCTCGAGGCCGTCGCCACCAAGGTTTACCGCGCCGATGGTGTCGACTTTACGCCGGCTGCCAAGCGTCAGCTCGCCGAGCTGCGCGAGAACGGCTTTGGCAACCTGCCGGTGTGCGTCGCCAAGACGCAGTACAGCTTTAGCGACAACGCCAAGGCCCTGGGCGCTCCCGAGAACTTCCGCATCACCGTGCGCGAGCTCAAGGTTTCTGCTGGCGCCCACTTTGTGGTCGCGCTGACCGGCAGCGTTCTGACTATGCCGGGCCTGCCCAAGGTGCCCGCGGCAGAGAACATCGACGTCGACAACGACGGCAACATCACCGGCCTGTTCTAAGCAACAGCGCTTCAATCGCTGCCTGCCCGCCCCGTCGTGCCTCACAGCACGGCGGGGTCTTTTGTTTCTGGCCGCGCATGTCTTGTAGATACCGACGGGCTTTGCCCGTCACAGGCTTTTGCGCGGGTAGAATGCATGGATAACTTGATGCTTACAGGCGACGGAAAGGAAACGTTGCATGGACCAGGACAAGACGACCGTGATGGGCGGATATGGCTCCGCACAGGCTGGCGGCAGCGCCGATGCGACCCGTATAGTGCCGAATCCCGGCAATGCTGCTCCCGATGCGACGCAGGTGTCTGCCGAACCCACACGGGTTATGGGCTATGGCGATGCACCACGGGATCCGTTTGATTATGCACCGCAGGACCCGTATGGCAATGCGGCGCCGGACCCGTATGGCAATGCGGCAGCAGATGCTTATAACAACCTGCCGCAAAATCCCATTCCGCAGCCTCAGCAGACGACGTATATGCCGCGCACGGCGCAGGCCCAGCCTCGTTATGAGTCGCGCGATCCGTATGCGCGCCAGCCTTATCGCGAGTATCCCAAATCGATTCCGCAGTACGGTGAGGACGAGGAAGAGGTGCCGTCGCGTTCGTCGAGCGTAATCAAGAAGATCCTCATTGTGCTGGCGATTTTCTTTGCCCTGTCGGTTGTGTTTGCCATCGTGTCGGGCATGCTCAACAAGCGAGGTGCCGCGACTGATACCACGGCAGAACAGACCGAGACCACCCAGTCTGGCACCGTCGATCTGAGCGATATCCCGGGGCAGTACTGGTCCAACGCCAAGAAGCTCCTCAAGTCGCGCGGAGCCGATCTTTCGAATGCCGTGATTCTGACCGACGACGGCTCAACGCCTGTTGTCGACGCCAACTGGGTGGTTACGTCTGCATACTACAACGGCGATGGCAACCTGGAGGTCCAGCTCACGCGCAAGGACGGCTCGTCGGGCAATGCGTCCGGCGATCAAGGCACCGCGGACAGCTCGAACTCCAACATGCTGGAGGACCTGAGCAACAAGGCACAGGAGCTGGGAGATAAGGCGCAGCAGTTGGGCGACACGGCTCAGAATCTCGGCGATACCGCACAGAACTTGGGCGATATGGCAACGAACGCCTGGGATGCCCTGCAAAACGGCATTTCGGGCGCGCAGGGGAACTAGCGGTCGAGCGGCTAGAGCCTTAGCAGTGCAAACAAAAACGGGGCGCAGAATCGCGTGACCGGCGCGTAGGCGCGTTGATCGGCGGTCCTGCGTCCCGTTTTGCTGTCGATTACAGCTGTTCGGCCGGACGGTCGGGCGAGCTGAAGCCCGAGTCAAATGTGACGACGCACGAGACATCGGGTCGGCGCTCGTGCACGATGCGCGTGACGAGCTCCAGCAGCTCCTCGTCGGATATGTCAAAGCCGTCGGGACGCACCAGGTCAAACGAAACGAACCCGTCGTGCTCGTGCAGGTCGTGGATGGAGAGCGCGGGATCGATCTGCATGACGCCGCGCTTGACCCATCCGCGCAGGTCGTCGCCGGTGGTGGCGATGGGGTCGCAGTGCAGCGTGATACCGATGCCCATCTGCCGTTTGATATCGTGCTCGATGGTGTCCAGAATCTCGTGGTGCTCAAACGCATCGCCCTCGCCGGGCATCTCCACGTGGGCGCTGGCAAACTGACGACCGGGGCCGTAGTCGTGCACCATCAGGTCGTGTGTGCCCAAGACCTGCGGATAGGACATGATCTTGTCGCGGATTGCCTGGACGAGCTTGGGGTCGGGCGCTTGCCCCAGCAACGGGCTGATGGCGTCGCGCACCAGGCCCATGCCGCTGATGCAGATGAAGATGCCCACGCCCAGGCCTGCCCAGCCATCGAGGTCAAAGCCGGTCGTCTGCGAAATAAGCGCTGCGGCCAGGACCGAGGCCGAGGTAATGACGTCGTTTTTGGAATCCTGCGCCGTGGCGATGAGTGTTTCGGAATCGATACGGTTGCCCAGCGCGCGGTTGAATGCGGCCATCCAGAGCTTAACGAGCATGGATGTAGCCAGTGCCGCAAGGGAAACGAGCGTGTAAGCGGTGGGGGAAGGCTTGATGATCTTGGTGACCGACTCGAGGATCAGGTTGATGCCGACGGCGCAAACCAGGACGGCGACAAACAAGCCGGCGAGGTACTCGTAGCGGCCGTGGCCATAGGGGTGGCCTTCGTCTGCCGGGCGGCTGGCGAGGCGGAACCCGAGCAGGCTCACGATGTTGCTCGAGGCATCGGAGAGGTTGTTGAAAGCGTCGGCGATGAGGGAGACGGAGCCAGCGAGCAGGCCCGCGATGCCCTTGGCCAGGCACAAGGTGATGTTGAGGCCAATGCAGATGAGGCTTGCGGCGAAGCCCGCGTTGGTGCGGCAGGAGGTATCGACCGGCTCGCCCTCGCTGCCGGGAACAAGCGTATGTACCAGCCGATTTACAAATAGCATAGCGGTCGTCCTCACAATCATGTTTAAGGGGATAGTGTAGCTCGCGCGGGGGCGCCGTGCACCGATGCTCAGAAAATGCAGCAATAGTCTGCCGGTGCTAACGAGCGAGCCTTCTCGTCTGCCTGGGTGGTCCATTTTGGGCCACATGGGTATGGGCATGTGCCTGTTTGCTCGACATACTCAATGTCGACAGCCCCTGTGCAAAGGAGGACGTTTCCATGGACGAGATGTTTGCCATTAAATGTCAAAACTGCGGCGGCCCTATGTACTCGCACCAAGCTAAGCGCAGCTTTGAGTGCGCTTATTGCGGTGCGGTCATTCCGTGGCAGGCGGACGCCGGAGAGCCCAAGAGCGCTTTGGGCATTCGCCATACGCCGTTGACGGTGGTGGATGGACTGCTCAAGCTCACGCATGTGTCGCAACTCGAGCGCCCGGAGGACCCGGACTGGTATTTCTTTAATGAGCACTGGCGCAATCAGTCGGTTCTGGAGCATCTGCTGTGGGAAGACCGCGGCACGGCCCAGGAGTTCCAAGAGGCCACGCATGTGAGCATTCCTTGCCCCTTCTGCGGAGCGTCCTTTGAGGGCGAGTCAACGCAGCGTGTGTTTGAGTGCCCGTCCTGCGGCAACAAGATCGGCATTGCCGACCTGCTCAAGCCCGGTACGTTTAGCAAACGTCTGACCATGGGCGTGGGTGCGGAGTATGTGCCGGAGCAGAGTATTCCCTGCGAAATCTCACCGCAGCAGGCACGTGTCAACGCGCTGCAGCTGGTGCGCCAGTACCCGGATGCCTTTGCCGGGCACGACGTGGAAGACGCGATCCAAAACGACATGATGCTCTTCTATTTCCCCATGGCGCTGGCGGACCTGCGTATGATGGCGAGCTTCCCGGGCAAGGGCCTGGGCAAGGAAACCCTGGTGTACTACGAGGTGCTCGACTGGGCATATCCCAGGGCAAACTACCTGGACGTTCGCCTTATGGGCATTCTGGAGCCATGGGACTTTGCCAAGGTTGGGTCGTTCGACCCGGCCATGCAGGAAGGCGACTTCCGCGTTGTCTCCGTCGATGCGTCCACCAAGGACCAGGTGGTCATTGACAAGCTGGCGCTCGACATTGTCGACAACGATGCCGAGACTTTCCTGGGGCTCAATAAAAAGAGCATCCGCACCTGGGCGCGCAAGGCCCGCAAGCACAAGGACGGCCTGGTTATGGTGCCGGTCTACTTTGTCGATCGTCCCGCGTCGGATGGACGTAATGGCGAGCAGGTGCGCATTGCCGTGAACGGCCAGACGGGCCGTGCGGCGGCGGTGGTGTTTAGCGACAAGCGCGAGACGCATATTGTGGCGCCGCTCAATCCGAGCCTGCATCTGTCCGGCGAAAGCACCGTTCACGCCACGCCCGTCGAGGTCAAATACATCAAATCGCCATTCCTGTACCAAATTGTGCGCCGTGGAGGCGACGAGCAGCCACGTCAGGTGGCAGCGGCTGCCGAGGGTTCCTGCCGAGAGGAGAAGCCCAAACGCCGCGGCCTACTGGGTGCGCTATTTGGGAAGTAGGGGAGCGGTGCCGGTCGGCATGGCGGTGTGATAGCCAGGGGCACGGGGCGGCTCGCAGGGGTGCGGGCCGCCCCGTTTTTGTGCGGCGACAAGGTACGTGGGCGCTCCATTAAACACTTATGCTCACAGCGCAAACGTTGGGCAACATTACGTTTGCCGATAGCTATTAAAAAAAGTCCGTAAGCGGTAGTAGTATCAAAAAAAGAGGGGCTCCAAATGGAACCCCTCTGGCAAGTCAAATTGTCCCCTACGGGACGCCTTCCAAGGAAGGCATTTTTGGCAAAGCCGTATTTTGACTCGCAGTGTCGATGTAACTGGTAATCGACAAGGCAACTGTAACATAGCGCGGAAGGGCTGGTCGACATGAATTTAAGAAACTACTCTGGCGACTACAATATCGGCCTCGACATGGGAACCGGCTCCGTTGGCTGGGCGGTGACTGATGCCCAGGGCAAGCTTCTGCATTTTAAGAAGCAGCCAACGTGGGGTAGCCGTTTGTTCGATAGTGCGCAGCCGGCGTCCGAGGCGCGCGTTCATCGTGGGCAGCGCCGCCGTTACGTGCGCCGTCGTTGGCGCCTCGACTTGCTGCAAAAGCTGTTCGAGCCTGCGATGAGTGAGGTTGACCCCGGCTTTTTCATGCGACTCAATCAGTCGCGAACCATCGAAGGCGACCCGATTTTTACCAAGGACTTCACCAAGGCCGATTACTACGATCGCTTCCCGACCATCTATCATCTGCGCGCTTACCTTATGGACACCGATGAGCAGGCCGATCTTCGTTTGGTCTATCTTGCAATCCATAACATCGTTAAGCATCGCGGTAACTTTTTGCGCCAGGGAGAGAAGCTGACGGCAAAGACGGCGAAGACGTCGGATGCTCTTAAGAACCTTAATGGTGCTTTGAAGGCATGGTGCGAATCGAGAGAATACGAGTTCGCGAAGCTTGATGAACCCTCTGTAGCGAAAATCTTGGCTGACGAGAGGTCTTCTCGTTCGCAAAAGGCAAAAGACATTCAGGCGCTTGTAAAAGTGGACACTGCGGATGCGGCTGCGAACAAAAAGCTGGCAAAGGCTTTGTCGAACGCTGTCGTTGGCCTTCAGTGTGAGTTCAAAGACGTGTTTGGCGATTTTGAATGCGAGGCAACTAAGCTCGCGCCTTCGGATGACGAGAAGCTAGAAGCGCTGCAGGCCGCATGCCCCGATGACTGCGTGGAGCTTCTTGAGTCCGTTTGCGGTGTTTACTCTGCTTACGTGCTGCAGGGGCTTTTGTCCTATGCTGAGGGCCGGACAATCTCGGTCAACATGATCGAAAAGTACAATTGTTACGCGGATGATCTTGATCGGCTCAAGACTTTGGTCCGCGAATATGCTCCCGGCTCATATGAGTCTTTCTTCCGCGGCGCAACCTATCATGATTCGAATAGCGATGACCCCTCACGCGACTACGATGCCTTTAAGGCACAGGGCTATACCGCATATGACCTGCATAAACTGTCTTACGATGACTTCGCTAAATCCGTAAAGAAGCTCTTTGCGGGAACGGGCGCGGAGACGGACGAGCGCTATACCGCCATGATGGACGCATTCGACAAACAACGCTTTTTACGTCGCCTTAAGACGAGTGATAACGGTGCCATCTGCTATCAGCTGCATCTTGAGGAGCTGCAGGCCATTCTCAAAAACCAGGGTCGCTTCTATCCGTTCCTTAAGGACGAGGCTGCGAAGATCGAGAGCCTGGTCACGTTCCGTATCCCGTACTATGTGGGACCGCTGACGCCTAAAAATGCTGCTCAGGACAAACATGGCAACCACCGATTCCAATGGTCCGAGCGTAAGCCCGGCATGGAAGATGCGACGATCACGCCTTGGAACTGGGATACCGTAATCGATAAGAATAAGAGCGCAGAGAATTTTATCCTGCGCATGACGGGTGATTGCACTTATCTTGCTGGCGAGAAGGTGCTTCCCAAGCAGTCTTTGCTCTATGAGGAGTTCTGCGTTCTGAACGAACTCAATGGCGTTCGCTGGTCCGAAGATGGTGACGATTGGCAACGCCTGGATGCCGCGCAGCGCGAGGGTATTGTCCATGAGCTTTTCCATAAAAAGCGTCGCGTTACCTACAAGATGATTGCCGACTGGCTTGTAAAAGAGGGCGACGCGACAAATCCGGTTGTCCGCGGCGGCCAGGGTGAGAGCGGTCTTGAATCGAAGATGGACTCGTACATCTTCTTTGCCAAAGACATCTTTGGTGTGGACGAGTTGAGCCGTGCCGAGTATCCGGTTATCGAGAAGATCATTCTTTGGAACACGTTGTTTGAGGACCGCTCGATCCTTAAGGAAAAATTGCAGGATGAGTTTGGCCCCAGTGGCAACGGAATGCTCGATGCCGAGCAGATTAAAAAGATCTGCAAAAAGCGTCTGACTGGTTGGGGGCGTCTGTCGGAGAAGTTCCTGACGGGTATTAGAATTGATACGCAAGCTGGTCGCTCTATGAGCATCATGGACGTGTTGCGAGAAGGAAACCCCAGCTCCGAGCGTCGCTTGGGCGAGACCATGGTGATGATGGAGATTCTCCACGACAACACGCTGGGCTTCCAGGAAAAAGTGGATGAACACAATCGCAAATATTATGCCGAACACGAGAAGTCTCTAGGCGTAAATGAGCTTCCCGGATCCCCGGCGATTCGTCGCAGCTTGAATCAAGCGATTCGCATTGTCGACGAAATCGCAAAGATTGCGGGGCACGCGCCGGCCAACGTTTTTGTTGAGGTGACTCACGACGAGGACGAAAAGAAAAAGGGCAAGCGGGCCACGAAGCGCTGGGACGCCATCGAGGATGCGCTCAAGGCGTTTAAGGCCGAGGGCTGCGACCTGGCTGTTATGGACGATTTCAAGGAGCTCAAGGCAGCCAATGTAGACCTTGACGAGCGCCTGACTCTCTATTTGATGCAGAACGGAAAATGCCTGTATTCGGGCCGCGCTATCGACCTCAATAAGCTTATGGCGGGATCGGGTGAGTACGAGGTCGACCATATCATTCCGCGCGCCTATATTAAGGACGACAGCCTCGAAAACAAGGCGTTGGTGTACCGCGAGGAGAACCAGCACAAGACCGATCAGCTTTTGATTGATAAGAGCATTCGCTGGAAGATGGGCGAAACGTGGAAGCAGCTGCATCAGGCGAAGCTCATTGGCGATAAAAAGTATCGCAACCTGCTGAGGTCTTCCATAAACGAGAATGCCATGAAGGGCTTCGTCGCGCGCCAGCTCGTGGAGACGAGCCAGATGGTCAAGATGGCGCAGGCGTTGCTTGAGGCGCGTTATGCCGACGAGGGAACGAAGATCGTTCCCGTTAAGGCGAGCGTATCGCACAACCTTCGTGAGGCAGCCGGCTTGGTCAAATGCCGCGAAGCCAATGATTTCCATCATGCGCATGATGCCTATCTGGCATGTCGCTTGGGCCTGTTTATTCAGATGCGCCACCCCGGAATGTATGAGAACCCCATTGGCTACTCGCACGTGATTAAGAAGTACGTGCGCGAGCAGTCCGAGCTGTTTAAGAAAACCCACCGCATGCCTGGATCAACGGGTTTCGTTGTCAATAGTTTTATGACTGCGGGATTTGATCCCGAGACGGGCGAGGTCTTTGACGATGCCTGGACCGAGGACGACGAGGTCAAGCGTTATAGGGGAAAGTATCTTCCGGACGGCTGGAATGCAGCAGCGGAGGTTGAGAGCATTCGCCGTGCGCTTAACTATCGCCAGTGCTACATCTCGAGGATGCCTCAGGAGGATACGGGCGCGTTCTGGAAGGCAACGATTTACTCGCCGCGTGATCCCAAGATGGGTGCAAAGCTTGAGTTGTCGACCAAGCAGGGGCTCGACGCCAAGCAATACGGTGGTTTTTCGAGCCAGCAGTTTGCGTACTTCTTTATCTATGAGGCCAAAAAGAAGGGAAAGCCGGTATTCCGGTTCTCTCAGGTTCCCGTGTGGCTCGCGGCGCGCATCGAGGGCGACTCGGCGGCACTCGGCGAGTACGCGCGTGAGCTTGCGGAGAAGGAGGGTTTGGAGTACGTCGGTATCACGAGGCCGAAGATCTACAAGAAGCAGCTGATTGAGGTTGATGGAGACCGTTTGATTATTACTGGCGCAAAGGAGGTCAGATCGGGCTCTCAACTTGCGTTTTCGCAGGATGAGATGTTGCTGTTAAATATGTCTAAAAAGGATGAAAGACTAAGCGTCCTTCCTTTGCTTGAGGGATTGGTGCACAAGATTGACCACGCTGCCAATGCAACTTGTGGAAAGTTGTCCAGGCAGCTTAAGCTCTCTCGGCTGTCTTCCGTTTCTGTGCTCGATGAGTTGCAGCAGCGTGAGCTTGCATTTGGCCTAATTCGTATTGAAAACGGCGCAGATCGAGTCGTTGATCTCTCTGGAATTGGCGGGCCTGCAAAAGCGGGCGCTATGGTGACGGATATGTCAAAACTAATCAACGAACCAGCGGCCCCGTTCTTTATCATTGACCAGTCTGTAACGGGCATGTTCGAGAGAAGGACCCGTGTCGGGCTTTAGGAACATTGTCATTTCAAACCCCTGCAAATTGCAGTACAAGGGCGGGTACATGGTTGTCCGCCGCGAGGACGACACGGCGAAGGTCCATCTTTCGGAGATTTCGTCGGTCGTCCTCCAGACCAACCAGGTGTTCATAAGCGCTTATCTGCTCTCGGAGCTTGCCAAGGCAAAGGTCGCGTTTGTCGTTTCTGACGAGAAGCGCGATCCCATTGGGCAGTATTTGCCGCTATACGGGGCCCATAACACCAGCAAGCGTATCGCAGAACAGCTTGAGTGGGGCGAGCCGATTAAAAAGCGCGTATGGCAACGCATCGTACGCGACAAGATTAAGCATCAATCTGACGTGCTTCACACCCGTGCGCGTGAGGAACAGGGCGAGACGCTTAAGAGCATTGTTGTCGAGGTGCGCTCGGGTGATACGACGAATCGCGAAGGACATGCAGCCCGGCTGTATTTCAACTCTCTGTTTGGTCCATCCTTCTCGAGGGATGACGATACACCTCTGAATGCTGCTCTCAATTATGGGTATGCGATTCTGCTGTCGAGCGTCAATCGCGAGATCGCAGCGCGCGGATACCTTACGCAGGTGGGAATCTGCCACAGAAATGAGTTCAACCAGTTCAACTTGAGCTGCGATTTTATGGAGCCGTTTAGGCCTCTTGTCGACCGCATTGTGTTCGATAACTTTGACGGCGAGTTCTCTAAGGAGACAAAGCTGCTCTTGGTCGACATGCTCAATCAGGGAATTGCTTATCGAGGCGGCACATATCGCGTGGGCTCCGTAATCTCTCTGTATGTTGCCGATTGCTTCAAGGCCCTTGACCGGAAGCTGTCGGTAGACGAAATCGAGTCGTTTGAGGTCGTATGAGTGTCGGGGAAAGGATCAGATATATGAGGCTTGTCGTCTTCTTTGATTTGCCCGTCAATACTCCTGCGCAGAGAAAAGACTACCGGGTGTTCCGCAAATTTCTTCTTAAAGATGGCTATCTTATGCTCCAGGAATCCGTGTATGCAAAGCTTGTTGTTAACGATGGGGCGGCGGGAAGCGCGGTGCAAAGACTCAGGAAACATCGCCCGCCAGCTGGCCTTGTACAGGTTTTGCGCGTGACCGAATCTCAGTTTTCAACCATGGAGTACATAACGGGTAACCGCGAGGCCCATGAGGAGATAGACACAATGGAGGAGCTTCTGGTTTTATGAGGCTCGTGTTTTCAGGGCTCGAACACCCGGTGGAGCTAGTAGCAGGGGAGACATCGGTTTTGCAAGTCGAGAACTCGGCCCTGTTCGCGCGGATTGTAGCTTCTTTGCAAAACGGATTGGGGCGCCAGGCGATGGAGCCTTATTCCCTTTGGAAAGACGATGAGGAGATAAAGCCCGGCAGCGCTCTAATGGTGGTGCCTGATGCGCTGAATCTTCCATGGGATGACCGCGCATTTATGACCGCAATCACCAAGAAGGTTGAGCGTGAGTTTCTAGAAGACGAAGATCTGCGCATGCAGGTGGAAGAGGCTGAACGTGCAATAAAACTGCGTTTAGGCGGATTGAACCTTGGCTTTAATGCCGATTTGGGGTTTGGGTTAGAATGGGATTTGAAGCGCTACCTCAAGTTTTTAGGATTTGGCGCAGCGCCTCAAGAAGATAAATCGTTCCTTGATAATCTGCTGAATTTTCTTTCATTTGCTCTTGACGCTGGCTGCAGAAAGACAATCGTATTTGTAAATCTCAAAACTTTTTTGACGGAAAATGAGCTGCAAACACTCTATGACCACGTGTTTTTCCTTAAATTGAGTCTGTTGCTCCTGGAAAATAAAAAAGATACCATGTCTTACGGACATGAACAAAAATTAACGGTTGACCTGCAGTTTTTAGAGCATTGAAAGAACTGATCGGTTAGATTGAACGTCCCGTCGCAGTAGGGAATTTGCTCCAATGGTTTTGGAGCAGTGTCGATCTAACTGGTAATCAAACGAATCGAACTGTTATGAGTATGAGCATTTAGTTTTGGAGCAGTGTCGATCTAACTGGTAATCAAACGCTCGCAATGCTTAACTACTTCGACGTATAGTTTTGGAGCAGTGTCGATCTAACTGGTAATCAAACTTCGAGGCTCGCGAGCGAGGCTACGGTGTGTTTTGGAGCAGTGTCGATCTAACTGGTAATCAAACACCCGAACATGATTTACCCGGGTCAGGTGCGTTTTGGAGCAGTGTCGATCTAACTGGTAATCAAACATTTCTATTTCGTCGGCTACCCCCGAGGTAGTTTTGGAGCAGTGTCGATCTAACTGGTAATCAAACCGAAGACGTTCTCGTTCTTGCGGAGCTGGAGTTTTGGAGCAGTGTCGATCTAACTGGTAATCAAACGTTCATCACGATAATAACTCTTACCATGATGTTTTGGAGCAGTGTCGATCTAACTGGTAATCAAACACGACGCGCCCGCAGCGTCGTGCACAGCGTGTTTTGGAGCAGTGTCGATCTAACTGGTAATCAAACGTAAGGGACGCTCGAGTTGCGCTTTGCGCGTTTTGGAGCAGTGTCGATCTAACTGGTAATCAAACTCGTTATGTGTCCAAGGTTGTGTTGACTTAGTTTTGGAGCAGTGTCGATCTAACTGGTAATCAAACG
>CAUBVH010000023.1 GCA_958439425.1 uncultured Collinsella sp.
TACAGCAGCTAGAAGAGGCCTGGGCTTTGAGGACCGGCGCGCGTGAAGCGCGGTTGCTCGCGGCCTCGCATGTGCCAGCAGCGCTGTCGCAGCTGGGGATTGTGCGTCCCGGTGACCGCTTGGTGGCCTTTGCGGACGACTTTGCCGATGCGTTTGCGTGCGGCTTTGATGGCTGCGATGTCGCGCTGGTGGGCTCGCCGTCCGCCGAGGCGTTTGCCGCTGCGTCCGAGGGCTTTGATGCTTCGTTTGATGCCGAGGGTCCGCACCTGTGGTGGTTTGTGAACTCCATCGGCGGGTTTGGTCTGCGTGTGCCCGATCTGCGCGCTCTGGGTCGGGCGGCGCGTGAGGCCCATGCGCTGCTGGTTGTAGACAACACCGTGGCGTCGGCTTTTGGCTGCGATTCGCTGCGGCTGGGTGCTGCGCTGTCGCTCGAGGCGCTCGATCGCGTGTGCGCCGGCAAGGCTCCGCGCAAGCTCGTTGCCGCTTCGGTGGCGCGTTCGCAGCTCAAGCGCCATCATGTGGATGCTGCTGCCGAGTGCGCGAATGCGTTGTTTGCGGGTTGCCGTGCTTTGTCACTCGACCTTTCTACCGAGGAGGCGGGTGTGCTGGAGCGGGGGCTGGACACGCTCGATGCCCGCATGCAGGAGCATTTCGACCGCGCCCGTGCGCTGGCCGAGTATCTGGCCGCCAACGAAATGGTGCGCAACGTGCGCTATCCCGGGCTGAGCTCGCATCCTGACCATGCTGTTGCAACGGGAATCCTGGAGCACGGATTTGGGCCAGCAGTTGAATTTGACCTTATTGAGCGTAGCGCGGGAGAGCTGTTCGATGCTTTGCCGGGGGAGTTTCGCACATCGCCCGCCGGCGGCGCAACGACGCGCCTCTCTGCTCCGCGAGGTAAGCAGGGGAGCACCATCCGCCTCTTCGCCGGCACCGACAACCCCCTGGTCGCGGCAGCCGCCCTAGACAACGCCCTCCGCAAGTAGCTAATTTGGGACGGGGCTTTTTTAGCTACCCAATGTCATTTTTTGCTATGAGTCAAGAATGCTCTGGATGGTAGCTAAAAAAGGCCCCGTCCCAAATTGGCTACTCTTTAATGCTGGCGATGAGGGCGTCGGCTTTGGTGGCAATGACTTGGTTTATGTCGGCCTGCAGCTCCTCGTAGACCGCTATGGCGCGCTCGCCGGCAGGCGTGAGCGTGGATCCGCGGGCGCCGTCGCGCTCGATGAGTTTGCATCCCAGCTGCCCTTCGGCTTCGTTCACAATGCGCCAAGCCTTGGAATAGGCCATGCCCATGCTTTTGGCGGCGCGGTTGAGCGAGTGCTCGCGGGCAATACCCTGCAGCAACAAGACGCAGCCGTGACCAAACACGCCCGGCAGATCTTTGTCGCACGCTTGAATGACCAACTTTGCCGTCGTCTTGTACTCCATGTGCCTTACGTCTCCCCGCTAAAGCGTTTGCTGGGCAAACGCAAAGCGTGCGTCAAACCCTCGTGTGCTCTTCTTAAATCATGCATTGTAGCAGTCAAAGTGCGTTAAGATACTTCCCCAGTATTGGGCGCCCAAGGTTGGGCTGGGTCCTACGAGGCCTGCAGCCGACCGGTCGCATGGAAAAAGGAGAAACATGGCTACGTTCTTTCCCGGTGAGTCCCACACGTTTTCGGAGTATCTGCTGGTCCCTGGCTACTCGTCCTCGCAGTGCATCCCCAACAACGTCTCTCTCAAGACGCCGCTAACCCGCTTTAAGCGCGGTGAGAAGCCGGCAATCACCCTGAACATCCCCATGGTTTCCGCCATCATGCAATCCGTCTCGGGCGTCGACATGGGTGTCGCGCTCGCTACCGAGGGTGGCCTGTCCTTCATTTACGGTTCCCAGAGCGCCGAGTCCGAGGCCGCTATGGTCAAGGCCGTCAAGGATCACAAGGCCGGCTTCGTTCAGTCCGATTCCACGCTGACACCCGACATGACCATGGAGCAGGTCATCGAGCTCAAGGAGAAGACCGGCCACTCCACCATGCCGGTCACCGACGACGGCACTCCCAAGGGCAAGCTCCTGGGCATTGTCACCAGCCGTGACTATCGTCCCAGCCGCGATGACCACCAGAAGAAGGTCTCCGAGTTCATGACCCCGCGCGAGCAGCTCATCGTGGGCGACAAGAACATCAGCCTCAAGGTTGCCAACGACGTCATTTGGGACAACAAGCTCAACGCCCTGCCGATCGTCGACGACAACGATCACCTTATGGGCATCGTTTTCCGCAAGGACTACGACAGCCACAAGACCAACCCCAACGAGCTGCTCGATAACGACAAGCGCTATATGGTCGGCGCCGGTATCAACACCCGCGACTATGCCGAGCGCGTGCCGCTGCTCATCGAGGCTGGCGCCGATGTCCTGTGCATCGACTCCTCCGAGGGCTTCAGTGAGTGGCAGAAGCGCACCATCGAGTGGATTCGCGCCAACTACGGCGAGGACGTCAAGGTCGGTGCCGGTAACGTCGTCGACGCCGAGGGCTTCCGCTTCTTGGCCGACTGCGGTGCCGACTTCATCAAGGTCGGTATCGGCGGCGGTTCCATCTGCATCACTCGCGAGACCAAGGGTATCGGTCGTGGCCAGGCCACCGCGCTGATCGACGTCTGCCGCGCCCGTGACGAGTACTACGAGGAGACCGGTGTTTACGTGCCCGTGTGCTCCGACGGCGGCATCGTCTACGACTACCACATGACGCTCGCCCTTGCCATGGGCGCCGACTTTATGATGCTGGGCCGCTACTTCGCCCGCTTTGACGAGAGCCCGACCGAGCGCGTCAGCGTCAACGGCCAGTACATGAAGGAGTACTGGGGCGAGGGTTCTGCGCGTGCCCGCAACTGGCAGCGCTACGACCTGGGCGGCGCCGCGAAGCTCAGCTTCGTCGAGGGCGTCGACTCCTACGTTCCCTATGCCGGTCCCCTCAAGGACGGCGTGGGCGGCACGCTCTACAAGGTCAAGTCCACGATGTGCAACTGCGGCGCCCTCTCGATCCCCGAGCTCCAAGAAAAGGCACGTCTGACCCTGGTGAGCTCCACCTCCATCGTCGAAGGCGGCGCCCACGACGTAGTCGTGAAAGACTCCCAGCAGTCCGTAAGTTATCGCTAGTTACTAAATAATTTATGAAAATGGGGTCGCGTGTCTGTTGGATTGCGACCCCATTTTGTTATAGGTCTCCTTCTCTTTCGCTAATCAGATAAGGATTGTTTCTGACCGTGTTTGAAACAAAATCCAAATAGTCTGCCTCGGTGACGAGATCATTCGGAACAGGTTTATCTACCGTACTGCCCTCTCGAACAATTTCAATCAACTTTGGCCAATATGTTTCAATCTTTCCGTTACGACGCTCCGCCTTCATTCGATTCCATGCTTTTGCGCCGCAGGATTCCCTGAAACCCTTTCCTGAACTATTTTCAGTATTCGTTTTGTTTTTTACCTGAAACATGGCAGTGCATTCATCGTTGCAAAAGTCGATTGCCGTGAGAATCTTCCCTCTGCACCAAATCCATCCATATGGCTTAATTTTTGAATATATGTACTCCTCCAATAGGTTGCCACCTATATTTTCAGCACTCATGAATAAATTGTGGTGCGCCGCCCACTCGTAAGCGCGCTCTTTTGATCCTGCGTGTTTTGCGTCCATTACCATATGTATCAGTGCTTCATCGGTAACCGTCTTTTTGGGATTCGCGACATAATCACTTGGAAGCGACTGCCATCCCGAAAGAAATTTTGAAATCCATTTGTTTAGCCAAAGTTCCAAAAATGCTTTCGAGTCTAATTCGAGTATATCTGGCTTCATTGGAATCGAGGGAATCATTGCTGAGGTTTCGGCTTGGAGAAGAATGGGAAATAGCGACTTCATTTCCCTTTTTCTTTCATTGGCGTCATAGTGACAGGTTTCGTTGTTAATTGTTCGGTCTGCGATGGATTCAAAGAGTTCTTGCGCCGGAATGTGATGCGAGTTGCAGTAATTCAGTGATTCCGATAATTTCTTATTGACATCTTCACGTTTTGCGTTTTTAGCCATGGTCGTGCCTCCTTTGTGTTGATTTTCAACTAGATAAAACCTATACACAAGCGTATATTTGAATTAAAATGGACAAAAAAATGTTCAATTACTTAATTGCTGGAGTCCATTTTGGAAAATGAGGCGATACTGTCTTCCGCGGAAGTTGCGAGCCGTCTTGGGGTGACATCTCAGACTGTTACAAGACTATCTCGTAACGGAGATCTCAATTATGCGCTTGTTGGTAAGCGTAGAGTCTATAGAGAGAACGAAATAATCAGCTTTATGAGGAAAAAAAATCTATGCTTCGCTCCCGCAGACCATCGCGCTACTGAAGTAGTTGATTCGGCATTAACTGCGGTTTCTTTTTTTTCTGGGGCGCTTGGCTTGGATTATGGAATGGAGAGGGCCGGTATTTCGTCCAGTCTTTACTGTGAAAATGACACGAAGTGCCGAATGACTATTGCGTCCAATCGGCCTAATGTTGGTTTGTTAGGAGACATTAATAAGGTTACTCCCGATCGGGTATTTGATTATTCGGGCATTAGCCCCAAAAGGGGTATAGATGTTATGTTTGGCGGGCCTCCTTGTCAGGCATTTTCTACGGCTGGAGCGCGTCGCGCCTTCGATGACGTTAGGGGCAACGTATTCCTAAAGTATCTCGATCTTGCTGACCATCTTCGACCTAAGTATTTGGTAATTGAAAATGTCAGAGGGCTCTTGTCTACGGCATATCCTTTGGAAGCTGGCGGAGAGCCCGTACACGGCGGCGCTATGAAAACGGTTCTGAACAAACTTGAATCAATGGGCTATGGCGTGAGCTTCAATTTGTATAATGCTGCGAATTTTGGGGCTCCTCAAATTAGGGAGAGAGTTGTCTTGATTGCTAAACGAGACGGTTCAATCTGTGATTGGCTGACCCCCACGAACTCAAATGACCCCAAGTGGCAACTTAATCCTTGGATGACTTTTTCAGATGCCGTTCGGGGATTAAAAGACGAACACCATTACGTTCAGTTTCCGGAAAAAAGGCTTAAGTATTTTAAGTTGCTTAAAGAGGGTGAGTATTGGAAGAATTTGCCTGTGGAGCTTCAGGAAGAGGCGATGGGGAAGGCGTATCGGCTTGGAGGCGGTAAAACGGGTTTTTATAGAAGAATATGGAATGATCGGCCTTCTCCAACTTTAGTCACAAGCCCGACAATGCCTGCTACTGATTTGTGCCACCCCACAGACGATCGCCCTCTTTCAATTGAGGAATATCGTGCCATTCAGGGCTTTCCGGATGATTGGATTTTCCGAGGTGATATTAGCGATATATATAGGCAAATCGGCAATGCTGTTCCCATTGCTTTGGGGGAGGCTATAGGCAAGTCAATTCTTAAAGACATGTCGAAGTCCAATGACAACAATAAAGACTTGTTCGAAGGCTTCCCGTATTCAAGATATAAAAACTCAAGCCAGTTGACTTGGAGTATTCGATAGTTCGGTTTGTTGCAAGTTGCATACACCTTGTATTTCGTGATTTGCTATCATCAGTCGAGTTAACGATGTGGCGGGGCGTTCTCACCTTTGCTCGCTGCAAGTTCCGCACGAGCCGAAGAGCACTTAATGTGCTCTTCGTGCGAGCAGGACTATCCGCAGCAGCGAGTAAAGGTGAGAACGCCCCGCCCCAACCCAGCTAACAAAGGAGCTGATATGTGCGATTGCACAGATCATAAGGACGAGATCCCTGCCTACGACGCACAGGCCATTGAGTCCAAGTGGATGAAGGCGTGGGAGGACTCCAACCTCTTTGCCGTCGACACCGACGAAAGTAAGCCCAAGAAGTACGTGCTCGAGATGTTCCCGTATCCGTCGGGCGACCTGCACATGGGCCACGCGCGCAACTATACCATCGGCGATGCCATGGCCCGTCAGGCCCGCATGCGCGGCTACGATGTGCTGCACCCCATCGGCTTTGACGCCTTTGGCCTGCCTGCAGAGAACGCCGCTATCAAGCACAACACGCAGGCTGCTGCCTGGACGTACAAGAACATGGACCAGGCGCTCGCCACGATGAAGCGTATGGGCTTTTCCTACGATCTGGATCGCATGGTCAAGACCTGCAGCCCCGATTATTACCGCTGGGGCCAGTGGATCTTTGAGAAGTTGTGGGAAAAGGGCCTGGTCTACCGTAAGAAGAACCCGGTCAACTGGTGCCCCACCTGCAAGACCGTTCTGGCCAACGAGCAGGTCACCGAGGGCAAGTGTTGGCGCTGCGGCACCGAGCCCGAGAAGCGCGATCTGGAGCAGTGGTACTTCAAGATCACCGAGTACTCCCAAGAGCTACTCGACGATCTGGAGAAGCTCCCCGGCTGGCCCGAGCGCGTCAAGCAGATGCAGGCCAACTGGATCGGTCGCTCCGAGGGCGCCGAGGTCGACTTTACCCTGTGCGACAAGGATGGCGAGCCCATCGAGGGCGACGAGGGCAAGATCACCGTCTTCACCACGCGTGCCGATACGCTCTTCGGTGTCTCCTTCTTTGTCCTGGCCCCCGAGTACGCTCGTCTGCACGAGCTCGTCGAGGGCACGGAGTACGAGGAGGCCGTGACCAAGATCCTCGAGGACTCCAAGCATATCTCCGCCGTCGAGCGTGCCCAGGGCACCCTCGAGAAGCACGGTGCCTTTACCGGCCGCTACGTGGTGAACCCGGTCAACGGCGAGAAGGTCCCCGTGTGGGTTGCCGACTACGTCGTGGCCGACTACGGCACCGGCGCCGTCATGGCCGTTCCCTGCGGCGACCAGCGCGACTTTGAGTTCGCCCGCAAGTACGACCTGCCGATCGTGCCGATCATCCTGGACGATGACGACCGTGCTGCCGTCGAGGCCAACGGCGAGACCATCGATACCTTCCATGCCGAGACCGTCGACTGGGATTGCGCCCACGCTGCCGAGGGCACGCTCGTCCAGTCCGGCAAGTACACCGGAATGCGCGGTGGCAAGCACTCCGAGGGCGAAGCTGCAATCGTGGCCGACCTCGAGGCCATGGGCTGCGGTCGTCGCAAGGTCGAGTTCCGTCTGCGCGACTGGCTCATCAGCCGCCAGCGCTATTGGGGCAACCCCATCCCGGCTATCCACTGCGAGCACTGCGGCATCGTGCCCGTGCCCGAGGATCAGCTGCCGGTGACGCTGCCCGAGAACCTGGACCTGGGTGCCGGCGAGACCCTCGCCGAGTGCAAGGAGTTCTACGAGACCACCTGCCCGGTCTGCGGCCGCCCGGCCAAGCGCGAGACCGATACCATGGACACCTTCACCTGCTCCAGCTGGTATTACCTGCGCTATACCGACCCGCACAACACCGAGCTGCCCTTCTCCAAGGAAGCCGCCGACCGTTGGATGCCCGTCGATAACTACATCGGCGGCATCGAGCACGCCATTCTGCACCTGCTCTACAGCCGTTTCTTTACCAAGGCACTGCGCGACCTGGGTCTGCTGAGTGTGGACGAGCCCTTCACTAACCTGCTGTGCCAGGGCATGGTCAAGGACGAGAACGGCGACACCATGTCCAAGTCCAAGGGCAACGTCGTGCCCCCGAGCTCGGTTATCGAGCCCTACGGCGCCGACACCATGCGTTTGGCGATTCTGTTTATCGCCCCGCCCGAGAAGGACTTCGACTGGGACCCCAAGGCCGTCGAGGGTGCCAACCGCTTTATCAAGCGCGCCTGGCGTATCGTGTGGCAGCTTGTCCAGTTCGGCGACGCCAGCGTGGCCTTCGACAAGTCCGCGCTCGATGAGGTCGCGATGAAACTCTATCGCGAGCGTCACCGCACCATCGCCAAGTGCACCGAGGACTTCGATCGCGGCCAGTTTAACACCGCCATCTCGGCCGTCATGGAGCTCGTCAACGCGGCGAGCGCCTACCTCAACGCCACCGAGGGTACCGCCCGCGACAAGGCGCTGTGCTACGGCGTGGCTAAGGATATCGTGAGCGTCCTTGCCCCCATCTGCCCGTTCTGGGCCGACGAGCTGTGGCACGAGGCACTCGGCTGCGAGGGCAACGCCTACACCGCCGCCTGGCCCGAGTTCGACCTGGCCGAGTCCGTTGAGGACACGGTGCAGATCGTGGTCCAGGTGCTCGGCAAGGTCCGCGGTCGCGTCGACGTTGCCCGCGATGCCTCCAATGAGGATATGCAGGCTGCCGCCGAGGCCGCCGTCGCCAAGTGGCTCGAGGGCAAGACGGTCGTCAAGGCCATCTGCGTGCCCGGCAAGCTGGTCAACCTGGTGGTCAAGTAAGCACTGCGTGCTTAACTGACGCATAAAATACGGGGGGGCGATCCGGCTGGGTTGCCCCCCGTTTTGTTTTGTCTGCCCAAAGCGCCTGCGGTCAATTGTCCTATTCTTGTGGAGAAGCTGTGCGCACGCTGACCTGCAGATTCGTACTGTGCTTGCACGTTTCCGCAGCTATTGGTATAGTTTGCTTGCAAATGAAGTTGTAATTGAAAGAAGTGGGGTTTCGGCCCCGCTTCTTTTTTGTATGGATGGAGGTGCCGCAATGGTCAAGACCAAGACCGAGCAGGCGATCATCGACGCGCTCGAGGCCGTTGCTCCCCAGCACGATGTCGACATTGTCGACGTTGAGCTCGTGGGTGCCACCAAGGCCCCCTGCGTGCGCGTGCGTATCGAGGGTGCCGAGGGCCAGAGCCTGTCGCTCAATGACGTCACGGCCAACACCAAATGGGTCGGCGGTGTGATTGAGGAGCTCGACCCCATCTCTTCGAGCTATACGCTCGAGGTGTCGAGCCCGGGTATGGCGCGCCCGCTGCGCCGCCCGCGTGACTTTGCCCGCTTTGTGGGCGAGAACTGCGAGCTCACCTCCACCGCCACCGAGGGCCGTCGCAAGTACGCCGGCAAGATTGCCGCCGCCACCGAGACGAACGTGACCCTCGAGCTCGAGGACGGCGAGTCCGTCACCCTCGAATTCTGCGATGTTAAAAAGTGCAAGTTGAAGCCCACCTACGACTTCAAGCCCGCGAAGGAAGGAAAGTAAGATGGCAGCATCCGACATGATGACCGCCCTGATGGAGCTTTGCCAGGAAAGGCACATCGACCAGCTCTACCTGATCGACCGCCTGGAGCAGTCGCTCGCCAAGAGCTATGCCGAGATCCTGCATCTTGAGTGGGGCGCCAAGGTGACCATCGACCGCACCACCGGCAAGATCTACGTCTACCGCCTGGAGCCGATCGACGATTCCATGGACGAGGAAGGCAACTTCACCGAGTTCGAGGAGATCGACGTCACCCCCAAGAACACGAGCCGCATCGCCGCCCAGCACGCCAAGGCCGAGATCAACGCCATCGTGCGCAACTCCGCCCGCGAGCAGATCTACGAGGAGTTCGCCGGCCGCATCGGTGATCTCATTAGCGGTACCGTGCTGCAGTCCACGCCCGACTTCACGATCGTCAAGATCCGCGAGGGCGTCGAGGCCGAGCTTCCGCACTTCGACCAGCGCCGTTACGAGAACGAGCGCAACGAGCGTCCGATGGGCGAGCGCTATCTGCACAATCAGCACATCAAGGCCGTGATCATCGACGTTCGCGACCCCAACTCCAACCTGCAGCCGGTTCGTGGCGAGCACAGCCGTCCGCCGATTGTCATCTCCCGTACCCACCCCGAGCTCATGCGTCGTCTGTTTGAGCAGGAGGTGCCCGAGATCTATGAGGGCACCGTCCAGATCAAGTCGATCGCCCGCGAGCCCGGCCAGCGCTCCAAGGTCGCCGTCCACTCGCTCGACGATCGCCTGGATCCCGTTGGCGCCTGCGTCGGCCCCAAGGGCAGCCGTGTTCGCGCCGTCGTGGGCGAGCTCCGTGGCGAGCGCGTCGACGTCATCCTGTGGGATGCCGATCCGGCCGTCTATGTCGCCAACGCCCTGTCGCCTGCTAAGGTCACCCGCGTCCTTATCGACGAGGAGAAGGCCTACGCCGGCGTTATCGTGCCCGACGACCAGCTGTCCCTCGCCATCGGCAAGGAGGGCCAGAACGCCCGCCTCGCCGCGCGCCTGACCGGCTGGCATATCGACATCAAGTCTGAGACCCTTGCCGCCGACATCCTCAAGAACGTTCCCGTTCACGAGGAGCCCGCCGCCGACCTGATCGGTGACGAGGAGGACGAGGACGTCCGTCGCTGCGAGTTCGTGTCCGAGGACGGCATCCAGTGCCGCAACCAGGCTCGTCCCGGCTCCCGTTTCTGCGGCGTCCACGACACCGACGCCTTCGATGATGCGGAGGACCTGATCTAGCGCGCGGTCGCGCCGGGCAGGTCCCAGCGCATACCCCACGCTCGTTCAGTCTCTAGGCACCCAAGGTGCCAGAAAGGGTAGGTGAAGTCATATGGCAAAAGTCCGTGTGTCCACCCTGGCCAAAGAGTTCGGCATGACCTCCAAGGAACTGATGGGTCATCTCGCCGAAATGAAGATTCCCGCTAAGTCCGCTTCCTCCGCCCTGGAGGACGCTTACGTCGCCATGGTCCGCAAGCAGCTCGCCTCGGTGATCGAGGCCCGCGCCCAGGAAGTCGAGGCCGCCAAGCAGGCCGAGGAGCAGGCCGCTGCCGCCGAGGAGGCGGCACGCGCTGCCGAGGCAGAGCGCGAGCGCATCGCTGCCGAGAAGGCACGCGAGGAGGAGCGCCGTCAGTTCGCAGCCGCCCAGGCTGCCGAGGAGGCCGCCCGCGCCGAGGCCGAGGCCAAGAAGAAGGCTGAGCAGGAGCGTCTTGCCCGCGAGAAGGAGGAGGCTGCCCGCGAGGCCCAGCGCCGCGCCGTTCCCGCTTCCGACTCCGGTTCGCGCTTCCGTTCGCTGCTCGACCAGATCGCCGCACAGGAGACCGTCCTCAAGGAGAAGAAGGACGCCGAGGAGAAGGCCAAGGCCGAGCGCGCCGCCGAGCGCGGTAACCGTCGCGGCAATAACGACCGTCGTGGTGGTCGTCGTAATGACCGCAACGCCTCCGATAACAATTCCGAGCGCAACGCCTCCGAGAGCCGTCCGCATAGCCATCGCACCAACGCCAGCAACAACGTCGCTGCCGGCATGGACTTCCCCAACCCCGACAAGCAGGGCAAGGGCAAGAAGCGCAAGGGCGGTCACAACAACGAAGAAGACCACTACAGCCGCATGGCTCGCGAGGCCGAGGAGTACAGCCGCGAGAAGGTGCTCGAGGAGGCTCGTGCCGCCGTCGAGGAGGCCTCTCGCGAGTCCACTGGTCGCCGCAAAAAGCGCAAGGAGAAGCGCGAGCGCGAGGCCGCAAAGGCTCAGGAAGAGCGCAAGATTGAGGAGGCGCTGGCCCAGGGCGTGAACCCCGAGGACCTCGACGCCATCAAGGTCTCCCAGGGCGTTACCGTCCAGGAGCTCGCCGAGGCGCTCGACGTTCCGGCCAACGACATCATCAAGCGCCTGTTCCTGCTGGGCACGCCGCTTACCATGACGCAGTCCATGTCCGACGACCTTGTCGAGCTCGTTGCCGACGACCTGGGCCGCCAGATCAAGATCATCACCCCCGAGGAGGAGAACACCTTCTCGTTCTACGACGATCCCGCCGACCTTAAGCCTCGCGCCCCGGTCGTCACCGTCATGGGCCACGTCGACCACGGTAAGACGAGCCTCCTCGACGCCATCCGCCACACCGGCGTCGCTGCCGGCGAGGCAGGCGGCATTACCCAGGCCATCGGCGCTTCGCAGGTCATGATTAACGACCGCAAGATTACCTTCATCGATACCCCGGGCCACGCCACCTTTACGGCTATGCGTGCCCGTGGTGCCAAGGTGACCGATATCGTCATCCTGATCGTGGCCGCCGACGACGGCGTCATGCCCCAGACCATCGAGTCGATCAACCACGCCAAGGCCGCCGGCGTTCCCATCGTCGTCGCCGTCAACAAGATCGATAAGCCCGGCGCCAACCCCGACCGCGTGCGCCAGGAGCTCACCGAGTACGGCATCATCCCCGAGGAGTGGGGCGGACAGAACATGTTCGTCAACATCTCGGCCAAGCAGAAGATCGGTATCGACGACCTGCTCGAGACCGTGCTGCTCCAGGCCGACGTGCTCGAGCTCAAGGCCAACCCTGACACCTTTGCCTCCGGTAATGTCCTCGAGGCGAAGCTCGACAAGGGCCGCGGCTCGGTTGCCACGGTGCTCGTGACCCGCGGTACCCTGCACGTGGGCGATACGCTGGTCGCCGGCCTTACCTACGGCCGCGTCCGCGCCATGCTCGACCCCAAGGGCAACGCCGTCACCGAGGCCGGTCCCTCCGACGCCGTCGAGATTCTGGGCCTGCAGTCCGTCCCCAACGCCGGCGATGAGTTCCGCGTGTTCGAGGACGAGCGCGAGGCTCGCGCCCTGGCTGACGAGCGTTCGCTCAAGGCCCGCATCGAGGAGCAGAGCCGCGTGAAGCATGTGACGCTCGAGAACCTCTTTGAGACCATCGCCGACGCCGAGGTCAAGGAGCTCAACCTGATCATCAAGGCCGACGTCCAGGGTTCTATCGAGGCCCTTCAGGACTCCCTCGACAAGATGGACCAGTCCGAGGTGCGCATCAACACGATCCACTCCGCCGTTGGCGCCATCAACGAGACCGACGTCGTTCTGGCCGACGCCTCCAACGCCATCATCATCGGCTTTGGCGTCCGTCCCGACGGCAAGGCCCGCTCCGCCGCCGAGCGCGAGGGCGTCGAGATCCGTTGCTACGACGTCATCTACAAGTGCCTCGAGGACCTCGACGCAGCCCGTATCGGCATGCTCAAGCCCACCGAGGTCGAGGTTTCCACGGGTACCGCGACCGTTCTGGACACCTTCAAGGTGCCCAAGGTCGGTATCGCCGCCGGTGTCCGCGTCGAAGAGGGCGAGATCGCCGCGACCGATTCCGTGCGCCTGGTGCGCGACGGCATCGTGGTCTTCAACGGTAAAATCGCCTCGATGCGCCACTACAAGGACGAGGCCAAGAGCCTCAAGAGCGGCTCCGAGGGCGGTATTGGCCTGGAGAACTTCCAGGACATCAAGCCTGGCGACACCATTGAGGGCTACCGCATCGACCAGGTTGCCCGTACCGAGTAGGGGGTAGCGCTATGAAGCAAACGCAGGCAACCCGCCGTTTGGGCGAGCAGCTTCGCGAGAAGCTCGGTTATATCCTGCTCTTTGAGGTTTCCGATCCGCGTCTCGACCTGGTCACCCTGACCGCGGTCGAGGTCGCGGTGGACCGTTCGTTCGCGCGTGTGTATGTGTCGTGCGACACGAGCCGCTACGACGAGGTCATGGAGGCGCTCGCCAGCGCCAAGGGCCGCATCCGTAGCCTGCTGGCCCGCTCGCTCGATTGGCGCGTCACGCCCGAGCTCGATTTTCGCATCGATCGCTCGACCGATGAGGCCGAGCGCATCACGCGCGCGCTGGAAAACGTTCCCGCCACGCTTGCGATCGAAAAGGACGAGGACGGCTACCCCATAGCGGATGCCGCCCAGGAGGCAGCTTTAGATGAGTAATTCCGCCGACCTCGCATCGTGCGAGTCTGCAGATATTCAGCGACGCATCCTTGAGCTCATCGAGGGTGCGTCCTCCATTGCGATTTCGGGACATACGTCTCCCGATGGCGACGCCCTGGGCTCCGTGCTGGGCCTGGGCCTCTCGCTTAGGAAGTTCTTTCCCAACAAGGACATTGCCCTGCTGCTGGCAGATGATGACCCGGTTCCGCGCATCTACCGCTTTATGGAGGGCGCCGACCGTCTGGTGCCTGCATCTGCGTATACCGGCAATCCGGACCTGTTCATCTCGGTGGACGTGCCGGTCGTCGAGCGTCTGAACAACTCCGCCGAGGTGCTCCGCCGCTCGTCGCATGTGGTGTGCTTCGATCACCACCCGGCGCGCGAGGAATTTGCCGAGCTGAGCCTGAGGTGCGTCGATGCCGCGGCCTGTGCCATGATCATCGACCGCTTTTTGGACAATTGCGGCATTGTGGCTCGCGATGGTGTCGCGACGTGTCTGCTGTGCGGCCTGGTGACCGATACCGGTCGTTTTCAGTATCAAAACGCCGATGCTGCTGCGTTCCATGCCGCCTCGCGCCTGGTCGCGCACGGTGCCGATCCGGCGCGTGTTGCGCTCGAGGTCTACCAGAGCATGCGCGTTGAGTTCTTGCATCTCAAGTCCATCGTTATGGGCCGCATCAAGACGGTGGCGCACGGTCGCGTGGCATATAGCTATGCGTACCAGAGCGACCTCGAGGCCTGCGGCGTCACTTCGGACGAGTGCGACGGCCTGGTCGATGTGGTGCGTTCGGTGATGGGCGTTGAGGTCTGTCTGTTCCTAAAGGGCATCGACGGCGATACCAAGGTGCGCGGCAACCTGCGCTCCAAAGGTGACCTCGATGTGTCCGAGATCGCTGCCAACTTTGGCGGTGGCGGGCATCATGCCGCCGCCGGCTTTTCCAACAACGGAACGATTCGCGAGACGCTCGCCGTGGCACTTCCCATGCTGGCCGAGCTGGTAGGGGAGGATCCCGCTTCGGTGACCGTCGAGCTCTAACATTTTGGATGGTACATGGCTCGTCGTACGCCTTCTCAATTGAATATGCTGCTCGCCGTCGATAAGCCGGTGGGCTGTACGTCCCACGACGTGGTATCGAAGTGCCGACGCGCCCTTCATGAGCGACGCGTCGGCCATGCCGGTACGCTCGACCCCATGGCCTCGGGTGTCATGGTGGTGGGCGTGGGCCAGGCGACCCGTCTGCTGGGCATGCTAACCCTCGATACCAAAAGTTATGTCGCCGACATTTCGTTTGGCGTCGAGACCAATACCGATGACGCGGAGGGCGAGGCCGTCCGCACGGTGCCCGTTGCCCCCGAGCTGCGCGATCTCGCTTACGCCCGTGAGCAGCTCGCCGCTATGCTTGGCCCGCAGATGCAGGTGCCGCCAGCGTTTTCGGCCATCTCGGTCAATGGCGTTCGCGCCTATAAGAGTGCTCGCGAGGGCAATGCGGTTGAGTTGCCCCCGCGCCCCGTCGAGGTCTATGCCGCCGACCTGATTGCCGTGGGCGGCGAGGGCGATACGTGCGTCTGGACCGTGGCGTTTTCGGTAAGCAAAGGCACCTACATTCGCGCGCTCGCTCGCGATCTGGGTCGTGCCTGCGATAGTGCTGCGCATATTTCCGCGCTGCGCCGTACGGCCTCCGGCGTGGTTTCCATTGGCGCCTGTCATGCGGTAGAGGAGCTCTCTGCCGAGACCGCTGCCGGTTTCGCTCTGGATCCCATCGCCGCCCTAGGTGCCACGCGAGTCGATTTGCCGGGTAATCTTGCAGACGACCTGCTTTGTGGCCGCCGCATTCCCGTTGAACGCGCGCTTGCGGACTTCGATACGGCGAAGGCGCCGTTCGCGCTCGTACTCGATGGGGGATTGAAGGCGCTTGCTCGTATCGAGGGCGGCCGCTTTGTGATGGAGCACGTCTTTCCGCAGGCGATCGGCGGTGTTCGATGATGCTGACGCCCCACGAGCTCGCGCGTATCTTTTTCGCGGGTGAGTTGGATGAGGCCCGTATCGTTTCTGCCGATGCTTTTGATGGGTGCGAGTTCTTGGGTGCCGCGTCGATCGCTATTGGCGTGTTTGATGGCGTGCATCGTGGGCACCAAGAGCTGATCGAAGCCGTTATTCGCGATGCACATGATCACGGCAGCAAAGCGGTCGTGGTCACCTTCGATCCTGATCCGGACGTCGTGGTGAGTCCGTCGCCCGCCCAAAAATTGATGACGACGGCCGACCGCCTGCATGCCCTGGCTCAAACCGGGGTCGATGCGGTGGTGGCCGTTCCCTTTACGCCCGCCGTGGCGGCACTCGATCATGTCGGGTTTCTGGTGCTGTTGTCGCGCGTTATCGACATTCGCTCCATTCGTGTAGGTAGCGATTTTAGGCTCGGCCGCGGAGGCGCTTCGGGCGTTGCCGAGATGCGCGCCTGGGGCACTGAGCGTGGGGTTGACGTTTACGGTCACGACCTGCTCTGCGTTAACGGGCAGACCGTCTGCGCCACGCGCGTCCGCCATGAGCTGGGTCAGGGTCATGTGGAGCTGGCTGCCGAGCTTCTCGGCCGTCCCTATATGCTGCGCGGCGTTGTGGCGGCTGGCCGTCACGAGGGCTCCGACATGGGCTTTCCCACGGCAAACATCCAGGTGCCCGACGGCATCCAAGTGCCTGCCGATGGCGTCTATGAGGGCCTGGTGCTAGTTGACGATACCGTATGGCCTGCTGCCGTTAACGTCGGCCTGCCGCCGACCTATGCCGGCGATGCCGCCTCGGCGCATCTCGAGGCCAACTTGATCGGCTATGCGGGCGACCTGTATGGCGCTTCCGTGTCGCTGGCGTTTACGCGCTGGCTGCGCCCATCTCGCGTGTTCGATTCCCTGGACGAGTTGATCGCGACCGTCGAGGGCAATATCGACGATATCCGTCATAACTTGGGTGAGCAGGGGGTGAGTATCCGTGATTAGCGATGAGGAAAAAGATCAGGTACGCGCGGCGTCAGACTTGGTTGCCATCGTGCAGGAAACGGTTGAGCTCAAGCCCCGCGGCCATGAGTTTTGGGGTTGCTGCCCGTTTCATGGCGAAAAGACCCCATCGTTTCACATTATCCCTGCTACGCAGGTGTGGCACTGCTTTGGCTGCGGCGAGGGCGGCGACGTCTTTACCTATATCATGAAGCGCGAGAACCTGAGTTTTCCCGAGTCGATCCGCTATTTGGCCGATCGTGCGGGCATTGAACTGCACGATACCGGTGCGCAGCGCGATCGCGGCACCAAGCGTGCCCGCATCTATGACCTGTGCGCCGAGACGGCCCAGTTCTACCACACCATGCTCATGCGCGGCAAGGACAGCCGCCCGCGCGAGTACTTTGCCAGCCGCGGCATGGGCGGAGACGTCTGTCGCCGCTACTGCCTGGGCTTTGCGCCGGGTCGCAACGCGCTGGTTTCACATCTGTCGCAGGCGGGCTTTACCCCGCAGGAGATGATTGACGCCAACGTGGCCGTGAGCCGTGGGCGCGGACGGCTTGCCGACCGTTTTTACGACCGTGTGATGTTTCCCATCTTTGATGAGCAGGGTCACAATATCGCCTTTGGCGGGCGCATCATGGGCGATGGTCAGCCAAAGTACCTCAACACCGCCGAGACGAGCGTGTTTCATAAAAAGCGAAACCTCTACGGCTTTAACTGGGCCAAGGAGTTTATCGTTGCGCAGGATACCGCCATCGTGGTGGAGGGGTATACCGACTGCATCGCCTGCTGGGAGGCGGGGATCAAAAACGTCGTCGCCACGCTGGGCACGGCGCTGACGGAACATCACGTTAAGACACTCACCCGTTTTGCCAAGCGCATTGTATATATGTTCGATGGCGACGCCGCCGGTCAAAAGGCCGCTCGCCGCGCGATTCAGTTTATCGAGCAGGATTCGATGGACCTGCGCTGCGTGGTGCTGCCTGACGGCAACGACCCCATGGAGTTCATCACGGCGCATGGCGGCGAGGCGCTGCAGGCGCGCATCGATGCCGCCGAGCCCCTCATGGACTTTGTGTACCGCTCGCTTCAGGAGTCGAGCGACATTACCACACCGGGCGGTCGCGCCAAGGCGCTCGAGGACGCGCTGACGCTTATCTATCCGCTACGTGACAGCTATATGATCGACACGTACTTTATCCAGATTGCCGACCTGCTTGGTTTGGATCTGGAGACCGTGCGCGCGAGTTCGGGCCGTGTGTTTCGCGATGTCGCCAAGCGCGAGGATGCCGAGCGCCGGCGTGAGCAGAGCTACGAGCGTCAACGCGCACAAGCTGAGCGCGCGGGCGGTTCGCAGGGTCGAGGCTCGGGCGGCGGTGCGGCCGGTGCGCGCAGTGCCGGTCGCGGTGCCTGGGCCGCGGGTGCGACGCCGCCGGTGTCCGCACCGGTCGAGGAGGACCCGTACGACTACGTTCCGCTTGATGCCTATGGGGCCGCTCCGGTGGAGGTCGACGAGGATCTGCCGCCAATCGATGTGCCAGCGGGGATGGAAAGCGCTGCGCCCGTTGCCGATGGTTCAAGCGCGGCGGCAGCTCCATCGATGCCGATTGTTTTGACCGATCTGGAGCGGAAATCCCTGGCGGGGGAGCGCGAGCTGCTGACGATGCTCACGAGCTACCCCGATTTATTCCGCACGTATGCCGATCGCATTTGTTCTATCGAGTGGGTCGACCCGCGTCACGAGTCCATTGCGTGGGCCGTGCTGGCAACGCCGCCGGGCACCGATCCTACTGCCTGCATGGATGCGGCGCGCGCGGTGTGTCCCGAGGCGGCGTCGCTTGTCAGCGCCGGGCGCATCTCGGCAACGAGTAAGCACCCGACCGAGACGAACATCGTCTTTATGCTCGATACGCTCGAGCTCTACACCATCAAACGTCGCATGCGAGCCGCGCAGGCCAAGTTGCGCCAGGACCGTTCACTCGACGATGAGGCCCGTCGCGTGCTGACGATGCAGGCGGTGCAAGATTCACAGCGCCAGCGTGAGCTCCAAAAGTCGATCGGCGGCGTGGCCGACCCGTTCCGTTTGATCGGTTTGGAGACCGCAGGTGCCGATCAGGCCTAGATGTTGTGGTCAACCAGCGTATTCTCGCCTATATCCTGTCTTTATTTTGGGTATAGACGTCTATGTGTGTGCTAAAGTATTGAGTCCTGTGGACTACGAAGGGAGAATCTGTGCCAAAAAAGACTGAGAGCACGGGTACTGGGCTGGAATCCTACGTTGCAAAGCTCATGGGCAACGGCTCAAACAGGACTTCGGTAACCGAGGACGAGATTCAGGTCGCCCTGAAGGATATCGATGTCTCTGATGAGCAGCTCAACGCGGTGTATTCCGCGCTGCGCAACAGCGGCATCCAGATTATCTCCGCGAGCGGAAACGACGACGCCCCGATGGGCGTCGACGATGACGATAATGATACCGACGATTTCGATGACGACGACGAGCACGATTCCGGCTCGCTTGACGATCACGAGCTTAAGATGGCCCGCCAGGCCGATGCCGAGATGGGCTCTTCCAAGAGCAAGAACAAGCGCACCGTGCGCACGTCTCGTTCGCGTTCGCGCGTGCGCGGCATCGATGCCTCCACGGTGATGCTGACCGGCGACCCGGTTCGTATGTACCTCAAGGAGATCGGTAAGGTCGACCTGCTTACCGCATCTGAAGAGGTCGATTTGGCCATGAAGATTGAGGCCGGTCTCGAGGCTACCGAGAAGCTCGAGGCTGCCGAGGCAGGCGAGATCGAGCTCACGCGCGCCGAGATGCGTCGTCTTACGCGTATCGAGAACGTTGGTCTTGAGGCCAAGCAGGCGCTCATCAGCGCAAACCTACGTCTGGTCGTCTCCATCGCCAAGCGCTATGTTGGCCGTGGCATGCTGTTCCTGGATCTGATCCAGGAGGGCAACCTCGGTTTGATTCGCGCCGTCGAGAAGTTCGACTACCAGAAGGGCTTCAAGTTCTCCACGTACGCCACGTGGTGGATCCGTCAGGCCATTACACGCGCTATTGCCGACCAGGCTCGTACCATCCGTATCCCCGTGCACATGGTCGAGACCATCAACAAGCTCGTCCGTGTGCAGCGCCAGCTCCTCCAGGACCTGGGTCGCGACCCGACCCCCGAGGAGATCGGTGCCGAGATGGACATGAGCGCCGACCGCGTCCGTGAGATCCAGAAGATTTCGCAGGAGCCCGTGTCGCTCGAGACCCCGATCGGCGAGGAAGAGGATTCCCAGCTGGGCGACTTCATCGAGGACTCCCAGGCTATCGTCCCGCCCGATGCCGCCAGCTTCTCTATGCTGCAGGAGCAGCTCACCCAGGTGCTCGATTCGCTTGCCGATCGCGAGCGCAAGGTTATCGAGCTGCGCTTTGGTCTCGTTGACGGACATCCCCGCACGCTCGAGGAAGTCGGTCGCGAGTTTGGCGTCACGCGCGAGCGTATCCGCCAGATCGAGTCCAAGACCCTGGCCAAGCTCCGCCACCCGAGCCGCTCGAGCAAGCTGAAGGACTACATCGAAAGCTAGTCAAGCAAGAGGCGCCCTCAAGCACATCCGCTTGAGGGCGCTTTCATGTAGTCGTTGGGGACGTTCTTGAATGACTAGTCGTTTAAGAACGTCCCCAATGACTAGGTCGGAAAATTTCTCAAAAAAGTTCTTGCCCTGAGCTGATTCGTCCGTATAATAAACTTCGTTGCTTGAGAGCACGCACCTATTCCTCGGTAGCTCAATGGTAGAGCACGCGGCTGTTAACCGCGCTGTTGTAGGTTCGAGTCCTACCCGGGGAGCCAG
>CAUBVH010000024.1 GCA_958439425.1 uncultured Collinsella sp.
TTATCTCTTCTGCCTGAGGCCGTATATCCCAAGAGCGGAAACCGACGAGCTGCATAAGAAACGGAAAACCGCCGATGGCATCTACCATCTTCTGAAGGCCGTCAGCACTCACGCGCCTGCCACCGCCCTCGATGGTCTTCTTCAATGCAACGGCAATTTCCTTGTTGCTAATATTCCCCAAGTGGTGCTGAACTGATCGACGCAAAAATGAAACGGACTGGTTACGCAGCAGCATTGAAACCTGATGCGGCAGCCCCGCCATCAGCACGCCCACACGTCGGCCTTCGCGCACAAACATTTGGTACGTAGAGGCAAAGCTAATCATTTCATCGAACGAAGCCGACACCTCATCGATCGTGAACAGCAAACCGATGTCATATTTGTCCAAAGCTTTTATGAGGCGAGTCATCCGCGTGCGCCAGTTTGTCAAAGGTGCCTGCTCCGGCTCCCATTCCACACTAAATAGCTGGCCCACACTCAAACCTTTTAACCTAGGATTTAAGCCGTTATCGATATACTCAGCCGCAACTTCACGCGTTTGCTCGTAAATGTCTTCCAGCATTCCAGGAGCGGCAGCAACGCCAACCGAAATCCAACCATGCCTTTGCGCCTCGGAACTGAGGTACGAAAGCAGGGCCGTTTTACCTGTTCCTCGTGCGCCAACATAGATTGTTGCTAAGTTGGGGTCGCCGGGGCCGCGGTCGAGCGCCCGCACAACATCGTCAATTAGATACGTGCGGCCGGCCATAATTGGCGGGACGATGCCAAATGTCGGCGTAAACGGATTATTGGGCACATCCATGGAACACTCCCCCGTCAGCTCTATCCTACTTTCACTAGTTTTGCAAGTTTTAACTTCTTTTGCAAGTTTTAATTTCTTTTGCTTTCTTTCACTTTTTTAACAAAGCGCAACGGCGGGCATAAACTGCTCACCGGGGGTGTTGGTTCGACGAAGAAGCCTCAGCCGTAGCAACGGATTGCCCAGCGAGAGATTTCCCAAGTGCCAACTCAGACAGTAGGTGTTTAGTCTGTTTCGTTAATTAAAATGCGTAAATTTGGTTAGTCAAAGAGTTCAAGTTTGGTTAAATAATAACTGTAAATTCGGTTAAACGCACTGGTAAACAATGGTGATAATTATGCCAAAGAAGTACTACACTAGAATTATCGAAAATGAGCTCGACCAGCTGCTGAGCATATTCGGTGCCGTTCTCATTGAAGGACCGAAATGGTGTGGGAAGACGACCACAGCCGAGACCCGTGCGGCGTCCAGGCTCCTTCTCATGGACCCGTCCCGCAACTTCGAGAATCGCTTACGCGCCGAGACTGACCCAGCTCTTGCCGTTTCCGGCGAGGTGCCACGGCTAATTGACGAGTGGCAGGAGGTTCCGAAACTTTGGGACGCGGCACGGTTTGAATGTGACAACCGTGGCGGTGAGCCTGGCCAGTTCATATTTACGGGGTCGGCAACACCGCGAGACGACAAACGTCCGATGCACAGTGGCGCTGGAAGGTTCGCCAAACTGCGCATGGATACCATGACGCTTTTCGAACTTGGGAAATCCAGCGGCGCGGTTAAGCTGTCGGGCATTATTTCTGGCAAAAAGTTCAATGGCGCTTTTGGGTCGTTGGATTCTGCCTCAATTGCCGAGTGCGTTGTTCGCGGTGGATGGCCCGCGGCGGTCGGACACGATGCACGGGCTGCGTCCGCGATGGCCAAACGTTACATTGACATAGTTGCCGAAGAAGATTTGTCCCGTGTCGACGGCTCTCGCCGCGACCCTGAAAAGGTCAAAGCTGTCATTGAATCGCTTGCGCGCAATGAATCCACTTTGGCGACACTCAAAACGCTCGTAGCCGATCTTGGTGGAGAGGTGTCGAGACAAACGGCGTCATCATACATATCTCTTCTCGCTCGGGTTAATTTCGTTCGCGATATTCCCGCATGGAGCCCTGCAATGAGATCTCCAGTGCACCTAAGAGAATCGAAGAAGCATCATCTCGCTGACCCGTCACTAGCGGCCGCTGCGCTCGGGGCGACTCCGGAGACATTACTTCTGGACTTCAAGACGCTTGGACTGCTTTTTGAATCGTTGGCCCTTCATGATTTGTGGGTTTATGCGCAAGCAAATGGAATGGGTCTCTATCACTATCACGATTCTCGCGATCTAGAGGTCGATGCGGTCATTGCGGCTCCCGGTGGAACGTGGATTCCGATCGAAGTTAAACTCAGCTCTGCTCAAATCGAAGAGGCGTCTGACAGTCTCATTGCTGTCGAGAAGCGTATGGTCGCTGCCGGAAACAACCCGCCAGTTTCGAAAGTCGCAATCATTGGATTTGGCTCACAAGCCTATGTCACTGACCGCGGCGTCCAAGTTGTTCCGCTGGATGTTCTCGCGCCGTAGTGCAATTGCAAGTTTTAACTTCTTTTGCTTTCTTTCACTTCTTTTAACAAAGCGCCCGGCGGGCATAAGCTGCTCGCCGGGCGCCTTGGTTAGGAAGCTATAAAGCATGACTTTCGAAATGCGGCGGTCAGGTCCACCTCCTAAGGGCCTGAGGTGCTCAAGATTGGGAGCGACAAGCCCGACGAAGCGTACTTTAGGTACGCGAGGAGGGTTGGAGCCCCAAGGCTGAGTGCCTCAGTGCCCTTAGGCCAGGTCTTCACCGTTGGTGGCGATAACCTTCTTATACCAATCAAAGCTCTTCTTCTTGGAGCGCTTGAGGGTGCCGTTGCCCGCGTCGTCGCGGTCGACGTAGATAAAGCCGTAGCGCTTGGACATCTCGCCGGTGCCGGCAGAGACGAGGTCGATCGGGCCCCAGGTGGTGTAGCCCAAAAGGTCCACGCCGTCCTCGGTCACGGCATCGCGCATGGCGGCGATATGCTGGCGCAGGTAGTCGATACGGTAGTCGTCGTTGATGGAACCATCCTCCTCGACAACATCCTTGGCGCCCAGACCGTTCTCAACCACAAACAGCGGCTTCTGATAGCGGTCGTACAGGTCGTTGAGCGTGATGCGGAAGCCCAGCGGATCGATAGCCCAGCCCCACTGGCTCTCTTGCAGATAGGGGTTCTTGGCGCCGGCGAAGGCGTTGCCCTGGGTGCGCTCGACATCGGGGTTATCGGCACCGGCGGAGCAACGGGTGCTGTAATAGCTAAAGCTTATGAAGTCGACAGTGTTGGCGGCCAGGATCTCGCGGTCCTCATCCGTCATGCCCACATCGATGCCCAGACGCTCGAGCTTCTTGAGCGCATAGGCCGGGTAGTAGCCGCGGCTCTGGACGTCGACAAAGAAGTAGTTGTTCTGGTTGTCGAGCTGCGCCTGACGCACGTCGCCCGGACGGCAGCTGTAGGGATAGTAGGTGCCCGCGGCGAGCATGCAGCCGATCTTGACCTCGGGGTCGATCTCGTGGGCGATCTTGGTGGCCCAAGCGCTGGTGACGAGCTCGTTGTGGGCGGCCAGGTACTCGACGGCTTCCTTGTTCTCGCCCTCCTCAAAGACCAGGCCGGCACCCATAAACGGCAGGTGCAGGATCATGTTGATCTCGTTGAAGGTGAGCCAGTACTTCACCAGGCCCTTGTAGCGGGTGAAGATCGTGGTCGCGAGGTTCTTGTAGAAGTCGATGAGCTTGCGGTTGCGCCAGCCGCCGTACTCCTTGATGAGGTGGACGGGGCAGTCGAAGTGCGTGATGGTCACGAGCGGCTCGATGCCGTGCGCCTGGCACTCACGGAACACGTCCTCGTAGAAGGCCAGGCCGGCCTCGTTGGGCTCGGTCTCGTCACCGTTGGGGAAGATACGGGTCCAGGCCAGGCTCATGCGGAAGGTCTTAAAGCCCATCTCGGCAAAGAGGGCGATGTCCTCCTTGTAGTGATGGTAGAAATCGATGCCGGTCTGCGCGGGATAGTAATAGCCGTCCTCGAAGTCGAGCATCTTGCGCTGGCCGGAGACCACCGCGTAACGCTCCGGGCCGTGCGGCGCCACATCCACGTTGGCCAGGCCGCGACCGTCAACGTTGTACGCGCCCTCGCACTGGTTGGCAGCCGTCGCGCCGCCCCACAGGAAGTCATTACGGAAAGCCATGCATCGATCCTTTCACACGTTGTTTGTCGTAGGCTCAGTATCCCTGCAAACAGTACGTCGCTCAACGGCAACGGCGCAGGTCGACACTTCTTTTCGCACACGGCGGCCCGGCAGCAACCCCGCCTGACACTTTTTGATACCCGCCCGCCCACACCACCACAAAGGGGACAGGCACCTTTGCGGTGGCGTGGGGCGGTTGCGGTGAAATAGTTCCTGTTTTCCGGTCCGCGGCGCCTAAACAGGAACTATTCCACCGCAAGTTAATGAGGCTAGTCGCAGGTGATGTAGAGGCTTTTGCCGATGAGGCCTATGCAGCAGCCCTCGGGAGGCAGGCCATTTGACTGAATAGGAAAAAAAGGAAAAAATAGGAAAAAAAGGAAAGGAGACTTATGACTGAAACCATCTTCTCCCCCTCATTTGGAAATCGCCCGTCCTATCTAGTCGGGCGCGGAAATGTTATTTCGACATTCATCTCCGGCCTTGAGCAGGAGCCGGGCAATCGCGGCCGAGCCATGCTCATGCTCGGCCAGCGAGGCAGCGGCAAGACGGTTCTTCTGTGGGAACTTGCCGACCGCGCACGCAAGCTCGGCTTTGTTGTCGCCACGCCCACCGTAGCCTCCGAGGATATGCTCGAGCGCATTGTTGAGAAGATCCAGGAAGCGGGCGAGCCTTACGTCAACAAACGCCGCATTCCCAAACTCACGAGCGGCAGTCTAAGTAATTTTGGGTTCTCGGCAGGCCTCGAGTTCACACGAGACGTGCAGGAGACCAAGAGCTTTCAGTTCAAGCTCACACAGCTGGCGCGCAAACTGACCGAGCAAGGACATGGCATCCTCATCCTCATCGATGAGCTCCAGGCCCATTCACCCGAAATCAGACAACTCGTCACCGCCTATCAAGAGCTCGTCGGCGAGGGACTCAACGTCGCGCTTGTTATGGCGGGGCTCCCGGGAGCAGTCTCCGCGACACTCAACGACCGCGTGCTGACATTTCTCAACCGCGCACGCAAGGTCACGCTTGAACCGCTTTCAGTCGGAGACGTGGATGCCTACTATCAGCGAGCTTTCGAAGAGCTCGGCCTTGATATCCCAAGCGATCTTCGGCTGGACGCCGCTCGCGCAACTCAGGGCTCGCCCTACATGCTGCAGCTCATCGGCTACAACATCGCCAATCGTTGCCAGGCAGGAGAACACGTAACGCCAGAGCAAATCGACGGGGCCATCGAAGCATCGAAAGTCGATTTCGAAAACGATGTGTGCGAAACGACGCTCGCCGCGTTGTCAGACCAAGACGTTGCGTTTCTCGCCGCGATGACCGATGACGAAGGCGGCGTGTCGCGCATCTCCAATGTGGCCGAGCGCATGTCAGTCACACCCGACTATGCGCAAAAGTATCGCCGACGCCTCATCAACGCCGGCGTAATCGAGCAGGCGCGCCGCGGTTACGTGCGTTTCACTGTTCCATATATGGCTGACTATCTGCGCAGCCAGCTCTAGGCAACCACCACGAAGGAGACAGGCGCCTTTGTGGTGGTTTGGGCCCGTTTTGTCTCGATCTGTAACAGTTGGGCAGCCAAAACCGGGCCCGGTGTTACAGATCGAGATTTTTCGGACAGCCCCTTCAGTTTGTCTAAATCTGTAACAGGTAGAGACGATTTGGCCCGCTAGATGTTACAGATTGAGACGGAAGATTCTAGTCGCGGGTGATGTCGAGGTTCTTGCCGATGAGACCTACGTAGCCACCCTCGGCAGCCTTGGGGCTGTCAGCATGGCAGAGAACCCACTTGTCCGCCTTCCAGTAGCAGTAGCTGTCACCGGCGGCAGGCATGTCGGCTGCAGCCTCGGGGCGCGGGCCATTGGTGCCCGCCGGCAGCGCCACCATCACCTGGAAGCCGCCGTCGTCGACCATGCAGGGCGTGTAGTGGAGCGTGGTGTTGAAAACCTCGACAACCTTGCCAGCCGGCACGCGGAACGCCTTGACGCACGAGGTGTCGAGCTTGCCGTCCTCGATCTCCCAGCGATGCGCCACGAGCAGGATAAAGTCGCGGGCGCCCAGGTTAAACTCGCTGGCGCGGTGATACTCCAGGCAGTTGAGGCGTGTGTTGTGGCCGTTGCACCAACCGAGCTGGAAAGGGCGGCCGCCAAACATGAGAAAGCCCAATTTGTCGGCATCCTTGACGCCCTCGAGCTCCGGCGCGCTTGCCACGTACTTGCTGCCCTCGGGGACGGGCGTGGCAGAGAGCGCCTCGAGTACGGGCGACGTGAGCTCGGACGGAACGTTATCCCAAACGTTGCCATAGGATTTGAACTCGGGATCGTTGACAGAGTAGATATGCATGTTCACTCCTGTTCGTTTATGTGACAGTACGAACATTCTAGAACAAACATGAGCGATTTTGAACGCTCATCCCGACCACTCAACAAAAAGGCGCCCCCGCATAAGCGAAGGCGCCCAATGCGCGCGTTTTGGACGGTAAAGCCCTTACGCCTGCTGGTAGTGCAGGTGCTTCTCGTCGATATCGGCCAGGTCGCGGTCGAGGTAACGGCGCGCGAGCCAGTTTGCCATGGGGAGGTTCTGGTCCAGGTAGTTGCCGCACTCCTCGGGAGCGGCTCCGGGGACATCGCCCTTAAAGCCAGCGACAAACTCGAACAGCTCACGGACGAGTGGCAGGATCTCCTCGCTCGTCACCTCGCCAAACACGACGAGGTAAAAACCCGTGCGGCAACCCATGGGGCCAAAGTAGACAATGCGGCTCGACCACTCGGCATGATTGCGAAGGAACGTGGCACCCAGGTGCTCGATGGTGTGGCACTCGGCCGTGTTCATGACCGGCTCCTTATTGGGCGTGGTCAGGCGCAGGTCAAAGGTGGTGACGGCAGCGCCGGTCGCCGGATCGCGGTCGATGCGGCTCACATACACGCCGGGCTCAAGCAGCAGATGGTCAACGGAAAAACTCGCGATGCGCTCCATGGCAGATCCTCTCGGTAGTCAATTTGGGACGGGGCTCTTCTAGCTGGTTCGAATGGTCGCACCAATCATACCAGTCAAAAAAGCCCCGTCCCAAATGAGCTGCCCGGGACGGGGACCGAATGATTATTTAATCCCCGTCCCAGAAAAATCAATCGTGGCAGTGTACGAGATGGTGGCGGCTACGGCATGGCGCCAGCCGGCGATTTTTTTGGCTCGCTCGTCGGCGGGCATGGCAGGCTCCACGATGCCGCGGGCGCCGTAGACGTCAACGACGTCGCGCGTGTACATGCCCAGCGCAATGCCGCAGGCCCAGGCCGCGCCCAGACCGCTCATCTCGTCATTGCTCGCAATGCGGATGGGCGAGCCGACCAGGTCGCTCTCAAACTGCATCAGGTACGCGTCGCGCGTGGGGCCGCCGTCAACACGAAGCTCGGCCAGCGCTGCGCCCGAATCCTCGACCATCGCATCAATGACGTCGAAGATCTGATAGGCGATCGACTCATCGGCGGCCTTTACGAACTCCGCGCGACCCGTGGTGCGCGTCATGCCAAAGACGCAGCCCTCGGCATCACTTGCCCAGTGCGGCGCGCCCAGGCCGGTAAACGCCGGCACAAAGTAGACGCGGCTCGCCGGATTGGCGGCATAGCACAGGTCGGTGACCTCCTCGGGGTTGTTGATGAGCTCCAGATCGTCGCGCAGCCAGGTCTTGACGGCGCCGGCGTAGCTCACGTTGCCCTCGAGCACATACTCGGTCACGCCGTTCATACGCCACGCAAGCGAGCTCGAAAGCCCGTGCGAGCTGGTGACAAACTCGTTGCCGACATTCATCATGACCGAGCTGCCGGTGCCATACGTTGCCTTGGCCATACCGCGGCTGTGGCAGCCCTGGGCAAACAAGGCGGCATGGCTGTCGCCCAGCACGCCGTGCACCGGCACGGGTGCCGGCAAAAAGCCGTCCAGGTCCGTCGTGCCAAAGAGACCGTCGGAATCGGTCACCTGCGGCAGGCAGGCTGCATCGACGCCAAAGGCCTCGCACACCGGCTCGCTCCAGCAGCCACGGCGCAGGTCAAAGAGTTGTGTGCGGCTGGCGTTAGACCAGTCGCAGCGGAACTCCGCGCCGCCCGTGAGCGTCCAGACCACCCAGGCATCGATGGTGCCCAGGCACAGCTCGCCCGCCGCCGCGGCCTCGGCAGCCGCGGGAACGTTCGCGAGGATCCAGGCCATCTTGCCCGCCGGGTAGTAGGGCGATAGCACCAGGCCCGTCGTGTCACGCACCAGCTCGGCCACGCCTTCGCGCGCGGCCAGCTCGTCGCACAACTCGCGGGCGCGGGCGCACTGCCAAACCACGGCGTCGCACAGCGGCTCGCCCGTCGTGCGCCTCCAGGCAACAGTGGTCTCGCGCTGGTTGGAGATGCCGATGCCGGCAATGTCGGCCGGATCGACCCCGGTCTCCTCCACCACGGCACGCGCCACGGCCAGCACGTTGGCAGCGATTTCAGCAGGATCATGGCTCACCCAGCCGGCCTCGTTGACAATCTGGCGATGCGGGCGGTCGGCGCGATGGATCAAATGGCCGCCCTCGTCCACCAGCAGCGCCTTGGTGCCCTGCGTGGATTGATCGATTCCGATGATGTAGCGGCCCATGGCCACCCCTTTCAAAATGAATGTGACAAAGGGACGGTCCCTTTGTCACATTCCAGTTACTCTGCGGGCAGGAACTCGGCGACCGTCTTGGCAATGCCTTCGCCGGTGAGGCCGTAGTACGCAAAGACCTCGGGACTCGTGCCGGTGATGACCGGCGCATCGGGCAGGCTCAGGCACTTAACCGGACGCGGGCAATGCTCGCCCACGACCTGCGCGACCATGGAGCCCAGGCCGCCAAAGGGGCTGTGCTCCTCGACGGTCACGACGGCGCGTGTGGCACCGGCGGCCTCAATCACGGCCTCGGCGTCGAGCGGTTTGACGCAGTACATGTCAAGCACGGTAGCGGAGATACCCTGCTCGGCCAGCAGGTCGGCGGCGTCCACGGCATGGCGGACCATCTCGCCGGTGGCGACAATCGTCACATCGGTACCACGACGCACCCAGGTGGCGCGGTCCATCTGGAACGGGCACTCGTCCTCGGTATACACGTCCTCGACCGGGTTGCGGCCCACGCGGATATAGGCCGGCTTGTTGTCAGCAACCAGGGCGCGCACGAGCTCGGCAGTCTGGAAACGATCGCTCGGCAGATACACGCGCATGTTGGGAATCGCGCTCATGGCAGCGATATCCTGCGCGGAGTGATGGCTCATGCCCAAGGCGCCGTAGGAGACGCCGCCCGAGATGCCGATGAGCTTGACGTTGGTGTTGGAGTACGAAACGTCGACCTTGCACTGCTCATACGAACGCGTGGTCACAAAGGACGCCGGCGAGGCGGCCCAGACCTTCTTGCCGCACGAGGCCATGCCGGCGGCGATGCTCACCAGGTCCTGCTCGGCAATGCCGACCTCAATGGACTGCTGGGGATACTGATCGAAGAACGGCGTGAGCGACGCGGAGCCGCGGGAATCGGAACACAGGACGACGATGTCCTTATCGGTCTTCGCGGCCTCGAGCAGCGTGTCGCAGATAACCTTGCGATTGGCGATCTTGTTAGCCATTGATGGCCTCCTTATGGGCAGCGAAATCGGCGATGATCTGGGCATATTCCTCATCGTTAGGCAGATGATGATGCCAGGCGGCCTTGTCCTCCATAACCGGCGAGCCGTAGCCCTTCACCGTGTTGAGGATGATGACCGTGGGCTTGCCGCAGGTCTCGGCGGCCAGCGTCAGTGCGGCGTCGATGGCCTGGACGTCGTTGCCCGGAATGGACAGCACGTTCCAACCGAAAGCGGCCCAGCGCTCCTCCTGCGAATCCTGCTTCATGACGTCCTCGGTGCTACCGCTGATCTGCAGGCGGTTGCGGTCCACGAGCGCGCACAGGTTATCGAGCTGGTAGTTGCCGCCGCTCATGGCGCCCTCCCAGACCGAGCCCTCGGCAAGCTCGCCGTCGCCCATGATGGTGTAGACGCGGTAGTCGCGGCCGTCCATCTTGCCGGCAAGCGCCATGCCCACGGCCACGGGCAGACCGTGACCCAGCGAGCCCGAGTTCATCTCGATGCCCTTGAGCTTGTTGTTGGGGTGACCGATGTAGGGGCTGCCGAACTTGGAGAAGCGGCCCTTGACGTCATCGAGGTCAAGATAGCCCTCGTGGCAGAGCACCGCGTAGTAGGCCTCCATGGCGTGGCCCTTGGAGAGCACGAAGCGATCGCGGTTGGGATCGTCGACGGTCTCGGGAGAAATGTTGAGATGGTTGGCATAGAGGGTCATGAGGGCATCGATCACCGACATATCGCCGCCGATATGGCCGCCGGCGCCAGCCATGATGATATCGACGCAATCGCGGCGAAGGTCCCAACGCAGGGACTCAAGCTCTTCGATAGTTGCCACGAAAAACTCCTTTCAGGGAATTTCCAAAGTCAAAGCCACCGCGTTTCCACAGTTCCCAAGATTGCGGTGAAAGAGGAGCGCCGCGTACTTTGGTACGCAAGCGACGGCCTGAACCGCAAGGTTGGGTGCTGTGGTAGCGCGCCGGCTCGTTGCTACAAAATAGGCACGACCCTACTCGCCGCGCAGGTAAGCTTTAACGTCCCGCTCAATCGGGTCGTACAGGTCGGGGGCGATGCCAATGTACTTGCACGCCTCGTAGAGCACCGGCACCACGTTGGCGTGAATGGCGACGCAGTGGTGGATGTAGGGGCCCTCGACGATCTTGGCCTCGAGGCGCTTGAGGTTGTCGACCTCGACCCACAGGTAGGTGCCCATGCCGGCCGGGCCATCGATGCCACGGGCATTGCCCAGCAGCAGTGAGTACTCGCCGTTGTCGCCGTCAAAGCGGGCAAGGGTGAGGTCGCCGTGCTTGGCCTCGGCCGTCAGCGCGCCGGGGTGATCGAAGGCCAGCGGGTAGGTGAGCTTGGGCTTGACGGCCGCGCAGCTGCAGGGCCAGGGGCCGCAGTGCTGCAACAGCTCGCCGTTCTCGTTATCGGGATGGCGCACGGTCCAGTCGGCGAACATGCCGCGGTGACGGCCCAGGTCGGCGGCTTCGACCATCAGCGCGGTGATGGCACCATGGATGTCGGTCTCGCATACGATGGGGATACCCATCTCGTTGAGGATGGCATTGGCGGCGCAGGGCATAATGCCCAACTCGTCCTGCAGAGCGTTCCAGCACTGGATGGCACCGGCGTTGCAGCCGTACTTCTTTACCAGGCGCTTCATAGCGATGGCAAGACCGGCAACGGCGGGAACCTTGTCCTCGGGGATGCAGATCTCAAAGCTGTCGCCAATGTGGGCGAGCATGGCAGCCATGGCCTGCTCGTCTGCCTGGGCGTCGCGCACGGCCTGGACAAGCTCGGTCATGGGGATAGGCGAAAGCTGGATGTTGAACTTCTCGAGCAGCTCGCCCTCGTTGCACATAGTGGACCAGAAGTCGAACGGACGGGTGGCCATCTGCAGGATGCGAGTGTGCTTGAAGGTCTTGACCACGTTGCACACGGCCAGGAAGTCCCAGACGCCACGCTCGAACTCGGGATCGGTCAGGCGGCAGTTGGTCATGTAGGTGAAGGGAACCTGGAAGCGGCGCAGGACCTTGCCGGTGGCGAACAGGCCGCACTGGCTATCGCGCAGGCGGGTGCCGTCGGGCTCGGGGCGCTCGTCGCGCGGGCCCCACAGCAGCACGGGCAGGCCGAGCTCACGGGCAAGGCGGGCGCAAACGTACTCGGTGCCAAAGTTGGCGTGGCACAGCATGATGCCATCGACGCCCTCGGCGCGGAACTTCTTGACGATAGGCTCGATATGGCTGTCGTCAAACAGCAGGCCCTCGTCGTTAATGTCGTCGATGTCCACAATGTCGACGCCGATCTCGCGCAGGCGATCAGCCGTCAGGCCGCGATACTTGATCGCGTCCGGCGCGCTAAAAATACTGCGGCGCGTGGGCACAAAGCCGAGCTTGATCTTATCCATGTACGTCCTCCCCTAGTCACATGTTCAGTAAACAGACGCTTGTTACGTTTTGTTCTGTTTACTAAATGTTTTACTATTCTGTTTAGAAGTTTAGCGCGAAATACTCGTAGGCGGTAGATAAATCAGCCTAAACGGTATGTAAACAAACTGAACATACAAGGAAAACAAAAAGAGGGCCCCGAAGGACCCCCTTTTTGAATAGGGTTGTTTTTACTGCCCTCGCGCGCTTTGACGCGCCGCGAGCGATGCTGCCTTCGCTTAGATTTCACGCACGCTCTGGCGCTCGACAAAATAGGTCGACACGGCCGTTTTGCAGGTATAGCTCTTGGGATTGCGGATGTTGCCCACCAGGCGGCGCACCGCGATCTCGCCCACCTCGTGCTTGGGAACGTGCACCGTGGTGAGCGGCGGGTTGGAAAAGGCGCCCAAAGACAGATCGTCAAAGCCGATGATCGAGACATCCTCGGGCACGCGAATACCGTGCTCGTTGAGCGCGCGCATGGCACCCACGGCGAGCACGTCGTTTTCGGCAAAGAAAGCCGTTGGCAGATCCTCGCGCGAGGAATTGTCGAGCCACGCGCCCATATCGCGATAAGCGCCCTCGAGCGTGGTGCCCAGCGTGACGCGCCATGCCGGATTGGCCTCGAGGCTCGCATCCTCAAGCGCTTGGCGATAGCCGCGCTCGCGGTCCTTAAAGTTGCGGATGCGAAGGTCGCCCGCCAGATAGCCGATTTGCTTGTGACCTTTCTCGATAAGGTAGTCCACAGCGCGCAGTACCGAATCGGTGTTGGCAATGACCACGGCATCAAAGTATTGACGATCGCTCCAGCCGTCGAGCACGATCAGGTGAGCGGCAGCGTTGGCAAACAAGGCGTAGTCTTCCTCACCCAGCTCGGTACCCATCAGCACGATAGCAGCGGACGGATCGGCGATCAGGCCCTCGACCTGCGGACGCACGGCGTCAAGATCGCTAAAGTCGAGCGAAACAAAGCTCGTGCTCATGCCGTGGCGACGCGCCTGGCGCTCCACGCCCTCAATAACCGCGGGGTGAAAGGTGCTCTCATCCAGGATGGCGCCCGTCTTGCGCGCAAGCACAAACTGGATGCTCTCGAGCTGCGTCGACTGCTGATAGCCGAGCGACTGCGCGCACTCCAGGATGACCTTGGCGGTCTCCTCGCTCACGCTGCGCTTGCGGTTGAGCGCGTTGGACACGGTTGCAGGCGAAAAACCGGTGATGCGGCTGATCTCACGAACACTTGCTTTGGCCATTGTTCCCCCTAGCAACGGTCGTGGCGGAGCATCGCAGCTCGATGGCTCGACAACTAAACGACCGCAAATTCAATCTAAACAGAATAGTAAATGTTTAAGAGCTAGTTTAGCCTGTTGTCAAGCGAAGTGGCACGACTATTCCCCCAACGGGCGCATTTGCTCGGTAGCTAAAAAAGCCCCGTCCCAAATTGACTACATGGGGCGGGGCGTAAAAAACATTTAGCCCAGGACGCGGGCCATACGCGCCTTGAACTCGGACAGAAAGCGCGGGGCGTCGACGGTCAGCGCCACGAGTGCGCTCTTGTCGGGATCGGCCACACGGCGCTCATCGCAGATGGTGCGGCCGCGATACTCGCCCAGCAGGTCGACGCGCAGGTTACAGCCGAGCGCGCCCACGAGCGTGGGGTCAATCGCCACGGCGACGGCAAGCGGATCGTGCAGCGCGCAGCCACCCAGGTAGGGGGCGTTCATCTCATACGAGCCAATGTAGTGCTCCACCATGCTCGCAAACGCGCAACCGGCCATGGTGCCCGAGCCCGTCCAGCCGGCAATGTCGCGACGCGTGAGCACCACGCGATGCGTCACATCCAGACCCACCATAGTGAGCTTGCGGCCCGAACGCAGCACGGCATCGGCCGCCTCGGGATCACCTGCCATGTTGGCCTCGGCGCCCGCACTCACGTTTCCGGGCACGGTAAGCGCACCGCCCATCACGACCATGCGACCGATAGACATCATCGCCGCCGCATCGCGCTCCAGGGCAAGTGCCAGGTTGGAGAGCGGACCGGTCGCCACGTAGATCAGATCGGGGCCATAGGTACGCGCGGCATCGATCAGATAATCGACCGCCGCGTTACCGTCGGCCGACGTCGCCCCCACCGGCTCGTACGGCGACGCGGGCACGCTTGCCCCGCCAATGCCGTTCTTACCGTGGATGAGCGTGGTAGACGCCGGCGGTGTATAGGGCTCAGTCGCCTTAATGGGACGATCGGCGCCCAGGTACACCGGAACCTCGGGGCGACCAAGCAGATCGAGCACCACCAGGCAGTTGTGCGCCGATTGCTCGACGCGCACGTTGCCAAAGCACGTGGTGATGCCCACGAGCTCCACCTCGGGGCTCGCGATGGCATAGGCCAGCGCCATCGCATCGTCCACACCCATATCCAGATCAAGGATCAGCTTCTTGGTTGCCATTGTTCTACTCCGCTTCTCCGTCTTTATCGTTTAACAAAACCAATGTTCAACTTCGGCGCGCGTGGGAATCGATTGCTGAGCGCCCAGGCGCGACACCGTCACTGCCGAGGCGCGTGCACCCGCCGCCATGCACTCAAAGAGCGGCAAGCCCTCTAGTCGAGCCGCCGCCAACGCGCCGATAAACGCATCGCCGGCGGCCGTCGTATCGACGACCGTGCTCGAAAGCGCCGGCATGCGCAGCGGCTCGCCGTCATCGCCGAGCGTAACCGAGCCGGCGCCGCCCAGCGTGATGACCGCAGCTCCGGCACCCTTGGCCAGCAAGGCATTGAGCGCCGCGACGCAGCTCGCATCATCCGCGGGCAAGATGCCCGTCAGCGCCTGGCACTCAGTCTCGTTGGGACAGACCAAGTCGACCGCAGGCCAGACCTCCGCAGGCAACTCGCAGGCAGGAGCTGGATTAAAGACCGTATAGAACCCCAGCTCGTGAGCGCAAGAGAGCGCCGTGGCCGTTGCCATCAGGTCACATTCGCCCTGGGCGATAAAGACGCTTCCGGCAGCCGGGGCAAACTCACAAACATCGCCATCGAGTCCATCGGCCACCAGACGTCTCAGCGCGCAGGCAACGTCCTCGCCCGCAAGCGCATGGTTGGCGCCCGGTGACAGCACGATGCGGTTGTCGCCCTCGCAGCGAATGATGGTCGCCGTTCCCGTCTCCACGTCATCGCGGCGCGCCACAAAGTCACAGTCCACGCCAGCATCTTGGAGCCCCGCCACGAGCACATCGCCAAACGCATCGCGCCCGACCGCGCCAATCATGCACGTGCGCACGCCCATGCGCGCGGCGGCGACGGCCTGGTTAGCGCCCTTGCCACCGGCGTTGGTGATAAAACCGCTGCCGCCGACGGTCTCGCCCGCGCGCGGCATGCGCTCGCACGCCACCGAAAGGTCCATGTTCATGCTGCCGAACACCGCAACGATGCCGCGATCTGCCATGGAAACCTCCTCGTCTGCGGGCCTTACGCCCACCGTCGGCCGTCGATCGTGCGCTCTCGCACCTCTATAACTTTAGTTCACTTTGATGTGAACGCGCGCTTGAGCTTGCGCCAGCAGCAAGCATTCACAGGAGCAGGCAGCTACAATGAATATGTGCTGATTATTCTCGTCATTGGATGATGTTTTATGGAGCAACTCCCACAATCGAGCCCACGCGACCCGCGCCGCGCGCCCGATAACCGGTCGGCGCACGAACGCCCGCGCGCCGACCGCCGCACCGGCGAGTCGCGACGCGGCCCGAGCCCGCATCGAACGCCCACCAACAAAGGCGCCCATACAGCCAAGACCAACACCGGCGCCACACACTCGTCCGCTACCTACCAGCAGGCGCCCGCTCGTCCCAAGTCCCGCTACATTCCTGCGCTCGACGGCCTGCGTACGCTCGCCGTCGTCGCAGTGGTGCTCTATCACCTCAACCTCACGTGGGCTCAGGGCGGCCTGCTCGGCGTCACGATCTTCTTTGTGCTTTCGGGCTATCTGATCACGCGCTTGCTGCTCAACGAAGTCGCTAAGACCGGCCGCATCGACCTTAAGAGCTTCTGGATTCGCCGCATTCGCCGCCTATTCCCCGCCGTGGTAACCGTTGTGGTGGTGACTTGCGCGTTGTGCACCGTCTTTAACCACGTGATGCTCACCAAGATGCGCCCCGACATCCTGCCGTCGCTGCTGTTCTTCAACAACTGGTGGCAGATTGCCCAAAACGTTTCGTACTTCAATGCTCTGGGCGACCCCTCGCCGCTCACGCACTTTTGGTCGCTCGCCATCGAGGAACAGTTCTACCTGATTTGGCCGCCACTGCTGTTTGCCATGGTATCCATGCATGTGAGCAAGCCCAACACGCGCCGCGTGGTTCTGGGCCTTTCCGCGGTATCTGCCCTCGCCATGATGGTGCTTTACAACCCTGCCGCCGACCCCAGCCGCGTGTACTACGGCACCGACACCCGCGTGTTCTCGCTGCTGCTGGGCGCTTGGATGGCCTTTATCCCCGACCGTGACTTGGCACCCGTGCGTCTTGCCCATCACCTGGGTCTCGACCGACTGGTCAGCGCTGTCAAGGGCAGCAAGAACGCCAAGGGCGAGCATAACGCAACCGCCAATGACGCCGGCAAAACCGTACCGGCACAGCCGAGCGCCCTCGTGCGCTTTTGGTCCTCGCCCGCATCCATCGATGTGTTGGGCGTCGTGGGTCTGGTTGGCCTTGCCGCCATGGTCGCGCTCACCAACGGCTACACCGCGTTCCAGTATCGCGGCGGCACGCTGTTATGCTCCATCCTCACGCTCATGGTCATCGCGGCCTGCGTGCAGCCCCAGGGAATGGTTGCCCGTGCGCTGTCCGCCGAGCCACTCGTGTGGGTCGGCAAGCGCTCGTACAGTATCTATCTGTGGCACTATCCGCTGCTGCTGCTCATGAACCCGGTCGCCAACATCAACGATACGCCCTGGTGGCAGTACATTTTGCAGGTGATGCTGGTGGTCGCCGTGGCCGAATGCTCCTACCGCTTTATCGAAACACCGTTTAGAAAGGGCGCCTTTGGGCGCACTGTCGCCGAATTCCGCGATGGCACAACCACGCCCGCCAACTGGGCACGCGCGCATATTCCCGTGTGCGCCACTTGCGGCATCGTGCTTGTTATCGCGCTGGGCGGTCTGATCTTTGTGCCGGAGACCTCCGCACTGAGCGGTGAGGGCGCCGAAGTCCTCAACAAGGAAGCCAAGAACACCGCGCCCACCGACCAGCAGGCGGCCGACGGCACCGACAAGGACAACGACGGCTTCCCCGATGGCTCCTACGACCTGTTGATGATCGGTGACTCCGTGTCGTTGCGCGCCGTTGATTCCTTCGACGGCGTGTTCCCGCACAGCCATATCGATGCCGAAAAGGGCCGCCAGTTCGATGCGGGCCGTGCGACATTTGAGGGCTATCTCCAACAGAACCTTGCCGGCAAGATCGTGGTCTTTGCGCTGGGCACTAACGGCTTGGTAACCGACGACCAGATCGACGCCATCATGGCCGATGCAGGAGATAAGCGTATCGTGGTGTTTGTGAACACGCGCAGCCCGCAGCCGTGGGTTGGCTCTACCAATCAGGCCATCGCCAACGCCGCCACGCGCTACAAGAACGTGCGCGTTATCGACTGGTACGGATACAGCGCCAACCGCAACGACCTGTTCGACGGCGACGGCACGCACCTGTCGGCCACCGGCGTAACCGAGTACCTCAACCTCATCCACGATGCGGTCAAAAAAGACCTGCCCGTGCACCCCGAGGACCACGCTAACGATCCGCAGCCGGCAGCTGTCAAGTCCGCCGCCGACGCACTCGTCAATGCCCTCGCCTACAAGCCACACAAGCTGGGCACCGACAAGTAACGCGCAGCCAAATCTGCTTACACCCGCAGGGGGGGGCGTCGGCTGTGGCCGACGCCCCCCCCTGCGGCAGTTAGGGACGCTCCTTTTGTACCGGCACCTGGAAGCACTCCTGGCGCAGCCAATGAAGACCTCTACGGATGAATTCCAAGCCGCTCCGCCGCCCCAGACATCGTTTCCGCGCCTCGCGCCTGCCCCAACCAATCAAAACAAGCCCTTTTTGCCGCAACCTCAAAGGTCTGTGGGCAAAAAAGGGCAAATATGAGTACTGTCACCATTTTAGTAGCAGCCAAAACAACCAAAAATGACGTCCGAGCGAACCGTATAAGGTAGCGCACAGAGATGTGGTGTAAGAGGCGGGGCATGCCCCGCCTCCGCCCTTTCTTGAAAGGGAGGGGACACCGCCTAGAATTCGTCGTTGGAGTAATGAAGGTGACGAATGGAAGGAAAGGCGATGCCCCAAGAAGAGAGTGTACTGCGCCTCGGCCGCGACGAGGCCCTCGAGGCGGCGAGGCTTTGGCAGGAGTGCGGCGACGGCAGGGAGAACAGCCGCAACGGCTACCGCCCCAGGTCGCTCAAGACCGC
>CAUBVH010000025.1 GCA_958439425.1 uncultured Collinsella sp.
TCGAGTCTAGATTTCCCGTTGGCTCGTCGGCCAAAATGATGGGCGGGTCGTTGACGAGGGCGCGCGCGATGGCGACGCGCTGCATCTGTCCGCCCGAGAGTTCCGATATGCGGTGGTCCCAATGGTCGACCGGCAGTGTGACGGCTTGCAGCGCGTGCACGGCGCGCATCTCGCGCTGGCTACACGGCACATTGGTGTAGGACAGCGGCAGCATGACGTTTTCGATCACCGTCAGACGCGGCAGCAAGTTAAAACTCTGAAAGACAAAGCCGATGCTCAGCGCGCGCACCTCGGTGAGCTCATCATCGTCGAGCTCGGCGACGTTGAGCCCTTGCAGGAAATAATCACCCGCCGTCGGCTTGTCCAAGCAGCCCAGGATGTTCATGAGCGTCGACTTGCCCGAGCCCGAGGGGCCGGTGATTGCGACGAACTCACCGGGGTTCACCGCCAGGCTCACGTTGTGCAGGATGTGGGCGCAACCGGCCTCGCTCTCAAAGATGCGGTGCACGTTGCGGATGTCGATGACGGGACGCATTACTTGCCCTCGTCGGCAGACATATTGTCGCCGCCGTCTGCCGTCATGCCTGTGCCGGTATCCGTCACGATGGTGTCGCCGTCGCGTAACTTGGTAACCGGGACGTCTGGGTTGATCTCGTTGCCCTGGTCGTCGCGCTTGACCTGCGTCTTACCGACTACAGCCTCGTTGTCGTTTTGCGTCACGACGGTCACCTTCACGCGGCGCGTCTTCTTGCCTTCCGAATCGGTGGCCAGATTGACGTAATAGTGCTCGCCATCTTCGGTCATCAGCGCCATGGTCGGCACCATAACCACGTCGTCGAGCTTCTCGGTCACTACCGAGACCTCGGCAGTCATACCCGGCTTAAGGCGCGCGTCGGGTGCTTCGATGAGGATGTCGACGTTAAAGGTCACGCTGCCGCCGCCGGAGTTGGAGTCGGAGTTTGCCACCGAGGCGATGGCCGTGACCGTTCCCTGGCTCACGATATCGGGAAACGCTGGATAGGTCACGTTGGCGCTCTGGCCCACAGCGATCTTGGCGATATCCTTTTCGCCCACCTGCACGGTCACCTTCATTTTGGACAGGTCAGCGATCTGCATGCACTGCTTGCCGCCGCTTGTATCGCTTTCACCCATGATCATGCCGCCTGTTACCGTGGCGCCCACCTTGGCGTTAAGCTCCACGATGCTGCCCGAGCTCGGCGCCGTAACCGTGCGCCCGGCGGCCTTGGCGTTCGCCTGGTCGAGGTTTGCCTGGGCCGATGCGAGGCTGCGCTGCGCGGCCGATACGGCGTTCGTGTCCGCTGATGCGGCGGAGACGCCAGCCGCTGCGGAAGCTCCATCGACGTCCGTCGTTGGGGTGGCCTGCGCGACAGCGGCGGCTTTCTGCGCGTTGGTAAGGTCTTCCTGGGCGGCTGCAACTGCACGCTGCGACTCGGCAACGTTGCGATCGAGCTCGTCGTTTTTAATGGTCATAAGCACGTCGCCCTCGTTGACGGATTGGCCTGCCTGCACGTTGATCGAATCGACCGTACCGTCGACAGAAGGGGAGACCACTGAGGACGAAATGGGTTTGAGCTGGCCTTTCGCCTCGACCGTTGTGGTAAACGTGCCCTCGGTCACCATGTCGGTCACAGGCCCGCTAGCGCCCTGCGGCTGCGCATTGATAACCAGGGTTGCGACAATGGCAATGAGCGCGATGGCACCTACGACGCCGGCGGCAATACCGCGTCGAATCAGCTTTTTGCGTCGACGTTCGGCACGTTTTGCCTTGAGCTTGGCATACGCCTCTTCATCGGAAATTTCGGCCGTATCGTTCGTGCGTTCGCTCTGCTTGTCGGCATGTACGTTTTTAATCAGAGGAATCGTTTCGGTGGCACCTTCGGGCGTGTACTCGGCATCATCCGGGCCTGGGGTGATGGTGGGGACATTCGGCATAGCGTCTCCTTTATAGAAAGTTCCTCAATAAGTATATGCGCTCGTCGCGTAAGGCGGGCGCATATGGCGGATTCTTTCGGAACTGTTAGATTGGTCGCAGCGGCTCCACGTTGTAGGAATGCGCGCGTTGCACTACGAGTGGACAACCACGCACAGGCCGACTTTGATGCAGTCGTGAAGTGCCTTGGCGTCGGCCAGGCGCAGGTTGATGCAACCGTGGCTGCCGCACCACTTGTACGACTCGGCGTTATCGAAGCTCTTGTCGTTTTGCCAGGTGGCATCGTGGAAGCCGATCATGTTGCCCTCAAACGGCATCCAGTAGCTAACCGGGCTTTCGTATTTGGGCTTGCCGGTCTCGGGGTCCTTGGCACCGATGAGTTTGCTGGCGCCGTCGTTGCTGTTGATCTGCCAGACGCCCTCGGGCGTGGCGTCCTCGCCCGGCTTTCCCGAGATAAAGTTGGCCTCCCACACGATATTGCCGCTCTCGTCGTAGTAGCGCGCGTGCTGCTCGGACAGATCGACATCGATGTATGCCTTCCAGTCGGGCTCTCCCTTTGCGGTAAAGGTGTCGGCCTTCTGGGAGTACTTGATATCGATTTCGCCGGTCTGCTTGTTGTTAATGGCGTCTTCGACCTGCTTGGCGAGCGAGCTGCTGTCGATGGACCAACCAAAGTCGCCGCCTTCGACGGCGCACTGCTTGCCATCGGCGCGCGTCCACCAGCGAGTGGAGCCCACGGTATTAAAGCCGTTGGCAAGCTCGGCTGCCCAGCTGCTGATCTGCGACGTATCGAGCGTGGGGTTGGCCGGATCGGCAAAGCTGATCCACTGCAACACGGAGCTGCCATCAACCTTGCCGGCATCCTCGCCGTTGAGCTTGAGGGTCACGTTGACGCCCAAGAAGTTGTTGGCGGCATCGCATGCGGCCTGAATCTGATCATCGGTCAGCGTTCCATTGAGTGGCTCATAGGCATCGTTGCCGAGCTTGGAAAGATCTACGGTCTCGGCCAGCGAGGCAAGCTCGAGCTCGGCATACTTAATGACATGCTCGCGGTTGAGTTTTTCGTTGGAGCGCGCCTTCTCGACGGTAAACTTGCCGGCCTGCTCGTCATAGGAGCTATTGGCCTCGAACGCGCCCGAACGCCCCTCGTTAAACTCGTCGATGGCGGCGCCCAGATCCTTCTCAAACTGCTTTTGGTCAAAGGTGTCGGAGAGCATGGACAGGTCGACGTCTTGATCAAGATCGACTTCGTTGGAGCTAGCGGTTGTTTTGGTCTTGCCGCTTAAGGATTCTACAAGGCGAACCGGCCATACAAAGGCTTCGTTGCGGCTGATAATCTCTTTTGCGGCAGCTTCGCCGTCGACAATGGGCTCATCGGACTCGGGCTGATAGGTCCAGCTAAAGTCATCGCCCGCCACGGTGAGCTTATAGTGCTTCCACGCCGAGTTGACCTTGGTGGCGGCAGACGAAGCGTTTGAGAACGAGACGTCGACGCCGGCAATGGTAGTGTTGGGGTAGGCTACCTGCGAAAACGCTACGACGCCTACGATATAGACAATGACGATAAGACCCAGGACGACAAAGAGCGTCGTCTTTTTGCCCGACTTATTGTTCTCGGCGGGTTTGCGTGCGGGGCCGCGATCGCCTCGAGCGTGCGTGGGGGGCTGCTTGGGCGCATTGCCGTTTGCCAGGCGCTGCTGACGCTGCTGGTTCGGGCGTTGGGAAGCGTTTGCCGCACCACGCTGCTGACCGCGGCTCGGCGCGATAGGACGCGGCGACTGAACGCCGCCGGTATGCCTGGTCGGCTGCTGCGGATCGGGAATCAGTTGAGTTCGATCGTTTTGCGACATCGTATGCATATCCTTCGAATTTCGCCTTGCGGCTCATCGTGTTTTTACTGGGCTTGCATTATAGCGATTGCCCTGCTGTTTGTGGTACGGAAACGGTGGCATTCGTAAGAGCTGGGACAAATGTCCCACTATTGAGTCGTTCTTGGTCACTACCCGCACACACCGCATTTTGCACAGGCCGACAGTGCGGCAGGAGCCTGCGCGATGCCGCCCTTTGCCGTCTCGCGCAGCGTGGCCGGCAACGCGTGGCCCACCGAGAGCATGACGTGCGCCATCTGGTCAAACGGCACCAGGCTCTTGATACCGGCAAGTGCAAGCTGCGCCGAGCTAAAAGCCGCCGCCACGCCGATGGCGTTGCGGTTTTGGCAGGGTACCTCCACGAGGCCACCGACGGGGTCACAAACGAGGCCCAGCAGGTTACTCAGCGCGATGGAACTGGCGTCGAGCGCCTGCTCGGGCGTGCCGCCGAGCATCTGCACCAGCGCGGCGGCTGCCATGGCGGCGGCGCTTCCCACCTCGGCCTGGCAGCCGCCTTCGGCGCCGGCGACGCAGGCGCTCGTGGTGAGGTTGAGGCCGATGGCGGCTGCGCAGTAGAGCGCGTCCATGACTTGCTCGTCGTCGAGCTGCAGGCGATCGGCGAGCGCCAGCACGCAGCCGGGCACAACACCCGCGGATCCTGCCGTCGGAGCTGCGACGATCACGCCCATGGTGGCGGAGCGCTCGAGCACGGCCATGGCGCGGGCCACGGCGTCGGTCTGGACGGCGCCCATCAGGCTTATGTTCAGATCGTTTCGGCTGGTGGCATCGACAAGCTTTGCCTCGCCGCCGATGAGGCCGCCGAGCGAGCGCTGTGGATTGGAAATGGGGGCTGTGGTCTCTTCGCGCATGACGTCGAGTACGCGGCGCATGGCGGCGATAGCGTGTGCCTCGCCGGTCAGACGTGCCTCGCGCACGGCCATGACGGCGCCGATGTTGAGCCCCAGTTCCTCGCACGCATCGAGCAGCTGCTCGCCGTCGTCGAAGATTTCCTTTGCCGAGACGCCGGGGGAGAGCGACGAGGCAGAACCGGGGAGCTCGATAAAGGTCGCGTAATCGACATTGTCGAGCTTGCGGAGCATGGGGACGACGGTGTCGTCGGGGGCGCCGTCGGTCTCAAAGACGGAGTAGGCCTGGCCGCCCACTTCGGTGCGGTAGGTGCGGCAGAAGGCGATGTTCACATGGGCGTAGGCGAGCAGGTTGGTGAGCGCTGCGAGCACGCCGGGGACGTCCTGGTGCGTCACGAAGAGCGTGGAATACATGCCCGAGATGTCGACGCCGACGCCGTTAATGCGGCTGATGCGCATCTTGCCGCCGCCCAAGCTCTCGCCGCGGACCTGCGCCGTGGCGCCCGTGGCGTCGACCATATCGATGTCGACGGTGTTGGGGTGGATGGAGGCGTCGTCGCCCTTGATGTCAAAGTGATATTCGAGGCCCTGCTTACGTGCGAGGTCAAAGGCCTGCTTGATGTTCTCGTCATCGGTGTCGAGGCCCAGAATGCCCGCGACGAGAGCGCGATCGGTGCCGTGGCCGCGGTAGGTGTGGGCGAAGGAGTTCCACAGGCCAAAGGTGACTTTGGTGATGCGGCCTTCCAGCAGGCTGGCGGCAACTTGTGCGCAGCGCAGGGCGCCAGCGGTGTGCGATGAGCTGGGGCCGACCATGATGGGGCCCAAGATCTCGAATGCCGAGGTCGTAGCTAGTGTTTGCGGCTTGCCTGCCATGGGTGCTCCTGTTCTATCCCGTCGTTCCGAGGGCTTTGGTATTTGGTCGCCTGCTCTACAGTCCTGGCTCGCACGGAGGCCACATTAAGTGGCCTCCGGCTCGTGCGGAACTCGCGACCGACCAAATACCAAAGCCCTCAGAACTTAGGATACATGGTTGGAGTGGCTGGATGTCAAAATTTATCAGCTGGGGACGTGCTGTTCATTGCGCATCGAAATATTCACACCACCGTGTAAATAAAAAGAAGTACCGGTTGGGGCCGGTACTTCTTTTGGTTCTAATGCTTTGCTGTCTGGGCTCTGCGAACCTATTTACAGGCCGCAGGCTGCTTTGAGTTCTTCGACTCGGTCGGTATTCTCCCAGGTGAAGTCGGCGTCTTCGCGGCCGAAGTGACCGTAGGCTGCCGTCTTTTCGTAGATGGGGCGACGCAGGTCTAGGTCGCGGATGATGGCGCCCGGGCGCAGGTCGAAGGTCTTCTCTACGGCTTCAACGATCTTGTCCTCGGCAACATGCGCGGTACCGAAGGTGTCGACCATGATTGAGAGGGGCTTGGAAACGCCGATGGCGTAGGCAAGCTCGACTTCGCAGCGGTCGGCCAGACCGGCGGCGACCACGTTCTTGGCGACCCAGCGCGCGGCATACGCGGCGGAGCGGTCGACCTTGGTGCAGTCCTTACCGCTAAAGGCGCCACCGCCGTGACGGCCGTAGCCGCCGTAGGTGTCGACGATGATCTTGCGGCCGGTGAGGCCCGTGTCGCCCATGGGGCCGCCCACGACAAAGCGACCGGTGGGGTTCACGTAGATGTCCGCGTTTTCCCACGGCATGTTCTCGGCGGCCATGACCGGGGTGATAACGTGCTCGATGAGGTCGGCCTTGATCTTGCCCATGTCCTCGATCTCGGCGGCGTGCTGCGTGGAGATGACGATCGTCGTGACCTCGACGGGCTTGCCGTCCTCGTAGCGCACGGTGACCTGGGTCTTGCCGTCGGGACGCAGATAGGCGAGGGTGCCGTCGTGACGCACGGCTGCCAGGCGCTCGGCCAGGCGGCTTGCCAGGTAGTGCGGCATGGGCATGAGGGTCTTGGTCTCGTTGGAGGCATAACCGAACATCATGCCCTGGTCGCCGGCACCGATCAGCTCGATCGGGTCGGTGGTAGCGCCGGTCTGGGTCTCGAAGGACTCGTCAACGCCCTGGGCGATATCGGGCGACTGCTCGTGGATGAGGCTCATAACGCCGCAGGTGTCGCAGTCAAAACCGAACTTGGCACGGTTGTAGCCAATGCGGCGGATAACACCGCGGGCGATTTCCTGTACGTCGACGTAGGCCTGGGTGCGAATCTCGCCGGCGACGATGACAGTGCCGGTGGTCACGAGGGTCTCGCAGGCGCAACGGACGTTCTCAACGTTGGCAGGCACGCCGTTGGGGGCGATGTAGCCCTGCTCCTGGAGCTCTATTTCTTTGGCGAGGATTGCGTCGAGGACGGCGTCGCTGATCTGGTCAGCGATCTTATCGGGATGACCTTCGGTCACCGACTCCGACGTAAAAACAAAGGACCCGTGTTGTGGTGGGATGGAACGAAGTTCTTCTGACATGATTGTCCTTTCAAAAACGTGTCCCAGCGACCGTTACCATTCCGCCGGGCTCTCTATGCAAGGGCACATCATATCGCGTTAATCGAATATTCACACCCTTTCCGCACCTACTCATTGGGGACAGACTTAAATGAGTAGGGGACAGACTTAAATGACCAGCCGGGTGCTTATTGGGTGGTCATTTAAGTCTGTCCCCAATGAGTGGGTCGGTGCCCTTTGTGCGGAGGTTGCTTTGTTGCTTTATACTGATGCGGTTAGACATCCATCCTGCAATCGAGGAGATATCCATGGCATCAGACGTTCGCGTCCGCTTTGCACCCTCACCCACGGGTAAGCTGCACATCGGCGGCGCCCGCACCGCTATCTATAACTGGGCTTTTGCCCGTGCAAACGGCGGCACGTTCATCCTGCGCATCGACGACACCGACCCCACCCGTTCCACCGACGAGAACACGCAGATCATTCTGCGCGCCATGCGTTGGCTGGGCCTGGACTGGGACGAGGGCCCCGAGGTGGGCGGCGACTATGGCCCTTATGCACAGACCGAGCGCCTGGACCTGTACAAGCAGGCTGCCCAGAAGCTTTGGGACGAGGGTAAGGCCTATCCCTGCTTCTGCACCAAGGAGCAGCTCGACGCCGATCGCAAGGCCGCGCAGGAGCGCAAGGACCCCTTCCAGGGCTATCAGCGCCGTTGCCGCGATCTTGATCCCGAGGAGGCCCGCCGTCGCATCGAGGCCGGCGAGTCCTACGTCCTACGCATCAAGGTGCCCGAGGACCGCGGCGACGTCGTCATCCACGATGCCGTCCACGGCGAGGTGACCTTCGACGCCAAGGAGCTCGACGACTTTGTGATCTTCCGCTCCGATGGCACGCCCACGTACAACTTCGCGACCGTCGTCGACGACGCCATGATGAAGATCACCCATGTCATCCGCGGCGACGACCACCTGTCCAACACCCCGCGTCAGGTCATGGTCTACGAGGCCCTCGGCGCGCCCGTGCCCACGTTCGCCCACATCTCCATGATCCTGGGCGCCGACGGCAAGAAGCTCTCCAAGCGCCACGGCGCCACCTCGGTGGAGGAGTACCGCGACGCCGGTTACCTGTCCGACGCCTTCGTCAACTACCTGGCGCTGCTCGGCTGGTCGCTCGACGGCGAGACCACAATCATCCCGCGCGATGTCCTGGCCAGCAAGTTCTCGCTCGACCGCATCTCCAAGAACCCGGCGACCTTTGACCCAAAGAAACTCGACTGGGTCAACGCCGAGTACATCAACGGCATGTCCGATGCCCAGTTTGCCGACGAGATCATGGTCCCCGAGCTGCACGAGGCGGGTCTCATCGAGGGCAACGTCGAGTACGGCGAAGACTGGATCGACGCGCTTGCCGCAATCGTCAAGCCGCGCACCAAGATGCCGGCCGACGCCGTGACCGTCGCCGCTCCCATCTTCGCTACGGCCGAGACGCTCGAGTATGACGAGAAATCCGTTAACAAGGGTCTGGCCAAGGAAGGCATGGGCGCCATTCTGGACGCCGCCAAGGCCGCGCTCGAGGGCGTGGACGATTGGACTGCCGAGGCCATCGACGCCGCGCTTGAGCCGCTGCCCGAGCAGATGGACCTTAAGAAGCGCGTGGTGTTCCAGGCTGTGCGCGTCGCCGTCTGCGGCAACATGGTGAGCCCCCCGCTGGGCGAGACCATGACGCTCGTCGGCCGCGACGACTGCCTGGCACGCATCGACCGCGCCCGCACGATGGCGCTATAGTAGACGCGTAAACGCATGTATCCGAGCCCCGTTCCCCCGAGCGGGGCTCTTGTTTCTGTACCGATGAGTGGGTTGCTGGGACAAAATAATCAGTAGTGTTTGTCCCATGTTCGAGTGACGCAACAAGCTCGACACTCGTATCGGCCATGGGACAAACTCTACTGATTATTTTGTCCCACCCCTTTCAGGTCCGTTCGTTAGAGGTGGTGTATGGCTCAACAACTGTCGCTGTTTGGTTCGCCGGAACCGGAGGAAGCTCCGGTGAAGCCCAAGCCTGCCGCTGCCTCGGCTCAGTCTAAGCCTGCGCCCGAGCCCCCTGCCGCCTACGCGAGCGTGGTCCTCGACATCCCCACCCGTGCGCTGTCGGAACCGTTTGCTTACGGCATCCCCGAGTCCCTTGCCAACGAGGTCCAGATCGGATCCACGGTCCTGGTCCACTTTGGTAACCGTGCCGCCGCGGGCTATGTCGTTGACATTGCGCCTGATTTGGGCGATCTGCCGGGCAACAACGCCCTCGACCCCGTGCGCATCAAGCCCATCGAGGCCATCCTCAGCAAACCGCTCTTTACCGCCGAAGCTGCCCGTATCGCACGCTGGATGAGCCGCGAGTATGTCGCGACGCTTTCCGAGTGCCTGCGCCTGTTTTTGCCCCCGGGTGGCAGCCCGCGCGTGGTCAAGGGCGACGACGGCGTGTGGACGGTTGAACGTCCCGCCGTCAAGCCCATCCAAAACCGTTGGGTCATGCTTACGCCCGAGGGCTTCGACTATACGCCGCCCAAGACCGCGGTCCGCCAGCGCCAACTCATCGAGGCGCTCCAGTGTGGTCCTGTCACGACGCGCGACCTCAACCTTCTCTATAACAGTATGTCGGCGACCATCAAGGCGCTCGAAAAGCGCGGCGTCGTGGTGGTTGAGGAGCGCCGTGCGTGGCGTGGCTGCAGCGAGCAGACCACGCTGTCCTCGGCAAGCGGCAAGGCCCCGGTCTCCCTTACCAACGGCCAGCAACAGGCACTCGCGCAGATTGAGCGCGCCCGCCTTGACGCTCATGGCGACGTGGTGCTGGTCGACGGCGTCACCGGCTCCGGCAAAACCGAGGTCTACCTCTCCGCCATCGAGCGCGTACTCGCAGCCGGTCGCTCTGCCTGCGTGCTGGTACCCGAGATCTCACTGACGGCCCAGACCGTCGGCCGCTTCCGCTCGCGCTTTGGCGAGACGGTCGCCGTGTTCCATTCGCGGCTTTCGGCCGGCGAGCGCCTGGACCAGTGGGATATGGTTGCCAGCGGTGCGGCCCGCGTGGTCGTCGGCGCTCGCTCGGCGCTCTTTTGCCCGCTCAGCGACTTGGGCCTCATCATCATCGACGAGGAGCACGAGACTAGTTACAAGCAGGGCTCCAGTCCGCGCTACCACGCGCGCGAGGTGGCGGCCGAGATGGCGCGGCGCTACCGCTGCCCGCTCGTGTTGGGGTCGGCCACGCCTTCTGCCGAGGCCCTCGACCGCTGCCGCCGTGGCACGTATAACGGTGCCACCTGGACACGTGCCGAGATGCGCGAGCGCCCGGGACACGCCGTGCTTCCCACGGTTCGGATTGCCGACTTGCGCCGCGAGTTTTCACACGGCAGCCGCTCCATGTTCTCAAAACCCTTGATGGAGGGCTTGGAGCGTGTGGTCGAGCGTCACGAGAAGGCCGTGCTGCTGCATAACCGCCGTGGCTTTGCGCCGTTCCTGATGTGTCGCGAGTGCGGCTGCGTTCCCACCTGCAACCACTGCTCCACAGCGCTTACGTATCACGAGCGCACGCACACGCTGCAATGTCACACATGCGGATCCTCCTGGCGCGTGCAGCCGTATCCCGCGCACACGAGTCGTTGCCCCAAATGTGGCAGTCGCTACCTGGCAAAAATGGGGCTGGGCACGCAGCAGATCGAGGACGCACTGCACCAGATGCTGCCCGAGGACGTCGCCATCATCCGCATGGATGCCGATTCCACGCGCGGCAAGGATGCGCACAAAAAGCTGCTCGAGCAGTTCGATGCGGCCGATTGCGCCGTGTTGCTGGGCACCCAAATGATCGCCAAGGGTCTCGATTTTCCCGAGGTCACGCTCGTGGGCGTGGTCAATGCCGACTTCGCCCTCAAGCTGCCGGACTTCCGCGCAGGGGAGCGCGCCTACGATCTGCTGGAGCAGGTCGCGGGCCGTGCCGGTCGCGGCGATCGTCCCGGCGAGGTCATCATCCAGACCTATCTGCCCGAGGACCCGGTTATTCGCGCCGTCGCCGAGCACGACCGTTCAATCTTTACCGACTACGATCTGGACCAGCGCCGCGACGCCCTGTATCCGCCGTTCGTGCGCCTGGTCAACATTTTGGTGTGGTCGGCGAACCGAGACGACGCGCAGGACTACATTGGGCGCATTGCAAAGCTTCTTAAGCGCCGCTGGCATGCCGCCGCGCCCGATTTTTTGCGGGCGGGGAGTGCCGTGCCGCAGGTGCTAGGCCCGGCTTCGTGTGTAATCGAGAGAGCCAAGGACCGTTACCGCTTCCATCTGCTTGTGAAGTCGCCCGTGGGGTACCATGTCTCTGATGATATCGACGCCTGTCTCAAAGAGGTGGGCTCTGTGCGTGGCGTGAGCGTGAGCGTTGACGTCGACGCCTATGATTTGATGTAACAACCCGAAAGGATGGCCATGGAAGCCAACGGAATCGTACTGTCGCCCGACCCTCGTCTGCGCCAGGAGTGCGCCGTCATCGAGGAGATCACCCCGGCGATCGAGGCGCTTGCCGAGAAGATGAAGAAGATGATGTTCGAGAACGGCGGCTGCGGCCTGGCTGCTCCGCAGATCGGCGAGCTTATTCAGCTCGTCACCATCGACTGCGACTACACCGACAAGAACGACTATGACCCGTACGTGCTCATCAACCCCGTGATCGTGGAGCAGAGTGACCATCTGGTGCCGTTTAGCGAGGGCTGCCTGTCCATCCCTGGCATTAGCTGCGAGATTGAGCGTCCCGACCATGTCGTCGTCGAGGCGTACGACCTGGATGCCAACCTGATTCGCTACGAGGCCTCAGGCGACCTTTTCTGCGTGTGCCTGCAGCACGAGATCGATCACCTGCATGGCAATACTATGTTCGAGCGACTGAAGCCGATGCAGAGGATCAAGGCCGTCAAGGAGTACCAGGACGCCCTGGCCCGCGGCGCTCGACCGGGCGAGACTGAGTAGGTTTGTCCGCCCCCAGGGCGCCCGCCTATATCATCCCGTGCTCAAACATTCTCGCTGCGCTGCGAAACTGCGCGCGGGACGATATAGGCGGGCGCCCCGGGGACTACGTTGACGCTGCTTGACTCGCCCGGGTGCCGTCGGGCCAGGGAAGGGCGTCTTCGCTGATAGGTGCTTTGTTGGGAGGGCTGCTTTTATGCGGCTCTTTCTTTGTTTTTGGGTATATTTGTCTTTGTTGAACTGTTCTTGCGGCTGGGTGCGCTTGCGACCTGGAACGCTTCTTTTGTAGCCGTCTCGGCTCGTTATTGAGAGGAGACAAACTTATATGCGTATTGTGTTTATGGGTACGCCTGATTTTGCTGTGCCTTCGTTGACTTCGCTTGTTGAGGCTGGGAATGAGATTTCGCTTGTTGTTACTCGTCCTGATGCTGTTCGTGGTCGTGGTAAAAAGCTTGAGCCTTCTCCTGTTAAGGCCAAGGCGCTTGAGCTGGGGTTGCCGGTTGTTGAGGCAAATCGTATGACGCCTGAGGTTGTTGAGGCGCTCCAGGCTGCCCAGGCTGATATTTTCTGTGTGGCTGCTTATGGCTGCATTTTGCCTGATGAGGTGCTGCAAATGGCGCCGCTCGGTATTGTGAATGTTCATGCTTCCTTGCTGCCTCGTTGGCGTGGCGCTGCTCCCATTCAGCGTGCCATTCTTGCTGGTGATGAGGTTGCTGGCGTTTCCATTATGCGCATTGGGCATGGCGTGGATACTGGTGCTTATTGTGATCAGGCTTCCACGTCGGTTGCCGGTAAGCATGCTGAGGCGCTGACCATGGAGCTTGGTGAGCTTGGCGGCAAGCTGCTTGCCGATACGCTTCCTTCCCTTGCCGATGGCACCGCCGTGTGGACTGAACAGGATGAGTCGCTTGTCACCCATGCCGCTAAAATTTCCAAGCAGGAGATGCGTCTGGATCCTCAGATGGCGGCACTTGATTGCGTGCGTCATGTGCTTGCCTCGTCCGACACTGCTCCCGCTCGTTGCGTGATTGCCGGTAAGACCGTGCGCGTGCTCGATGCTGTGGCGGCTGACGTGTCGCTTGGCGAGGGTCAGGTTCTCGTCAAGGCTAAGCGTGTTTACCTTGGTCTTTCCGATGGCACGGTTGAGTTGCTCGAGGTTAAGCCCGACGGCAAGCGTGCTATGGCCGCTTCTGCCTGGGCTGCTGGCCTGCAGGGCGCCGATCTTTCGTGGGGTGTTTTGTCATGAGCAAGCTGTCTCCCGCGCGCAAGCTTGCGCTCGATGTGTTGATGGAGGCCGATCGTCGTGGTATGTATGCGCGCGACGTTCTGTCTTCCCGTGCTTCTGCCAAGGCCATTGACCAGCGCGATTCTGCTTTTGCCGCACGTTTGGCGCTCGGTGTTGCCGCCACGCAGGGCATTTTGGATGAGTTGCTCGATCAGTTTTTGGATAAGCCCAAAAAGGTCGCGCCGCGTGTGCGCATGGCGCTTCGCATCTCGGCCTTCGAGATGCTCTATCTGCATACGCCGGGCCGCGTTGCCGTAAGTCAGGGCGTTGAGCTGGTGCGCAGCGGTGCTAAGTCTGCCGCTGGCTTGGCCAATGCTGTACTGCATAAGGTTGCGGACAATGTTGAGGACTTTGCTACTGCGTCCGATGTGGATGAGTCTGAGCGACGCTTGGTTCGTCTGTCGCGCCTGATGGGTCTTCCTCGCTGGCTGTGCGCTCGAATTATGGCCTCGTTCGATACGCCCGAGGGCGCGCTGAACTTTGCCGGCAATCTGGCCCCCGCGCCGCTGGCCCTGCATGAGAACGCCTTTGCGACTAATCCCGATCCGTATATCTCGCAGCTCGTCGCACCTGTCTTCCCGGGCTGTCATGCCCCGGTTGATGCCCAGGTTACCGTTTCGTCGGGCGTATTTGAGCGCGCTGCTGCCGTGGCCTCGGACCTTAACGCCCAGCTTATCGCCACAGCTGCCACGCGCCCTGGTAGCTGCCTTGAGATTGGTGCCGGTCGTGGCACCAAGACCTATGTGATGATGTGTCAGGCCAAGCGTGCGGGCTATGAGCGTCAGCATACGGCGCTCGATCTGCATGATCGCAAGTGCGATCTGAATCTCGCTCGTCTGCATAAGGCCGGTATTCAGGGCGTTCGCACGGTTTCGGGTGATGCCTGCGAGCTTAATGAGGTGCTCACATCGTTTGATGCCATGCTTGGCGAGCCGGTTAAGTTCGACACGGTCTTTATCGATGCGCCGTGCTCTGGCACCGGAACCATGCGCCGTCATCCCGAGATTCCGTGGCGCCTGACCGAAAAAGATATGACGGTTGAGCTGCCCAAACTGCAGCTTACGATGCTCAAAGAGGCTGCTGCGCGCGTGGCTGCCGGCGGCGAGCTCATCTATGCGACGTGCTCGGTCTTCGACGAGGAGAACACGCAGGTTGTGGATGCGTTCTTGGCGTCGCCCGAGGGTGCGGACTTTAGCCTGGAGCCGCTCTCCGAGGCGCAGATTCTGCAACTCCCCGAGTTCGATCAGGCCAAGAAGCTCGTATCCGTACGCCAGAATGATCGAGGCCTCTTCCAAAGCGTGCCGGTAAACGCCGAATCCTACGACGGCCACTTCTGCGCCCGCCTGGTCCACAAGTAACGACTAAGTTGCGGTGAAATAGGGATTGAATAGCGGCTTCTGCCCGCCAAGCAGTCCTTATTTCACCGCAACTCATAAGGAAACCTGGGCAGCTAAAGAATCAGCCCCGCGATTGGTGTTGGTCGCGGGGCTGATTGGTTTCTAGTGGTTATGCGGGCAGTTGGCGCAGCAGCCGCTTGTGGCGCTGGTGCTGGAGCCGCCGCTGCGCTGGTCGGTGTTGTAGAAGCCGCTGCCCTCAAACTTGATGCCGCTGGCCGAGAACGTCTTGGCGGCCGGAGCGCCGCAGTTAGGGCACACGACCTCGGGGGTCTCGGACATGGGATGCTCAACCTCAAACACGTTGCCGCAGCTCGAGCACTTGTAATCGTAGCGCGCCATAATACTTCCTTTTCAGCACAAAGCGGGCAGATTGCTCTGCCCGCAAAAATTCAAACGTCTGTAACTGTACCCTATATCGGGCGTTTTATCACGCTTCGCCCCAGAATCTATGCGTGTTGCGCAGGAGCTGTGCGGTTTTGCCCTCAGCGGCCGCAACGTCGGCCTCGTCAGCCTGCCAGGTCCAGTTGCCCGTGGCCACGCCCGGTACGTTCATGCGCGTGTCGTCGCCAAGCCCCAGCACGTCCTGCAGCGGCATCATCACCAGGGGAGCGTCGCTTGTCAGGGCGTTGCCCATGAGCTCGCTTGCCAATGCAATGCCGCTTGGTTCGTCGCCACCCGCAAAGGAGCGCGTGCACCAGCCGGCAAGCGTCGAGGTGTCGTGCGTCGAGGTGTACAGGATCTTGCCCGGTGTGGGATGAATTCCGCAGCGAACGTCGTAGTCGCTAAACTCCAGCACGTCCATGCCGGGGAAGCCGCAGGTCGAGGCCATCGCACGAACGCCAGGTGTCAGATAGCCCAGGTCCTCGGCGATAAAGTTGAGCGGCCCCAGCTCGTCATAGGCGGTCTGGAACAGGTCCTTGCCCGGGCCTGCCAGCCAACGCCCGTCGGCGCAGGCCTTACCCGCGGGAATGCTAAAGTAGCTGTGGAAGCCCAGAAAGTGATCCAGGCGCACGCGGTCGTAGAGCGAAAACGCACGACGCAGACGATCCATCCACCAGTTATAGCCGTTCTGCTTCATGTGGTCCCAGCGGAACGTTGGGTTGCCCCACACCTGGCCCTCGGGCGCAAAGTTATCGGGCGGCGCACCGGAGATCTCGATTGCCTTACCGGTATCGGACAGCCAGAAGTTCTCGGGTTCGCTCCACGCATCTGCCGAATCGTCGGACACGTACATAGGAATATCGCCGATGACCTCGATGCCCTTCTTGTGTGCATAGTTCATGAGCTCGCACCAGGCCAGGTCAAAGCGGTACTGCATGTAAGCCTGCAGCTCTGCCTCGTCGTGGAAACGCTTGTCGTCAATCAGTTGCTCGTTGTAGCGCGCGACATCGGCCGGCCAATCGTGGCGCGACTCGCCCTCAAAGTATTTCTTGACGGCCATGTAGACGCAGTACTTCTCGAGCCAATCGGCATTGCGATGTTTAAACGCGGTGTACAGCGGATCGGCATCCTCGCCGCCACGGGCCTTCCAAGTTTCAAAGTCGGCCGCCAGCTCCTCGTGGCTTTCGGGCAGCAGGTCGATATTGCCTGCAAAGGCCGAAGGACCGGCGTAAGGGGAGCGAAAGAAGTCCGTCGGGTTGACAGGCAGGACCTGCCAGTAGCGCATGCCCATAGCGGCCATATGGTCGATAAAACGACGCGTGGGCGCGCCGATCGTGCCGGGCTTACCGTCGTCGGTCGGCACCGATGTGATATGGCACACAACGCCCGCACCGTGATCGAGCGGCTCCTGCAGACGCTGCTCGGCGTGGTGATAGATGATCGACGATCCCAGCGGATACAGGTCGAGCGTGACGGTGCCATTGTGAATCTCGCACTCGTGACCGCTAATCACATCGCTCGCACATTCGTCGAGCGCCGGAATCGTCACGCGGTGTGAATTGCGCAGGCTGCGGTTGATGATAACCGTCGCGGCCTCGCCATCCTTGCCTGTGCGGTTGTATGCCAGCACCTCGTCGTTGAGCGCGAAGGCCTTGATCTCGCCGTCGATCATAAACGGCAGTGCGCGGCGTACGGCGGAGGCGTTTTTGACAATAGCCAGCGTGTCGAAGTCGTGCAGTTGGTCCTTGG
>CAUBVH010000026.1 GCA_958439425.1 uncultured Collinsella sp.
ACGAGCGGGGGCTCCTGTCGTTTCCGTGCCCCTGGATTGGGTCATAGTGTCTGTCCGTCCTCTGCCTGCGGCGTTGCTTTGGTTCTGACATTTGGGGTAGTCGCTGGGGACGTTCTTGAATGACTAGTCGTTTAAGAACGTCCCCAGCGACTAGGTCAAAAGGCTCCGAGCGCGGCGTGCTCACGCCCGTCGTGGTGTGCCCGAAGGGGGATGGCTGCTACGAGCTCGATCATTTGCGAGGAGAAGACGAACCAGCCGTTGCAGATCCAATATGGATCTCGCCAACCTCGGCAAGCTGCTCGATGAGTGGAAGCCCTGTCGGGTCGTCTATTTCAACACCACCCAGAATGATGGTGTCATCGCGCAGGTCGATCTGTGTGTTGAACACAGCGAGGTTAAAGCCGGAGGCCACAAATCCGATAGCAGCCAGGACGAGCCCCGTGGCAACAAGCCCACCCGCTACGGCAAGGTAAATCTTTTTTACGCTGGACATGTTTGCACTCCTTCCTATGCCGTAAGCGGCGCCGCTTCAGCGCCCCTGCGGCTCTTATTGCCTCGATCTTTCCAGAAGGGCGAAACGGCTTTCTTCGCCCAAAGGGCAGAGAGGCGCGCGATCTGCTTGGACGCCGTCCAGGCACCGGCTCCCGCGAGGAGCGCCACACCGATGGAAGCGAATCCCATTCCCATCGAGGTTAAAACGTACGGAACATGCCCGATAATGATGCCGTCCACGGTGAACAGGAGCCCCACCACGCCCGCGCCCCCGAATGCCGCGGCCACGATCCACACGCAGAGCGCAAGAACCCAAATGCAGATGTAGACTGTAGCGGCAACGGCGACGAACGCGAGCAGCAGCGGAATCCATACCGGAGAGCCCACGATGGCGAGCGCCCATAGAAGCGCCGTGCTCTTGCGCTTGGTCCTCGCAATTGCGCGCGGCACGGCGGGCAGTTCGTCGAGCGTTGCCTCGGCGACCTCACCGAGCGTGCCCATGGCGGCCACAGCCTCGGCCTCCGTCATGCCGTCCTCCATACGGTCGGCGATGGCCTCCGCGTAGAACTCCTGCGTTTCCTTTACCTGATCTGCCGGCAGGCAGGCCAGAAGCTCGCCCAGCCGGTTCAAGAACTCATCGCGCGTCATGGTGCGCTCCCTTCACGTAACGGTAGATTTCCTGCACGGATGGCCATTCGGCGAGGAACTCGGCGATACGCTCATGCCCGGTGTCCGTGATGCGGTAGTACCTTCGCAGCCGCCCGTTGTGCTCGGCGGAGCGCGCCGTGATGCACCCCGCCTTCTCCAGGCGCTTGAGCAACGGATAGAGCGTGGACTCCGTGAGCCCCATGCTCGCGGGCACGTCCTTCACGATCTGATAGCCGTAGGATTCCTCGCCCGAGACGGCCGCGAGCACGCAGGCCTCGAGGAAGCCGCGCTTCATCTGTGCCTCCATCCGCACACCTCCTTTCGTAGTATACTGTGTAACACCTACTATATGACACATAGTATATGATGTCAACAGTTGTCGTATAGGGAGTCCGGTCTGTCTGTCCCCGGTATAGCGACGAGTGTCGGTTGACGCATCGCGCGAAACACCAACCAGTGCTCCTTTGATGCAACTCTCATTCGACCACATTTCTGAGCAGCTACCTTCCCGCACCAAAGCGCGCCTGATCCCGGGATAGTCGTTGGGGACGTTCTTGAATGAATAGTCGTTTAAGAACGTCCCCAACGACTACTTCTATACAGCAAAAAGGGGTGCTGACCATTTCGGTCGGCACCCCTTTAAGTTGCGGTGAAATAGGGACTGAATACGGGCTCCAGAGGCCAAAACAGTCCCTATTCCACCGCAACTTCATGGGGGCGTGCGACAATGCCCGTCGGAAAACATCTGCTGTCTTTGGGGGTCTATCTATGCTGTACGAGTTTTGTGCCGAGAACTTTGAGCGGTTGCCGGCGGCCATTAAGGCCGGTGCGAGTCGAATTGAGCTGTGCGACAACCTTGCCGTTGGCGGTACCACGCCTTCCGCCGGCGTTATCAGCGCCACGGTCAACTACGCTCACGAGCATGACGCGCGCGTGATGTGCATGATTCGCCCGCGTGGCGGCGACTTTTATTACAACCAAGACGAGTTGCGTATGATGGAGATGGATCTGGGTCTTGCCGTAAGCGCCGGCGTTGACGGCTTGGTCTTTGGCTGCTGCAAGCCCTGCGCTGGCGGATGGGCGCTCGACGAGCTTACGTTGGGCGCCCTCGTGATGGCTACGGGCTGCGCGACCGAGGAATGCAAGCGTGAGCTCATCGACATCACCTTTCACATGGCATTTGACCAGCTCTCGCCCGAGGCTCAGCTTGATGCGATTGATGCACTTGCCGGCTGCGGCGTTACGCGCATCCTGACGCATGGCGGCGCGGCCGGCACGCCGATTGAGGACAACTTCGACCACCTGGCTCGTTTAATCGAGTATGCGGGCGATCGTTTGACCATCCTTCCTGGCGGCGGCATCACTACGGCAAATCGTGACGCGGTCGCGGCGGCATTGGGCGTGTCCGAGCTCCATGGCACAAGGATCGTACCGCTGGAGGTGTAGCCCGTGGCACTTGTATTCGATGTTCAGCAGGCGAGCGGCAAACCCGACGACAACCGTCGCCCCGGCACCGCGTGCCCCTTTTGCGATACAGAAGGGCTCACCGACATCATTCGCCGTGATGGCGATTGCATTTGGCTCGAGAATAAGTTCAAGACCCTGCGCGCCACCCGTCAAACCGTGCTGATCGAGTCGGCCGATCACGATGCCGACCTGGTGACCTATGAGCCGGATGAACTCCACCATGTGATGCGGTTTGCCCTGGGTTGCTGGCAGCAGATGATCGATTCACAGCAGTATCGAAGCGTGCTCATGTACAAGAACAAGGGTCCGCTCTCGGGCGGTAGTCTCGTTCATCCGCACATGCAGATTGTGGGTTTGGAGCAGGAAGACGGCTACACTTCGCTGACTTCTGCCAATTTCGAAGGCATCAATGTCTGGCAACAGGGGAGAATCGCGGTCAACATCTCAACCGAGCCCATCATGGGATTCTTTGAGGTCAACGTCTCGGCTCCACAGGGAATCGCCGCCAGCGACGACGCCCACGACCAAGCCGAGGCAGACCTGTTTGCCGATGCGATTCAGGTGGTTCTGCGCTACATTTTGCGCGAACACCATGGCGGTCGCGCGGAGTCGTACAACCTGTTCTTCTATCACCTGGACGGTCGGACCATTGCCAAGGCGCTGCCGCGTTGGGTGGTTTCGCCCTACTTTGTGGGCTATCGTTTGGCCCAGGTCAATGCCGAGACGACGCTCGATATCGATGCTGAGCGTCTGCGCGCACGCCTGGAGGCGCTTGCATAGCCAAAGGCTCGGCCTCGCGCCTGTGGCTGGCTATTTCGCCATTACGCTGCGGCCAGCCTCGACCCGCTTGCGCTGGGCGGCGCGCTCCTCGCCGGTCAGGCGCTCAAAGAGATGCCCGATAATTGAGGCCAACACCTGCTGAAACAGCGTTCCGCACATGACGGGAAACACGACTTCGCCCGGGAAGTACTGCGTGGCGATGACGGCGCCCGAAGAGATGTTACGCATGCCGCAGGTAAAGCACATGGTAGTCGTCTCGCTATATGGCAGATGGAGCGCACGAGCGACCAGAAAACCGACGACAAAGCCGCTGATGGCGAAGGTCAAAATAAAGAGGGCGACTTCCAAGCGCACCGCGTTCATGTGCAGGACGTACTCGCTCATGGCGGTGGAGTTGGACGCGATGACACCCATCATCATGAACTTGCAGGCGGGCGAAAGCGCGGGGGAGAGTTTCTCGTGCCCCCATCCGCGCGTGAGCTCGTTGATCACGATGCCGAGCGCGGCGGGGATGGCAATCATAAAGGCCATGTTCTGCATCATGCTCGGCACATCGATTGCGACGGTGGCGCCCAGCAGGAGCTTGAGCGTGAGCGGAATCGTCACGGGCGATATAACCGAGGACGTCAGGATGATGGTGAGTGCGAGCGGGCCGTTGCCGCCGAACATGCTAATCCACATAAAGGCAGTGACTGCCACGGGTACGCTGTACTCGAGCACGATGCCGCAGACAAGGTTGGGATTGGAACCAAAGAACAGTGAGCCCATGGCATACGCTGCGATGGGGATGAGCACAGCCGAGACAATTAACGCCAAAATCAGATGCAGGGGACGGCGGAACACCTCAGCTACCTGGTGGAAGGTGTTGCTGAGCGCACCCTGAAACGTCATAAAGGCAAACAGGGCGGGAACGATGGGCTTGAGCACGCCGATCTGCTGGGGAAAGAGCACGCCGAGCGCCACGCAAATCGGAACGATGACCTGCATGTGCCCCGCGAGAAATTTGCCCAGTCCAACCCACTGCCTCATACGCTCTTGTGACTCCCTTTGCTCGTGAATCCGTTTTGAATGGATATGCTAGACGCTCGCATGCGTCCGTGCGTCAGAAACACTCGAATATTTCGAGGCTATTACCGGCATCGTTTACCGAAACCGCGGCGTGCTGCGGCGTTTCGCGTCCGTACTGCACGGTATAATAAATCCGTTCAACAGATCTGCCTGCCGAAGCGGGCATACACAGAGGACTCATTGCTATGAACCGTGAGAGGTATCGCGGCGACCTGCCCCTATCGGGGGTGGGTGCCTATGTCATCGCTTAAGACGACGCATCGCTGGGCGGTCGCTCAGCAAAACCCCGAGCTCGAAAAGGAGCTTTCGGCTGGCCTGGGCATACCCGGGCTGGTGGCGCGCATTATGGTCGCGCACGGCATTACATCCATCGAAGAAGGCCAGCTGTTTTTGACGCCTTCGCTCGATCGCGACTGGGCCGACCCACTCATTATCCCGGGCATGTCGGTCGTTGCCGACCGCGTCGAGCGTGCTATTCGCAACCATGAGCACATCGCGGTCTTTGGCGATTTTGACGTTGACGGTATTACGTCGACCTGCCTGTTGACCGAGGCACTGCGCACGTTTGGCGCCGATGTCACACCGTTTATTCCGCATCGCTTTGACGAGGGCTACGGTCTTTCGCGAGCGGCGCTCGACCGCGTTAACGAGCTCGCTCGCCCCCAGCTGATCGTGACCGTCGATAACGGTATTGCCGCCAAGGAAGAGGTTTCCTATCTGGAGAGCCTGGGGATCGATTTGGTGGTCACGGACCATCACGAGCCGTCCGACCAGGTGCCGCAGGGCGTACCCCTGACCGACCCCAAGCTCGAGGACGAAGGTCCTTCGCGTGAGCTTGCCGGTGCCGGCGTGGCGCTCAAGCTGGTGCAGGTTCTGGGCGAGCGTCTGGGCAAGCCGTCGTATTGGCGTTCGCTGATCGAGGTTGCGGCGCTGGGCACCGTGTCTGACATGATGCCGTTGACGCCCGAGAACCGCGCACTGGTTGCCGAGGGCATCCAGCAGATGCGCGTGACAGCCCGTCCCGGCTACATCGCGCTGGCAGCGCTCGCCAAGGCCGACCTCTCCAGCATTACGGCCGATGGCCTGTCGTTTTCGCTCATCCCCCGCTTAAACGCTGCCGGCCGCATGGCTGATCCCAAGCTGGCGCTCGACCTGCTGCTTGCCCGCGATCCTATCGAGGCAAGCGCGCTGGCGGCCGAGCTCGAGGAAATCAACCGTCAGCGCCGCGAGATCGAGGCGGAGCTCACACGCGACGCCATGGCAAAGGTCGAGGAGACTTATGATGGCGGTCGCGCAATCGTCGTGGGTGGCGAGGGCTGGCACGAGGGCGTCAAGGGTATCGTAGCGAGCCGTCTGACCAACCGTTATCACGTGCCGGCGCTGCTCTTCTCGATCGAAGACGGTATCGCTCGCGGTTCGGGTCGCTCGGTGGGTAAGGTCAACCTGTTCGACGCTGTCGAGCGCTGCTCGGATCTGCTGATTCGTCGCGGCGGGCATGCGGGTGCGGTGGGCGTGACCATCGAGGCGTCCAAGCTCGACGAGTTCCGTCGTCGTCTTTCCGCCGTGCTGTCCGAACTTCCCGCCGAGGACTTTGAGGACACCGACGAGGTTGCCGCCACCGTCGACCTCTCCGAGCTGAATATCGAGACCATCGAGCAGATCTCCCGTCTTGAGCCGTTTGGCCAGGGCAACAAGGTGCCGCTGTTGGCGGCCGAGGGCGTGACAATGTGCGATCGCGCCGTGGTGGGCAAAACCGGCGAGCACATGCGCTTCGTGGCGACCGATGGCGCCGCGAGTGTGCCGGCCATTATGTTCCGCGTGCCGCAGATCGATAAGCTCATCAATTGCGACAGCGCTGTCGATTTGGTGTTCGAGGCCGTGGCCGAGCATTGGCAGGGACGCGTGAAGCCCAAGCTCATGATCAAAGATGTCTTGGTGCGCGATACCGCGGCGTCCAATATCGACGATCCGGCATGCGAGCTTCGCCGCGGCGTGCAACCGGCGGATTCTGGCCTGCGCCTGGAGTCGCGTAAACGCGAGACGCTCGCCCAGCTTTCTTATACCGAGCTCACGCGCTCGCTTATCCATAGCTTTATCGGCTCGAACCAGCCGCATCGCGCGCAGGTCGAGGCACTCGACGCGCTCGCCGACCACCAGAGCGTTTTGGCCGTTATGGGGACGGGACGTGGTAAGTCGCTCATCTTCCATGTGCACGCCGCGCGCGAGGCGGTCCTTCGAGGGCGTGCGAGCATCTTTGTCTATCCGCTGCGCGCACTCGTTGCCGACCAGGCCTATCATCTTTCATCGACGATGGCTGCGCTCGGCATTGGCGTCGGCGTGCTGACCGGCGAGACCGTGGAAGCAGCGCGCGATGACGTGTTTGCCGGCCTGGCTTCGGGCCGCACCGGCATCGTGCTCACGACGCCTGAGTTCCTGTCTATTCACCGCGACCGCTTTGCGCGCTCGGGGCGTATCGGATTTGTCGTTATTGACGAGGCGCACCATGCCGGTCTTGCCAAGGGCGGCGACCGAAGCGCATACCTCGACATGCCCGATATCCTCAAGGCCCTGGGCGATCCGGTCGTTATGGCGGCGACGGCCACCGCGACGGCTCCGGTCGTGGCGGAGCTTGCCCGCGTGCTGCCGATTACCCGTACGGTGGTCGACGAGACCGTGCGCGAGAACTTGCGGCTCGAGGACGACCGCGATCTTGCGAGCCGCGAAAACCGCCTGGTGTCCATCGTCGCGACGGGGGAGAAGACCGTCATCTACGTCAACTCGCGCGACCAGTCCGTGGCGCTTGCTAAGACGCTGCGCAAACGCGTTCCCGACTACGCGTCGCATATCGCCTTTTACAACGCGGGCCTTACGCGCACCGACCGTCATCGCGTAGAGGAGGCGTTTCGTGACGGATGCCTCAGCTGCATCGTCTCGACCTCTGCCTTTGGCGAGGGCGTCAACCTTCCCGATATTCGCCATGTCGTGCTCTATCACATGCCGTTTGGCGCGATTGAGTTTAACCAGATGAGTGGCCGCGCCGGTCGCGATGGACAGCCCGCCGTGATTCACCTGCTCTATTCGTCGCGCGACGCCCGCATTAACGAGCGCCTACTCGACTGCTATGCGCCTGAGCGCGACGAGCTCGTCACGCTCTATCGCGCGCTGCAAACCATGTGGCGCTCCAACCGCGGCAAGACCGGGGACGATTCCTTTAGCGCGAGCGATATCGACATCGCGCAGATGTGCCTTGCCATCGATGCTCGCACGCCGGTCGACGAGCGCTCGGTGGAAAGTGGCCTGGGAATCTTCGAAGAGCTTGGCTTCTGTCGCGTTTCGGGGTTTGACGACACCCGTCGCATCGCGATGGCCGAAAACCCCGGCCGTGTGCAATTGAGCAGGTCAATTCGCTATTTGGAGGGCTTGCGTTCGCGCATGGAGTTCTCGGCTTTCCGGAGTTGGGCGCTCGATTCGTGCGCTTCTGATATGCTAGCCAAAGTTAACCGCCCGATCGTACCGCGGGCCTAGGGGAAGGGGACCTCGATGGATGCCGCAGCCCGTACCGCCCATGATTCCGCCCTCCAGCCGTTCTCGGAGATGGAGCACTATAAGCATGCCGATGAGCTGCCGCCCGAGATTATGGCGGACAGCTACGACAAGCTGGAGCGCCTGTGCCTCAAATATATGAATGAGGACGACTTTTCTAAGGTGGAGCAGGCCTATTGCTTTGCTGCCGAGAAGCACTGCAACCAAAAGCGCCGCTCGGGTGAGATGTACATCAACCATCCCGTCGAGGTGGCCATCATTTTGGCCGATCTCAAGATGGACTGCGATGTGGTGTGCGCCGCGCTGCTGCACGATACCGTCGAGGATACCGAGACCTCGCTTGCCGATGTTTCCGGCCTGTTTGGCGATACGGTGGCCGAGCTCGTCGATGGCGTGACCAAGCTCACCAACATCGAAGTCGACAGCATGGACGAGAAACAGGCGCTCACGCTGCGAAAGATGTTCCTCGCCATGTCCAAGGACATCCGCGTCATCATCGTTAAGCTTGCCGACCGTCTGCACAACATGCGCACCCTTGCGGCCCTGCGTGAGGACCGTCGCCTGTTTAAGGCCCGCGAGACCATGGACGTGTATGCGCCCCTGGCCGACCGTCTGGGCATGAGCTCCATTAAATGGGAACTCGAGGACCTGTCCTTCTTCTACCTTGAACCCGACGCCTACCAGCGCATCGCACGCATGGTGGCGGAGTCGCGCGAGGTCCGTGAGCGCTATCTGGCCGAGACCATCAAGACACTCACCGACGAGCTCAACCGCATTGGCCTGGAGGACTTCCAGATCAACGGCCGTTCCAAGCACTATTGGTCCATCTACCAAAAGATGAAGCGCAAGGGCAAGGAATTTTCCGAGATCTACGACCTGGTGGCACTGCGCGTCATCACGCATTCGGTGCGCGATTGCTACTCCACGCTCGGTGCGGTGCATACGCTGTGGCACCCCATGCCCGGGCGCTTTAAAGACTATATCGCCATGCCCAAGGTCAATAACTACCAGTCGCTCCACACGACGGTTATCGGCCCCACGGCTCGTCCGCTCGAGATTCAGATTCGTACCTACGAGATGCACGAGCAGGCCGAGTACGGTATTGCCGCCCACTGGCTCTATAAGAAGTCGGGCGGATCGTCTGCGTCTAAGACCAATGATGCCCAGCGCTTGGACGACCAGATTAACTGGCTCAAACATTCGCTCGATTGGGCTGCGTCTGATGAGATCACCGACGCCAAGGAATACCTGCATTCGCTGAAGGTCGATCTGTTCGATCAGGAGATCTTCGTCTTTACGCCCAAGGGCGAGGTCATGGCGCTTCGTGCCGGCTCCACGCCGCTCGACTTTGCCTATGCCGTTCACACCGAGGTGGGCAACCACTGCGTCGGCGCTAAGATCAACGGTGCGGTGGCCCCGCTCACGCACGAGATTAAGACGGGCGACCGTGTCGAGATTCTGACCAACAAGAGTTCCAAGCCGTCGCGTGATTGGCTCAAGATCGTTAAGACGCCTTCCGCCAAGTCAAAGATCCGCCGTTACTTCGCCGCCGCGACCAAGGACGACGACGCTGCCGCCGGCCGCGATATACTGGCTAAGGACCTGCGCAAGCGCGGATATGGCATCTCTACGCCGCGATCCACGCGTGCGCTCAACGCCGTGGCGGAGCAGTTTAACTATAAGCAGCTCGAGGACCTGTTTGCCGCCGTTGGTGCGGGCAAAGTCGCCCCACGTGCCGTTGGCAATAAGGTCGAGCAAATCTTGGACCCCAAACCCGAGGAACAGCTCACCAAGGCCGAAGCCATTGCCGAGGTCGTCAAGCAGCCTGCCCGCGGCTCCAACCGCAAGCCGCAAAAGCGCGGCAAGAGCGCCAGCAACGGCATTATCGTCAAGGGCGAGAGCAACAGCGGCCTGCTGGTCCGTCTGGCCCATTGCTGCAACCCCGTGACGGGCGACGACATCGTCGGCTTCATCACGCGCGGTCGTGGCGTTTCGGTGCATCGCGCCAACTGCCCCAACGTCAAGGGTCTTATGGAGCATCCCGAGCGCATGATCGATGTGGAATGGGACGGCGCTGCCGACACCCTCTTCCAGGTCGAGATCGTGGTCGAGTGCCTGGACCGCATGGGCCTGCTCAAGGATGTCACCATTGCCATTGGCGATGCGGGTGGCAATATCCTTTCTGCCGCCACGTCGACCAACCGCGAGGGTATTGCAACCCTGCGCTTTATGGTCGAGATCTCGGACGCGAGTGGTCTGGATCCGCTGCTGGCCTCTATCAGCAGCGTTGACTCGGTCTACGACGCGCGTCGCTTGATGCCCGGCGAGGGTGGAGCCCAGCTTAAGCGCCGCGTTTAGTCGCGACGAACGTGCCACATTATCGATATTCGCTACACTCGAGGCATCGTTTGATGCCTCGAGTTCTATAGAGAGGAGAGGGGCATGAGTGCTGTGTCCTCGGATTTAACTCCCAAGGGATCGGTCGAGATTGAGACGCTCGTAAACGGTCCCATTCAGACCAATAGCTATGCTGTCATTTCGGACAATGAGTGCGTGATTATCGACCCCGCATGGGAAGGCGAGCGCTTGGTGGAGCATATTCGAGCCGAACACCCGGATGTGCAGGTGCTCGGCGCCGTTTGCACGCACGGTCACGCCGACCATGTTGGCGGTGTCGCTGGAGTTCGGGCCGCCGTTCCCGCCGACGCCCTGTACGAGCTGTGTGGCAAGGACGCAGCAGTGCCGCATGCGAATATCGAGGAGCAGCGAGCGATGTGGGGCATCGAGACGCCCGATCCAGGTGAGCCGACGCGGCTGCTTGCCGAGGGCGACACCATTGAGCTGGGCGACATTTGCCTGCAGGTAATTGAGGTGCCCGGGCACACACCGGGCGGCATCGTTCTGTTCGCCGCCACTGAGCAGGGGAACATTGCCTTTGTGGGCGACACGCTATTCCCGGGTGGGCATGGCCGCACCGATCTTTCTGGAGGAGACGAGGCGGCGATTCTGCGCTCGCTCTCCAAGCTCGCCCGGCTTCTCCCGCCCGATACCGTTTGCTTAACGGGCCATGGCGATTCGACCACCATGGCACGCGAGCTCATGCAGAACCCTTTCATGCAGATGTAGCTTAATAGTCGGCTTTTGAAGCACGAGAAGCGTCCAAACGTCAAGCTATTTTTCCCCAACGGGTTGATTCCGTAGGGCAAACGGTCAAAAAAGTCTGTTTGGACGATATTCGTGAACAAACGAACGTTTATGCCCGGGTGCGCCGTGGTAAAATCTCAGGCGTTATCGGAGCAACCTTACAGGAGGTTTCTTTTATGCTCGTCAACGCAGCAGACATGCTCAAGAAGGCCGAGGCCGGCAAGTACGGTCTCGGTGCCTTCAACACCAACAACCTCGAGTGGACCCTGGCTATTCTCCAGGCCGCCGAGGAGGCCAAGTCTCCGCTGATCCTTCAGTGCACCGCTGGTGCCGCTAAGTGGATGGGCGGTTTCAAGGTCTGCGCCGACATGGTCAAGGCTGCCGTCGAGGCCACGGGCGTTACCGTTCCCGTCGCCCTTCACCTCGATCACGGTTCTTACGAGGACTGCTTCAAGTGCATCGAGGCCGGCTTCACGTCCATCATGTATGACGGCTCTCACGAGGAGACCTTCCAGCTTAACCTCGACCGCACCAAGGAGCTCGTTGAGCTTGCCCACTCCAAGGGCATGTCCATCGAGGCCGAGGTCGGCGGCATCGGCGGCACCGAGGACGGCGTGACCTCCAGCGGCGAGCTCGCTGATCCTGCTGAGTGCAAGCAGATCGCTGACCTGGGCGTCGACTTCCTCGCCTGCGGCATCGGCAACATCCACGGCGTGTATCCCGCCGACTGGGCTGGCCTTTCCTTCGAGCGTCTGGGCGAGATCAAGGCTCAGACCGGTGACCTGCCCCTCGTTCTGCACGGTGGTACCGGCATCCCCGAGGATCAGATCAAGAAGGCCATCTCCCTGGGCATCTCCAAGATCAACGTCAACACCGACCTGCAGCTCGTCTTCGCCAAGGGCGTCCGCGAGTACATCGAGGCTGGCAAGGATCAGCAGGGCAAGGGCTTCGACCCCCGCAAGCTCCTCAAGCCTGGTCGCGACAACATCGTTGCCCGCACCAAGGAGCTCATGGAGGAGTTTGGCTCCGTCAACAAGGCGTAAGTAGCGGTTTAACTTCCCGCCGGAGGCCCCGTTTCCCCTACGCTGTTTCCCTCGCGCTCACCTGGCTTCGCCAGAAGTCGCGCGACGGAATCAGCTCCGGGGAAACGGGGCCTCCTTTGTTAACTCGCTACAGGGTTACTGGGCTGAATTCATTTTTAGAGGTACCGTTTATCGGTGTTGAGAGCTCCTTTATTGGGGCTTTCTTTTTATCTCGCTACAATGTGCTTCAAGGGTTCTAATGACTTGGAGTTTGGTATGGCTGTTATTAATGTGCTGCCTTCGGATGGGAAGGTTATTGACGAGGGTCCTGTTGGTTGCTCTATTGATGTTTGCTGTGATGACTTTCGTCATCTCGATATAGGACTGCCGCCCGAGATTCTTCGACTCAAGGATGCCGGATATTTGACGCAGGCTGTTGCGGCTTGTGATCGTCTTTTGAGGCAGAATCCTGAGCCTTCGCTGGCAGCCTGCGTTCGTGCCGAGCGGTATCGCATGCTTGAGACGCCGCTTCATTTTTCGGTGTCGCGCGATCGAGCTATTGCGATGATTCGCGAGGAGTGGCCTGAGTTTACCGAGGAGCAGTTTGACGACCTGATTGACCGTAAGCGTATTGACTGGCGCTTTATCGATGGCGAACTGTTCGTTCTCGACAACTTCCTCGATTCGCTTCGCGTATATCCCAAAGAGGTTCCCGGCATGCGGCCCGATTCTACGGACGGAATAGCACTGCGCAACGAGATGCTCAAGGAGATGGAGTCACAAAACGGATTGGCTCGCGTCATTACGCTTAAAGCGTCCGTGTCTGTCCCCGGCGCTCTGGAAGGGGAGACCGTTCGCGCGTGGCTACCCGTTGCCGCCGCCTGTCGTCAACAGTCTCATATCGAGGTTCTCGATATGACGCCGGAGGGTGCTGTTGCCCCCGCGAATGCTTCGGCGCGTACCGCCTCGTGGTCTTCTTCGAGTGAGCGCTCATTCTCGGTGACCTATCGCTATCAAATTGATGCCGCTTATCGTGATGTCTATGGGGGTGCGCTTCCGGTGCATCCTTGCATGGACGCGCCACTGCCCGTGGACACCTCCGAGGACCGTCCGCACATTGCATTCACGCCGTATCTACAGCAGCTGACAGCCCGTGTCATTGACGGGCTCGAGGATCCGCTCGATCGCGCCCGTGCTATCTATGATTACCTGACGCAGTACATCGACTATCGCTATCAGCCGCCGTACTTGCTTTTGGGATCTATTGCCGATGACTGCGCGCATTCGCTCCGCGGCGATTGCGGCGTTATGGCGCTCACGTTTATCACCATGTGCCGTATCGCGGGCGTGCCTGCCCGTTGGCAGAGCGGCCTGTATGTTGCGCCCGATTCGGTGGGGTCGCACGACTGGGCAGAGTTCTATACGCCGCAGACCGGATGGCTCAACGCCGACGTGTCATTTGGATCTTCTGCTCGCAGGATGGGGGAGGAGTGGCGCCGCCGTCACTACTTTGGCAATCTCGACCCGTGGCGTATGGTGGCCAACAATCGATTCCAGGCAGAGTTTGAGCCCTCTTTCGACGGCATGCGCGAGGACCCTTACGATAACCAGATGGGTGAGGCTTCGGTCGACGGTCGCGGATGCCGTCGGCGCGAGATGCTCCGCACGGTCGAACTCATCGAAATGCTCGAAGTTCCATTTTCGGACTAATCGGTAGAAAGCTGTGATAAACTAACTCACGCATTGCGTGCCCGAGTGGCGGAATTGGCAGACGCAGTGGACTCAAAATCCACCGTTGGCAACAACGTGCGAGTTCGAGTCTCGCCTCGGGCACCATACATGCAAGTGAGCGTTCAAGGGGGTTGCGGCCCCCTTTTTCGTGCCGAACTCGCGTGAGCGCGCGAAGCGTTAAGCAAACAGGCCTGTGGCCTGTTTGTAGCGGAGCGTGGCGAGGGCGCCACGCGCCCGAAGCCCGGGGCTTCGCGAAGCGAAGGCCCTTCGAGTCTCGCCTCGAGCACCATACATGCAAGCGAGCGTTCAAGGGGGTCAAGGTCCCTTTTTCGTGTACGTAATGTGATAACGCGCTGTACGTGTTATTATTCGCAAGGCGTTGTTCCCGCAATGCCCTAAAGAGGAACCTGAGGGTTCCCACCTTTTGGCGCCAATGAGCAGCTGACTGGTCATACAACTTAGATTCCCTTCCTCAAATCGAGGAAGTCTATGTGTACGACCTGGTTGCTGAGAAGCGCCGGGTTATTTTTTTATGAATGGAGGTAGGGAAAATAGCTAAGTCTGATGACACCCGCATCAACGACGAGATCACTGCATCTTCGTGTCGTTTGATTGGCGTCGATGGCTCTCAGCTCGGCCTGTTCGCCATCCGCGATGCCCAGCGCGTCGCCGACGATCAGGGTCTCGACCTGGTCGAGATCGCTCCCAACGCGGAGCCGCCGGTCTGCAAGGTCATGGACTACGGTAAGTTCAAGTACCAGCAGGCCATGAAGGCCAAGGCTGCTCGTAAGAACCAGTCCAAGGTCGAGGTCAAGGAAATGAAGTTCCGACCCAAGATCGACGTTGGCGACTACGAGACCAAGAAGGGCCACGTTCTGCGTTTCCTCAAGAAGGGCGCACGCGTTAAGATCACCATCATGTTCCGCGGCCGTGAGATGGCTCACCCGGAGCAGGGCCTTAACGTTCTCGAGCGTCTCGCCGAGGATCTCAAGCCTTACGCTACGGTCGAGTCCAAGCCTAAGATGGAAGGCCGTAACATGCTTATGCTGCTCGCCCCGATTAAGGGCGCCTTCGATGAGGATAAAGCGGCAAGCGATAGCAAGTAACTAGTGTTCTGTAACCGATTAAGGAGTATTTCATGCCTAAGATGAAGTCCCACAGCGGCACCAAGAAGCGTTTCCGCAAGACTGGTACCGGCAAGCTTATGCGCGCCAAGGCTTTCAAGAGCCACATCCTGAGCAAGAAGTCCACCAAGCGTAAGCGTGGCTTCCGTCAGGAGACCGAGATCGCCGCTGCCGACCGCAAGGTCATCAAGTCGCGTCTCGCCTAAGTTCGCGTTCCCGTTTTTCGTTTTACCGTCTAGGAGTTGATAGAACATGGCACGTATTAAGCGCGCTGTTGCCGCCAAGAAGAAGCGCCGTACCGTTATGCACCGTGCGAAGGGTTACTACGGTGCCGCTTCGCGTACTTACAAGCATGCTAAAGAGCAGGTCCAGCACTCCCTGCAGTATCAGTATCGTGATCGCCGCAACAAGAAGCGCGAGATCCGTTCTCTCTGGATCACCCGTATCAACGCTGCTGCTCGCCTGAACGACATCTCTTACTCTCAGTTCATGCACGGCCTGAAGGTTGCCGGCATCGAGCTCGACCGCAAGGTCCTGGCTCAGATGGCTTACGAGGACATCGAGTCCTTCAACGAGCTGGCTGCCATTGCCAAGAAGGCTCTCGAGGCCTAATAGATTCTCTTGAATCGCTAGGGGAGTGTCGCGTTGTGCGCGGCGCTCCCTCTTTTTATCTGAAGCGCGGTTTACATTGCAAAAAGCGCGGGTAGATAGACACTTACAGGTGACCGATCTCTATATATTTCTAAACCAAAGGGTCATCATCTGATATGTGCGGAAGATCCGCACCAGTCTTTCTATTACCTATAGAAAGCGATATGTTGTGTAGGACTTGTGAAGAGTGGAATTGACGACCCACAGGGCTTCGCGGTCTGGCAATATATCTCCTTGCCGCGCGGCCCGGTGAGACCGGATCAGCCGCC
>CAUBVH010000027.1 GCA_958439425.1 uncultured Collinsella sp.
TGGCACACAGAAGCATGCTACCGGGCATTTTGATCAATTTGAAGGCATATCTAGGCCGCAATGAGGTCGTTTGGGGCAGTTTTGGCTGTTACTAAAAAGGTGACAGTACTCATATTTGCCATTTTTTGTCCACGGGGCCTTGAGGGAGGGCGTCAATCAGGTCCCAGGGGAGGCGGTTCGAGGGCCGCAGAACAAAAAACGGGGGCGCAGGCTGTCCTGCGCCCCCGTTCTCGGGCGTTATTCGTTCCCTGCGGCAGAATTTACGCCGCTTCGTCGAACTGCGAATTGTACAGGTCGGCGTAGAAGCCGCCTTGGGCGAGCAGCTCGTCGTGCGTGCCCTTCTCGACGATGTCGCCGTCGCGAATCACCAAGATCACGTCGGCGTTGCGGATCGTGGACAGGCGATGCGCGATGACAAAGCTCGTGCGGCCCTGCATCAGCGCATCCATGGCGCGCTGAATAAGCTCCTCGGTACGGGTATCGACGTTGGAAGTCGCCTCGTCCAAAATCAGCGCCGGACGGTCGGCCAAAATGGCGCGGGCGATGGTCACGAGTTGGCGCTGGCCCTGTGAGAGGTTGGTGCCCTCCTCATTGATCATAAAGTCGTAGCCGCCGGCGAGCGTATGGATAAAGTGGTCGCAGCGTGCGGCGCGCGCGGCGGCCTCGACCTCGGCGTCAGTCGCATCGGGACGTCCGTAGCGGATGTTCTCGCGGATGGTGCCGTTAAACAGCCAGGTATCCTGCAGCACCATGGCAAACTCGCCGCGCAGTGCCGCGCGGTCCCAGTCGCGCACGTCGACGCCCTCGACGCGCAGCGAACCGCCGTCCACGTCGTAGAAACGCTGCAGCAGCTTAATGAGCGTGGTCTTGCCGGCGCCGGTGGGGCCGACGATGGCGATGGTCTGACCGGGCTGCGCCTCGCAGCTAAAGTCGTGGATGATGGTCTTGTCGGGCGTGTAGCCAAACTTGACGTGGTCGAACTCAACGTGGCCGGGGCGCTTCTCGGGAATCTGGGCGTCGGCCTTCTGCTCCTCCTCGGGCGCGGCGAGGAACTCAAAGACGCGCTCGGTGGCAGCGGCCATCGACTGCATCGTGTTGCTCACGTTGCCCAGCTGCTGCACGGGTTGCGTAAAGTTGCGCACGTACTGGATAAAGCTCTGGATGTCGCCGGGCGTGGCATTGCCGGTCAGCGCGAGCTGTGCGCCCACCACGACAACGCCCACGTAGCCCATGTTGCCCACCAAGCTCATAAGCGGCATCATCAGGCCCGATAGGAACTGCGAGCGCCAGCCACTAATAAAGAGACGGTCGTTTTGACGGTCGAACTCCTCGATTGAGGCCTCGGCGCGGTCGAACACCTGAATAACGTTCTGGCCGGCAAAGTCCTCCTCGATAATGCCGTTGACGGCGCCCAGGACTTGCTGTTGCTCGCGGAAGTACGGCTGCGAGAAGTGAATCATCACGGTCAGGATAATCGCGGCTGCCGGCAGCGTGAGCACGGTAACGCCGGTGAGCGGCAGGCTGATCGACAGCATCATGACGAGCACGCCGATAATCTGCGTCACCGACGTGATGAGCTGCGTCACGCTCTGGTTGAGCGACTGGCCGAGCGTATCGACATCGTTAGTGATGCGGCTGAGCACGTCGCCCTTGCTGTGGCCGTTGAAGTAGCTCATCGGCACGACGGCAATCTTGGCGGCAATCTCCTTGCGCATGCGATAGCAGATCTTTTGTGTGACGCCGGTCATGAGCCAGCCTTGGATCAGGCTGCAGGCAGAGCTTGCCAGATACAGGCAGAGCAAAAAGCCGAGCGTCTTGGCGATCCAGGCAAAGTCGACATCGCCGGTACCGTTGACCTTGGAGACCAGGCCTTCGAACAGTTTGGTCGTAACCTGGCCGAGCACCTTGGGTCCCACAATGTTAAAGATGACCGAGCACACGGCAAAGGCGACGGCGGCAAACACGGCAATCTTGTGCTGACCGATATAGCCGAGTAGCTGCCTCATGGTGCCCTTAAAGTCCTTGGCCTTTTCGCCGCGGCCCATGCCACCCATGCGGCCCATGGGACCGCGCCGGCGGGTGGGCTTGGGAATCTGAGTCTTGGTCTCGTCGGCCATTAGTGCTCGCCTCCTTCCATGACGGCTGCAATTTCTTCTTGGGTAAGCCCCAGCTCCTCGGCGGAAAGCTGCGACTGTGCGATCTCCAGGTACGCCGGGCAGCTGCGCAGCAGCTCCTCGTGCGTACCGGTGCCCACCACGTGGCCGTCGTCGAGCACGATGATCTGGTCGGCGTGCATGATGGTCGCGATGCGCTGGGCCACGACCACGAGCGCAGCGTCAGTGACGTTTTTGGCCAGCTCCTCGCGCAGGCGCGCGTCGGTTTTGTAGTCGAGGGCGCTAAACGAGTCGTCGAACACCACGATCTCAGGCTTTTTGGCCAGGGCGCGGGCGATGGCCAAACGCTGGCGCTGGCCGCCCGAGACGTTGGAGCCGCCCTGGCTGATGGGGGAGTCGTAGCCGCCCTCGCGCTCGGCGATAAAGTCCTCGGCCTGGGCGATGCGTGCGGCCTGGTGCATGTCGTCATCGCCCACCATGTCGCCGGCAAACTTGAGGTTGCTCTCGACGGTGCCCGAGAACAGGCGACCCTGCTGCGGGATGTAACCAATGCGGCGGCGAAGCTCGGAAAGGGTCATGTCGCGCACGTCGATGCCGTCGAGCGAAATGCTGCCGCCCGTGACGTCGTACAGGCGCGGAATCAACTGTACAAGCGTGGACTTGCCCGAGCCCGTGGAACCAATGATGCCGAGCATCTGGCCGGCGTGCGTGGTGAAGTTTACGCCGCTAATGACGTCGGCGCGGGCATCGGGATACTGGAAGCTCACGTCGCGGAAGGTGAGCTCACCGCGTGGTGCGCTGGCCGCGGGCAGTTTGGGCGAGGCGGGGTCGTTGATGCTCGTGGGGCAGGTGATGACCTCTTCCACGCGCTCGGCTGCGACCTCGGCACGGGGCAGGATAACCGAGACCATGGTGAGGATCATAAACGCCATGACGATCTGCATAGTGTAGGAGATAAACGCCATCATGTTGCCGACCTGCATCACGCCGTCGGACACGCCCTGCGCGCCAAACCAGACGATAAGCACGGTGATACAGTTCATGACGAGCATCATGAGCGGCATCATAAAGCTCATGGCTCGGTTGGTGTAGAGCTGCGTGGTCATTAGGTCGAGCGAAGCCTTGTCAAAACGCTCGAGCTCATGCTCCTCGCGGTTGAACGAGCGGATGGGCATAAGGCCGTCGAGCAGCTCGCGGGCGGTAAGGTTCACGCGGTCAACAAAGCTTTGCATCTTTTTGAACTTGGGCATGGTGAGACCCATGAGCACGCCGACAACGGCCGAAACCGCGATAATGGCCACAGCGATGGTCCACTCCAGGCCGGTGTGGTTGGCCAGGACGCGCATGACGGCGACGATGCCCATGACGGGGGCCATCAGGCACATGCGGATAAACAGGGTTGCGGCCATCTGGATCTGCTGAATGTCGTTGGTGCAGCGGGTAATGAGCGAGGCCTGGCTAAATTTGCCCACCTCGGCCGGCGAGAAGTGCATAACCTTGTTGAAGGTCTCGCGGCGCAGGTCGCGGGCGATGGAGCAGGCGGTGCGCGAAGCCACGGCACCGGTCAGGATGGTGGCGATGAGCGACACCAGACACAGCCCAAACATCGTGGTCGCCATGCGGCTCAGGTAGGCGTTCTGCACGTCAGCGGGGTCGATGCCCTGCGCCTTGTACTCGTCCTGTACATAGCTCACGGCGCGCTGGGTCACGATGGAGCCCGACATGGAGCCCATTTTGTCCGCCATTTGGTTGGCGCCCTCGACGAGCTTGCTTTGGTCTACCAGACCGCCCTCGACACCCAGGCGCAGGCTCTTCATGGTGATCTTGCCGCCGTCGGCGTCGATCTGCTTTTGCATGTTCTGCGCCGCTGCGGCCTTCTGCTGCATCTCGGCGAGCTGCTCGGGCGTCATCGCCGCCATCTGCTCGGGGGAGGGCATGGCCTGGGCGGTGCTGTTGTCTTGTTCGTTGGACGTGCCCATCATGTCGCCCATGGAGCCAGCGTCGATGCCCTGGTTGAGCGAAAGGACGACGGTCTCGGGCAGGCTCATGATATCGGCGAGCTTGCTGCCGTCGGCGCGCTCATCCTCTGTTCCCTTGTACGTGCGAATGCCGTTTTTGTCTGCCTTGCCAAACGCAGCTTCTACCGTCTTGGCGTCCTTGGCGCTCATAAAGAGCTCAAGGTCGTCGAGCGATTCGGCGCGAATGGTGTCAGGTACGGGCGAGGCGATGCCGCCTTGCTGCACACCCACGTCGACGATGTCGCTCATATAGGTAGGTAGCGCCAGGTCGGCATTGCAGCTGATTACGATAAGCACGATAGCCGTGAGTAGCGCCAGGATATGCTTTTTAAAGAGCTTGAGAATCCTCACTCGGCATCTCTCCTTTCTTGATTGCGATCGATAATTTCGTTGGCACGCCTTAGGAGGCGCACCATCTCTTGGGTATCTGTTTCGCCGAGCTGCTCGAGGAAGGCCGCGGTGCGTTTCTCGAATTCCCGACGTTTGATTTCGAGATCTTGTCGGCCTTTGTCGGTCACCGTGACGTGTACGCGACGACGGTCGGTCTTTGAGTGCTCGCGCTCGACCCAGCCCTTGGTTTCGAGGGCGCGCAGGATGTTGGCGATGCGGGCGCTCGAGACCCAGGCGCGATCAGCGAGTTCGCTTGGCGTGAGCGAACCGCCAGCGAGCATGAGAGCGCGCATGACAGCCATCTCGCCGCCGAGAGCTTTGTCCGCAAAGCGCGAAATGCGCTGATGCATGCTGCCAAACTCAGTTAAGAGCTGACGCCCAAGCTCATGGAAATCGGTATCTTCCACCGAAAACCCCTAACACTAGAAACTATTTTCGGTGAAAGATGATACCCTTGCACGCGTACCCTATGCGGTAGATTTTGGGACATGTCCCAAAAAAAACTACTTGGCCGCTAGGCAATATAAAGAGCGCATAAAGACTTAAAATCATTCAATTGCTGAAGCGTTTCAAAGAACTATTATGCCCGCGGTTAGGCGAGGGGTTGTCACCACCATGACGACTGGGACTCATATAATCGCCACGTGCGATGCTCCAACTTCCCGCAAGGAGACACCTTACATAAAGGGGGATGGAGTCATGGCATTTGACTTCACGGGCAAGACCGCGATTGTCACGGGCGGCACTCAGGGCATTGGCCTCGAGATCGCCAAGGGCATCGTCGCGGGCGGCGGACATGTCGCGCTCATCGCAAGGAACGCTGCTAAGGGCGAGGCCGCTGTGGCCGAGCTTGGCGAAGGCAACAAGTTCTACCAGCTCGATGTCGCCGATGCACCCAAGGCACGCGAGACCGTCGAGCAGATTTTTACGGACCTGCCGCAAACCAACATCCTGATCAACTGTGCTGGCGTCATCAGCACCAAGAAGTTCGACGAGATCGATGACACCGAGTGGCGTCGCACCATCGACATCAACCTCAACGGCACCTTTACCATGATGAACGCCGTGTACCCGCACTTTAAGGCGGCCCATGCCGGCACTATCGTCAACGTGAGCTCTGTTGCTGGCAAGATCGGCGGCGGCCTGCTCGGCACCGCTGCCTACGCCAGCTCCAAAGCCGGTGTTAACGGTCTAACCAAGGCAGTCGCCAAGGAAGGCGGCAAGTTTGGCGTCCGCTGCAACGCCGTGTGCCCGTCGCTCACCCTTACCGATATGACCTCGATTCTCTCTGACGAGAACTCTCAGCGCATCATCAACGGTATTCCTCTGGGCCGCGCCGCCCAGGCCAGCGAGCCTGCGCAGATGGTGCTCTTCTTCGCTTCCGACCTCGCTAGCTTCGTGAACGGCGAGATCGGTGACTGCGACGGTGGCATCGTTCTGGACGGGTAATACCCCGCGACGTTAATTCGGCGACGGCTCCTGCGACTCGGGACCGTCGCCTTCTTTCTGACAAAGGCGCGTGCGGCTACGATTCGCATGCATCCAAAGGAGATATATATGAGTGAATCGACTGCGGTGGAGGCGCCGGCGGCAAAGGAGCCGTTCTTTAAGATGTCCTCCATCCCGGGTGCCAATATTTTGGTGCCGCTTTTGTTGGGCTGCCTGCTCAACACGCTGTTCCCCGATCTGTTCAAAACGCTCGGCAGCTTTACGCTCGGCATGACCCAGCAGGGCGCAGGCCCGCTTGTTGGCGCTTTTTTGCTCATCGTCGGTACGACGATTTCGTTTAAGAGCGCTCCTGCCGCCGCTGCCCGCGGCGCCATCATCATCGCCGTCAAGCAGATCGTGGTCGTTGCCGTGTCGCTGCTCATCCTTTATGTATTCAACGACAACCTGTTTGGCATCTCTGCCATGGTGATGCTGGCCGCTTGCACCGGCGCCAACAACGCTATGTACGCTGGTCTGATGGGCACCATGGGCAATGAGGCCGAGCGTGGCGCCGTCGCCATCACCACGCTGGTTGTCGGCCCTCCGGTCACGATGATCGTGCTCGGCGCTGCCGGTCAGGCTCCGATCGGCTGGTCGCTCGTGGGCGCCATCCTGCCGATCGTCGTCGGCATTATCCTGGGTAACCTCTTCCCCAGCTTTAAGAAGATGATGGCACCGGCACTTTCCGCCATCATCGTGCTCGTCTTCTTTGCCATGGGATCGACCATGACCTTTGGCCAGCTTATCAACGGTGGTCTTCCCGGCATCCTGCTCGGCGTGATCTGCTCGGTGGTCTTTGCAATTCCCGTCATCGCGGTCGATAAGCTCACGGGCGGTACGGGTGTCGCAGGTGCGGCCATTTCGAGCTGCGCCGGAGCCAATGTGGCCACGCCTGCTGCCATGGCAAGCGTCAACGAGGCCATGTACGGCGGCGCGGTGCTCGCGACGGCTACGGCGCAGGTCGCAGCATGTGCTATCGTGACGGCCATTTTGACCCCGCTGGTCACCAGCTGGTGCTACAAGCATTTTGAGGGCCAGGGCCACAGCAAGGCAACGACCGACAAGGCCGCCGCGGCCGCCTAATGCCAAGCGGCAATCAAAGCTAAATAACTAGCCATGCCACAGGGCGGCCCCGGGGAAATCCCGTGGCCGCCCTGTAGTTTCTGTGGGGTCTTTGGGGCACTTTACTCTGCTAAAGCTGGCATAACAGCTAGAGTGAAGGACGTATAAAGGCAAGGGGAAATATCAAATAATTCGGTGAACGGTAGATGATGGCGGGCGCGTTTCCTGCGGATTTGTTGAAAACGCTCTAATGACACAAAAAAAGGAACATATAACAGCCCTGATGAAGGGGGTGGCTATGTTATCCTTCACTAACGGGTGAAATCTTGGGTTTAGGGTTGCAAGACCAAGGTGAATAAACGTTTTTCCCTGCGCTAACGCGCGACGGAAGGCGAATGAAGCCGGTCATGCAGGTCTAACATTCAAGAATTCAATAAGCAGCGGTGTGAGAGTGCGCCGCATTACACGTAACTAGGAGCGTGGTTACACAATGCAGGAGGCATGGGAAGGCTTCAAGGAAGGCATCTGGACGGGAGAGGTTGACGTCCGAGACTTCATCCAGAAGAACTACACCCCCTACGAGGGCGACGAGTCGTTCCTCGCCGGCCCGACCGAGCGTACCAAGGAGCTGTGGGGCGAGGTTCTCGACCTGCTGCTCAAGGAGCGCGAGCAGGGCGGCGTCCTCGATATGGACACCAAGACCGTCACGGGTATCGTGAGCCACCCCGCTGGCTACATCGATAACGCCCATCGCGACAAGGAGACCATCGTCGGCCTCCAGACCGACAAGCCGCTCAAGCGCGCGCTGCACGTCAACGGCGGTATCCGCATCGCTTGCCAGGCTGCCAGCCAGCACGGCTACAAGATCGACGAGAACGTTGTCGAGCGCTACACCTTCGAGCGCAAGACCCACAACGCCGGCGTCTTCGATGTCTACACCCCCGAGATGCGCGCCTGCCGTTCGGCCCACATCATCACCGGTCTGCCCGATGGCTATGGCCGCGGCCGCATCATCGGCGACTACCGTCGTGTCGCCCTGTACGGTGTCGACTACCTGATCAAGGACAAGGAGGCCCAGAAGGCTTCCACCCCGACGGTCATGACCGCCGACAACATCCGCGATCGTGAGGAGCTGCAGGAGCAGATCCGCGCCCTCGGCGAGCTCAAGATGATGGCCGAGACCTATGGTTTCGACATTTCCAACCCTGCTACCAACACGCAGGAGGCCATCCAGTGGATGTACTTCGCCTACCTCGCTTCCGTCAAGGAGCAGAACGGCGCCGCTATGTCCATCGGCCGTACCTCTACGTTCATCGACATTTACGCTGAGCGCGACCTTGCCAACGGTACCTTCACCGAGGAGCAGATCCAGGAGTTCGTGGATCACTTCATCATGAAGCTCCGCATGGTCAAGTTTGCCCGTACCCCCGAGTACCAGGCCCTGTTCACCGGCGATCCGCAGTGGGTCACCGAGTCCATCGGCGGCATGGGTGTTGACGGCCGTACGCTCGTTACCAAGATGAGCTACCGCTACCTGCACACGCTCGAGAACATGGGCACCAGCCCCGAGCCCAACATGACCGTTCTGTGGTCGACCCGTCTGCCCGAGAACTTCAAGAAGTTCTGCGCCAAGACTTCTGTCGCCAGCTCCTCGATCCAGTACGAGAACGACGACCTCATGCGCGTTTACCACGGCGACGACTACGGCATCGCCTGCTGCGTGTCCTCCATGCGCATCGGCAAGGAGATGCAGTTCTTCGGCGCTCGCGCCAACCTGGCCAAGTGCCTGCTGTACGCACTCAACGGCGGTGTTGACGAGGTCTCCAAGAAGCAGGTCGGCCCCAAGTACCGCGCCGTCGAGGGCGATACGCTCGATTACGACGACGTTGTGGCAAAGTACAACGACATGATGAAGTGGCTCGCTGGCGTGTACGTCAACTCGCTGAACATCATTCACTACATGCACGACAAGTATTGCTACGAGCGCATCCAGATGGCTCTGCACGACAAGCACGTGCATCGCTGGTTCGCTACGGGCATCGCTGGCCTTTCCGTCGTGGCTGACTCCCTGTCCGCCATCAAGTACGCCAAGGTCCACCCCGTCCGTGACGAGAACGGCATCATCGTCGACTTCGAGACCGAGGGCGAGTTCCCCAAGTACGGTAACGACGACGACCGCGTCGACCAGATCGCTCACGACGTTGTGCACCAGTTCATGGAGTACATCCGCATGAACGACACCTACCGCAACTCCGTGCCCACGACCTCGGTTCTGACCATCACCTCCAACGTCGTGTACGGCAAGAAGACCGGTTCTACGCCTGATGGCCGCAAGGCTGGCCAGCCCTTCGCCCCGGGTGCTAACCCCATGCACAAGCGCGATAGCCACGGCGCCATCGCTTCGCTGTCTTCGGTTTCCAAGCTCCCGTTCCGCGATGCTCAGGACGGCATCTCCAACACCTTCTCCATCATCCCGGGTGCGCTCGGCAAGGAGGACCAGGTGTTCTTTGGTGATATCGACCTTGATCAGCTGGGCGAGTAACTATTGTTAGTGCTATACTAACAATAACGATTACTGATTAGTGCGCTGGTTTCGGCCGGCGCCTATCGATCGAAGGAGACACATTATGAAGGTTTCTGAAGTTTCCGAGACTCAGGCCGATAACCTGGTCCACATGCTCGACGCTTACGCCGAGAAGGGTGGCCACCACCTGAACATCAACGTCTTCAACCGTGAGACGCTGCTCGACGCTCAGGCTCACCCCGAGAAGTACCCGCAACTGACCATCCGTGTTTCCGGCTATGCCGTGAACTTCCACACGCTCACCAAGGAGCAGCAGGACGAGGTCATTTCGCGTACCTTCCACAACAAGTTCTAAAGGGATTTAACTCCCGCAGGATCGCCGGGGCTGTTTGGGCTACCTCCCAAAACGTCCTCGGACATGCAAGAAGCCCTCGCTGCGCACTTCGTGCGGCGAGGGCTTCTTGCGTCCTGCGGAAAGTTTTGGGAGGTAGCCCAAACAGCCCCGGCGGGGTCCTGTGTAGTCACCCTTTAGGCGGAACTCTCCTAATAGATTGATCGTTGGGGATACTTTCTTAGTTGCGCTACCGTTTATCGCGTATAGCTACCGTTTGCGGAGTAAGTAACACTTAGCAATAAACCGTGTAGAATCTCAGTTAAGCACGGAGTTTTCCAGGGAGACGCTGTCCTTTGTTATGTGCAAAGGGCGGCGTCTCTTTGGCGCTTGGACGCCGTTGTGCAACAGTGCGCCGGGCGTGTGTCATGTAGTGAAAAGCCAACGTCGAGATGGGTCGTGATAAGAATGGGCAAGTACGTAATCGTGGTTGAGTCTGGGTCGGATGTGACGCCGGAGCTCTGCGAGCGCTACGGCATCGTGCGCGTGCCTATGCATGTCACGATTGGTGACGAGACCGTCGAGGACGGCTCGATCGATCCGCTCGAGATTTACTCGCGCTGTAACGAGTTTGGCGTTATGCCCAAGACCAGTGGCTGCTCGCCTGCGGATTTTGCTCACGTGTACGACCGCATTCATGCCGAGCAGCCCGACGCGACCATTTTGCATCTTGCATATTCCGAGGCCACGACCTGTTCGCATCAGTCCTCGAAGATTGCAGCGGAGGGGCGCGACTACGTGTTCTCCATGGACACGCGCTTTGTCTCGGTAGGCCAGTCGCTCGTTGTCGTCGAGACTGCCAAATACATCGAGGCCCACCCCGATGCCACCGTCGACGAGATCTTTGCATTTACGAATTCCGTCATGGACCGCGTGCTGTTGGGCTTTGTTCCTACCGACCTTGCCTTCCTTAAGGCGGGCGGTCGTCTGTCCAACGTGGCATTCCTTGGCGCCCACCTGCTCAAGATTAAGCCCTGCATCGAGGTGACGGGCGGCAAGTTCGTGGCGACCAAGAAGTTCCGCGGTTCTATGCTCAAGTGCGCCCGTGCCTTTCTTGACCACATGGTAGCGAAGGGCGAGATCGACTACTCGCATATTGGCCTGGCGTATTCGGTAGGCCTTTCCGAGGAGCTGCGCGACGACATGGAAGTCTATGCTCACGACCTGGGCTTTAAGGACGTTACCTGGACTCAGGTCGGCGGCGTCATCTCGAGCCATTGCGGCCCGACCGCCTTCGGCGCGGTGCTCACGCTCAAGGCGTAAAGGCCTGGCGTCTATTGATATCTATCGCCACAGCGGCGGGCGGGTTGCGACAACCCTCCCGCCGCTCTTGCGTGGGGCCAAATAGGACAACCCAATTGGCCGCCAAACCGTTTCACCATCATGCGTATGGGCTAGAATGGCTCTGGCATTTTAATTGGCAATAACCAAAGAGAGGCAAGGTTGCGGGAATGGCTGAGATGACGCTTGAGGGTGTGGATGCTCGTCCCGAGGACTCTGCGTTTACCCTGGGCCGCGTACATTCGATTGAAACGATGGGAACGGTCGACGGACCCGGCATCCGCTTTGTGGTGTTTGTTCAGGGCTGCCCCATGCGTTGTGCGTATTGCCACAACCCCGATACCTGGTCGGTTAACGGCGGCACCATGGTGACCGTCGAGCACCTGATGGACGAGTTCCAGAGTAACCATGAGTTTTACCGCAGCGGCGGAATTACGGTTTCGGGCGGCGAGCCGCTTCTGCAGCCCGAGTTTTTGGCCGACCTGTTCCGTGCCATGCATAACAACCCCGATGGTCGCGTGCACACCTGCCTTGATAGCTGCGGATATGCGTTTGATCCCAAGCATCCGGAGAAGTTCGATGCTGTGCTCAACGAGACCGATATGGTGCTGCTCGACATTAAACACGCCGATCCGGCTGAGCATAAAAAGCTAACCGGTTGCGATCCTGCGCGCATCCTGGCGTTTGGCGATGAGCTTGCGCGTCGCAAGATTAAGGTTGTTATTCGCCACGTGGTAGTGCCGGGTATCACCGATACGGTGGAGGAATGCGAGAAGCTCGGTCGCCTGATCGCTCCATGGCACAACGTGGTGGGTTTGGAGATGCTGCCGTATCACACGATGGGTGTCGTCAAGTACGAGCAACTGGGCATTCCCTATAAGCTGGAGGGTGTGCCTCAGATGGATACCGCGCGCATGCCCGAGCTGCGCAACGCAGTCATGACGGGCATGAAAAAGCGCCGTGCGGAGCTCAGGTCGGCCATTGGCTAACAAGCCCGTCCCAAATTGACTACCCTTTAAGATGTGCAACAAGGTGGGTTGGGTCAGCGAGGATGGTTACTATTCGACATGCGATGCGGGCCTTATCGACATCGATGGCCGTACCTATGTCATGAGCGTCATGACATCGATGCCGTGGAGCGACCGCTCGAGCGAGGTTACGGCCGCGATTGCAAAGGCTCTGTTTGATACGCGAGCTGCACTGGCTTAGCGTGTTCGTTTGGCGAGGTCAAACAAAATGCTGGTACCATACCGTGGTTGAGAATTTCGTATAGGTTTGGGGAATGGTATGGCTACCATCGCGATTATCGGTGCGCTCGAAAAAGAGATCATGCAGATTAAGGAAGAGCTGAGCGACGTTTGCGAGGCGCGGGAGGCAGGCTTGACCGTTGTGAGCGGTGAGCTCGACGGTCTGACAGTTGTCGCCACAACGGCGGGCATGGGCACGGTGAACGCCGCCGCTGCAACACAGCACCTCATTAGCAAGTATGCTCCGCAGGCTGTTGTGTTTTCGGGCATTGCGGGCGGTTTGAACCCCAAGCTCCATATCAACGACGTGGTCATTGGCAAACGCCTACGCTATCTGGATACCGATACCGCGCTTATCGCCGAGTCCGCACCGGGGCTCGAGGAGTTTGGCTCGACACCCGCGCTGGTCGATATTGCCGTCGACGTGCTTGCTGAGCGTGGGTTTGTTGATGCTTCGACAAATGCAGCCGCTTCGAACGAGGGAGCCAAACAATTCCTGGTCGGCACGATTGCCACGGGTAACCGCTTTGTGACGGGCACCGCCATGCGCAACGACGCTATCGAGGCGACGCATGCCGATTGTGTCGGCATGGAGGGCGCGGCGATTGCCCATGTCGCAACCAAAAATGGTGTCGATTGCCTGGTGTTGCGCGCTATCAGCGATAATTGTGACGAGGCGTACGATGCAATTTGCGACCGAGAGCTCGATCTGTTCGAGTACGCGCGTGTCGCAAGTGACATCACGCTCGATATCGTCCGCCGCATTGCTGCTGCGCAATAGCGCGCTCTTTTGTAAGAACCTACGACCAAGGAGTGTCCATGGCCGATTCCATTAACTACCAGCTTGCCAAGTTCGTCGCCAGCTACGGCAAGGTTTCGCAGATTCCCGAGTCCACCTGCCCCGAGGTGAGCTTTGTCGGCCGCTCCAACGTGGGCAAGTCGTCGATTATGAACAAGCTCTTTGGCCGCAAGAACCTGGTCAAGGTTTCCAGTACGCCGGGCAAGACGAGCAACATCAACTTCTTTGAGGCCGACGACGTGCATTTCGTGGACCTGCCGGGTTACGGTTTCGCCCGTCGCTCCAAGGCCGAGCGCGACCGCTGGGCCGAGCTTATTGGCGACTTCTTTGACTCCGAGCGCAGCTTTAACCTGGTCGTATCGCTGGTTGACATTCGTCACGACCCCAGCAAGCTCGATCATGACATGATCGACTACCTGCAGGGCAACGAGTTCAACTTTATCGTCTGCCTCACCAAAGCCGACAAGCTCAGCCGCACCCAGCAGGCCCGCCAGGCAGCAGCCATCAAAAAGCAGCTCAACGTCCCGGCCGAAAACGTAATCATCACAAGCTCCCAGACTGACACCGGTATCGATGAACTCAAGCGCCGCATCGCCGAGGCCTGCCTCTAGTAAGGGTCCTATCCCAGTAAGGGCCCCCACCAATAAAAAGCCAAACCATCAGCCCGGCGCCCCTTCAAAGCGTGGGTTCCTGTAGACATCGCAAGCAACGTTGTCGTAGGGCACCCAGGGGCATCCCCTTAAAAACATTCCGCAGCACGAGGCCCGCTTATCCGCAGCTCCGAAGGAGCAGGATAAGCGGGCCTCAAGTGCGAGGACGTTTTTAAGGGGATGCCCCTGGGTGGCCCGGATAGACCGATCGGCGATGTCTACAGGTACTCGATTTGAGCGCCCTCGGTGTCGCACGTCAGAATGTGCGTGTCGCATTTGGGGAACTGCTCGCGCAGCTTGACCTGCAGGAACTTTGCCACGATGGTGTCGTCGGTTACGGCCATGAGGGTCGAGCCCGAACCACTGATCCAGATGGTCTTGGCGCCGCCGTTAAGGCAGGTGTCGCGCACAGCGTTGTAGTCGGGAATCAGGCGGCGACGATAGGGCTCCTGGATGCGGTCGTCATTAGCGGCGGCAATCAGGTCCAGGTCACCAGTCTCCAAACCGCGCGTCATGCCGGCGATGCGGCCCATTTGCCATACGGCGGTGGAGAGTGGAATCTCCTGCGGCACAACCTTGCGCGCCTCGCTCGTATGCACCTCGTAGGGTGGAATCACGGTAATAAAACGCAAGCGATCGCTCACCTCGTAGCGCAGGCACTGGGGGAGCGAATCGGTCGGCGTAAAGGAGCAAACGGCACCGCCCAGGATGGCAGGGGCGACGTTATCGGGATGGCCCTCGACCTCGGTGGCAATGCGGACGAGCTCGGCACGGTCGACGGTGTGGCCCGTCAGCGCGGCGGCCGCCATGATGCCAGCGACGACGCAGGTGGAGCTGGAACCCAGGCCGCGAGCGACGGGCACGTCGGTCTGGATGTCGATGGCAACGGGGAAGGCCTGCTCGCCCCAGGCGGCCAGAGCATCGACAAAGCTCACGTAGACTAGGTTGTTCTCGTTTTGGAACTCCTCGGGGCAACCCGTGATGGTGAGCTTGTCGGTACGCTCGAAGGTGAAGTGCGAGTAGAGGCTGACGGCCATGCCGAGGGTGTCGTAGCCGATGCCTAGGTTGGCGCTGGTTGCTGGGACGGTGATTTTGATCATGTGGGTCCTCCTGGGCGGGTCTGGCCGTTTAGTTCGCTGCTCGGGCAGTCCTGGCTCGCTCGGAAAGCACATTAAGTGCTTTCCGGCTCGTGCGGAACTCGCGACGAACTAAACGGCCAGACCCGCTCGCATGCTCGTCATCATCCCGAAAGCTTAATAAAAAGAAGGTGCGCCGGCTTTCGCCGGCGCTTAATGAGGGGTTTAGTTGGTAGCCATCTTTTTTGCTGCGGACTCGACGTAGCTGGCCATCTCATCGACGTCGCAGACGTCTTCGAAACGGACGGGTTTGGATTCGAGTTCGGCGAGCTGGGTCGGGGCGACCGTGTTGGTGGCCTGCTCGAGCACACGCATAGCCTCAAAATCATCCTCGGGAACGTCGAGGCCCAAGGCGTCGCAGCAGGCGCGCGGGAACTTGTAGGGGCTGGCGGTCGAAAGCAACACGCGGGCCTTGGTGCCCTCGGCGGGAGCGACCTGCTCAAAGACGTGATAGCCGCAGGCGGTGTGCGGGTCGATTACGTAGTCGTTCGCATCCCAGCAGCTCTTGATGGCGGCGCGAACCTCGTTCTCGCTGGCCCAGCCGCAGCCAAAGACGCCCTGAATCTTGGCCAGCAGCTCGGCGGGCACCTCGTAGCGGCCGGTCTGGGCAAGCTGCTCCATAAGGCCGGCAACGAGCTCGCAGCCGCCGTCGGACAGGAAGTACAGCATGCGCTCCAGGTTGGAGCTGATGAGGATGTCCATCGACGGCGAGATGGTCGTGAAGAACGGACGGTTGCGGTCGTAGACGCCGGTGGTCAGGAAGTCGGCAAGCACGTTGTTCTTGTCGCTCGCGAC
>CAUBVH010000028.1 GCA_958439425.1 uncultured Collinsella sp.
AAGGGCGGAGGCGGGGCATGCCCCGCCTCTTACACCACATCTCTGTGCGCTACCCTGGACCAAGGGGCAGTGGTCAAAAAGGGCCAAATATGAGTACTGTCACCAAATTAGTAGCATCGATTTTCCGGTCCAGAGCAGCAAAATCGCCTTGTTTGGAGCCCGATCGCGACTCTGAAGAACGAAAATCGATGCACTTTTGGCCTCTGGCACCGATTTTTGAGGCCATTTGGCTGCCACCAAACTGGTAACAGTACTCATATTTGGCCCTTTTTGACCACCGGGTTTCCGGCAGGCCCCAAAAGCGGGTCCGAATCGCTCGATCCGGGCCCGCTGGGGGTAGCGAGCACAATCGAGGTGTAAGCAGCAAGAGAGGGCCATCGCCTAGAATCGTCAGCGCCTAGATATTCAACGAGAGGAAAGACAATGGTCCGCAGCGACATGCTACCCCAGCCGGACCGGGGGCTCGGCCTCGACCGGCCCCAGACCGAGGCATTTCACCGACGAGTTCAAGAGGAAGATAGTCGATCTCCACAACGCCGGAAAGCCCAGGCGCGAGGCCATGGACGAGTGCGACCTCGACAAGAGCACCGTGGAGAGGCGGGTCAAGTCGATAAACGAGACCGGCTCGCCGCGCGCCGCCGACAACCGCACGCCCGAGTAGAACCGGATCCTGGAGCCCGAGCGCGAGAACCGCAGGCTCCGGATGGAGGTCGACGTCTTAAGACGAGCGGCGCCAGCATACGCTCGGAAGTCAGGGCCATGGCGGCCAACGGGGGGGGCCGCTGCCCCATATCGGCGCAGCGCTGGCATCGAGGCCTTCTGACCTGTGTCAAGATTTCGGACACGCAAGCTCGAGAAATCAAGCGGCCATAGGCATGGCCTCGAGCTTGGGCTCGGTTCTCTCGAAGAAGGCCGCCATGGCCTCGGCCGGCACCTTGTAGCCGATCGTCGAGCGGGGCCTTCGGCGGTTGTAGTACGCCTCGATGAACTCGACCACCGCGTGCTTGGCGGAATCCCTGGTCGGGAAGCTGCGCCTGTAGTACATCTCGTTCTTCAGCATGGCGAGGAACGACTCGGCCACCGCGTTGTCGTGGCAGTTGCCGGCGCGGCTGCAGGACAGCCGCACGTCGTTGTCGCGCGCCCATTCGGCCAGAAGCCTGCTGGTGTACTGGGCGCCGCGGTCGGCGTGGAATATCGCGTTGCCGGCCACGTAGCCGCGCGATTTGGCCGACGCCAGCGCCGAAACCACGATGTCGGCGGTCATGCGCTCGGAGAGCGACCAGCCCACCACCATGCGGGTGTTGAGGTCGATGACCGTCGACAGGTACAGCCATCCCTCGCCGGTGCGCAGGTAGGTGATGTCGCCCACGAGCTTGCAGGTTGGAACGGGACTGGTGAAGTCGCGGCGCACCAGGTCGGGCCGGGGCCTGGCCTTCGGGTCGGGGATGGTGGTGCGCTTCCTGGCGTTGGGCGTGCAGCCGCGTATTCCCAGCTCGCGCATCAGCTTGCGCACCCTGTACAGGGTCAATCCGGAGAACTCGCCGGGCAGGAAGCATTTCACGAACCGGAAGCCGAACCTGCGGTCCGACTCCAGCCACACGCGCCGGACCGCCTCGCGCTCGGCCGACCAGTCTTCTCGCGGGCAGCCGTTGGAGAGCCACGAGTAGAAGCCCGATCGGCTCACGCCGAGCACGCGGGCCATCATTTTCACCGGGAATTCGGCCTTCTCCGCCAACATCATCCGGTAGCATGCGGCTACGCCTGGCTTTTGGCGAAGAAGGCCGCGGCTTTTTTCAAGAAGGCGTTCTCCATCTCGAGCTCGCGTATGCGCCTTTTCGCCTCGCGAAGCTCGCGGTCCTCGGCCTTGGGGTCGGGCCCGCCGGCAAGCTCGCGCCGGCGGCTCTGCACCCACTTGTTCACGGTCTTGGAATTCAGGCCCAGTTCTGCGCAGCATTCCGTTATCGGCCTGCCCGTCGAGATGATGTAGTCGGCGGTCTCGCGCCTGAACTCGTCGGTGTACTTGGCGGCTGGGTTGGACATAGCATACCGTCCTCTCGGTCGTCGATGAATGCATTCTAAAGGATTGGGCCTCTAGCATGCGTGTCCGAAAAGACGATACAGGTCAGACAACCCAATCAGACGTCGTCTCGAGCACGTCCTCTGCACGGTCGAGCGTGCTTCTGGCCTTGGCACCCTGTTTGAACCACGAGCGCAGGTCCTCGAGCGTGCTGCCCGCTGCGTACACCTTGATTTTGCGACCGCCTTTCGTGGTCACCGTGCAACGGTCGCCGCTCTCGCTATCCTCGTGCGCCGTGACCTTCTTGAGATAATCGCGGCGGAACGCCACGACGCGGGCGTTGCTGATCTCGATGAACCAATCGTCGTCGACAAGCGAGGTGCCCGTGGCACCTCGGCTCGCCATCTCCTCGGCGAAGGAGAAACCGAGTTCGCGCTCCTGTCTGCCGATCTCGTAGATACCACGGGCGGGCATGCTGAGCATGAGCAGAGGCAGGAGTCCCCCTATGAACAGGAAGAGGCATGGGACGAGCAGGAGCAGACGAGCACCGGCGTCGGTGAAAACAGCCATGAAGGCGATCACGAGCGAGAAGACGAGCGCCATACCGTTGAAAACAATCGTCAACGGCTTGATGGCAGACCAACACAGACCCGCCTTGGTCATCGGGCCGTCAACAGCGTCCGAGACCTCGATGCCCTCTTCCTCCAGACGGGCGAGGAGGTTGAGCGAGCACACCCCCTCGAGGCTTATCGAGCAGAACTTCCGGTCGCCCTCGAACAGGTCGATCCTCATCATCTGCGTGTGAAGCGTTGCACGGGTGATGTTGCCAAACGTCGTCTCCTTGCGGATGCCGAAGGCGTTACGCGAGAGAATTCGCTCACCGTCCACGTCGATGCGCGGGATGCTCAGCAGGGCCCAGATGGCCATGCCCGCGAGCGCCATGGCGTGACCGAACCACACAAGTTCGTGGTCCCACTCGCCCAACGAGACGCCCTGCCAGACGTAGACACCCAGCATGAGCAGTTCGAACGCGACGGCGCAGCAGGCGATGATCGTGCGAATGGCAGCGGGCATGCGCACCGTGAAGCGATCGAGGCTGTCCGTCGCCTCACTGCGCTCGCGCGCGCCGCGACGGGCGACCCATGCAGTGAGCGGACCGACGATGAACACCACCATCGCCACGCGCAGGAACGATTCGAGTATGTCGCCCATATTAACCACCATCCCAATAGAAAACGTGAATTTGGGAGACTATAGCAGAGCGAAGCGATCTGCACGGCATCGTCCGGGTGTTTTCGGCATACGGTGGAAGCTGGTGGGGGTCGGCGCCGTAACCGGATGCGCATTCGGCCTCGCCAATGCCGTCGGCGGCGAGCTTTTCGCCCGACAGGCCTATCCACTCGTCGTGCATCTGCCGCTTGTCGTCTACCTGTGCGTACGCTATCGCCTGAGTCCGCTGCTCGCCATCCTGGGCGTTACCAGCGCCTACCTGAGCTGCCAGTTTAGCAACTGGATGGGCATCGCCGCATTCGCTGCCACCGATTCGCAAATCGCATATTACGCGGCGCGCATCATCACGACGCTCGGCGTCTTTGCGATCTTGCTGCATTGGGCCAGAGACATCGGTCCGCGCCTGGCGGCCAAAAGCCCCACCGAGTTGGAGATTCTGCTCATCCTGCCGCTCGTCTACTACATCTTCGACTACGCCACCAACGTCTATACCACGCTCTTCCACTCGGGCTCGGTAGTAACCGTTGAGTTTTTGGCGTTCGCCCTCTGCGCGTTCTACCTTATGTTTCTTGCCGTCTACCTTCGCGAATACGAGGCAAAGGAAATCGCCGAGCGCGAGCGCTGGATGCTCGCGACCCGCGACAGCGCGGCCATCAAAGAGCTCGAAGCCTGGCGCCAGTCCGGACGCGAGCTCTCGGTTCTCCGTCACGACATGCGCCACTACCTGCGCGGTCTAGCGGCCCTGATCGAAGAGGGTCACACCGATGAGGCACTCGAGCGCATCGACGCGCTCTGCGAGACCAACGACCGCACCGCCGTGCGCCGCTACTGCGCCAACGAAACGGTCAACATTGCGCTCTCGTCGCTTTCCGCGGACATCAACGCGCACGGCATCACCGCCGACCTGCACGCCGCCGTGCCCGAAACCGTCCACGTGGGCGATGTCGATCTATTCAGTGTGGTATCGAACGCCCTGGACAATGCCATCGCCGCGGCGAGCGCCGCCCCCGAAGGCAAGCGGTTTGTCGACCTGGACCTTCGCTACGAAGACGGTCAGCTTCTATTGCTGGTTTCCAACACGTTTGGCCGTGCGCCGCACATGGTCGACGGCATGCCCGTGGCTCAGCACACTGGGCACGGCTTTGGCACCAAGAGCATTATGCTTGCCGTCGAGCGCATGAACGGCAACTGCCAGTTCCGCATTAACGGCGATCGGTTTGAGCTGCGCGCTGTGATGTAGAAGTACGGCGCCGATCTCGCGGCGCGCCTCGCCCGCCAGGCAATCGCTCGCCGGTGCCGATCCGCTACAGTGGAGCGACCGCCGGGGTCAGCTGCTTGATGTAGGCCCACATGCGCTGCTTGGCCGCTTTGTCGGTCAGCGCCGCCTCAAAGCCATCGAGCGCGAGCACGCGGCGGCCCTGCACATGGGCGACCAGGCCGGGCTTGAGCATGGCGGTGTCGAAGTCATCAATCGCCACGAGCATATCGGCGTAGGTCTCGCGCATGGCGTCAGCCGCGTTGTTGTCGAGCAGCAGCACCGCCTCGGGGTCCAAGGCCTCAAGTGCCTCGCGGAACAGCTCGCACGGCAGCGTCTCGCCCACCGCGACCGCTCCGTCGCCTGCGCCGGCGACGCTTGCCAGCACGCAAAAATCCTCGGGCGCGTAGCCGATGGCCCCAAGCGCCTTGCGCAACGCCGCGCCATCCGGGCCGGCAGCAAGCTCGCCACCCAAACGTTCGGCCTCGTCCAAATCGCCTTTGACCAACACGATCGGCGAGCACGCGTTGCCCGCGATACGCACGCCACGAACCGCAAGCGATGTGAGCTCCTGCTCAGCCGCCTGGGCGATGGCTTCTTTTTTCTGGCTTTGTGACGTGGACATGCGCTCTCCAATCGTTTGCGTGCCAACCATTATATAAAAGAGCCGCCTGCGAGTGGTTGCTTTGCGGGCGGCTGGGTATAAGCACGGTCGTACTGAGTTTTACGCGGCTGAGCCGCGTCACATTATGGAGGTCACCATGGCTGACATTAAGCAGATTACCCCCGAGAATTTCGATTCCGTCGTTAACGACAGCCTGCCCGTGCTGGTCGATTTTTGGGCACCGTGGTGCGGTCCTTGCCGATCGCTCTCGCCCATCGTTGACGAGGTTGCCGATGAGCTGGCGGGCAAGCTTGCCGTTGCCAAATGCAACGTCGACGACAACCAGGACCTGGCCATGAAGTATGGCGTCATGAGCATCCCCACGCTGATTGTGTTTAAGAACGGCGAGGAGATTGACCGCTCGGTTGGCGCTCTGCCCAAGGCGAGGCTGCAGGCGCTGCTGGAGAAGCACCTGTAATACGCTTGTTACATGTTGCCGTCTGCCTGCCGTCCATGAGCGCTTTTGCACCGCTCGCCGGACTTTTGGGTGCGGCGCGTGCGACCACGGATAGTATGGTAGTCACAAACAGCCCCCAGTGAACGGGTGCGGGTCGCACAGACTCGCACCCGTTTTCTTATGCAGCTGCGCGCAGAGCGGGCGTAGTAAAATCTGAACCACTGAACTGCCCCATACAAAAGGAGATTTCCCATGCATGATGTTGGAATGAACATGAGCCAGCTTGCCATGAGCGTCAAGCAGGTCGACGACACCATCGAGCTCGCCCACGAGTGGAGCCATCAGTTGCTGCATGCGACCGAGAACTTTGACATGGAGCGCATTGGCGCCAAGCTCGAAGCTGCCATGGCGGCGCTCCACGAGGCGCATGACGCGCTCGAGGGCTACGAGGAAGCCATCGAGGCCGACCACAACTCCGTCGGCTCCGTAAAGCTGGTGTAGGGTGTCCGAACACGAACACGAGCACGGCTGCGGGCACGACCACCATAACGGCACGGGCGACGAGGCGAGCTGCCGCTGCGGCGGCGGCTCCGAGCTGGTCCGTTTTTCGGTCACCGCGCCCGATGACCTACTGCGCCGCTTTGACGAGCAGATCGCACGCCGTGGCGACGTGGCCAACCGCTCCGAGGCAGTGCGCGATTTGATTCGCGCCTCGATCGCCAAAGAGCAAATGCGCACGCCCGATGAGCACGTTATCGGGTCGCTCACCATGATCTACGACCACCACACCGGCGATCTGACGCGCCGCCTGGACGAGGTGCAGCACGACTACACCGACGAGATCGTATCGACCATGCACGTGCATCTTGATCACCACAACTGTCTGGAGATCCTGGCACTCAAGGGTCGCGGCGAGCGCGTCTACGAACTAGCCGACCGCCTGCTGGGCCTGCGCGGCGTTAAGCACGGCGAGCTCACCTGCGCCGCCACCAGGCAAAGTCTGGGGCTATAGCGGGATTTTCCGCAGCGCACCTGCCAAAAAGGGACAGGTTTGTTTTGGCAGGTTTAGAAGTTTTACCTACCAAAATAACCCTGTCCCTTTTTGGTCGGTTTTGATGAGGGGTGTCGCATGCGGCATGTGCATATTCATGTAACGGGCATTGTGCAGGGCGTTGGCATGCGACCGTTTGTGTATCGCGAGGCCGTGGCGCATGGCATTTGCGGCTGGGTGCTCAATGCGGGCGACGGCGTGCACATCGAGGCGCATGCTCCGGCCGATGCGCTCGATGCTTTTGTTGCCGCGCTTTCTGAGCATGCGCCTGCGGCAGCCCGCGTAGAGCACGTCGAGGTTGTGGGCTTGGCAGCCAACGGTTGGGATGCCGTCAATGAAGAGGGTTTTCGCATCGTAGCATCGCAGGACCAGACCGCGCACACGACGCTCGTCTCGCCCGATATCGCCACCTGCGACGATTGCCTGCGCGAGTTGTTCGATCCCGCCGACCGACGCTATCACTACCCCTTTATCAACTGCACTAACTGCGGCCCACGCTTTACCATCATCCGATCGTTGCCTTATGACCGAGCGGCCACGTCGATGAATTGTTTTCCCATGTGCCCCGAGTGCGCCGAGGAGTATGCCGACCCACTCGACCGGCGTTTTCACGCGCAGCCCGATGCCTGCTTTGATTGCGGGCCGCATATTACGTGGCGCGAGGCGGGCGTGGGCGATGGGCGGGACGAAGCCGCCGCGTCACTGGCCGTCGGCACCACGCGCGAGACCAGCGACGCCATTATCGACCGCTGTGTTGAGCTGCTGGCCTGTGGCAGTATCGTCGCTATCAAGGGTCTGGGCGGATTTCACTTGGCATGCGACGCCTCCAACGAGCAGGCGGTAGCCGAGCTTCGCCGCCGCAAACGCCGCAGCAACAAGCCGCTTGCCGTTATGGTGCGCGACCTTGCCGACGTTGAACGCCTGTGCCATGTCAACGACGTTGAACGCGGCTTGCTGGCCGGCAGCATTCGCCCCATTGTGCTGCTGCGCCGACGTGCCGCTTGCGAGAGCGGCGGTTCTCCCAACGCCCTCGCGCTCGCGCTGTCCGTCGCACACGACCTTCCCGAGCTCGGTGTTATGCTCCCCTACACCCCGCTTCAGCATCTGTTGCTTGCCGCGGCAGAAGCCCGCGGTATGCACGCGCTCGTCATGACCAGCGGAAACCTGAGCGAAGAACCCATCGAGACCGACGACGACCTTGCCTGGGAACACCTCGTTGCCGCCGGCATCGCCGACGCGTTGCTCGGTAACGACCGCGCGATTCTCTCGCGCTACGACGACTCCGTAGTGCGAGAGGCGAACGGCGCCGTTATGCCCGTTCGCCGCGCTCGCGGATATGCACCCCAGCCGCTGCCGTTGCCGGCGCTCGACGGCGCTCCGTCCTGCGTGCTCGCCTGCGGGCCACAACAAAAGGCCACGATTGCGCTCACGCGTGAAAGGACGAACGGCGAGGCAACCTGTTTTGTGTCGCAGCATATCGGCGATGTTGAAAACGGCGGGACCTTCGATGCCTGGAACGCCGCGCGCACGCGCTTGGAAGATCTCTTTGACTTGGCACCCGCCGCCTTGGCCTGCGATTTGCACCCCAGCTATCTATCGAGCCAGTGGGCGCGCGAGCAGGCGCGGAAATGCAATCTGCCGCTCGTCGAGGTGCAGCACCATCATGCGCATGTCGCGAGCGTAATGGCCGAGGCTATCGCCGCGGGCCAGCTTACAACCGACGCGCGCGTCCTTGGCATCGCCTTTGACGGCACCGGCGCCGGCACCGATGGGACCATTTGGGGCGGCGAGTTTCTTGTTGCCAGCCTTGGCGGCTTTGAGCGCGCCGCGCATTTGCGCACCTGGGCGCTCCCCGGCGGGGCGGCCTCCGTGCGTGACGCCCGCCGCAACGCCTTCGCCTTGCTCAGTGAGCTCGGCCTGCTCGAACACCCGGGGGCCGAGCGGCTCTTAGGCGACCTAGACGAGCAAACACGGAGCGTGACGGCAACGATGATCGAACGTGGCATCAACAGCCCGCGCACCAGCAGCATGGGTCGCTTGTTTGATGCCGCAGCCGCGATCCTGGGCATTTGCGGCCAGGCGACCTACGAGGGTGAACCCGCCATCGAGCTTGAGGCCGCCGCCTGGCGCGCGCTCGGCAGCGAAAGTATCTGCCCCACCGGCAATATGGCAAGCTTTTCCGTAACCGAATCATCCAGTCCGGACGACTGCCATGCTCTGAACTCCAGACCGCTTTTTGAGGCGCTTTTGGAGGGAATCAGGGCCGGCGTGCCCGCCGGCAGGCTCGCGCTCGACTTCCATGACGCCGTCGCACGCGCATCGGCCCGCATCGCAAACGAGATCTGCGCCCGTGAAGGCCTCGACACCGTCGTGCTCTCGGGCGGCGTGTTCATGAACCGACTTTTGCTTCAGCTCCTCACCCGCAATCTTAAAGACGCAGGCCTTACGGTCTTGATTCCCCAAACCGTGCCCGTTAACGACGGCTGCATCGCCTACGGTCAGGCGGCAGTCGCACGCACTCACCTCGCGCAGGTCGCACCGCAATAGGCTGTTTGGCCAACCCGTGCGCCGCCGTCTCACAGGTGTAGCGCGTTTGCCCGCAGCCCCCGCGAGCGCTACCATCAAACGATGGATTATCCAGCGCCTATCCAGCGCAAAGCGTATAAAAGAGGAACATTATGTGCCTTGCCGTTCCCGGTAAAGTAGTCAAACGCGACGAAGACCTCAAGGCCACCGTCGACATGATGGGCATCGAGCGCCCTGTTTCGCTGAGACTCGTGCCGACGGCGCAGGTAGGCGACTATGTTCTTGTGCACGCCGGCTTTGGCATCCAGATTGTCGACGAGCAGGAAGCGCAGGAAACGCTCGAGCTCGTTAATACCATGACCGAGTTAGTCGAAGAAGACCAGCTGGCCAGCAACCCGGCCGAGGCATACTAGTGGCGGCCGGACAGCCGGCTCGCTCCGGTATCGACTTTTCGGCATTTCGCGATTCCAAGCTGGCCCGCGAGCTCATCGAACGCATCCATGAACTCGTCGGCGACCGCACCATCAACCTTATGGAAGTCTGCGGCACGCACACCGTGAGCATCGGCCGCTATGGCTTTCGCTCCATTATGCCGGCCGGGCTCAAGCTGCTGAGCGGACCGGGCTGCCCCGTCTGCGTTACCGCCAACCGCGACATCGACCACGCGATCGCGCTCGCCAACATAGACGGCGCCATCATCACCACCTTTGGCGACATGATGCGCGTGCCCGGATCGTCCACCTCGCTCGCTGCGCAAAAGGCGGCAGGGCGCGACATCCGCATCGTCTACTCCCCACTCGACGCGCTCGACATTGCCGAGCAAAACCCCGATCGTCCGGTCATTTTTATGGGCGTGGGCTTTGAGACCACAACGCCCACCATCGCCGCCGTCATCTTGGAGGCCGAGGCGCGCGGGCTTTTGAACTTTTCGGTCTATTGCGCCCACAAGACCACGCCGCCAGCATTGCGCGCCATCGCCAACGATCCCGAGACCGCCATCGACGGCTTCATCCTGCCGGGCCACGTCGCCACCATCACGGGCTTGGCGCCCTTTAGCTTTTTGGTCGACGAGTTCAATACCCCGGGCGTGGTCACGGGATTTGAACCGGTCGACATCTTGCAGGGTATCTGCATGCTGGTCCAGATGGTTGTCGAGGGCAGGCCCGCGATTGGCAACGCCTACCGCCGTGGCGTCAACGCAGGCGGCAACCCCGTGGCGCGCCAGCTGGTCGAGCAGGTGTTTGAGCCGTGCGATACCACATGGCGCGGGCTGGGGCCGATTGCCAACTCGGGCCTTTCCATCCGCCCCGAGTTCTCACGCTTTGATGCCCGCACTCGCTTTGACGTGCCCGTCGAGGCAACGGTCGAGCCGCGTGGGTGCCGCTGCGGCGACGTGCTGCGCGGGGCCATTACGCCGAGCGACTGCCCTCTGTTCGGCCGCACCTGCACGCCCGAGCACCCCGTCGGCCCGTGCATGGTGAGCTCCGAGGGAAGCTGCGCGGCGTACTACCGCTACCGTAACTAGCCCGGACGCACCCGCACACTAGCACCACCCACGATTGGAGTTTTCGATATGTCCCGTACTGTCACCGATAGCACCGTCCTGTTGGGCCACGGCTCTGGCGGTCAGATGATGAAACGCATCATCGACGAGGTCTTTTTGGATGCCTTTGGGTCGCCCGAACTGCTCGAGGGCAACGATGCCGGCGTCGCCGCGCTGCCCGCGAGCGGGCGCATCGCCATGTCGACCGACAGCTTTGTAGTCTCGCCGCAGTTCTTCCCCGGTGGCAACATCGGCCGCCTTGCCGTGTGCGGAACCGTCAACGACGTCGCGACCTCGGGCGCCAACGTGCGCTACCTGTCGTGCGGATTTATCCTCGAAGAGGGCTATCCCATGGATAAGCTCCGCCAGATTGTGCAGACGATGGCCGAGACGGCGCGTGAGGCGGGCGTGTCCATAATCACGGGCGACACCAAGGTGGTCGAGCGCGGCGGGGCCGACGGCGTCTACATCAATACCGCCGGCGTGGGCGAGGTTCCCGCGGGCGTGGCGCTCAGCGGTGCCAACTGCCAACCCGGCGATGTCATTCTGGTATCGGGTACGCTGGGCGACCACGGCATCGCCATCATGAGCCAACGCGAGGGCCTGGCGTTTTCGAGCACGATCGAAAGCGATGCCGCGCCGCTCAACCACCTGATTGCCGACGTTTTGGCCGCAGCGCCCGGCACGCGTTGCTTTCGCGACCCCACGCGCGGTGGCCTGGCGTCCACGCTCAACGAGTTTGCCCAGGCCAGCGGTGTTGCCATGGAGGTCGACGAAGATGCCCTGCCCGTGCGTCCCGACGTGCAGGCCGCCTGCGAAATGCTCGGCTACGATGTGCTGCAGGTGGCAAACGAGGGCAAGATGGTTGCCGTCGTGCCGGCCGAGCAAGCCGATGCCGCGCTGAGCGCCATGCGCGCCGCCCGCTACGGCGAGAACGCCGCCATCATCGGCCGCGTGCTACCGCTTGCCGAGGGCGCCCGTCCCGCCGTGCGCGTACGCACCGGCTGGGGCTCGACCCGTATCCTCGACATGCTCGTAGGAGAGCAGCTGCCGAGGATTTGCTAGCGGGCGAGCGCCGGCCGGCGCGGCTTCGCTCCGCCACCAGGCCGTCGTCCCGCCCTGCCCGATCCGCTGCCACCCCAAGATTGAGCGAGCCAAATGTTCACCCTGGAAATGAGCGGGGCACACGTGCGGCAGAGAGCATGTAAATCGACGAATGCATTTCCCCCAAATATCAAATAGCCCCGCGACCGGGCTGAAATCGGTCGCGGGGCTTTGCATTTTCAAGCTTTGCTGTTGTCTACGCTCTGAACTTTGGATACGTCAGCAGCATGAGCGCGACGCTCACGCCCAGCTGCATGAGAATCTGGCGCACGTCGCCGGCACCTCCTAACGCCGCGGCGCGAACCAGATTGGCGACGCCGAGTGGCATGCCGCCGCCAAACCAGAGCGAAAGACCTAGCAGCACCTTGTCACCCATATCAGGCTCAAAGGGCACCGAGGCCACCACCGCCCGATACGCTCGCACCTCAAGGAAGATCAACGCCACGATGAGCAGCAAGGTAACGAGCATCGACGCGATCGATGCAGAGGACGCCGCAGAGCCCGTAAGCTCGCCCACAGTCGCATCCATAAGTAGAACGCCCACCGCATAAATCAGTGACATGACCCCCAGGGTCGTAAGCGCCGAACGCGCCCCAACGCGCCCCGCGCCCCTAGCGCCAACGTTTCTTGCCGTCATCGTTAACCTCCCTAAGCAAAGGGCCCGCCGGCGCGCACCGGCGGGCCAATCTTTCTGGAGCCAGCCCACCTTGGGTGGCCCAAAGCGCATCGGCGCGGCTTTTGCCCGCCTACTCCCCGCAGCCACTCTCGACAAGCGCCACGAGGGCATCGACGGCGGCCGCCTCGTCGGCGCCGTCGGCCGCAATCACAATCTCGCAACCGCAGATCATCCCCAGGCTCATGACCATCAAGATAGACTTGGCGTCCTTGGCGTCTCCGCCCACCTTGCCAACGGTGATCGAGCTCTCGTACTTGCTTGCCTCCTGCACAAACAGCGACGCAGGACGCGCGTGGATACCGCTCGGATTCTTGACGACCGTCGTCTTGGAAACCATCTCTGCTCCTTACTCCACCACGATGTTGTCGGTTGCGGTATCGGCACCATTGCTAGCGATAAGTTTCTTATAGTAGAAGAAGCTCTTCTTCTTACCGCGTTTGCCGGTGCCGTTGCCGTGGTCGTCCTGGTCGACCGAGATCTGGCCGTAGCGCTTGGTCATCTCGGAGGTGCCGGAGCTGATCAGGTCGATAGGGCCCCACCAGGCGTAACCAAAGACGTCGACACCGTCGAGAATCGCCTGGTGCATCTGCTCGACGTGCTCCTTCATATACTCGATGTGCGCGTCGTCGTCGCAGAAGCCGTTCTCATCGCGGTTCTCGGTCATGCCGTTACCATTCTCGGCGATGAAGATCGGTAGGTGGTAGCGATCGTAGATGTGGTTGAGCGTGATGCGGAATCCCACGGGATCGATCGGCCAGCCCCACTCGGTCATCTCGAGGTATTGGTTCTTGATCTCGGTAACCAGCTTGCCGCTCGGCTCGGGGGAAATTTTGCCCTTGTAGCGCATGATGTAGGTCATGTAGTAGCTGATGGAGATGTAGTCAACCACGCCGGCCTTGAGGGTTTCGAGGTCGCCGTCCTCCATCTTGATATCGACGCCGTAGTCGCGTAAGAAACGCTTCACGTAGTAGGGGTACTCGCCCTTGGCCTGGATATCGGTGAAGAACCAGTTGAAGTGGTCCTCAAAAAGCACCTGGAGCTGATCCTCGGGCTTGGAGGTCTCAGCGTAGTTCTCAAGACGGCAGAGCATGTTGCCGATGTGAGCCTCGGGGTCAATCTCGCGCAGTTTGATAACCGCCTTGGCGGAAGCCACGAGCTGGTTGTGAGCGACCTGGAACTTCTCGGGCCAACGGCCGGCATAGGGGTTGGAGCCGTCTTCTTTCTCGTCCCAAATCACGCCGCAGCAGGTGCAGGGGTTGGCGTAGACGTGGTTGATTTCGTTGAAGGTCATCCAATACTTGACCTTGCCCTTGTAGCGGCGGAAAAGCGTCTCAGCATAGTGCTCAAAGGCGTCGACCACGTGACGGCTCGCAAAGCCGTTGTACTCCTCGGCCAGGTGAAGCGGCATATCAAAGTGGTTGAGGGTGACCATGGGCTCGATCCCGTGCTTATGGCACTCGTCAAAGACTTTATCGTAGAAGGCCAGACCCTCCTCGTTGGGCAGGGCGTCGTCGCCGTTGGGGAAGATACGGCTCCAGGAAATGCTCATGCGAAAGACGCCGAAGCCCATCTCGCCCAAAAGCGCAATGTCCTCCTTGTAGGTGTGGTAGAAGTCGATGCCGCGTCGTTTGGGAAAATCATAGGCCATCTCGTCTGCCTTGCGAGCTGCGAGTGACTGTCGCGTAACGGAGTTGAGCGGGCCGCCCTCGACGATGCCCTCGCGGGCGCAGGTCTCGCGGTCGAGCAGAATCACATAGTCGGAGACCGCAGGGCCGCGACCGCCCTCGTCCCATGCGCCCTCGATCTGGTTGGCAGCGGTAGCGCCGCCCCATAGAAAACCCTCGGGAAAAGTCTCACCAAAGTCATAGGTAGAAAGGTCGATCATGGTATGTCCTCATCTCTCTTGGTTGGGTTGGGGATGCGAGCCGCAGGGCGCGACCCGCAATCGGGAGACGCGTTAGCGGGCGGTCAGCGCGCGCACTACGGGCATCATCTTCTTGGCCATGTGCAGCTCGGCGCTGATGGTCATAAGCGTATCCTGGGCGTGCACGAACAGCAGGGAGTACTCGACCTCCTCGCCGCCCGCCTGGCGCTGGATCATCTCGGTCTGCGCTTTGTGCGCCTCAAGGATCTTGGCATCAGCCTCGGCAAGATGCGCGTCTGCCGCATCGAAATCGAACTCCGCCAGGGCATCCATCGCCTTGTCGATGCAGGCGCGGCCGTCGCCAGCGTTGATGATGACGTTCATCGCGACCGCAGGAACGTTGATTGTCTCATCAGCCATCATGGCCTCCTATTCTTG
>CAUBVH010000029.1 GCA_958439425.1 uncultured Collinsella sp.
GCTGCGGAAACGCGGGACCCGTCCAGGCTGTTGCGTTGAGATTGAAAATCAACCATTTTTGGGACAGGTCCTAAAAATCCCTACCGCAATAGGAAGGCGATTGCGGTTCCTTGGTGGACGGTTATGGTGGCGGTGGATCGGACTATGTTGCTGATGCCGGTGTCGGCTAGTAGGGCTAGGGGGCTGTGGTCTAGCTCCCATTCTAGGCCATGTTCGCTTACTACCGTCCCAGGGGTAATGGCGATGATGGAGAACGTCTTGCCTTCGACGCCCTCGATGGTCCACGAATCACCTGCGTGAAGAATGCGGGCGACCACCTTATCCTCGGCAATCCAGACGGGGGCGTCATCGTAGCCTGCAAGCAACCCAAGTACGGAAAGCGCCATATCCGGACGGCCGCCGGTGGTGCAGGTCGCGACCACTTCGGCACCCGGCCAGCGACGGCGGACGGAATCGAGGGCCAGTGCTAGATCGGTGTAGTCCTTGTAGGGGTCGTGACGCTCCACCTCAAAGGCTTCTGCGGCATCGACCAGCGCGCGACCTGCATCGCTCACCGTGTCGGCATCCCCTACATATACGTCGCAGCCCAGGCCGGCGCCCAACAGCGCATCGAGCCCGCGGTCCACGGCGACAACGTGATCGCACTCCCCCGCTAGCCTACGCAATAGATCCGCGCTCGCCACCAGAGGCGAGCCGCAGACCACCAATACCTTACAAGCCACAGCCCTCGCCTATCCCTCAAACGAAAGCACGCGGGCCAGATCCAGGTCCTCGTAGCTGTCGATAAAGATATCGCAGTTGTCGTGCACATCGTCGCGCTTCATGCGGCCGTGCGGATCATAAATGCCTACACACTTAAAGCCGGCGACCCCAGAGCTCTTTAGGCCAAAGACGGCGTCCTCAAACACCCACGCGCGCTCAAACTTGTGCCCGTGGCGCTCCTCCAGGCGGCGCAGCGCCAGCTCGTATACGTCGGGGAACTGTTTGGAGCATCCTGCCTCGCCCGTCGTGGTAACAAACTCCATGTACGCGTCGAGCCCGGCGCCCGCAAGCGCAGACTTAACCAGCTCGGCCGGCGTGGACGTGGCAACGCACATGGCAATGCCCGCCGCCTTCGCCTGCTCCAAAAATGCCAGAAGCCCCTCGCGCGGCGGCACCTTGGAGTACCCATCAATCAGGATGTCGCTCAGCTCGCGATACAGCTCCTCGCCATTCTCGCCAATGCCCCACGTGTCGTGGTAGGCCTGGCATTCGTCCTCCAGCGAGAGATGCTCAAACTGGGCAAAATCGTCGACCGTCACGTCAACTCCGTGGCGGTGCAATAACTCGGGCTGGGCATAGGCCCAAACGGGGGTGCTATTAACCAGTGTGCCGTCGCAATCGAAAATAAAAGCAACGTTGGGGGCGGCGGTCTGGGACATAAACGAACCTTTCGATGTCAAATGGTAAACATCCTGCTAAAAACGTTTTACCAAACGTCAAACTAACAATCTTGAAACCCTAATTGGTAAAACTGTCAAGAGTTTTACCACGGCAATTCTGCCAGTGGTCTAAACATGGCGCTTACCGATTAAACGCCGCCCTAAAACCACTTTCCTTCATAAAAGTAACGTACAGGTGTTATCGTAGTTTCTGCCGAAAGTTCCACCGAGCACGCGAGGTGGAACGAATCATAGAACTATCGCCGTCCCTTCGATTCGTGCAGCCTTGGACCTTTCGCATCTAGTCACCAAGGCAACACGCTGCCGCGTCATGATGGGATCAAACGTGAGCGATACAAAGCTAAAGCCAACGGCTAAAAAGCCCGCAACCCGTAAAGCCGCCCCGCACGCACCGGAGCTCACCAAGGACGATGTCTATCTATTTGGCATCGGCACGTGGGAGCGCAGCTGGGAAAAGATGGGCGCGCACCCCGACACGCAGAACCGTACGCGCGGCTGGCGCTTTTGCGTTTGGGCGCCCGATGTAAAGAGCGTGCATGTCATTGGCGATTTTAACGACTGGGATGAGGAAGCCAACCCTCTGGTGCCCGTGCATACGAGCGCTATTTGGGAAGGCTTTATTCCTGGCGCAGAACAAGGTCAGCTCTATAAATATCTCATCGAGACCAACGAGGGCGAAAAGCTCTACAAGGCCGATCCGTATGCCTTTAGGGCCGAGTGCCCTCCGGGTACTGCGAGCGTGCTGTGGACACTCGACAGCTATAAGTGGAACGATGCCGCGTGGCTCAAGCGCCGCGCTGGCCACAACCACATGTCGCAGCCGCTCAACATCTACGAGGTGCATATTGGCTCGTGGAAGCGCCACGGCGATGCGCCGCAGGGCGAGCCGGACGAGTACGGCAACTACCCAGGCCCCATGGACCCCTTCCCCGCGCAGCGCGGCGAGTTTTACACCTACGACGACCTGTCGGTGGAGCTCGTGGACTACGTGCGCGACATGGGCTACACGCATATCGAGGTCATGCCGCTCATGGAGCATCCCTTCGATGGCTCATGGGGCTACCAGACGACCGGCTACTATGCCGCCACGTCGCGCTACGGCAACCCGCAGCAGCTCATGCACTTTATCGATGCGTGCCACGAGGCAGGCATTGGCGTGATCATGGACTGGGTACCCGGCGGTTTTTGCGCCGACGCCCATGGCCTTGCCTCCTTTAACGGCCACATGCTGTTTGAGCACGAGATTCACCCCAACTGGGGCACGCACAAGTTTGACTTCGCCCGCGGCGAGGTCCGCTCCTTCCTGGTCTCCAACGTGCTGTACTGGCTCGAGAACTTCCACGTTGACGGCATCCGCATGGATGGCGTGTCCAGCATGCTGTACCTCAACTTTGGCATCGACGATCCGGGCCAAAAGAAGTTCAACAAGTACGGTACCGAGGAGGACCTGGACGCCAGCGCTTTTATCCGCCAGGTCAACTGCGCCGTGGAGGCCCACTTCCCTGACGTGATGATGATGGCTGAGGAGTCCACCGCGTGGCCGCTCGTGACCTATCCGCCGCAGGACGGCGGCCTGGGCTTCCACTACAAGTGGGACATGGGTTGGATGAACGACACCCTGCACTACATGCAGACCGATTTTCCGTGGCGCCCCAGCAACCACGGGCTGCTCACGTTCTCCATCATGTACGCCTTTACCGAGAACTTCATCTGCCCGCTGAGCCACGACGAGGTCGTACACGGCAAGTGCTCGCTGATCGGCCGCATGCCGGGCGACTGGTGGCGCCAATTTGCCGGCCTGCGCACGCTGGCCTTCTACCAGATGACGCACCCCGGCGCCAAGCTCAACTTTATGGGCAACGAGATCGGCCAGTTTATTGAGTGGCGCTACTACGAGTCCATTCAGTGGTTCCTGACCGAGGAGTACGAGACCCACCGTCATCATCAGGCGTTTATCAAGGCGCTCAACCACCTGTACACCGCCGAGCCCGCCCTGTACGAGCGCGGCTACACCGATGACGGCTTTACCTGGATCGACGCGGACAACTCCAAGCAGTCCATCGTGAGCTTTGTGCGCCAGGGCGAGGACATCGACGACGACCTGGTGATCCTGATCAACTTTGACCCGGCGAGCTACGAGAGCTTCCGCGTGGGTGTGCCGCGCGAGGGTGACTGGGAGGTCATCTTTGACTCCGACCGTCCCGAGTTTGGCGGCAGCGGCTATGCCGGCAAGGAGCCCTACACCTGCTCGAGCGAGCCCTATCCCTGGAACGGGCAGATGGACTCCATTGAGATTAAGGTGCCCGGTCTGGCAGGCGTGGTGCTTAAGCGCCGCGGTCCCAGCAGCTATAAGCCGCCCGTGGTCGAGGAGCCCAAGGCTGCGCCCAAAAAGCGTATGTCTTCGGTGAAGCCCAAGCCTGCGGCTGCTAAGAAGGCTCCGGCAAAGGCGAAGGCAAAGACTAAGGCTGCAAAGCCCGCCGCTAAGGCCACGGCCAAGAAGACGGCCACCAAAAAGGCTGCTCCCAAGTCCAAGACAGGCGCTGTTAAGGCATCTGCCAAGGATGCGTAACAAAACCGTTACAGCTGTAATTACCCGCCCCGACGAGGCGTAGGATACAAGTCATAACCGTTCCGGGAGAAACATCCCCGGGGGAAGGAACGTATGAATAAGATCTTCGACAACAAGCAGGAGTTTTCCGAGCTCTATCGCGATGCCGTCATGAGCATTAGCGGCAAGAGCGTCGAGGCCGCCAGTGACCTCGACCGCTTTAACGCCCTAGCCAAGCTCGTGGCCGAGAAGGCGCGCACCGTTGCCACCAAGAGTGACGCCCGCGTCACCGCCGAGGGCAAGAAGCGCGTGTACTACTTCTCGATCGAGTTTTTGATCGGTCGCCTGCTCGACAACTACCTGCTCAACTTTGGCGTGCGCGACATGGTCGCCGAGGCGCTCGACGACATGGGCTTCGACCTGTCCGTCATCGAGAAGCAGGAGCCCGATCCGGCCCTGGGCAACGGCGGCCTGGGCCGTCTGGCCGCATGCTTCTTGGATTCCATGGCAGCCGAGGGCATCGCCGGCTATGGCAACGGCATGCGCTACCGCTACGGCCTGTTTAAGCAGGAGATCGTCAACGGCAGCCAGGTCGAGACCACCGACGAGTGGCTCACCCATGGCTATCCCTGGGAGGTCCGCCGTCAGGACAAGGCCGTGACCATTAAGTTTGGTGGCCATGTTGAGGGCTTTGAGGAGAACGGCCGCACGTTCTACCGCACGGTGGACACGCAGGACATCCTGGCTGTCCCTTATGACATCCCCGTCGTGGGCTATGCCGGCGAGACCGTCAACAAGCTGCGCGTCTGGGCCGCCGAGCCGGTCGAGGAGCACTTTGATCTGGAGGCCTTCAACCGCGGCGACTATGCTCTGGCCGATGCCGAGCGCGCTGAGGCCGAGGCCATCAGCGCCATCCTCTACCCCAACGACGCCGGCGAGCACGGCCGTCTGCTTCGCCTGAAGCAGGAGTACCTGTTTGTTTCGGCCGGTATCTACAGCCTGCTCGACACCTTTGAGAAGGAGCACGGCGCGAACTGGGAGCTGCTGCCGCAGTTTGTGGCCATCCACACCAACGATACCCACCCCGCCATGTGCGGCCCCGAGCTCATGCGTATCCTCATCGACGAGAAGAAGCTCGAGTGGGATGACGCCTGGAACATCGTGACGCAGGTCGTGAGCTACACCAACCACACCATCCTGCCCGAGGCCTTGGAGAAGTGGCCTATCGGCACGTTCTCCAAGCTCCTCCCCCGCGTGTACCAGATCATCGACGAGATCAGCCGTCGTTGGCACGAGTCGTTCGACACCACGAAGGAGGGCTGGCAGGAGCGTCTGCGCCAGACCGCCATCCTGTGGGACGGCGAGATTCGCATGGCCAACCTGTCTGTGATCTGCAGCCACAGCGTCAACGGCGTGGCCAAGATCCATTCCGACATCATCAAGAACATCGTGCTCAAGGACTTCTATGCCCTGACGCCCGAGAAGTTCAACAACAAGACTAACGGCATCTCGCACCGTCGCTTCTTTGCCGAGGCCAACCCCACCTACGCCAAGCTCGTGACCGAGACCATTGGCGATGGCTGGCTCAAAGACGCCTTTGAGCTTGAGAAACTCAAGGAGTTTAAGGACGACACCGAGTTCCTGAAGGCCGTGGGTGCCTCCAAGCGCGCCAACAAGGAGCGTCTGGCCGCCTACGTCAAGGCCGAGACCGGTCTGGTTATCGACCCCAGCACCGTCTTCGATGTCCAGGTAAAGCGCTTCCACGCCTATAAGCGCCAGCTCATGAACATCATGAAGGTGATGGACATCTACAACCGTCGCATCGCCGATCCTAACTTCCACGTGACGCCGACGACCTTCATCTTTAGCGGCAAGGCTGCCTCGAGCTACACCTTTGCCAAGGAGACCATCCGCCTCATTAACTCCGTGGCCGACGTCATCAACAACGATGCCCGCGTCAACGAGGTCATGAAGGTCTGCTTTATCCCCAACTTCCGTGTGAGCAACGCTCAGCTCATCTACCCAGCCGCCGAGATCTCGGAGCAGATCTCCACGGCCGGCAAGGAGGCCTCGGGCACGTCCAACATGAAGCTCATGATGAACGGCGCCATTACGCTGGGCACCCTCGACGGCGCCAACATCGAGATCGCCGACCTGGCCGGCCGCGAGAACGAGGCCATCTTTGGCCTGACCGCTCCCGAGGTCGAGCAGCTCTGGGCATCCAACAGCTACTTTGCGTGGGATACCCTCAACGGCGACCGCGAGCGTCTGGGCCGCGTGATGGACGAGCTCAAGGACAACACGTTTGCGGGTCTTTCGGGCAACTTCGAGAGCATCTACAACGAGCTCATGAACAACAACGACCCCGACCTGGTCATGGCTGACTTCCGTAGCTACGTGGATGCATGGGAGAACCTCACGGGCAGCTACGGCGACCAGGAGACCTGGAACCGCAAGGCCCTGCTCAACACCGCCTCGAGTGGCTGGTTCTCGTCCGACCGCACCATTCGCGAGTATCGCGACGAGATCTGGCACGCATAAAGCGCGCGAGCTCCCTTTGCCGCACGGCATTACTCGACGGGCGTGACAGTGCGCCGCGCCCGTCGCTAATGGGTTAGGAACATCGATGACAGAAGGAGAAATCGATGAGTAAGAAAGAATGCATCGCGATGCTCCTCGCAGGAGGACAGGGCAGCCGATTGGGGGCACTCACCCAAAAGATCGCTAAGCCGGCGGTTAGCTTTGGTGGCAAGTTCCGCATTATCGACTTTTCGCTGTCCAACTGCTCCAACTCGGGCATCGACACGGTGGGCGTTCTGACGCAGTACCGTCCCTACCTGCTGCATGCCTACGTGGGCTCCGGCGAGGCGTGGGATCTGGACAGCCGCGACGGCGGCGTGTCGATCCTGCCGCCGTACGAGACGCAGACCGGCGGCGCCTGGTATGCGGGCACGGCCGACGCCATTACGCAGAACCTGGACTACATCAAGGCCAACGACCCCAAGTACGTTCTGATTCTTTCGGGCGATCACCTGTATCGCATGGACTACCGTAAGATGCTCAAGACGCACATTGATAACAATGCCGACCTCACGGTGAGCGTTATGCCCGTGCCGTGGGAGGAGGCCAGCCGCTTTGGCATCCTGACCACCGACCCCGAGGACGGCCGCATCACTAAGTTCACCGAGAAGCCCGAGAAGCCCGATTCGAACCTCGCATCCATGGGCATCTACATCTTCTCGGCCGACGTGCTGATCGAGGCGCTCGAGGAGGACGCTCTGGACCAGCGCTCGAGCCACGACTTTGGCAAGGACATCATCCCCAAGCTGCTCGGTGAGAACAAGCGCCTGTACAGCTACGAGTTCCACGGCTTCTGGAAGGACGTCGGCACCATCGCCAGCTTCCATGAGACCTCGATGGACCTGCTGGGTAACAACCCCGAGTTTGATCTGTTTGACAAGAACTTCCCCATCATGTCCAACATCACCACGCGCCCGCCGCACTACATTGGCCCTGACGGCCGCCTGGACGACTGCCTGGTCTCCAACGGCTGCAAGATCTACGGCACCGCTCGCCACTCGATCCTTTCGACCGATGTCATCATCGAGGAGCGCGCCGTGGTCGAGGACTCTGTGCTGCTGCCGGGTGCGCACGTTAAGAGCGGCGCACACATCTGCCGCGCTATTTTGGGCGAGAACTCCACGGTCGAAGAGGGCGTGAAGCTCGGCTCTGTCGATACCACCAAGGATACGGCCGTCGTTGGAAATGACGTCGTTATCGGGAAGGGGGAATGATCCGATGATCAATCGTAAGGCCATCGGTTATATCACCGCTAACTACTCTTCGTCCTACGGCAGTGTCCTGCTCAAGGACCGCCCCATCGCGTCCGTTCCGTTTTTGGGCCGCTACCGCCTGATCGACTTTCCGCTGTCAAACATGATGAATGCCGGCATCAAGACCGTTGGAGTCGTCATGCCGGGTAACTACCGCTCGCTGATCGACCACGTGGGCTCGGGCAAGGACTGGGGCCTGGACCGCAAGAAGGGCGGCCTGTTCATGGTCCCCGGCAACGCGTATGGCACCACCAAGGGCGGCATGCGCTTCCTGCTGCGCGACATCATCTCCAACAAGACACTGTTCCAGCGCTCGCAGAAGCCCTATGTTGTGATGATGGGCACCAACATCATCTTTAACATGGACCTCAACACCATCATCGAGGCGCACGAGAACTCTGGCGCCCAGATGACCGTGGTGTACTGCAAGGCCACGCGCAACGTCGATGACGAGACCAAGCTCGAGATTAACGAGAACGGTCGCCTGACGGGCGTGAGCGCCGGCGTCGTGTACGGCGACAACGCCTCTATGGACTGCTGCATCGTCAACCGCGAGACGCTGCTCGAGATCATCGACCACTACCAGGCCGCCGACTATCTGGACCTGCTCGAGGCACTCCAGGGCGACTTTGGCAACATCGACGTGTGCAGCTACGAGTACAAGGGCGAGGTCGTGGGCGTGTTTAGCGAGAAGTCGCTGTATCGCCGCAGCATGGACCTGCTCGACCAGACCGTGGCCGACCAGCTCTTCGATCCCGAGCGCCCGATCCTGACCAAGGCTCACGACGTGCCGCCTTCGCGCTATGCGACCGGCAGCCACGCGTGCAACTCCATCATCTCGGCCGGCTGCATCATCAAGGGCACCGTGCGCAATTCGATCCTGTCGCGCGGCGTTGTGGTTGAGGAAGGCGCATCGGTGACCAACTCGATCATCAACCAGAGCTGCATCATCAAGAGCGGCGCACGCGTTGAGAACGCCATTCTGGACAAGAACAACGTGGTCCCCACCAACACCGAGCTTCGCGGCACGCCCGAGAACATCCTGGTGCTGGGCAAGGCTCCGTTAACTTCCGACACCACCATCGTACGTTAACGTTGGCACCGCAACATCGCTCGTAACATGTAGAATAGCCGCCCGGTTAGCGCCAGGCGGCTATTCTCGAATTGCAACATGGGAGACAATATGGCAGATTCCAGCAAAAAGATGCAGATCGTGTTTGCCTCGGCCGAGTGCGCACCGTTTGTAAAGACCGGTGGCCTGGGCGACGTGGCGGGCTCGCTGCCCGCGGCGCTTGTGCGCGCCGGCGCCGAGGTCATCGTCATGGTGCCCAAGTACGCCACCATCAAGGACGAGTACAAGGCGCAGATGGAGCACTTCTCCGACTTTTACGTGAGCCTGGGCTGGCGCAACGAGTACTGCGGTCTCGAGAAGCTCGAGCACGACGGCGTCACCTATATGTTCATCGACAACGAGCGCTACTTTGCGCGCGACTATCCGTACGGCTTCTTTGATGACGGCGAGCGCTTTGCGTTCTTCTCCAAGGCCATCACCGAGAGTCTGCAGCACCTGCCGGCCGGTTTTGAGTGCGACATCCTGCACTGCAACGACTGGCAGACGGCACTGGCTCCCGTGTTTTTGCGCGAGTTTTACCAGGGCCTGCCGCTGTATGACCGCGTCAAGACCGTGTTCTCGATCCACAACGTGGCGTTCCAGGGCCAGTTTAGCGACACCGTGATGGAGGACATCCTGGGTGTGGCGCACATTCCGGCGGCCGCCTCGCAGCTACGTTGCGACGCCTGCAGCATCAACTACATGCTGGGCGCGCTGCGCTATGCCGATGCCATCACTACGGTGAGCCCCACCTATGCCAACGAGATCCAGACGCCCGAGTTTGGCGAGGGCCTGGACGGCGTTCTGCGCGAGCGTTCGTACGCGCTGCAGGGCATCCTCAACGGCATTGACGTGGCGGGCTTTGACCCGGCGACCGACAAGCGCATTGCCGCCAACTACACGGTTGAAGACCGCTCCGGCAAGGCCGTGTGCAAGGCCAAGCTGCAGGAAGAGCTGGGGCTCGAGGTTCGCGACGACCGCCCGCTCATGGTGATGGTCACGCGCCTGACGCGCCAAAAGGGCATGGACCTGGTCATGTACGCGCTCGACCGCATTCTGGCCGGCGGCGTGCAGGTGGCGGTGCTGGGCACCGGCGACCGCGACTACGAGGACGGCCTGCGCTACTTCCAGGACAAGTACCCCGGCACCATGGCCGCGCGCATCGAGTTCGATCCCGCGCTGTCGCAGCGTATGTATGCCGCCGCCGATATGTTCCTGATGCCTTCGAAGTTTGAGCCCTGCGGACTGTCGCAGATCATCGCCATGCGCTACGGCACCCTGCCCATCGTGCGCGAGACCGGTGGCCTTAAGGACACCGTGCAGCCGTACAACGAGTTTACCGGCGAGGGCACGGGCTTCTCATTTACCAACTTTAACGGCGACGAGATGGGCGATGCGGTTTTCCGCGCGGCTCGTCTGTTCTGGGATAACCGCGACGCCTGGAACCAGCTGGTCACGCAGGCCATGAGCCAGGACTTTAGCTGGACGCGCTCGGCCGACAAGTATCTGGATCTGTACTTCTTTATGCATCCGGAGATTGAGAGGCCTGCGGCTGTTGTCGACGAGACTGAAGCTGTTGCTGAGCCGGTGGCCGCTGAAGAGCCCAAGGCCAAAGAGAAGCCGGTTGAGGCTGAGCCCGCAAAGGCCGAGCCTAAGGTGAAGGCTGAGGTTGCTCTTGAGGCAGAGGACGAGGTCAAGCCCGCTGCAAAGCCCGCAGCTAAGAAGACCACGACCCGCAAGACGACCACTAAGAAGGCTACGACGACCAAAGCTGCCGCGACAAAAACAACGGCTGCCAAGACAACGACCACGCGCAAGCGCACGACCGCCGCTGCCAAGAAGGCCGCCGAGGCCGAGGCTGCTCCCGAGGTAAAGGCCGAGGTCGCTGAGGCCAAACCGGCCGCCAAGGCTCCGGCAAAGACCGCTGCCAAAAAGACGACCACGACTGTCAAGAAGGCAACAGCTGCCAAGAAGACCACGGCAACGAAGTCGACGGCCGCCAAGGCTACTGCGACCAAGGTCGCTCCGAAGGCTGCCGCAAAGCCCGCCGTCAAGGTCGAGGAGACGCCTGCCGAGCCCAAGGCCGAAGCAGCTGTCGAGGCCAAGCCGACCGCCAAGACCACCACGCGCAAGCGCACGACGACGGCCAAGAAGACCACGGCAAAGGCTGCCGCTCCTAAGGCAGAGGCTATGCCCGCCGCCGTCAAAGAGGAGACCAAGCCCGAGCCGGCACCGAAGGCCGCCGAGGTCAAGGCTAAGACCAAGGCTGCCCCGAAGGCAGAGGCTAAGCCCGAGCCTGCCAAGGAGACCCCGGTCTCCCCTGCCGCTCCGACCGAGAAAAAGGCTCCGACCAAGAAGACTTCCGTCCGCAAGGCAACGGCCACCCGCAAGCGCCGCTAATCCAGACGATCCAAAACCTCATCAAACCCTAAGCAAGGGGCGCTCCAACCGGGCGCCCCTTCTCTGTTAATAGTTGGTAAAACGATTTTCTAGGACAACCGTTCGCCGATGGTAAACGGATGTTGTTTATACAGCCTGTGTGCAACAGATATACTTACATCCTGTGCGTAAAGCCCATGGCCCGCAGGCCGTGATTCTATTGAACTGGACCGTATTATGAGATTGATTCACAACAGCCGTCTGCCGCAGTTTCGCACTCCGTTTGGCGCTGTGACCACTGGAACTTCCGTTTCCCTCTCGGTGATTTTGGAGGATGCCGATCCCAACCAGGCAACGCTTACGTTGCGTACCTGGGTCGATGAGATCGGTGAGTCTCGGTATCCCATGACGCACGAGGGCGACGGCATATTTACCGTAGAGCTTGAGTGCACCGAGCCCTGTCTTATCTGGTACAGCTTTATCTGCAATATCGAGGGCCAGCCCGAGGTCCGCTTGGGCGCACCGCAGGGTCGCACCGGTGGCGAGGGCTTAACTTACGACTACGCCGAGGTGCCGTCCTTCCAGATTACCGTCTATAAGCACCGCGAAGTGCGTCCCGAGTGGTACGAGCGTGGCATGGTCTACCAGATCTTCCCCGATCGCTACGCCCGCGACGAGCACTGGCGCGAGCGCACGCTGGCCGAGGTCGAAAAACCACGCAACGGAATCCAGCGCCGCATGGTCGAGGACTGGAACAAGCCGCCCGTGTACGAGCGCGCCGAAGACGGCTCCATCAAAACCTGGGACTTCTACGGCGGGTCGCTCAAGGGCATCCAGGAAGACCTGCCTCGCATCGCCGAGCTGGGCTTTACAGCCATCTACCTCAACCCCATTTTTGAAGCCGCGAGCAACCACCGCTACGACACGGCCGACTACACCAAGATCGACCCGATCCTGGGCACCGAGCAGGACTTTACCGAGCTGTGCCAGGCGGCCGAGAAGCTGGGCATCTCCATCATTCTGGATGGCGTCTTCAACCACACAGGCGACGACTCGATCTACTTTAACCGCTACGGCAACTACCCCGGTGTGGGCGCGTGGCAGAGCGAGGATTCGCCGTGGCGCGATGCGTTTTATTTCCACGAGGACGGCTCGTACGACTGCTGGTGGGGCGTGGGCAACATGCCCGCCATCAATGAGAGCTCCGAGCTGGTACGCGAGCGGCTTCTGGGCAAGGACGGCGTGATCCGTAAATGGCTACGTGCCGGCGCTCATGGCTGGCGCCTGGACGTCGCTGACGAGCTTTCCGACGACTTCCTGGCCGAGATCAAGAAGGCCGTACTTGACGAAAAGCCTGACGCACTGTTGCTCGGCGAAGTCTGGGAAGACGCCTCCAACAAGATTAGCTACGGCCATCTGCGTCGCTACCTACAGGGCTCCGAGTTGGACTCTGCTATGGATTACCCCTTCCGCGACATGGTCATCGGCTTTTTGATGGGCTACAAGAACGCCTACGAGGCCGCTGAGGATATCGAGACCCTGCGCGAGAACTACCCGAGCGAGGCATTGTCCTGCGCGCTCAACCTGCTGTCGAGCCACGACCGCCCGCGTATCATCTCGGTGCTCGGCGGCGGCCCCGACGAGTCGCAGCTGCCCGAGTGCGAGCGCAGCAAATGGCGCCTGGACGAGAACTCGATGGGCCTGGCCAAGAGCCGTTTTTGGCTCGCCACGCTCATGCAGATGACCTTCCCCGGCGTGCCTTCGATCTACTACGGCGACGAATACGGCCTGGAGGGCCTAACCGATCCGGGCAACCGCCGCACCCTGCCGACCAAGGACCAACTGCACGACTTCGACACGCTGGCTATTGTCAAAAACGCCTCCGC
>CAUBVH010000030.1 GCA_958439425.1 uncultured Collinsella sp.
TCGGCGGGGCCATTGTGGCCCTTGACAGTGGATTGGGTCATATGAGCGAGCGGGCGCCAGAGCGAACAAATTGGCATGAAAAGAGGGCGGCATAGACCTTCTGGTCATGCCGCCCTCTTTGAATGACAAGTTGTCGCTCTGGTGCCCGCGCAGCGTCGGCCGGTCCGCCGTTCGGTAGAACGGCGGAACCTCCTAGCCACCGAGATAGGCCTTGCGGACGTTATCGTCGTGCAGGAGCTCTTGGCCGGTGCCGGTCATGGTGATCTTGCCGGTCTCGAGCACGTAGCCGCGTGTGGCGATCGAGAGCGCCATCTGCGCGTTCTGCTCGACCAGAAGCACCGTGGTGCCGGCCTTGTGCAGGTCCTCGACAATCTGGAAGATCTGCTCAATCAGAATCGGCGCCAGACCCATGGAAGGTTCGTCGAGCATAAGCAGTTTGGGGTTACTCATAAGGGCGCGGCCCATAACGAGCATCTGCTGCTCGCCACCCGAAAGGGTGCCGGCGACCTGGCGACGGCGCTCCTTCAGGCGCGGGAACTGCTCGTAGACGCGCTCAAGGCCCGGAGCAACCGTGGACTTGGGCTGCGTGTAGGCGCCCATCTCCAGGTTCTCCTCGACCGTCATCTGCAAAAAGGCGCGACGGCCCTCGGGCACCTGGGCCAGGCCCTTACCAACCAGCTTATCGGCGGGCGTATGAGTAATGTCCTCGCCCATAAACTTGATGGAGCCGGTCTTGGAGCGCAGCAGGCCCGAGACGGTCTTGAGCGTTGTGGACTTGCCGGCACCGTTCGCACCGATCAGAGCCACGATCTCGCCCTCGTTGACGTTAAAGGAGATGTCCTTGATGGCGTGGATGGCACCGTACCAGACGTTGATGTTGTAGACGGAAAGCATCGGCTCTGCCATTTAGTTCTCCCCCTTATCCTGCTTGCCCAGATACGCCTCGATAACGGCGTCGTTGTTCTGGATTTCCTCGGCCGTGCCCTTGGCGATGACCTTACCAAAGTTGAGCACGCAGATGCCCTCACAGATGTTCATAACGAGCGACATGTCGTGCTCGATAAGCATGATGGCGATGCCGAAGGTGTCACGAATCTTGACGATGTTCTCCATGAGCTCGGCGGTCTCGGACGGGTTCATGCCGGCGGCAGGCTCGTCGAGCAGCAGCAGCTTGGGGTTGGTGGCAAGCGCACGGACGATCTCCAGACGACGCTGAGCGCCGTAAGGCAGCGAGCCGGCCTGCTCATTTGCCAGATGCTCCATATCAAAGATGGACAGCAGCTCCATGGCGCGCTCGTGGGCGGCCTTCTCGTGCTTCCAATACGTCGGCAGGCGCAGCACGCCCTCAAAGCCGGAGTAACGCTCCTGGTTATGCAGGCCGACCTTAACGTTATCCTCCACCGTCATGGTGTTAAACAGGCGGATGTTTTGGAAGGTGCGGGCAATACCCATGCGGTTGACCTGGTAGACCGACTTGCCCGAGGTGTCCTCACCGTCGAGCAGGATGGTGCCGTGCGTGGGCTGGTACACCTTGGTGAGCAGGTTGAAGACCGTGGTCTTACCGGCACCATTGGGGCCGATCAGGCCGGCGATCTCGGTCTTGCCGATAGTCAGGCTAAAGTCGTCGACTGCCTTAAGGCCACCGAACTCAATGCCCAGGTGGATGCACTCGAGCGCCGGGCGCTGGCCCAGGTCGCGATCGGGAACGATGGCGCCAGAAGGATACGGGACCATCTTGCCCTTGTTGAACTCAAATTTACTGGGCATCGGCTGCCACCTCCTTCTTGGAAGCAAAACGGTCCTTGACGCGACCGAAGAACGCCTTGAGCTGCGGGTTGTTGGTAAAGATCATGACCAGGATCAGCACGATGGCGTAGATGAGCATGCGGTAGTCCGAGAACTGACGGAGCAGCTCAGGAAGCACCGTGAGCAACGCCGCCGCGATGACGGAGCCGCGCATGTTGCCCAGACCGCCCAGGACCACGAACACCAGGATGAGGATCGACGTGTTGAAGTCGAACTTGGTGGCGGAGAGCTGCGAGAAGTTACCGCCGAAGAGAGCTCCGGCAGCACCGGCGAGGGCAGCGGAAACCACGAAGGCGATCATGCGGTACTCGGTGACGGAGATGCCTACGGACTCGGCTGCAATCTTGTTATCGCGCACGGCCATGATGGCACGGCCGGTACGGCTGCGCACCAGGTTGAGTACAATCACGAGCGCGACCATGACCAGGATGGCACCGGCGAGGAAGGTCGAGTACGTCGACACGCCCGAGGCACCCTGGGCGCCCTTGATGATGGCGGTGCCGTCCTCGAGCAGGTGCAGGTCGTCGATCGTGGAGTTGCCCGTGATGTTAAAGATCACATGCAGGCCGCGGGAGTCGACACCCACAATGAGGCAGGTGACGATCTCTTTGATGATCTCGCCAAAAGCCAGGGTCACGATGGCCAGATAGTCGCCGCTCAGGCGCAGGACCGGGATACCGATCAAGAAGCCCAAGATGGCAGCGGCGATAGCGCCGACCACAATGCTGATGACAAGACGTATTGGATCGGAGGGGACGGCGCTCTCGAGGGCAACCGCGGTAACGATGCCCGTATAGGCGCCGACGCTCATAAAGCCCGCGTGGCCCAGCGACAAGTCGCCCGCGATGCCGACAACGAGGTTGAGCGAGATGGCCATAACGATGTAGGCCGTGATGGGAACCAACTGGCCGGCGATCATGCGCGGGATCATATGGTTGGACTGCATAAAGAACACGATGGCGAATGCCACGATGCACATGGCGTACGTGACAAAGTCGTGACGCGTCTGCTTGTCTTTAAGGAACTTCATAACGCTCACCTACACCTTCTCGGGGACGTACTTGCCCAAGAGGCCGGCAGGCTTGACGAGCAGGACGATGATCAAAACACCAAAGACGATGGAGTTGGCAAGGCTCGTGGAAATGTAAGCCTGCGCCATCGCTTCGATGATGCCGATGAGAATGCCACCGACAAAGGCACCGGGGATGGAGCCGATGCCGCCGAAGACGGCGGCGTCGAAGGCCTTAATGCCAGGCATGGCGCCCGTGGTGGGCTGCAGGACCGGCGAGTAGGAGCACAGGAGCACGCCGGCGATGGCGGCAAGGGCGGAGCCAATGGCAAAGGTCATCGAAATAGTGCGGTTGACGTTGATGCCCATGAGCTGAGCGGCGGACTTGTCCTCGGACACGGCGCGCATGGCCTTGCCCATCTTGGTCTTACCTGTAAAGAACATCAGACCGGCCATGATAACCAGGCAGGCGACGATGGTGACGAGCGAAACGGCGCTTACGTTGAACTTGGCCAAGAACTCCGGCACCGGGAAGGTGACGAGCGAAGTGAAGTTCTTGGGCGTGGCGCCCCACAGGAGCTGCGCGGCGTTCTGCAGGAAGTAGGACACGCCGATGGCCGTGATCAGAACGGCCAGCGGGCCCGCCTGACGCAGCGGCTTGTATGCCAGACCCTCGATGAGAACACCGAGAACCGTGCAGACCACACAAGAGAGAACTACAGATGCCCAGCCCGGGAGGCCGAGATACGACGTGGCGCAGAACGAGACATAGGCACCGACCATGATGACGTCGCCGTGAGCGAAGTTGAGCATCTTGGCGATACCGTAGACCATGGTGTAGCCCAACGCGATGATGGCGTAGACGCTGCCCATGGACAGGCCGTTGACCAGGTATTGGATAAAGACCGTCATGTTCCACATCCCCCTTTCGAATAGGTTTCCAGTTGATGTATGAAACAGGGACGTTACATCGTCCCTAGATACCAAGCAAGCAGGGAAGGCCAAAACCTCCCCTGCTTGGGATCAAAACCGCTCTATGTAAGGCGGCCTATTAGGCCTGTACGTACTTGCCGTCGGTAATGACGTACGCCGTCGGGTCCTTCTGGACCTGACCCTTGTCGTTCCAGGAGAGCTTGCCAGTCAGGCCGTCAACAGTAATCTTGAGCATAGCCTTAGGCAGCTTCTCGGCAACCTCGGTGGGGTCGGCGTCGACGCCCAGGCCGGCCTCCTTGAGAGCCTCGACCACAGCATGCACGCCGTCGTAGGCGTCGGCGGCAAACTGGTCGGGGGTATCACCGTACTTATCCTTGTAAGCGTTGACGAAGTCGGCGTTCTTCTCGTCGTCGGCGGAGAACGGGGTCATAAGCAGCAGGCCCTCGGCAAGAGAGGTGTCGAAGCCCTCAACGCCCAGGATGCCGTCCATGCCGTCGCAGCCCATCATCTTGACGTCGTAGCCCATGTCCTTGGCGTTCTTGAGCAGGACGGACGCCGGCGTGTAGTAGATCGGCGCAAAGATCATGGTGGCGCCTGCCTGCTTGGCCTTGGTCAGCTGGTTGGTAAAGCTCGTGGCGGAGTCGTCCTTAAAGGTCTCCTCATCGACAATCTCAAGCTTAGACTTAGCGGCCTGGGCCTTAAAGGAATCTGCGATGCCCGAAGAATAGGCATCGCCGGAGTTATAGAACAGCACGAACTTCTCGTTCGCATACTTCTCTGCCAGGAACTTGGCAGCGTTGACACCTTGGTTGGGGTCGGTAAAGCAAACCTGGAAGACGCAATCCTTGCCCTTGGTAACGTCCTCGGAGGACGCGGACGGGGTGATCATGAACGTCTCGGGGTCGTTGCCGCACTCGGCGGCAACGGCGACCGACGCACCCGTGGTGGTCGGACCGACGAGGGCCTGCATGCCCCAGTCGAGCAGGGTGTTGAAGGCGTTGACGGCCTTCTCGCCGTCAGCCTGGTCGTCCTCGGCCTTGCTGACAAGCGGCAGCTCCTTGGTCGAGAAATCCTTGCAGCCAAGCTCGACAGCCTGTGTAACGGACTTGCCGTAGGACGCGTTGGCGCCGGTCAGCGGGCCGATGGTGCCGATCTTAAACGAAGCGTCGCCCGACGCGGAACCGCTGTCGCCGCCGTTGGAGGAGCAGCCAGCTAGAATGGACATCGCCCCCAGACCTGCTGCGCTCGCGATAACGCTCCTGCGATTCATAACAGGGTTCAATGACTTACCGGTGAGGCTCGACATGCGGCTCTCCTCTCAAATCTCGTCGGGTTTTGGTTGCCCGACAGGCCATCCTTCGCCGTGTTCGGCGTTCGCAAAATAGTAGACGCTTTAGTTAGGAAAAGTGGCGATTATTTCAACTTTTCTTTGGATTTGTTCATTTATCCATATTTCTGCGTATTTCTATTATTTTATGCAGTAATGCCACTTTATTGTGTAAAAGTAATGTTTCCATTCTGTTACAGGCATCCCCGCCCTGAATAAAACAGCCTCACCGGTAGCGTTTTATGCGCACTTAGGCGGCGATGTACTTGCCGTCCTGGATCACATAGGCCGTAGCGGGCTTTTCGACCTGGCCCTCGTCATTCCACGTCAGCTCGCCCGTCAGGCCCTCGATCTTGATCTTGCGCATGGCGCGGGCAAGGTCGTCGGCAATGTCGGCACCGTCAGCCGTAATGTCGATGCCCGCTTTATCGATAGCCTCGGCAATCGCATGGACGCAGTCATAGGCATCGGCGGCAAACTGATTGGGCGTCTCGTCGTAGGCGTCCTTATAGGCCTTGACGAAGTCGGCGCTCTTCTCATCGTCAGCAGAGAACGGGGTCATGAGCAGCACGCCCTCGGCAAGAGAGGTATCGAAGCCCTCAACGGAGAGCAGGCCGTCCATGCCGTCGGTGCCCATAAGCGTCATGTCGTACCCCATGTCCTTGGCGTTCTTGAGCAGGACGGACGCCGGCGTGTAATAGATCGGAGCAAAAATAAGCGTGGCGCCGGCCTCCTTGGCCTTGGTGAGCTGGTTGGTAAAGCTCGTGGAAGAGTCGTCCTTAAAGGTCTCGGTATCGACGACATCGAGCTTGGATGCCTTGGCCTGCTCGGCAAAGGCGTCGGCAACGCCCGAGCTGTACGTATCGCCGGAGTTGTAGAACAGGGCGATCTTGGCGTCCGCGTACTTCTCGGCCAAGAACTTCGCGGCGCTGGCGCCCATGGTGGGGTCGGTGAAGCAAACCTGAAAGACCGTGGTCTTTCCCTTGGTGACATCGAGCGACGAGGCCGAAGGCGTGACCATGAGCATATCGTCGGCGATCTCGCCCGAGACGGCGACGGCGGCGCCGGTGGTAACGGGACCGACGAGCGCCTGCATGCCCCAGTCGCACAGGGTATTGAAAGCGTTGATGGCCTTCTCTCCGTCGGCAACATCGTCCTCGGACTTAAGCGAGAGTTTTAGGTCCTTGGTCGAGAAATCCTCGGCGGCGAGCTTGGCACCCTTCTCGGCCGAAACGCCATAGGTTGCCGCGGCGCCGGTCAGAGGGCCGATAACACCGATCTTGAAGGTCTTGCCGTCATCGGCGGAGCCGCCGTCAGAGCCACTCGAAGAGCAGCCAGCGAGCGCGGCGGTGCTGCCGAGCGCCGCGGCTCCTGCCAAGAAACTCCTACGGCTCAGTGCGTTGTTGATACTAAACATGGTGTCCCCCTTTTCGCTGGCCGCGGTGCGGCTGTTTTGCGGTACGGGGCAAACCTTATGGCGCAAACGTTGACAGTTTGTTACGGAAGTTCATTTGTAGCGAGCATGTTTCCAATGTTTCCGCAGCGTTTCGGGGGTGCCGTTTTGTGCGACTCCTGTTGCCTGGCGAGCATGCGCCCTCGGTTCACGCTAGAATGCACTCAACCTTTAAGCGGTTAATCCATCCATAAGATGCACGAAGGAGCTATCTATGAGCGAATCCCTGCGCACCGTGAACGTCGGTCTGATCGGTCTGGGGACCGTCGGCGGCGGCGTGGCCCGTCTGATCAAGAGCCACCACGATGAGTACCTGGCCGCCTACGGCATCGACCTTAAGCTGACCCGCGCCTGCGCGCTTGCCTGGGAGCAGGCCGAGGCAGCCGGTATTGAGCGCGAGGCCTTTACGAGTGACTGGCACGATGTCGTCACCGACCCCGCCGTCGACATCGTCGTCGAGCTGATCGGCGGCGAGCATCCCGCAACCGAGATCTTCACCACCGCCTTTGAGCACGGCAAGCATGTCGTCTCTGCCAACAAGGCTCTGCTGGGCCGTCACGTCGAGACGCTTGCCGAGAAGGCGCGCGCGTGTGGCGTGCAGATTAAGTGCGAGGCCAGCTGCGGCGGCGGCATCCCCATCGTGAGCACGCTTGAGCACGACCTGGTGGGCAACAAGATCCTGACCATCGCTGGCATTCTCAACGGCACCACCAACTACATCCTGTCGCGCATGGACGCCGAGGGCGCCGATTACGCTGACGTGCTCGCCGACGCCCAGGCAAAGGGCTATGCCGAGGCCGACCCGTCCGCCGACGTCGACGGCTTCGACGCCGCCAGCAAGACGGCCATCCTCGCTTCCATCGGCTTTGGCACCCGCGTGACCACCGACGATGTCTACCAGCAGGGTATCCGTACCATCGGCGCCGAGGACATTGCCCAGGCCCGCGAGCTCGGCTACACCATCAAGCTGCTGGGCATCGCACGCAACACCGACGCCGGCGTCGACGTCCGGGTGCATCCCACGCTGATCCCCGCCGACCACATGCTTGCCAAGGTCAACGGCGCCATGAACGCTGTCTACGTGGTGGGCGACGCCGTGGGCGAGACCATGTTCTACGGTGCCGGCGCAGGCTCCTTCCCCACCGCGAGCGCCGTCGTGGGCGATATCCTGTCGCTCTCCGAGCAGATCAGCCGCGGCGTGGCTCCGCTGCCCGAGATTGAGCCCTATGGCCACAACCTCGCCTTTAAGCCCATGGACGAGCTCCAGACCAAGTACTATGTGCGCCTGAAGGTCGCCGACCGCGTGGGCGCCCTGTCCGAGACGGTCGACATCTTTGCCAAGCACAACATCTCGATCTCGCTCATCAACCAGGTCGAGGACGGCAAGTCGGGCGTCAGCGATGCCTGCTCGGTCATCTTCCTGACGCACCGCGCACTCGAGAAGGACGTCCAGGCTGCCGCCGCCGAGCTTGCCAGCGTCGACTGCGTGGCCGAGGTCGCCAACGTCCTGCGCATCGAGGACGTCGAGGCCTGGACCGAAGGCGTCATGGCGAACTAGTCCAGTCCTTGGCACACAACATAGCACCTGAGGGGCTCCCGTCCGTTTGGATGGGAGCCCCTTTGTTTGAAACCGCCCATTGCGTTCATCAAGCAAAAGTTTGAACAACTTGGCCATTCGCTGACAACCGAGGGTGCCGTTTACCGATATGCGAACGAAGTTGATTTTGCGCGCCGTTATGCTGTGCTGCGTATGTCCACCCCCGAAGAATGGAGGCACCATGTTGCTCGAGGGTAAGAAAGCAATCATCACCGGAGGCACGCGCGGTATCGGCTATGCCATCGCCTGCCGTTTTATCGAGGAAGGCGCCGCCGTCACCGTCTTTGGTTCGCGTCAGGAAACCGCCGACGCGGCCGTTGAGAAGCTCGCCGCCGCCTATCCCGAGGCAAAGATCTGGGGGCGTTCGTGCAACCTCACCTCACTCGAGGCCGTAACCGAGGCCTTTACGCAGGCCGCAGCCGACATGGGCGGTCTCGACACGGTCGTCAACAATGCCGGTATCTCCCAGCGCTCGCCCCTTTTGGACTACACGGCCGAGGAGTTCGCCAAGGTCATGGACCTCAACGTCGTCGCCGTCTTTAATGGTCACCAGGCCGCTGCCAAGATCATGACCGAAGCCGGCCACGGTGGCACCATCACCACCACGAGCTCGATGGTCGCTAAGTACGGTCAGCCCTCCGGCGTTGGCTATCCCACGTCCAAGTTCGCCGTCAACGGCATGGTCCAGTCGCTCTCACGCGAGCTCGCCCCCGTGGGCATTCGCGTCAATGCCGTCGCCCCCGGCGTAACCAGGACCGACATGGTCGCCAACCTGCCCGAAGAAGTCATCAAGCCCATCATCGCTACCATCCCGCTCGGCCGCATGGGCGAGCCCGAGGATGTCGCCAACGCCTTTGTCTTCCTAGCGAGCGACATGGCCGCCTACGTTACGGGCGCTGTGCTCCCCGTCGACGGAGCTGCCCGCTCTTAAGGGACCACAAGCCTCAGCTCCCAGCCTCAACATTGCTCAACTAAAAGGCGCGCTTCCTGCATCAACTGCAGGCGGCGCGCCTTTGTTCTGTTTGTATGGGAAACTGCGTCCCGGTATTTCAGCTCAGAACGGGGCGCAGCTTCCCCCAGAGCCTTCTTTCGGAAACTATGTCCCATTCTGGGTCCGGATTCCGGGATGCGCTTTCCGCAACGGACTTCTCGTGGAAAGCGCATCCCACTCTAGACGCCAATTCCGGGATGCATTTTCCGCGGCGACGTTGGCTACCTGCCGTCGTCGTCCTGGGCCTCTTCGTGTGCGTAAAGCTCCAGCATGCGGCGGCGGTATTCGCGCACGGCGAGCTTGGCGCGCTCCAGGCGGCGGCGCTCACGCGGGGTGAGCTTGCCGGGGTCGATCTCGTCGCCGTAAGTCTTTTCGGCCAGCAAATGGGCGGCGTCCACGATACGGGCATCGATGTGCCCGCTTGCCGCCTCGGCCGAGAGGCGGTCGGCAATGGAATCAAGGGTAGGTATGCCGTCGAGCGTGCGACCGTGACCATGCGAGGTCAGCAGCTCGTGCTCGCGTGCGAGCAGGCTCGCCAAATCGTGATGGGCACGCAGGATGTCGAGCGCATCGGATGGATGCTCGGCAACCTCTGCCACGGCGGCAACCGGCGCGGCATCGACCACGCGGTAGAAGAGCTGCGCGAGCAGTGGCATCAGGAACACCGTGATGGCGCCGGCCGCCACCATAACCGAAGCGACGCCCTGTGATAATGCGCCGGCGTTGACAGCGACGCTCGTCACGGCGACGATAATCGGCAGCGCCGTGGTGCAGTACAGGGCCACGGTAATGCGGCCATACGCCGACACATCGCGCGTCGCAGGACAAATGCTCATAGAAATAAGAATGGGCACGGCGCGGATAACCAGCAACGCCACGATAAAGCCCACGAGCAGGCCAGGGCGCGATGCTACAGCCGTCAGGTCGATCTTGGCACCCGACACGGTAAAGAACACCGGGATTAAAAAGCCATAGGCAAGGCCATCGAGTTTAAGCTCGAGCGTATGGTTGCCCTCGGGGATGATATAGCGCAGGACAAAGCCCGCCGCAAAAGCGCCCAGCACGATATCGAGGCTAAATATGGCGGAAAACGCCACGAGCGTGACCAAGATGAGCACCGTAAGGCGCACGAACGTTTGGGAAGTCGTATCGGCGCGCTCCTGAATAAAGGCAAAGAAGCGGCTGCCGATACGCTTGGAGCGGCTGGGGACCACGGCAAGCAGCACACACACCACGGCGAACAGGCCCAAGATCAGCAACGTCTCGATACCCGCACGGGCAGACAGCAGCACCGACATGGCGAGCACGGGGCCAAGCTCACCCCACGTACCGTAGGCAAGAATCGAATCGCCGACGCGCGTCCCGGCAAGCGACCGCTCGCGCAAGATGGGCATGAGCGCCCCAAGCGCCGTCGAGGTCAACGCCAGCGTCACGGCGATGCCATCAAAATGACTGACCGAAAACCACGGGGTAAAGCGCACGGCAAGCCAGGCGATGCCAAACGTGACGACCCACGTCGCCATGCCGTAACGCCCCTCGATGCCCGTGATGTTCTTGGGATCGATCTCAAAGCCGGCAAGCAGGAACAAAAAGGCCAGGCCGAGCTCGGACACGAGCGAGACCTCGGCATCCACATGGATAATGCCGAGCATATGAGGTCCCAGCACCGCGCCAAACACGAGCAAAAAGACCGTCTCGGGAACGGGTTTTCCGGGAATCGCCGAGGCGATGAAGGGGCTTGCAAAGGCCACGAGTGCGATGATGGCGAGCGAAACAAATGCCATGTGATGCCTTTCTCTTGTTTGCGCTCCACTGTAGCACCCTCGCCGTCCTCAACGCGCCACGAGCTGTCGTATCATAGTGAGGTTTAAAAGTATGCGGCTCAAGGCGACCGCGAGGCTTGCCCCGCAAACCGACCGCTGCCGCATACCGCACCGTACGCCCAACCGATCAGGAAGGCAGGAACCAATGGTCTCTCGTATCTACGTGGAGAAGAAACCCGGGTTCGACGTCGAGGCTCAGCAGCTCAAGGGCGAGCTGACCGAGATTCTCGGCATCAAGGGCATCGAGGCCCTGAGGATTATCAACCGCTACGACGTCGAGGGCATCGATGAGGAGCTGTTCCGCTCCTGCGTGCCGACCGTCTTTAGCGAGCCCCAGGTCGATGTGACCTACAACGAGCTCCCCGCAAGCGACGGCGCCGTCTTTGCCGTCGAATTCCTGCCTGGCCAGTTTGACCAGCGCGCCGACTCCGCCAGCGAGTGCGTGCAGCTCATCAGCCAGGGCGAGCGCCCCGCCGTGCGCTCCGCCAAGGTCTATATGATCTCGGGCGCTCTGGACGAGGCCGCCATTGATGCCATCAAGCACTACGTGGTGAACCCCGTCGAGGCGCGCATCGCCTCGCTCGACCTGCCCGAGACGCTGTACATGGAGACCCCCGAGCCCCAGCCCGTCGAGGTGCTCGACGGTTTCCGCGAGCTCGACGAAGCCGGCCTTGCCGCCTTTATCTCCGAGCGCGGCCTTGCCATGGACGAGGCGGACATCGCCTTCTGCCAGCAGTACTTCCGCGATGAGGATCGCGACCCCACCATCACCGAGATCCGCGTAATCGACACCTATTGGTCCGACCACTGCCGCCACACCACCTTCGGCACCGTCCTGGATGATGTGACGATCGATGACGCCGTGGTGCAGCAGGCCTTCGACCGCTACATGGAGATGCGCCACGAACTCGGTCGCGACGCCAAGCCCGTCTGCCTCATGGACATGGGCACCATCGGCGCCAAGTACCTTAAGAAGACCGGCGTCATGACCGATGTCGATGAGTCCGAGGAGATCAACGCCTGTACCGTCAAGGTGAAGGTCGATGTCGATGGCGAGGACCAGGACTGGCTGTTCCTCTTTAAGAACGAGACCCACAACCACCCGACCGAGATCGAGCCCTTCGGCGGTGCCGCCACCTGCGTGGGCGGCGCTATCCGCGACCCGCTCTCGGGCCGCAGCTATGTGTATCAGGCCATGCGCGTCACCGGTGCCGGCGACCCCACCGTCCCCGTGTCCGAGACGCTCGAGGGCAAGCTGCCGCAGCGCAAGCTCGTGACCACCGCCGCTGCCGGCTACTCCAGCTACGGCAACCAGATCGGCCTTGCCACCGGTCAAGTCAACGAGCTCTATCACCCCGGTTACGTGGCCAAGCGCATGGAGGTTGGCGCGGTCGTGGGCGCTACCCCGGCAAACCACGTGCGCCGCGAGTGCCCCGCCCCCACCGACAAGATCATTCTGCTGGGCGGCCGCACCGGCCGTGACGGCATCGGCGGCGCCACCGGCTCCTCCAAGACCCAGAACACCGAGTCCATCGAGACCTCGGGCGCCGAGGTCCAGAAGGGCAATGCCCCGGTCGAGCGCAAGCTGCAGCGCCTCTTCCGCCGCGGCGACGCCTGCCGCCTGATCAAGCGCTGCAATGACTTTGGCGCCGGCGGCGTCTCGGTCGCCGTGGGCGAGCTTGCCGACGGCCTGTACGTGGACCTGGACACCGTGACCAAGAAGTACGACGGCCTAGACGGCACCGAGCTCGCCATCTCCGAGTCCCAGGAGCGTATGGCCTGCGCCGTCGCCGACGGTGACGTCGAGGAGTTCATGGGCTACGCCGCCGAGGAGAACCTGGAGGCGACCGTAATCGCCGAGGTTACCGCCGAGCCGCGCATGCGCATGGCCTGGAATGGTGTGGCCATCGTCGACCTGTCCCGCGAGTTCCTCAACTCCAA
>CAUBVH010000031.1 GCA_958439425.1 uncultured Collinsella sp.
GCCCGTGGGTTATACCCTAAGAGCAAACCACCCTTTTTAAGGGTGGTTCTGATTTAAAGCCAGATCTAACAAACTCGCTGTGTTTTATGACCCTCGTTTGTCGCATCTTCCGTTAACGGGCTACAATAACTTAGTCTGTGCAATATGGAGGTGAACATGGCTGAAGCTGGTATCGGCGTTGATATCGTCGAGATTTCCCGCATGAAATCAATCCTTGAAAAGACGCCGTCGTTTGCTCGGCGTGTGTTTACCGAAGAAGAGTGCGCATATTGCGACGCTTCATCGCGTCCTGCGGCGCACTATGCGAGCCGTTTTGCTTCTCGTGAAGCGGTTCTTAAGGCTCTTGGTACGGGCTTTAGTCAGGGCGTTGGCCGCAAAGACGTCTCGGTATCGCGTGATAAGCTCGGAAAGCCTAAAGCAGTGCTCTCGGGCCGAGCGCTCGAGATCGCTCAAGAGTTGGGTGTCGTTGAAGTTGCGCTTTCCATTACCTTGACGGGTGATTTGGCCGTAGCCAATGCCATTGCGATCACCGAGGATGCTCGACCTAAGCCTAAGGAAGAAAAGGTGAGCACCAAGGAACGCGTTGCACAAACTTTTAAAGAGGCTCGCTCGGTTTTAGATGAGCTTGAGCAACTGCAAAATTCAGCTTTGACGGAGCACCTGGGCGATGCTTCGCAAGATACGCTAGGAGCATAGATGAAACCGGTTTTGAGTACCGAGGAAGTCGTTCGCCTCGAGGATATTATCGAACGCGAAGGAACTTCGAAGGCCGAGCTTATGGAACTGGCGGGTGAGTTTGCTGCTACTGAAATTCTAAAACTTAATCCCGATCGCGTCCTTGTTCTGGTCGGTTTTGGCAACAACGGTGGCGACGGCTGGGTCGCGGCTGATATCTTGAGTCATAAAGGCGTTGACGTGGATATCGTGTCTCCGGTTGAGCCGGATGAGATTCCTGCCGCTCTGGCTCGCCATGTTGCCCGCCGTACCGCCGGTCGTGACGTGCATGTGTGCGTTGGCCCCTCGCGAGATGAGCTTGAGGTTTTGATCGATAAGGCCGACGTTGTTGTTGACGCTATTTTTGGCACCGGTTTCCACGGTGACCTGCGTGCACCGTTCTCCATCTGGATTCCGACGGTTAACGACTGCGCCGACCATGTGGTGTCCATCGATGTGCCTTCGGGTCTGAATGCCGAGACCGGTGTTGTCGACGACGACTGCATCCGTGCCGAGCGCACGGTCACGATGATCACGCCCAAGATTGGCCTCTACAGCGCTGATGGCCCTGAGTACGCCGGTGATCTGGTGTGCGGTAGCCTCTATGATCGCCTTGATGAGGTCATCGATGATGTCGATCACGCCGCTGAGATTGTCGAGCCCGGTGACCTGGTGGATTTCTTTGCTCCGCTGCCCACGAATATCGATAAGTATTCTCGCGGTTCCGTCCTTATTGTTGCCGGCTCGGCGCAGTATCCTGGCGCTGCCATCATGGCCGCCAAGTCTGCTGCCCGTGCGGGTGCCGGCTATGTGGCTGTCGCGACGCCCGATGCGTGTGCCAATCTTATTCGTATGGCACTCCCCTCGATTCCGGTTTTTGCTATTCCGTCCGATTCCCGCGGCTCTTTTGGTGCCGCTGCTCGTATGACCGTGTGCGAGATTGCAAAGAAGTACAGCTGCGTACTGTGCGGTCCCGGCATGACGACGTCTGCCGGTGCCATGCAGGTGGTTTCGGGCTTGTTGGAGCTTGATGTGCCGCTGATCCTTGATGCCGATGCGCTCAACTGCCTTTCTAAGATTGCTATCGACGGTATCGATAGCAACCCTGAGATGTACCGCCGTGAGCAACCGCTCGTCATGACGCCGCACTATCGTGAGCTTTCGCGTCTGGTTGCCGGTGACGAGGTTAACGATCTGGGGACTGCAATTGCGGCCGCGCAGAAGGTTGTCTGGGCTGCTGGCTCCGACAATCTCGTGGTTATTGCCAAGGGGCCGACGACGGCTATCTGTGGCGTTGAGCGCGTGCTTTTGCCACTCTCGGGTCCGGCGTCGTTGGCGACTGCCGGTTCGGGCGATGTTCTTGCGGGCATTTTGGCTGGCACACTGGCTACCATGCGTGATGAGATGGATCGCTGGGAGCTGCTGTATTCGTATGCCGTTGCGCTTCACAGTTACGCAGGTTTTGCCGCGGCGACGGAGTACGGTGAGAAGAGTGTTATTGCGACCGATCTGATCGACTTGATCGGTCCTGCCATGGAATTGGCGGCAAAGGACGCACTCGATGATCTGGGAATCATGGACGAAGGGTCGGATGATTAATCATGAATAAAGCCGATTTGACACGCTGGTCCTGGGTTGAGATTGACCGAGGGGCGCTTCGCCGCAACACGAGGGCTTACAAGAACCTGCTCGATCCACGTCAGCGACTGTGCTGTGTGGTCAAGGCCGATGCCTATGGCCATGGTGCCGTCGAGTGCGCCAAAATCATGTACTCGGCCGGAGCCGACATGTTCGCGGTGGCGACGGTCAGTGAGGGTGTTGAGCTACGCCGGGGCGGAATTACCAAGCCCATCCTGATCTTGAGCGAGCCGCCTATCGAGGCTATCCCCACCCTGCTTGAGTTTGACATTATGCCTTCGGTCTATACGTCCGATTTCGCCCTTGCCTATGGCGAGTGCGCTGTCGCGGCAGGCAAGGTGGGCAAGTACCATCTAGCCATCGAGACGGGCATGAACCGCATCGGTGTTCACTACACGCAGGTGCTCGACTTTGTTCGTGGTATTAGCTTCCACCGCGGTATCCAGTGTGATGGCGTCTTTACGCACTTCGCAACGGCCGACGAGCCTTCGGGTTGGGACTACAAACTGCAGTGCCAGCGCTTTACCGAGGCCGTTCAGGCCATTAAGGACGCGGGCTTTGAGTGCGGCATTGTGCACTGTGCCAACACACCGTCCTCGATGCTCGATCCTTCGATGCATTTTGATATGATTCGCGCCGGCGTTGGCTTGTACGGCATGCAGCCGTGCGAGTTGAGCAGCCGCGTGATGCAGCTGGACCCCGTCATGAGCGTTCACGCGCGCGTGACGCGTGTGGCACATCCTGCAATGGGCGAAGGCGTGGGCTACGGATTTACCTATCGCGTGCCGCGCACACGCGTTCAGATTTGCACGCTGCCGATTGGATATGCCGACGGTCTTTCGCGTACGCTCTCCAATCGTATGGACGTGCTGTATCGCGGTGAACGTGTGCGTCAGGTGGGTAACATCTGCATGGACCAGTTTATGGTCGCCATCCAGTCCAATCCGGCGCATGAGATTCTCGAGGCCGAGTATGGCGACGAGATGATCATTGTCGGCCGCGATGGTGATGCCGAGATCACTATGGACGAGATGGCCCGACTGCGCGGCACGATTAACTACGAGGTCGCCTGCGGCTTTGGCATGCGTCTCGACAAGGTCTACGTGTAGGAGCCACTATGGGTGTCATGCACATCCCCGGACATAGCCACCAGGCGCCGCGCGAGGTTGCGCTCGAGGAGATTGAGGCCGTTTTAGGCGACTGCCATCTCTGCCAGCTCTATCAGTCGCGCCATAACATCGTGTTTGGTGTGGGAAACCCCCACGCCCGCGTAATGTTTATCGGCGAGGCGCCGGGGCGTAACGAGGATCTGCAAGGCGAATCGTTTGTGGGGGCGGCGGGCGAGGATCTCAACGGCATCCTGTCGCTGGCTGGCCTCAAGCGCGAAGACGTCTACATTGCCAACGTGCTTAAGTGTCGCCCACCGGGAAATCGCAATCCTCGGCCCGAGGAGGTGCTGGCCTGTTCGCCGTTTTTGCGTGAGCAGATTCGAAGCATTTGGCCCGATATCATCGTGACGCTCGGTAACCCCGCGACGCACTTTGTGCTTAAGACCGAGATCGGCATCACCAAGCTGCGCGGCAGGTTCCATCAGATGGGGCATTTTGTGGTGATGCCCACGTTCCATCCGGCGGCGGCGCTGCGTAATCCGGCGTGGCAGGAGCTGCTGGAGGAAGACTTTAAGATGCTGGGCGACTATCTGGAGCGGCATCCCGCGCCAGAGGGTGCCTCGGAATAATAAGGAGCATATATGTCCCTGGAGCGCCTGGGGGTAGGTATTTATAAAACGGCTTGCTCTGCCGATACGGAGCATTTTGGCGAGCTGGTTGCGCCGTGCCTGGAAGATGGTGATGTGCTGATCTTGACCGGCGGCCTCGGGGTGGGCAAAACCCACTTTACCAAGGGCGTTTCGCGTGGTCTGGGCGACGGCCATATGGTCACGAGCCCCACATTCGCACTCATGGCCGTTCATGACCAGGGACGTATTCCGCTGTTCCACTTTGACCTGTACCGTCTGGAGCATGCTTACGAGCTCGAGGATACGGGCATTTTCGATGTACTGGGCTATGAGGGTGCCTGTCTGCTGGAGTGGGGCGAACAGTTCCAGGACGAACTGACAGACGAGTATCTTTCGGTAACGCTTAAGCGTGATGAGAACGATAGCGACGTACGAACGATAACGCTCGAGGCGCATGGCGGGCGCGCAGCGGAGCTTTCCGATTTGATTGATAAGGCTGTACAAGATGAGCTTGCATAACGATAACGCGCTGGTGGTGGCGCTCGATACTTCGACCGATATGCTTGCCTGCGCGGCAAGCTGGATTGATGGGCAGACGGGCGAGGCGAAGCTGGTGAGTGGCGACCATATGTGCCGTCGCCATGCCAATGTGGAGCTCGTGAATACCGTCGACAGCGTGCTTGCTCAGGCTGGCATGGACCGTGCTGACGTGGGCAGTTACGTCGTCGGTCGCGGTCCGGGTTCGTTTACCGGCGTGCGTATTGGCATTTCCACCGCCAAGGGCTTGGCGCGCGGTGCCAACGTACCGCTGTTGGGTGTGTCGACGCTCGATGCCTGTGCATGGACCGCGTGGAAGGCTGGCGTGCGTGGCAAGCTCGGCATTCTGGCCGATGCCATGCGCGGCGAGGTGTATCCGGCTTTGTATGTGCTGGGTGACGAGGGCCCCGAGCGTCAGTTTGAGCGCGAGCACGTGGTCAAGGCTGCCGTGGCGCTTGATGAGTGGCGCCAAGCCGCGGACTGGGACCAGGTTCAGCTGACTGGCGACGGTCTCGTGCGCTATGGCAAGCTGCTGGGCGAGGATGAGGCCGCTCGCTGTGTGGAGCGCGGCTTGTGGTGGCCTTCGGGCGAGGGCCTCCTCCTTGCGCATGCCGCGGGTGACGGCGACCCGGCCCGCGTCCTACCGATCTATACGCGCCTTTCTGATGCCGAGGAAAACGAGCGCAAGCGCCTCGGTCTTGCCGAGAGCGCGCAGAGCGAAATTACGGGCGTCGCCGATGAGCTCGCCGGTCGCCATCTGCAATTCCGCCCCATGGGTGCGGCGGACGCCGAGGGCGCAAGTGCGCTGGAGGCCGCCTGCTTTGAAGGCGCCGGGCACGAGGCGTGGACGCCGGGCATGTTCCTGTCCGAGCTGGGCGAGGATGTTGCGGCGCCGCGCAGCTGGTGGGTGGCGCACGACGACGGTCAGCTGCTGGGGCTTGCCGGTGGCATGGTCGTAGACGGTGACGTGCAGATTCTGGATGTTGCCGTCGACCCGAAGCATCGTCGCGAGGGTATCGCCCGCAAGCTGCTGTCGCACGTGAGCTACGATGCCCAGATGCTCGGCTGTACGACCGCCTCGCTCGAGGTTGAGGATGGCAACGAGGGCGCTATTGCGCTCTATGCCTCTCTGGGCTTTACCAAGGCGGGCCGCCGCCGCGGTTACTACGGTGTTGGCAAAGATGCCATCGTCATGACGGCGCCGCTGCCCTTGGTGCTCCCGGTCGACAACGCTTCGCCCGAGCCGACGGCAGCTGAGCAGCGTTTATGGCCGCTACCTGCACCCGAGCGCACCGTTGAGGAGCGCGCCGAAATTGAGCGCCGTCGCCTGGTGCTTGCCATCGAGAGTTCGTGCGATGAGACGGCTGTGGCGATTATCGACGCGGACGGTAATATGCTGGCCAATCAGGTTTCGACGCAGATCGATTTTCATGCCCGTTTTGGCGGCGTAGTGCCCGAGATCGCTTCGCGCAAGCACGTTGAGGTTATCGTGAGCGTCGTGGACGCGGCGCTCGAGGATGCCGCGGCATCGCTTGGTCTTGAGGGCGGAGCCATCGCGCCGAGCGAACTCGCTGCTGTTGGCGTGACGCAGGGCCCGGGCCTGGTGGGTGCCCTGGTGGTGGGCGTCGCCTTCGCCAAGGGCTTTGCCTATGCCGCCGGTAAACCGCTCGTGTGCGTCAACCATCTGGAAGGTCATCTGTTCGCCAACTTGCTGGCGCAGCCCGACCTCAAGCCGCCGTTTATCTTCACGCTCGTCTCGGGCGGTCATACCATGCTTGTTCACGTCAAGGCGTGGGGCGACTACGAGGTGCTCGGCGAGACGCTCGACGACGCCGTGGGCGAAGCCTTCGACAAGGTGGCAAAGGCGCTGGGCCTGGGCTATCCCGGTGGCCCCATCATCTCCAAGCTTGCCGAGACGGGCAACCCCAAGGCGATCGATTTTCCCCGCGCGCTTAACAGCAGGGGAGACTACCGCTTCTCGCTTTCGGGCCTCAAGACGGCGGTGACGCTCTACATCGAGCAGGAGACCAAGGCCGGGCGCACGATTCACCTGCCCGATCTAGCGGCCTCGTTTGAGGCGGCGGTCTTTGACGTGCAGTACAAGAAGGCCAAAAACGCACTGCACGCTACCGGATGCAAGGAATACTGCATCGGTGGCGGCGTCTCGGCCAACCCGCATCTGCGCGAGATGATGATCAAGAAGCTTGGGCGTCAGGGGATCCGCGTAACGGTGCCACCGCTTTCGGCGTGCACCGACAACGCCGCCATGATCGCAGAGGTTGCTCGCCGTAAATTCGACCGAGGAGAAATCTCGCCGTTCGACGTCGATGCCGATCCGAACATGACGCTGTAGTCGCAAAGGTGCGGTCCCCGGCGCTGCCCGGGCGCCAACGGCCGCATATGAACTTTCCTGCTCTACAGTCCTGCTCACGACGGAGGCCACATTAAGTGGCCTCCTGTTCGTGCGGAACTCGCGATAAAGTTCATATGCGGCCGTTGGCGCCCGGGCAGCGCCGGGGACCTTTCTGTATCGATATAGCTTCTGAGCTGGATCGGCGTCGACAACGTCCAGCAAGGTTAACAAGCCAGCGTCGAATTTCCGGCGTGCTTTAGCTGAAAGAAAAGATGGCATGCGGAGCTTTGCTCCGCATTTGGGATGGGAGCCCCTCGGGAGCGGGCGGGCGTATACAAGGTTTATCGCGAGTTCCGCACGAGCCGGAGAGCACTTAATGTGCTCTCCGTGCGAGCAGGACTGTAGAGCAGGAAACCTTGTATACGCCCGCCCGCTCCCGAGGGGCATCTCTCATGCAAAAACTTTTGTTGGGTAAAGTCCGAGGTCAATGGCGTTTTATACCGAGAAATTCAAAAATAGTTGAAAATTCATTACAAATTTGCGTTGACTTTAGGTAACTAAAGTTTCATACTCCTTTTTCAACCACTGGGGGATGTGAACACGCACGGATCGTTCGCATCATGATTGAAGAGGATTTTTTAGACATGTTCACGCATCAGCTAAACATTATCAGCGTAGTAATTATCTGATGCGGGTTAGCACATACAGCTAGCCCGTACGATAACGGGCGGCTGATGAAGATGAGGGCCGTCGAGCGCAACCGACGGCCCTCATTTTTTATGTCTGAGAAGTTCTTTTTAGAGGAGGAAATGTAATGAACGGAGTTTTGCTCATGGTTGTGGCCGCGGCGGTGCTCGCCTGCGGCTATCTGGGCTATGGCCGATGGCTGGCCAACAAGTGGGGCGTTGACAAAGAGGCTCTCACGCCGGCCAAGCGCATGAAGGACGGCAAGAGCTTCTCGCCCGTCTCTGCCTTCACCGCGTTCTCGCACCAGTTCAGCTCGATCTGCGGTGCCGGCCCTGTTACGGGTACGATCGTCGCCATGGCCTTTGGCTGGCTGCCCGTCGTGCTCTGGGTCCTCGTCGGCGGCATCTTCTTTGGCGCCGTCCACGACTTTGGCGCCCTGTATGCCTCGATGAAGAACAACGGCAAGTCGCTCGCTCAGCTCATCGAGAAGTACATCGGCAAGACCGGCCGTCGCCTGTTCCTGCTGTTCTGCTGGCTGTTCTGCATCATCGTCATCGCCGCCTTCACCGACATGGTCTGCAAGACGTTCATGTTCACCCCGGCCGTTGACGCTTCTGGTGCTGCTACCGGTGCCATCGACTTCACCAAGTCCTATGCCGCCGGCTGCGCTGGTACCATCTCCATCCTGTTCACCTTCGTCGCTATCGCCTTTGGTTGGGCCCAGAAGAAGTTCAACCTCACCGGTGCTACCGAGTTCGTCACCGGCGTGGTCCTCATGGTTCTCATGTTCGCCGTCGGTATGCAGTTCCCGGTCTACCTGGATAAGTTCCAGTGGTTCGCCGTCGTCATGGTCTACCTGGTCTTCGCTGGCGCTATGCCCATCCAGATGCTCAAGACCCCGCGTGACTACCTCACTTCCATCATGATGATCGTCATGATCGTTTGCGCTGTCCTCGGCATCGTCGTCCTGGGCGTCAACGGTCAGGCCACCATCACCGCTCCGGTCTTCACCGGCTTCTCCACTGCCTCCGGCATGATGTTCCCGGTCCTGTTCGTCTCCGTCGCTTGCGGTGCTCTCTCCGGTTTCCACAGCCTCGTTTCTTCCGGCACCTCTTCTAAGCAGGTCGAGAAGGAGCAGGACGCCGTCAAGGTCGGTTACGGCGCAATGATCGTCGAGTCCTTCGTCGGCATCCTTGCCATCATCGTCGCCGGCATCATGTTCTCCGATATGAACACCGCCGGTACCGGCGCCCTCAACGCTGGTGTCGCTTCCACCCCGTTCCAGATCTTCGCCGCTGGCATCTCCCGCGGTATGCAGGCCTTCGGTGTTGACGGCACGCTCGCTACCGTCTTCATGACTATGAACGTCTCCGCTCTGGCCCTGACCTCGCTCGACGCCGTCGCCCGCATCGCCCGCACCTCGTTCTCCGAGTTCTTTGCCCAGACCAACGATGCTCTGGCCATCGAGTCCAAGGCCGGCTATATGAAGGTCCTCGGCAACCCCTGGTTCGCCACGGTCGTTACCCTGCTTCCCGGTCTCGCCCTCGCTTTTGGTGGCTATGCCAACATCTGGCCGCTCTTTGGTGCTTCCAACCAGCTGCTCGGCGGTATGACCATGATCACCCTCGCCGTGTTCTGCAAGTGCACCGGTCGCAAGGGCTGGATGCTCTACGTGCCCGTCGCCTTCCTGCTCTGCTGCACCTTCACCTCGCTGGTCCAGAGCGCCATGGGCTGCATGACCGCCGTCCAGGCCTACGGTTTCTTCGGTACCATCCCGGCTACCGCCACCACGGCCGCCGTCTCCGTCGCCGCCACCAAGGGCCTGCAGCTCGTCTTTGCCGTTCTGCTGATGGTCCTGGGCCTCATCGTCGCCGTCAACTGCCTCAAGGAGTTCTTCGGCAAGGAGGCTGGCTCCATGCCTGATGAGGAGCCCGAGTGGTCCGAGATGGGCAAGGCCGAGTACGGTCGCGCCGCTGCCGCTGAAGCTCCTGCCGACGCCGAGGCCGCCAAGGCCTAGTCGGTCGGACGGGTTGAATCTCCCGTCTATTTGACTCGGAAAGACCGGGTCCGCAATCAAGCGGACCCGGTCTTTTTTCTTGTGAGAACAGGTGGTGCAAGGGCGTTCTCGCAGATGTTTTGCGTGGATAGGCTCGTGCGTTGTACCATATGGACGTATATGTGTGCATATGAAAGGGGCCCCGTGGCCAAGACGGTATATTCCGATAATCAAAACAATGTCGATGCCCTGGCTGAGCGTCTGAGCAGCCAGACATCGCTTTCTGCCGAGCGTGCCAAGCTGGTTGCCTACGACCTGCTTTGCCGCAAGGCGCTCAAGATTAAGTCGAGTGCGCTGGCGCAGATTTTCCGCTCCGTCGATAAGGAGTGCGACACCAAGGCGATGCGCGATGAGCTTATCGCGGCAAATATCGTGACCAAGATCGAGGGTAGTGGCATTAACGGGCGCCCGGCGTTCTATACCATCAATGCCGAGATCCGCGATGCCCAGGAGCAACCTGCCGAGTCCGTCGAAGATTTTGTCGTCGAGGATTCCGCTGACGTGCCTGCTGTGGAAGAAGTTGCTCCGCGTGAGCATGTCGATACCGATGAGTTGCTCGATGAGAACGTTGTGCGTGCCTTTACGGCCAAGGCAGGACGCGGCGGTTTTGGCGGGGCCGGCAAGCGCGATGCACAGCGCCGCGCCCAGCAGGAGCGCTTCCGTCGCGCCGTTGCTCGAAAGGGCGAGACGGATGCCGAGGCTGTTGAGGCCGAGGTTGCTGCCGAGTCGCAGAAGCCCACGAAGGAGCAAAAGCCCGTGGAGGCCCAAGAGCCCAAGCGCCGCCGCGGTGCTCACTTTAAGGCTGCACGGCAGGGTGCCGCGCGTGAGGTCGAAGAGTCTTCTGAGGTTGCAGACGATGTTGAGGAGTCTGCCAAGAAGGCTCCGGGTTCGTGTCGTCCCGGCCGCGGTTTTGCGGGACGCGCGTATCCCGTAAAGCGTCAGGAGAAGGGCGAGTCGGTTTCGACCACCCAGGACGAGAAGGCCGTTGAGCCGGCGGCTCGCGAGCAAAAGCCTGTTGAGCCGCAGCTTGAGGCTGATGCCGAGGCCAAGGGCCAGCAGCCTACTGATGAGCAGACGGAGCGGGGCGCGTCGAGCAAGCCTCGCCGCCGTCGCCATCGTGGGGGCCGCAGTTCCCATGCCGAGACTGCAGCCGAGAGGACCACGCCGCAGGACGAGGATGCGAAGGCCGAGGTTTCTTCGGGGCAGCCTAAGCGCCAGCCGGCGAAGGAGAGCAGGTCCGATCGTCCGCAGAAGCAGGCGTCTATGCCGAAGCGCGAGCGCAATTCCCAAGGCGATTCTAAACGCAAGTCTCAGAAGAAGCCGGAGTCTTCCGCAGCAGGTACTGCTGCCCAGCAGCCCAAGTCGGCCGTTCGCGGTGAGGTATCGGCGTTCGCCCTTGCCCGCGTTTTAGGCAGGCAGCTGCTCAAGGTTGTCCCTACGCCTACGGCGCTCTCTAAGATCAAGGAGCAGCAGACACAGATCGTAAAGGTCGAGGGCAAGGACGGCAAAAAGGCTCCGCAGCGCACTCAGCACAACGAGATGTCCAACCGCAAGATTGCCGAGGAAATCGCAATCATCCAGGCTTGGATCGAGCAGAACCGAGGTGCCGATACGCCGGTTGCCTCGCGCCGCCAGCGTGCCTACCAGATCTTTAACGACGAGAAGGCTTTTGACGGCAAGCACGGTGAGCGCCTGATAAGGCGCATGACCGAAAAGGGCATCAGCATGCAGGCGATCAAGGTCGCCCCCAATCGCCCCGTGCACTTTACGGGCTTCTTTACGCTGGGCGCCGACAAGCCGTTCATTATGGTCGAAAACCTGGACACCTACGACGAGATCGTCAAGCTGCTGCGTGGCCGCAAGCACGCCAAGCTCTTTGGCATCAAGGTGGGCGGCGTGATTTTTGGCGGCGGATGCAAGGCGAGCGTCTCGCATGCCCTGGACGATTATCTGGCCGAGATTGGCTATCGCTTTAACTACGTCTACTACGTGGGCGATATCGACCGCGAGGGCGCGCGCATTGTCGAGCAGGCTCGCAATGCCAATGTGGTTGAGATTCGCCTGCATGCTGGCATGTACCGCGCCATGCTCGCCGAGCACAAGCGTCGCGTGAAGGCCGGCGGAGAGTGCGAGCCCGCGGCTGCCAACCAGGGCGTGCCGCAGAACTTGGCGGCGACGATCAAGGATCTGCCCATGGTCACGCGTGTGCAGTTCCGCAACGTGCTACGTGAAGGCGGGCGCATTCCGCAGGAGATTCTGATGACCGCTGACTATCGGGATGGCGGCTCGGGAAGCTTCGACCGCATGCTGAATAATTAGTTCCGCCGTTCTACCGAACGGCGGTCCTCTCGACGCTGCGAGGGTCCCTGGCACGGCAATCTGACGTTCAACTTCGGCGGCGCGACCAGAAGGTCAGCGCCGCCTTGTTTCACGTCACCTTGCCATACCAGGGCCCCTCTCGCTCATATGACCCAATCCACTGTCAAGGGCCACAATGGCCCCGCCGACC
>CAUBVH010000032.1 GCA_958439425.1 uncultured Collinsella sp.
CTTTTGGTCGCGCCCGTGCAGTTGAACGTCAGATTGCCGTGCCCGGGGCCTGTGCAGCGCCGAGCGGTTACGCCGTTTGTAAAACGGCGTAACTTAAAGATTCATGTTGCCGTGGATGTAGGGGGTGACCTTGGAGGAGATGTGGCCGCAGCCCAGCTCGCGCAGCGCGGACTCGATGGCGGCGGGCAACGGGGTCTTGCCCTCGCCGTCGACGGCAGCACTGCCGAGGGCGGCAATCTTAGTGACATCTGCGGGAGCGGCCTCGATATGCATGCACCCGCCGACCAAGCGCGCGCGAACCTGTGCCAGACCAAGATCGTGCAGGTAGTCCTCGCAGGCGCGGATTAGATTGACCTTCTCGCGCGTCAGCTCTTCGCCCGTAGGGACGCGTGTGGCCAAGCAGGCGCCTGCCGGCAGGTTCCAAACGGGGTAGCCCCATGCGCGCAACAGCTTGCGCTCTTCGTCCTTGGTAAAGCCGACCTCCATAAGCGGCGAGCGTACGCCGAACTCTTCTGCCGCGCGCATGCCGGGGCGGTAGTCACCGCGATCGCTTGCATTGCTGCCATCGATGACGGTGGGGAAGCCGAGCGACTTGGCGTGGTTGACGATAGCGGTAAAGCCGGCGTGCTTGCAGTGGTAGCAGCGGTCGGCATCGTTGCAGGCTACTTGGGGGAGCTGCAGCTGATCGACCGAAAGGTTGAGCACAGGGAGCTTAAAATGCGGCCCTTCTTCGGCTTGCCCGTCAACGGACCGCTCAAACGAGGTCTGTTCGGGCGTGCCGATGAGCGGCGTGGTGAGGTGGACGAGAAGCGTGTCGGCAGGCATGATACGGGCGCAGACCGCGGCCAAAAAGCTGCTGTCGACGCCGCCGGAAAAGCCGATGGCGACGCGTCCATATGCCAAAAGCAGCTGCTCGAGCGCTGCGAGTTTGTCCTGAAGCTCCTCTGCGGGTGCCGTGGTGTCTAAAATCATGAAACGATCCTTATCGTTGAGTACTCGGTCGAAAACTATAATCCTACCGGGCTGCTTGTCATAAGATTTCTACCTATGTAACGAAAGTGCAATATGCTATATACGTTATATACAAGTTTGTAAAGTGCGGTAGAGTGGCAGTAACGCAATCCGGTGAGGGGACCGATATGATCAAGGCTGTTATTTTTGACATGGACGGAACGCTGGTCGATACCGAGCGTCTGGGCATCAAGGCATGGAAAGCGCCCGCTGCTGAGCTGGGCGTCGCGATTGATGACACGCTGATTCATCAATTTATCGGTCGCACACTGCCCGATGTCATGGACATCCTTGAGGCGCATTGCGGCAGCAGAGAAACCGCCGAGGCGCTCTATCATCGCCACAAGGAGATTCGCGACGAGATGGTCAAGACCGATCTGGAGCTTAAGGCCGGCGCTGCCGAGTGCATAGACGAGCTGCTGGCTGCGGGCTATCACGTGGGCCTTGCAACGTCGTCGCGCCTCGTTACGGCCGAGCGCAACCTTAAGATGGTCGGCCTCTTTGACAAGTTTGAGACGGTGACTTGCGGCGAGGACGTCGTGCACGGCAAGCCCGATCCCGAGATGTATCTGCTTGCCTGCGAGCGCGCGGGCTTTGCCCCCGAGGAATGTGCCGTGGTCGAGGATTCGCGCAACGGCTGCGTCTCGGGCATCATGGCCGGCTGCCATGTCTTTGCCGTTCCCGATATCGTGCCGCTGCCGCAGGACGTGGTGGATGGCTGCGAGGCCGTGCTCGATACGTTGTTCGACCTGACGGCCGCGGTCAAGGCCGTGTGCTAAAGGTAGGCGCCGAGGTTGATGGCGGTGGCTTCGGTGTGACTGCTTGCCTGGGTGCTGGCGCGCTCCAGTAAAAACGGGCGTACGAGCTCTTGGCGGTTGATGTCCTCGACGGCCGTGACCGCGGTGACGATGCGTGCGGCGGAACCGATACGGGCGTGCTTGGTCTTCGCCGGGGCTTTGTTTTCGATTTGCTCCATGAGCAATTGAATGCCCTTGCGGCCAATCTCGTAGCCTGGGGGTGCCACCGTGGTGAGTGGGACCGACCCGCTCCAGGCGAGCGGGTTGCCGTCGCAGCCAGCCACGCGGACCTGCTCGGGGACGGAGATGCCTTTATCGACCAGCGCCGAGATGACGCCCGACGCCAGTACGTCGGTCAGGCCGATGACAAAATCGGGGCGCTCGTCGCCGGAGCGCCCGGCAATCTGAGCGCCAATGCTGTAGCCGTCGGCTGCGGTATTCCACTCTCCGGCGTCAATGACCTCAATTTTGATATCGGGATGCAGGGCGAGGGCCTTGTGGATGCCAAGTACGCGCAAGGTGAGCTGCATAAATGCCGCCCTTCCCACAACGGTGATATGGCGTGCGCCACGGGCAACGGCGAGCTCGGCGATAATGCGGCCTTGTGCCTCGTTGTCGGCAGCCACGTAGTAGCCGGGCTCGGAACAGTGGATGTCAAGATGGACGATCGGCACGGGCATCTTGGTCATGGCGGGGTGCCAGTCGGGAGACGCCATGGGCTGAACCATGACGCCGGACATCTGCGTGCCCATAAAATAGCGCAGGTAATGATCCTCGAGAATATCGTCGTTATCGGCATTGGCGATGAGTAAATCGTAGCCGTGCTTGCGGGCCTCGTTGTGGGCGCCGCTGGCAATTTGGAGCGAGAAGCCGTGGTCGAGGCGGGGGAGGACTAGGCCAAAGGACTTGGTGGCGCCGCCTGCGAGCTGACGGGCGCTTTGGTTGGGCAGGTAGCCCAGTCGATTGATGGTTTCGTTGATAAGTTTGAGGGTCTCGGGGCGCAGCTTTTCGGGATGGTTGAGCGCGTTGGAAACCGTGCCCAGCGAGACTCCCGCCTCGCGCGCGACATCGCTGATTTTTACCTTTGCCATAGCGGCCCCTTTGATGCGTTTCAAGTACAAGCCAGATTGTAGCATCGCCCGCCCCTAGGGTGTCAAAACCTGCCAATTAGGGACAGGTTTATTTTGGTAGGTTTTATCTGGGCAAACGCTGGAGCCCAAACCACCACAAAGGTGCCTGTCCCCTTCGTGGTGGTTTGGACCGGCTGGGCATGTGTGCATCGGGTGGTATCTAAGTTGAGATACCACTTCTGGTATATCAGCTTGCGTTTGCGTGAGTACAATACTCGAACGTTATACGTCTCAGCGCCCCTTGTGCGTGGGCGTTTTGCAGTCACGCGGACGAAGGGATTTATCCTATGTGCGGAATTGTCGGCTACACCGGCTCTGATATTGCAAAGAACATACTGGTCACGGGCCTTAAGCGTATGGAATATCGCGGCTATGACTCCTCGGGCGTTGCGCTCGAGGTGGGCGAGGGTGCCGCTGCTCACCTCGACGTCATCCGCCGCGTGGGTAAGGTTGCGGGCCTGGAGAGCGAGCTTTCCAACATCGACAGCGACGCCACCTGCGGCATCGGCCATACCCGTTGGGCTACCCACGGCAAGCCTTCCGTTGTCAACGCCCATCCCCACACCAGCTGCGATGGTTGCATCGCCATCGTCCACAACGGCATCATCGAGAACTTCGCCGAGCTGCGCGAGGAGCTGGAGGGCCGCGGCCATCACTTTAAGAGCGAGACCGATACCGAGGTCTTCGCACACTTAATCGAAGAGGCCTATGCCGAGACGCACGACCTGATGGCCTCCGTGCGCGAGGCTTGCACCCACGTGGTAGGCGCCTATGGCTTGGCCGCCGTGTGCGCCGACGAGCCTGGCGTGATTGCTGTTGCCCGCAAGGACTCCCCGATCGTGGTCGGCGTGGGCGAGACCGGTTCCTACGTTGCCTCCGACGTGATTGCGCTTATCGATGCCACCCGCGATGTCGTGGTGCTCGAAGACGGTCAGTTTGCCAAACTCACGCCCGCGGGCGTCGAGTATACCGACGAGGCCGGCAACGTGATCGAGCCCAAGATCACCCATATCGACTGGGACCTGGACATGGCCGAAAAGGGTGGTTATCCCGACTTTATGCTCAAGGAGATTCACGAGCAGCCTCGCGTCGTGCGCGACACGCTGGTGGGTCGCATGACCCCTGCCGGTGAGCTCGATATCGACGAGCTGGGCCTTTCGCTCGAGGAGCTCAACGATATCGACCGCGTGTATGTGATTGCCTGCGGCACCAGCTACCATGCCGGACTCATCGCTAAGAACCTTATTGAGGGCTGGGCTCGCATTCCCACCGAGGTCGAGGCTGCCAGCGAGTTCCGCTACCGCAACCCCATCATCACACCGACGACGCTCGTCGTTGCTGTGTCCCAGTCGGGCGAGACGGCCGATACCCTCGCCGCCATTCGTGACGCGCGTATCAAGGGCGCCAAGGTCTTTGGCATCACCAACGTGGTGGGCAGCCCGGTGGCGCGCGAAAGCGATGGCGTCATCTATACCAAGGCCAACAAGGAGATTGCGGTTGCCTCGACCAAGAGCTTCATCGGTCAGGTCGTTAGCCTCACGCTTTTGGCCCTGCTGCTGGCGCAGGTCAAGTACCGCTTGACCACCAAGCAGACGCGCATGCTGTTCCGCGAGCTTTCCGATACGGCCGAGCAGATCCAGTGGATTCTGGATACGCAGACCGAGGCCGTGCACGAGGCCGCACTTGTGTGCAGGGACGCGCAGTCCGCGCTGTTCGTGGGTCGTGGCATGGGCGCCGCCATTTCCTACGAGGGCGCGCTCAAACTCAAGGAGGTCAGCTACCTGCACGCCGAGGCGTATGCTGCCGGCGAGATGAAGCACGGCCCCATCGCGCTGATCGATCCGGGCTTCCCCGTCATCGCCGTGGCCACCAAGAGCGCCACCTACGACAAGACCGTGTCGAACCTTATGGAGTGCAAGGCACGCGGCGCCAAGGTCATCGTCGTTGCCACCGAGGGCGACGAGGAGATCAACAAGATCGCCGACTGCATCATCCGCGTGCCAGCAGTCCGCGACGTGTTCAGCCCCATCACGGCGAGCGTCCCGCTGCAGCTGCTCGCCCGCGAGGTGGCCATCCTGCGCGGTTGCGACGTTGACCAGCCCCGCAACCTGGCGAAAAGCGTCACGGTCGAATAATCGAGTTCCGTCGTTCTAACAACTAAGGCCCGGCTCCGCATCAAGACGGAGCCGGGCCTTGTTGCGTTTGCCCAGATAAAACCTGCCAAAATAAACCTGTCCCTTTTTGGCAGGTTAGCGAAGCTTGCTGGTCTCGAAGTACTCGGGGAACTGGTCCAGGACCTCGGTTTGGTTGCGGAACATCATATGCAGGTGCTTGCTGACCAAAAAGCTCGCCTCGATGGGGTCGCGACCGGCGATGGCGCGGCGGATTTGCTTATGCTCGTTAACAGTCTCCTGATTGTCGAGCGTCTGTGTGGCGGCACGCAGCCAGCGGAAGCGCTCCAGGTCGGCATTGGTCTCTTCGAGCCACGACCACACGGTGCTACGGCATGCGATGCTAAAGATCATGCGGTGCATGAGGTTGTCGCTTAAAAAGAAGCCGATGCGATCCTCTTCGGCCATGGCCTTTTCCTGCAGCACGATGGCGCGGTCGAGCTGCTCGACGCCTGCCGAGGTGGCGCGCGCGCAGCACTCTACAATCACCTGTTTTTCCAGGTGCTCGCGAATGTAGCAGGCACTCTCGGCAAGGGTGAGGTTGATGGGCGAGACATAGGTGCCGCTTTGGGGCACGGTGCGCACCAGGCCCTCTTGCGCCAGACGCACCAGTGCCTCGCGCACAGGGGTGCGCCCCATATCCAGGTCGTCGCACAGCTGCTTGACGCCCAGCTTTTCGCCCGGTTTGTAGTCCAGATAGACGATCTTGCGTCGAATGGTGTGGTAGGACTGGTCCTGTAGGCTCGTTTCTTGCTCGCCGATGTGCATCGATTCTTCCATAGCGCCTCGCAAACGTTCTTCCACACTCATATGTCAGTTGTTTATTATGCCGCGAATCAGTTCTCTGCGGTGGAAATTCAATCGCCGCCCGATAACTTTTGCGACATTTTTGCCTGCGTTTGTACGGGATTGTGCTCAACGTTGCCGTATCATAAGCCGTCGCAAACGTGAAATAGAAAGAAGGAATCCCATATGCAACTGGCAAATATCGTACGCGAGCGCTGGAAGGGCGTTTTGTTCTGCCTGATCATCGCCATTCCCGCAACGCTGCTCGGCAAGCAGATCGAGGTGGTCGGCGGGCCGGTATTCGCCATCCTCATCGGCATGGTTCTGGCACTTGTCTTTCCCAAGCATCGTCGTGAGCCGCTTGCCGCCGGCGTTACCTATACGTCTAAAAAGATCTTGCAGTACGCGGTCATCCTGCTTGGCTTTGGCATGAACCTCTCGCAGATTCTGTCCAAGGGCGCCCAGTCGCTGCCGATTATCGTGGCGACGATCTCGACCTCGCTTGTTGTCGCCTTCGTGCTCTGCCACGTCATGAACGTGCCGAGCAAGATCGCGACGCTTGTGGGTGTGGGTTCGTCGATTTGCGGCGGTTCTGCCATCGCCGCGACCGCACCCGTCATCGATGCCGACGATCGCGAGATTGCCCAGGCTATTTCGGTCATCTTCCTGTTTAACGTTATCGCGGCGCTCGTGTTTCCGACGCTCGGCGGCATGCTCGGGCTGACCAACGAGGGCTTTGGCCTGTTTGCCGGCACCGCCATCAACGACACCTCGTCCGTAACGGCTGCGGCGAGCGCCTGGGACAGCATGCATCCCGGCGCCAATGTGCTCGAGAGCGCCACGGTGGTCAAGCTCACCAGGACGCTGGCCATTATTCCCATCACGTTGGTCCTCGCATGCTGGCAGATGCATCTGGCGCGCAAGGCCGGCGGCGACGCCAAAAGCACGTTCTCGCTTAAACGCGCGTTTCCCATGTTTGTGCTGTTCTTTGTGCTGGCGAGCGTAATCACCACGGTGCTTCAGCTTCCCGTGTCCATCACGGCGCCCATCAAGGAGCTGTCGAAGTTCTTTATCGTGATGGCCATGGCGGCTATTGGCTTTAATACCGATATCGTCGAGCTGGTCAAAAAGGGCGGCAAGCCCATCGCGCTGGGCTTTTGCTGCTGGATTGGCATTGCGTGCATGAGTTTGGGAATGCAGCACGTGCTGGGAATCTGGTAGAGAAGTAGCTTATTCGCGTGCTGGTTGCTGGTTGCTGGTGAGCGCATGCCTGCGGTGGAGCGATAGGAGCTCTTGCGGGTATGGCTTGTCCGCAGGTTTATAGGTCCCGAAGAGCTCTTATCGCCCCGCCAGGATGGCGATGCGGGGCAACTCATATACTCGCAGGACGGCGGCCTCTGCCCTATAGTGTTTGGTGAGCAATATCGTTCAATTTTGAAACACTCGCCCGTGCGCCCGTCAGTGGCGGCGTGGCGCCGAAGACGGGGCGCAATATGAACAGTGACGCCAAGCTACAAATCTTGATCGAGGCCTTGGCTGCTGCCGGGGCCTCGGCGTTGGCAATCGATGGGCATGGACACGTGGCGATTTCGACCATGGATGATGTCGCGCTCGAGCAAGATGTCGCGGCGTTTGTCGCCGAGCGCCTGGGGCGCGTGGGCAACGGCACGCGCCTGGTGATGGGGCATGCGGGAGGGCGTTTGAGCCTCGCGGTGCGTCCGGTCGCCAAGGAATACGGCGCGCTTTGGGTGGTCGTGGTCCGCGAGGTGCGCGGTGTGGCGGCACACGCGGGCATTGAGTGGCTTAACGCAGATGAGGTCGAGGCGCGCTACGAGGCAAGCGCGTACGGCATTGTCGAGGGTGCCGCTGCGGTCTCTGGCCCCGTCTGCGAAAGCTATGCTCGCGGCGTGCCCCTCATGTTGGAGGGCGAGCTGGGTGCTGGCCAGGCAGAGATTGCAAAACGCCTCTATCTGGATGGGCCTTATGCTGACGAACCCTTTGTGTCCGTGGCACTTGACGAGCTCACAGATCGCGGCTGGCGCCATCTGCTCAAAAGCTCGGAATCGCCGCTGTTCCAGGCAAGGCTGACCCTTTGTATTGGCGGCTGGCATGCACTTTCGCCGCAGCGTCTGCGCGAGCTTGTCTCTACGATGACCGACACGGCGCTGGCCGCGCGTTGCCATGTGGTTCTGACGGCAAACGATATGCCGGGCGGTGGCGAAAGCGATCAGGCCGCTTTTGTAACCGAGCGCTTGGCGTGCGCAGTGAGTGTGGCGCCTGCGATTGCCGAGCAGGGTGGCGCATCGAAAAAGGTCGCGCAGTATTTGTCGTATCTATCAGATGTCTTTGGAACTGCCGCTCCGAGTATGTCTGAGGAGGCTGCCTCGACGCTCAACGGCTATCGCTGGCCACGCAACTATCTGCAGCTTCGCGAGGTCTCGGAACGACTCTATATATTAGTAGGGCCGGGTGTGGCGGAGCGCACGGTGGCGGAGGAGGTGCTCGCCCAGGAAGACGTCATCAAAACCGCAACCTTTGGCACTCCGACGCTCGACAGCGACCTGTATATCCTGCGTCCACTGGCCGATACCGAACGCGACATCGCGCGGCTGGTCGTAGGCTACCTTCAGGGCAACCGGACCCGCGCTGCCGAGGTGCTGGGAATAAGCCGCACGACCCTGTGGCGCTTGCTGAAGGACGATGACCGCTGAGCGAGGCGCTCGTGACCGCGTGCAGCGCGTGTGCTACAGTCCAAAGCAGTAATGTTTCGATTGCGTTACGGCGTGCGGGGGCGTATGGCGGAGACTTCAAAACCAAATCGGGCTCGAAAGCCCACGGCGCCGGTCAACCGTCGCACGACTTCGCGGACGTGGGGCAAAAGCGCCTCAGGCTTCGACGGCTCGTTCAAACGCACTAGATATGGCTATCCTTCGGCAAGCGCTCGCTTGGCCATGCAGGCCGAATCGTCGCTGTGGGGCCGTAAGCGTGTGGTGGGGTCAAAGCTCAAGCACGACGGAACGCTCGGCTACATTAGCCGTGGCGCTGCTCGCCGTAGCGGCCTCAATCCCGCAGGCTGGCATCGTTATGTGCCGATCGTGGTCATTGCCGCGATAATCGCCATCGCGCTCGCGGCACTTGGTTACGCCGGCGGCGGGGCCGACCTGAGTGCGATGTTCGGGTCTGCTGAGCTCGCGCATGCCGGCACGGAGCTTGTCGAGGGCGCTCAGGCCCAGACGGGCGTGGCGCCTCAGCGCGGCGTTGTTGCCGCTGCCGCAACGATCGCCGATGCCCAAAAGGGCGAGGATGAACAAGGCAGCGAAGCCGAAGCGACCCAGACGAACGAAATGACGACAACCCCATCGGCAAGATAAGTTGCGAGTGGGGTGGCTAATTTGGGACGGGCTTTTTAGCTGCCCAAGTGTCGAATGCCAACAACGGTTCATTCGATGTCAGTCACCAACAGCGAGCGAGCCGCATTCACGCCAAGGTGACGTGAAATGAGAGGGCGCTGACCTTTTGGTCGCGCCCTCGAAATTGAACGTCAGATTGGCGTGAATGCGGCTCGCGCAGCGTCAGCGGGGCCGCCGTTCGTTAGAACGGCGGAACTAATTACCTGACGTACACGATGTTGTCGCGGCGAGGCTTGGCCTGGGGAAGCACGTCTTCGGCATAGCCCAGAATGCAGTTGCCCACACCGCGCAGGCTTCCGTCGGCGGGCAGACCCCACTTGGCCAGCAGTTCCAATCCCTCGGGTGAGTCAAAGACCTCGTGTGCTCGGTGGATCCAACACGAATCGACGCCCAGCGCATAGGCAGCGTTGAGCAGGTTGCCCATGGCGAGCGAGCCGTCTTCCAGGTGCGTGGGCACGCTGCGGTCGACGAGCACCACTACAACGGTCTTGGCGCCGTAGAAGGGATCTCCCTCGCTACCCATAACCTGGGCGTTGAGCTGCGAGAGGCGCTCGACGGTTGCGGGGTCGGTGACGGCGACGAACGTGACCGGCTGGCGTCCCATGCCGCTCGGCGCATACTGACCGGCTTCGATAATGCGTGCGAGCTTCTCGGCCTCGACAGGGCGATCGCTGTATTTGCGGCAGCTGCGGCGATGGATGAGTGCCTCGATGGTTTCCATGTGTCCTCCTGACGTTGGTTTCGATGCCTCGTTCTTACCCGCCGAACCAAAACCGTAATCGCGCCGTCGGCCCCAAACAATGCAAGCGACCGAGTGGAAAAGCTGGTTTGCATGAAACTTCAGCCAGAATGTGACAGACCGGTGGGATGATTAAACGTTTTATCCCGTCTACCCTGCGGTTTTTACCATTTGCCTAAATGATGCGCGCATAAGCTCTGATAAAGGTTTTACTAAAGGAGTACCAACGTTTATCAACGCGCCATGGTGGCGCCGGGCCAGGAGGTAACATCATGTTCCAGGCTGGAGATGTCGTCGAGACCGACTTCGAAGGATTTCTGAAGCTGTTGCGTTCCAAGACGCGCGCTTTCGTGTCGATCAACGATCACGAGTACTACATCACGCACACCGATGGCTATTGGCGTGTTCAGGATTGCGAGGCCCTCAACGATAAGGGCCACTTTACTGACTGCTCCGAGCTGGTCAACACGGTCTGCGAGGTCGTCGAGCTGCCTTGGATCTGCGGCAAGAGCCTGCACGACAGCTTCTCGGGCGCCACGGTCTACGAGGCCGTCGCTGCTTAACAGCCAACAATCGATATTCTCTCGCAACCGCCGGCGCCGCCCCGCGCCGGCGGTCTTTTTTGTCGATATGTTATGTACCTTGATTCTCATTTTCATTGCAACAGCCTCAGGACTCAGCGCAACGCGTTGCG
>CAUBVH010000033.1 GCA_958439425.1 uncultured Collinsella sp.
CCACGCTCGACGTGTGGAAGAACCTGGACAAGCTCATTAACGACTACCTCGACGGCGTGACGCTCGATACGCTCGTCGCCCCCAACGAGGGCTACGACTACGTCATCTAGCTGCACCTGCCATTTGGGGACGGGGTAGAAATGGTCGATTTTCTTGCCCTCTGAGGCTTGGCAAATGACAAGGCCGCCCATCGTTGCGATGGACGGCCTTCGTTTTGGCATGTTGTGGCGGTCCGTATCCGGTCGCATTAGTTCCTGGCGATGCTGTCGAGAATGCTGCGCATAATGGATACCACGATGCTGCCCATAAAGGCCGATCCAAAGCTGGCAATGGAGATACCCGCGCCCAGCAGATTGACCGACAGGTAGCTGGCCAGCTCGAGCATAAAGCTGTTGACTACGAGCTGAAAAATACCAAGTGTGATAATAGTGAGCGGCAGCGAGATGACCGTCAGGAACGGCTTGACGAGCGAGTCGACGATGTTGAGGAACAGCCCCACGAAGGCAAAGCAGACCCAGGCGTCGGCCATGCCGAAGGGCTGAATGCCGGGGACGAGAAACGTTGCGATCGCGATGGCGATTGAGGTCAAAAGCCAGTTGAGCAAAAAGCGCATGGCGGGAATCCTTTCTTGCGCATGGCGTGGTGAGGGGGCGTGAGGGGTACATACCTTTGCAACTCGGATAGATGCGCGGGCTCGGCCCTGTTCGGCCGCCCATTGTCTCAGATATTCGTGGAGCTTGCGTGCGCATTCGGTTTCAAAACGGCGTTCGTCCTAGAAAATGTGCCGCTGGCAGAGAGTCTTGTCGCTTTAGTTTGGTGGTGTGCTAAACTGCTACGGGCAAAAGCCACAGGCGTTGCCCTATTGCATAGAACGGGCGAACGATGCCCGATGTCAGTATCAACTTCGATGCCTTTTGGCGGGTTTGGCGGTGATCGATGAATATCGAGAACATGTTTGACAAGCCTGATGTCAAGCAGCTGGTCCACGCATTTAGCCTTTTGGACGACGAGAAGGATATCCAAGCGTTTTTGACCGATATCTGCACGCCGCGCGAGATTTGCGATCTATCGCAGCGTTTGCAGGTCGCGCGTTACCTGGACGAGGGCGAGCCCTATGTCGAGGTTCAGGCGCGTACCGGCGCTTCGTCCACCACGGTGAGCCGTGTGTCCAAGGCACTCAATGGCGAGTACGGTGGCTACCGCAAGATCCTCATTAAGCTGGAGGATGGCGAGTAGGCCGCGCAAAAAACGAATTGTGCAAAACCGCTCCTCCGGGGGCGGTTTTTTGATCCCTTGGGGACGGAGGAAAACGGATCACCGGGTTAGACTGACCCCCTCGATGATCCGTTTTCCTCCGTCCCCAAGGGATCAAATCTGTTGGCGTGGGGCAAATCTGTCCGCTTGGGCGGGTAGGATGGATGCAATGATTATTGCGAACAGTTTGAGTGGAGGACCATGCCTGTTCGAATCTATACCACCAACGCCGGCGCGGATTTGAGCGATGCCGAGGCGGCGCTGCTCGCCGAACTGGTTGCCCGCCACGGGCGTGCCGTTTTGCTGGCGCCTACGTTTGCCGAGCTCGATCTGTGCCGTCATGATGCGGCGGAAGTTGGGGTTTCACTGGGTATCGATTACAAGACCCCTTCGTCGTGGCTCCGTTCGCTGTGGGAGCTTATGGGCGATGGCCGCAGCTTTGTGGATAACCTTCAGCGCCAGATGCTGTTCTCGGACATGATCGACCGCCGCGACGACGCTGCTCTGCAGCCACTTTCGCGCAGCCAGGGCACGGTGCGCATGCTCGCGCGCATGGCCCGCGACGTGCTACCGGGTGTGGCGGGGACGACGGCCGAGCGATGCCGTGGCAACAATTGCCAGCCTGAGCCAAAAAGCGATGCCGAGGCTCGCGTGTTCGAGCTTTTGCGCGCCTACGCGGGCGGTTTGGATCGTCGAGATATGGTCGAGCCCTGCGAGGCGGCCGACATTATGGCCGGTGCCCTGGCCGATAACCTGCCGGCGTGCACCCGCGCCGTATGCGTGCGCGGTGTCACGTCGTTTACGCACGGCCTGCTCGAGCTGCTGTCTGCCGTGGCGAACAATGGGGGAGAGGTCGTCGTGCTGCTTGCCCGCGAGCAGGCGGCGATGCGCGAGGAGCTTGCCGCGGCATTTGATGCCCGCGGCGTGCTGTTTGAGGCCGCGCCGCTGGGGAAGGGTGCCGTCGCGCCCCAGACTGCCTCCAAGTCCGCCGCTCAGCCTACCTTTGTAGAGGTTGCCGGCCCTCACGCCCGTGCCCACGCCTATGTGGATGCAATCGATGGTCTGGTAAAAACGTGCGAGGACGCCGCGGTCGACGGCGGTGTCACGGCGTCCGCGGACCCCGTGCGCGTACTCGTGGTGTCTGCCCGGGCGCCCCAGCTGTTTGGTGAACTCGCTGCCCGTTTGGCGGCGCGTCATATTGCGGCCGAGACAACCGAGTTCACGGCGTTTTCCCAATCCATCGCGGGCAGGCAGTTCACGGCGCTCGCCAATCTGGTCGAGCGCATGAAGGCCGCCGACGAGGGCACCGCCTCTAAGACCGAGTGGTGGCCCGCTCCAGAGCTTACCGACTGGATTTATAGCCCGCTTTCGGGTGCCGATGCTGCCAGCGCGCGCACCTTCGACAAGAACATGCGCCTGTCGCGCGGCAAGACCACCACGGCCGTCAAGAGCCTGCTGCAAAGCGTGCAGGGCCAGGTCAGGGGCACGCGCAAGGCCGCCAGTGATGAGAACTGGTTTAAGAACGTGCCGTGCGTGATCTCGGACGTGTTCCAGGCGCTGTGGCGCGACAAACCCGTGACGGCGCTCAAGGCCATGCTTGCCGTTGCCGAGGCACTGCCCGATCGCGCACTTGGCGGTCTCGACGGTCAGGCCCGTCGCCAGGCGGAGGTGGCCCTGCTGCGCCACGTCATCGACATCCTTATGAATGGCGCCCGTGCGCTCGACGTGTCGCAGGCCGCGACCGTGCCCGTGCTCGATGACATTCGCACCAAGGTGGACAAGCGTAGCGCCGCCTACGATTACGAGACCTACGAGGTTGACCGTGCGCCACGCGCCCAGGTTCGCTTTGCTTCGCTTGCCGATGCGGCGGCCCTGCGCCCCGGCAGCTACGATGCCGTGCTGTTTGCCGACGTCGACCTGGACAGTTATCCGCTCTCACATGAGGAGGGCCCGCTGGCAACGCTGACGGCAGAGTTAGATCGCAGCGGTGTGACGCTTGAGCCTGCGGCCTTGCTGCGCGCACGCTTTGGCCGCGCGATACAAGCGTCGCGTGGTCCGGTTGCGCTTGCCCGCGTGACGCACGATCGCCAGGCGCGCGAGTGCTACCCGGCTGCCGTGTGGACCGAGTTGCGGGCGCATGCCGAGGCCACTAACGATGCTAAGGCCGCTGACGCCGACAAGGCCGCTGACGACGCTAAGGCCGTTGGCGCCGACAAGGCGAAGTGCGTGGGCGAGGGCGATATCGTAAGGGACTTCGATCCCGCGGCAGGCGAAGGTCTTAGGCGCGAGCGCGTGACCTGCGAAGCTCCTCAGCATCTGAGCGATGAAGCCATTCCGTATCTGGTCCTGCGCCGTCGCGATGGCGAGGGCGAGGATGCGCCGCTGGTGCCGCGCCTGACGTCTGCCTCGCAGATCGAGGCCTATTCGACCTGCCCGCTATGCTGGTTCGTCTCGTACCGCGTGAAGCCCCAATCGATCGACGCTGGCTTTGGCAATATGGAGAAGGGCAACTTTGTCCACGACGTGCTGGAACACTTGCATGCCCGTCTGCCCCAGGAGGGCATGGAGCGCGTGACACCCATGAATCTGCCGCGCGCGCAGGAGCTGTTGCGCGAGGTCTTTGCCGAGACCCTGGCCGAGCATGCGGGCAAGCGCGGTACCGAAGGCCCGCTGGTGCCGCTCTCTTCAGTGGAGGAGCGCCAGGTGGCCGAGATCTTGCCGCAGCTGGAGGGCGTGCTTGCCTACGAGTCCGAGGCGCTCACCCCCTTTGCTCCGCGCTACCTGGAGTTTGCGTTCAACGAGCTCCAGGTCGAGTATGCCGGTTGGCCGCTCGGCGGGCGCATCGACCGCGTGGATGTGGATGCCGAGAATCGCGCCGTGGTAATCGACTACAAGCATCGTTCGGGTGTCGAGGAGTTTAAGCTCGCCGACCCCACGGTGCGCGACGAGGAATCGGGCGAGGCCCCCATCGACGACCCGCGCTGGCTGCCGCCCCATACCCAGACGCTTATCTATGCGCAGGCTATGCGCCGGGCGCTGGATCTGGACACCCGCGCGGCGCTCTATTTTTCGACCAAGAGCGGCAAACCGGCGCTGCGAGGTGCCGCGAGTGCCGAGCTGCTCGAGGAAGAGCGCGGCGACGGCCGCATCCCAGGCCTTAAGAAGGGCTTTCCCGGCGAGGGCGGCAACATGGACTTTGATGCGCTGCTCGATCGCGTGGAGACCGGCATTGCCGAGCGTCTGCGCGAGCTCGAGGCAGGCGACGTTGCCGCCGTCGACCCGACGTCGGCTCAGGCCGCGCATGCGCGCTGCTCGTATAACCACGAAGGAACGTTTGTAAGGAGGGGCGTGTAGACCATGGATCTTTCGACTTTGATGCCGCAACAACTGCAAGTCGTCAAAACGCTCGACCGCCCGCTGTTTGTCTCGGCAGGTGCCGGCTCGGGCAAGACCTTTACCCTCACGCGCCGCATCGTCTACGCGCTCTCGCCCGAATCCGGTCCGTTCGTTGAGCATCTGGACCAGGTGCTCGCCATTACCTTTACCAAAGATGCCGCGGCCGAGATCCGTGACCGTGTGCGCCGCGCGCTCATCGACGAGGGCATGGACGAGGAAGCCCTGACCGTCGACGATGCGTGGATCTCGACCATTCACGGCATGTGCTCGCGTATCCTGCGCGCACATGCGTTGGAGCTGGGCATCGATCCCGAGTTCACGGTGCTCACCGATACCGACGAGCTTATGAACCAGGCTGTTGAGCATGTGCTGGCCCGCGCGACGGCGCCCGATGCCGCGCCTGAGCTCGCCGCCTCGCTTAAGGCCCTCTACGCTTGGTATCCCATGGCGGGCGAGGGCGGGCCGTTTGGCGCCGGTACCACCATCAAAGGTCTGGTGCGCGACCTGCTGGAGCTATCGAGCCAGCTGCCGGGCGGCATGGACGATGTGTGCGTGGCGCGCGGCCAGGCTGACACCTCGGCGCTTGCCGACGCCTATCGCGCGGCGTTGGGTGCGAGCAAGGCCGCGACCGAAAAGGCACAGGTGGCACTCGACGCCATCGACGCGTTTGAGGCGAGCGGCAAAACCATGGAGGATGCGGCGCGACTCATGATGTCGTGCAGCATGCCTCGGGCGAGCAAGGCGTTTTCTAAGGAGCAGGTGGAGCTACTCAAGGCCGAGGCTGCCGATGCGTTTATCAATATCGTGCTGGCCTGCGGTGGTCCCGCGCTCGATGCGCTGGTGGGGCTTGCTCGTGCTGTGGAGGCGGAATACCGCGCGCTCAAGGCTGACCAGTCCGCGCTTGATAACAACGACCTGCTGCGCATGGCGTACGAGGCGCTGCGCGATTATCCCGCCATCCGAGCGGCCTATGAAGGTCGCTTTAAGATGGTCATGATCGATGAGTTCCAGGATACCGACCAGATGCAGGTCGATTTGATCCGTTACCTGACGGGCGCGGGGGAGCGCGCGCTGTGCACCGTAGGCGATGCGCAGCAGTCGATTTACCGCTTCCGTGGCGCCGAGGTCGAGGTCTTCCGCCGCCAGGAGCGCAAAGTGGGCTCCTCTGCTGCGCCCGAGACGGATGTCGCATCCGATGCCCCCGCCGGCGAGCTCGTCAAGCTTGTACGCAACTTCCGCAGCCACGACGAGGTGCTGCGCTATGTGGCGCGCGTCTTTGACGGCGACACCGGTGGTTTGATGCAGGGGTTCTTGGATCTTGAACCGAGCGACGAACGCGAGGACAAGCTCAAGGCGAAGGCATCGCGCCGCCAGGCGATCTTCGTTGCCGGTGGCAGTACGCAGGAGCGAACGCAGGCGAAAGCTCGTGCGATTGCGGAGCGATTCCAAGCACTCGTTAAAGCGGGCCAGCCCCAGGGCAGCATGGTCCTGCTGCTGGGCCGCATGACCAACGCCGATGTCTATGCGCAGGCCTTCCGCGACCAGGGGCTCGACTGCGTCATCGCGGGCGGCTCGGTCTTTGCCCAGGCTGCCGAGGTCCAAACGGTGCGTGCCCTGGTGTGCGCGCTTGCTAACCCGGCCGATACGGCGCAGGGTCTTATGCCGCTGCTGGCCTCGCCGATGTTTGCGCTCGGCGCTCAGGAGTTCCTGGCGCTGGCGACCAAGCTGGACGACCAGACGGGGGAGACCTCGCGCCGCAACATCGACGTGGGCATCATGAGCGATTGCGATGTGCCGGGGCTGCGGAATCTGCCGCTGCTGACGCGCGCCCGCGAGGTGCTGCGCTATGCGCTTCGTCGCGTGGGGCGCGATTCGTTCGCCGCCATCGCGCGCGATACTGTCAACGCCTCCGGCTGGTTTGTGCGTCTGGCGCAGCGTGGTCCCGAGGGCAAGGCCATCGCCGCCAACGTGCTCAAGGCGCTCGACGCCGTGGCCGAGGCGGAGGCTGAGCTCGGCAATTCTCCGCGCTCCATCGCGCTCGCCTTCGACCGCTTCTTGGCGGGCAAGGAGGCCCCGGGCGCGCTCAACGAGGAGGGCGACGGCGCGGTGCGCATCATGACGGTGCATGCGTCCAAGGGCCTGGAGTATCCGGTCGTTGCAGTTGCCGAGTGCTTTGGCGTGCGCAAGTCGTCCGGTGCGGCGCAGATGGGTCGCGTCGACGGCGGGGCGCAGGTCGTGGCGCTGCCGGCACGCTTCGACGGCGTTAAACTCGCGGACGGTACGTTCGTGAAGGGCGATGACGTCAAAAAGCAGTTTGAGCATGCGTTTAAGGGCAAGGGCACGTCGCTATGGTTGCCGCCGGAGCTCATGGAGGACGTCTGCGCGACGGGTTCTCCCGCCGAGGGATTCGTTCGCCTGCGCAACGACGACCTGCAGCTTTCGCTCGAGGAGCGGGCTCGGTTACTCTATGTCGCCATGACGCGTGCGCGAGAGCTGGTCATTCTGGCGATGGATGCCGGCGTGAGCCGCGGCAAGGTGTGCGCACCGACCTTCGATGCCGAGACCGATCTGACCTACGACGTGCTGCGACGCATTTTGCCGACGGATGCCCTGGACATGCCGCAGCTCGATGCCGACCGCCTGGTGTTCGACAACTCCCAGCCGGGCGACTACGAGCTCATTTCGCTCGCGGACTTTTCCTTTGGCGAGCAGTCGTTTGAGGCCAATGCTTCTCTGGATGCCGAGGGCAGGCTTGTCCGCGGCGATGCCGATGCCGCCGATAATGCTGCGCACTCAACTGTGCCCGGTCCTGCCGACGCCGAGCCCGATGCGTTTGAGCTCGTGTATCCCCAGGCGGTGGGCGTGCGCATGGGCACCTGCCCGTATCCGGCGCGCGATTCGTACAGCTACTCGTCAATTGCCGCGGCGCTGCATGCCGAGTCCGAGGACCGTGCCGCCGAGGCACACGTGCCCATGGACGAGGCCGGCGATGATGCGGAGTCGGATGGTTCCGAGATGACGGATGCAGACGTGGCCGCCGTTGAGCCCGCCGGCAACCCCATGGCGCTGGGCTCGGCGTTCCATGCTGCCTGCCAGTGGCTGATCGAGATGGGTGCCGACGTGTTGCCCGCTGCGCGCGCCGATGCGCTGGCACGCTTGTGGCGCCTGACGCCGGAGCAGCGCGAACGCTTCGACGTTGCCCTGGACCGCTGGCTCAAGTCGGCTGTTCGTGCCGACCTGCTCGCGTGGCCGTGCGTTCGCGCCGAGGTGCCGTTCTTTTCGCTGGGCTGTGAGGACAAGGACATTGCCCGCTACGGTGCATATGCCGAGGGCGCCATCGACGCTTTGGCAACCGACCCGGCCGATCCGTCGCGCGCGCTGGTCATCGACTACAAGACGGGCGGCACACCGGACGAGACGCCGGATCAGCTGCAGGAAAAGCACGCCCTGCAGGCGCGCGTCTACGCTGATGTTCTGCACAAGGCGGGCTTTGAGGCCGTGACCGTCAAGTTCGTCCGCGCGGAGCAGCCGGATCCAACCATCTTCGTCAAACCCGCCGAACCTCAAGTAGTCACCTACAACCTTTAGCCACCTCAGGCTTTATGGTGCTATTTGGTTGGTTTTCGGCCGTAAGGCCCTCAATCGTCCAAATGGCACCGCAACGCATGGGAGAGCCTGGGGCGGTACAATGGCTCGAACGGTTCAAGCGAATAAGGAGCCATCATGCAGCTCACCAAAACGCTTAAGGTGACGCCGGAGGAGCTTTTTGACGCTCTGGCGGGGTCCATCATGCAGGATATCGAGAACGCCACGGGCAAACGTCCTAGCCGCAATAAGCTCAACGGCTATAAGTACGAGAAGCGCGCCCAGTCCGCAAAAGGCAAGACCAAGGGCACGGCGATCAAGGTTAAGATCAAGCACTTTGACTACCCGTGCCTCTATGAGGTCTGTTTTCAGTATGCGGCGGGCATCAATACCATGCGCTATGAGGCTGCACCTGCTGGCGATGGTGCTTGCGAGCTCACCTATACCGAGGATTTTCAGGGTGCGGGTGGCAACACGTCTGGCATGCGCGGCAAGCTCGGCCTCTTCTTCTACGAGCGCAAGCTCAAGAGCCACGCCAACCAGACGATTGATCAAATCGTCAAATACATCGAGGGTGAGCGCCGCGTAAAGGCTAATCCCGCCTTCGCCGATGATGCTGCCGAAAACGCTTCGGATGTATTCCATTGATACCCTGTGCAAAAGCTTTACCGCTCTTCACATCAACTGTGAACACTTCAGGCTTCGAGTCAGTAGCGAGCGGCCCGGCAAAATTAGTTGATGGAAGTGCCAAATGAATAAGAATGCCGCTACGCAACTGCACATCTATTCCGCCTTTTTCGTTCTCGCGGGATTTGTTTTAAATCGGGGAGTGTTTCTACTTTTCCTTGCGGAGAAAGGAATGTCTGTCACGGAAATCGCGCTTTATCAAGCTCTGTTTAACATTGCAACGGTCGTCCTCGAGCTGCCAACAGGGCTGATAGGCGATTTCTTTGGAAAGAAGTTTTCGATTCAAGTGGGCGTGCTGCTGCTTTTCTTCCATACGGCTGGCATGCTGTTGCTCTCAGGCCCCTTTCTTGTCGTACTTTCCCTTGTTGAGGCACTCGCCTACTCCCTTCAATCGGGATCAGAACAAGCACTTTTATATGAAATTGCCCGGAATGCCGGTCAAGGAGAGCGCTTCCTCACCATCAATGCTCGGCTGCTTGCCGCACAATCAATCGCTACGGGAGTGGCAATCGTACTTGGATCATTCATTGCCCAAATATCTTGGAGTGCCCTCTACGTATGCGTTTCCGTTTTCTATCTTCTGCAGCTTTTCCTTCTGTATCCCATTGAGAGGATGGAAACGACCCATTCCAAAAACTCTGGGGAGGAAAGGTTTGACGTAGCCAAGATCTTCAGACGCGAAACCTGGTGCATTGGAGAATCCGCTTTTGCGGTATTGCTTCTTCTAATCGGCACAAGCATGCTCGACGGATTCTATGGGAGTTATTACAACTTGAATCAGTTGGTATTCGACGCATTTGATGCTCCCGTCTCCATAATAGGAATCTTTTTCGGTGCATCCTATGCAGTAAATGCGACGGCCTACATTGCAGCAGATTTCTTCTCATCGCGTTTCGGGAAAAGAAATACCATGCTCGGCTCGATGCTAATCGAAGCTGGTCTTTTCATGATTCTTCCGTGGTTCGCTTCAAATCCGCTGTGTTTGTTTGGCCTTAGCATGGTGCTTTGTTTTCTCCCAGAAGTGGTGTACATCACTTCGGAAAACTTAATCCAAGACGCTATAGCGGACGATCTCCGCGCGACGATCCTTTCCGTCGCGTCTCTGGTAAGGGCTCTCTTTTCTGCAATGTTTTTCTCCATATTTGGATATGTGTTGGGGTTATATCCCATTCAGATAGCGCTCGGTGTTATTGGCGCAATCGCGATAGCAATTACCGCCGTTGTTTCTTTAAAAATGGTAGGAATACATGTCTCCAAGAATTGATATATCGATTGACGAGCTGCCCGAAGCGTCGAGCCTTCTTGATGGACATGACTATTCGTCACAAATCATTCAGCGTATCGCCGGGGTTCCAGTAATACTCGATGCATCGGGATGCCCTCATTCCCTTTTTGAAGGTCCCAAATTGACTACCCGTGTGGGTTTGGCTAGGTTCGGGTGCTGTCCGTGCCGTGGGGTAAAATCGTTCAGTCAGAACACGAACCCGCATCGGAGCT
>CAUBVH010000034.1 GCA_958439425.1 uncultured Collinsella sp.
CGTAGACGCCGGTGGTCAGGAAGTCGGCAAGCACGTTGTTCTTGTCGCTCGCGACGATGAGCTTGGCGACGGGCAGACCCATGCGCTTGGCATAGTAGCCGGCCAGGATATCGCCAAAGTTGCCGGTCGGTACGCAGAACTCAACGGCGTCGCCTGCCTCGATGGCGCCGGCGCGCAGCAGCTGTGCATAGGCGGCAAAGTAGTAGACGACCTGCGGCACCAGGCGGCCGACGTTGATGGAGTTGGCGCTCGAAAGCACCGTGCCGGCGGCCTCCAGGCGCTTGGCAAGCTCTTTATCGGCAAAGATGCGCTTGACGGCACTCTGGGCGTCGTCAAAGTTGCCGCGGATGCCGCAGACGGCGACGTTATCGCCCTCCTGTGTGGACATCTGCAGGTTCTGGACGCGGCTGACCTTGCCCTCGGGATAAAAGACGGTGATGCCCGTGCCCGGGGCGTCGGCAAAGCCGGCGAGTGCGGCCTTGCCGGTGTCGCCCGACGTGGCGGTGACGATCATGATGCGCTCGGCGCCGCCGTCCTTGGCAGAGGTGCGGGCCATCAGACGGGGGAGCATCTGCAGGGCGACGTCCTTAAAGGCGCTCGTGGGGCCGCCAAAGAGCTCCATCACATAGGTTTGCGGGGCGTCGGCGCCCGGTGCGGCGTCGAGTTTGACGAGCGGCGTAACCTCTTCGCTCACGAACGTGCCGCGGTATGCCTCGTCGACACACGCCGAAATTTCTTCGGCTGTGTAATCATTCAGTAACATTCCCAACACATCTTGAGCGATTTCAAAGTACGATTTATCTGCAAGCGAGCTGATATCGACCTGCTGGGTGCCGAGCTCGTCTGAGACAAACAAACCCCCGTCGGGAGCGATGCCGGTACGGATTGCCACCTTACTTGAGCACGATAAAGTGCGTCCTCGTGTACTATGATAAGTTCCCATATAACACTGCTCCTCGGATGCCTTAGTCCCAATCGGTGAAACCATGGTATCAGAGCGCGCAAAATAGGTTCGCAGAGGCTTTTTAGAAAGGTAACCTCCAGCCCATGATTAAGATTGCCAAGTTTGGCGGCTCGTCGGTCGCCGACGCCGAACACTTTAAGAAGATCAAGGCCATCGTCGATGCCGATCCGGCCCGCCGTTTTGTGGTGGTTTCTGCCTGCGGTCGCCGTTTTAAGGGCGACACCAAGGTGACTGACCTGCTCTACCTGGTTAACGCGCACGTTAAGTACCACGTGTCGTGTGAGGAGCTGCTCGAGGACATTGGCCAGCGCTATTTTGATATCGCTGACGAGCTGGAGCTCACCTATCCCATTCGTGAGGAGTTTGCAGCCTTTGCTGAGCGCGCCCGCTCCGGTGGCTACTCCACCGAGGAACTCGTGAGCCGCGGCGAGTACTTTACCGCCCGTCTGATGGCCGAGTACCTGGGCCTGCCGTTCCTGGATGCCGCGACGGTCGTGGCGTTCCATCATGACGGTACGCTCAGCATGAACCGCACCGCCGAGCTGGTGCAGGAGTACGGCCAGCAGGGTGGCTTTGTCATGCCCGGTTTCTACGGCGCGACGCGTGAGGGCCAGATCAAACTGCTCGACCGCGGCGGCGGCGATATCTCGGGCTCGATCCTGGCCAAGTGCCTGGGCGCCGACCTGTACGAGAACTGGACCGACGTCTCGGGCTTCTATTCCGCCGACCCGCGCATTGTGCCCGAGGCTCAGCCCATCGCCCGCGTTACCTACGAGGAGCTGCGCGAGCTTTCGTACATGGGTGCAAGCGTCCTGCACGAGGAGGCCGTGTTCCCCGTGCGCGAGGCGGGTATTCCGCTGGTCATCAAGAACACCAATGCGCCGCAGGACCCTGGAACGATCATTAGCGAGACGGCTGACGAGGGCGAGGCCGAGCCCATTATTACCGGCGTGACCGGCAAACGCGGTTTTGTCGCCATCAACGTCGCCCGCGACCGCACCAAGCCCCGTGTCGGCTTTATGCGCCGTGCGCTTTCGGTCTTCGAACGCTATGACGTTTCCGTCGAGCACATGCCCACTGGTGTCGACCGCTTTGGCGCCGTGGTGCAGGAGCAGGATGTGCACGATTCGCTGTACTCGCTTGTGGGCGACATCCAGCAGGAGGTCGAGCCGCTCGAGATCGAGGTTGTCGAGGGCCTGGCGCTCATCGCGACCGTCGGTCGTAACCTGCGCGGTCGTGCAGGTATCTCGGGCCATCTGTTTGGCATGCTCGGCCAGGCCGGCGTGAGCGTGCGCATGATTTCGCAGAGCTGTGACGAGATCAACATCATTATCGGTGTCGAGGAGAAGGACTTCGACCTGGCGATCCAGACCATTTACCGTGCCTTCTCCGACGAAAACGGCATTGTGAAGGTCTCCGATCTGGAGGCTCCTGCGCCGGTCGATCCCGCCCCGGCCGCGCTCCACAAGTAGCTGCTATCCCAGTAGATTTTTGGGACTTGCCTCAAAAACTACGGCGGGGCGTTTCGTTTCGGTTTCGTTTCGACGGGGCGGGTTTCGTGCCCGCCCTGTTCTTGTATACACTGGCAACAATAATCGGCCTGCTCGGCGTGCGGGCAAAAGCCACAGCCTTTAAAGGGGGAAGCATGAAACAGTACACGGTTGCTATTTTGGGCGCGACGGGAGCCGTGGGCACCCAGATGCTCGAGTGCCTCAACGAGCAGGAGTTTCCGGTCGGCAAGCTCAAGCTGCTAGCGAGCGCGCGCTCTGCGGGCAAGACCGTCGAGTTCCGCGGCGAGCAGGTTGTGATTGAGGAGGCTTGCCCCGAGGCTTTTGAGGGCTGCGACATCGTGCTCGGCGCTGCCGGCGACGATATCGCCAAGGAGCTGCTGCCCGAGGCCGTCAAGCGCGGCGCCGTCGTGGTCGACAACAGCCACGCCTTCCGCATGGATCCCGAGGTGCCGCTGGTCGTACCCGAGATCAATGCTGACGACATCAAGTGGCATCACGGCCTTATCGCTAACCCCAACTGCGCGACTATCATCGGCCTGGTTCCCACCTGGCCGCTGCACCAGCTTGCCGGCGTGAAGCGTATGATCGTGTCCACGTATCAGGCGGCTTCGGGTGCCGGCGCTCCCGGCATGGCCGAGCTTGAGGCTCAGCTGGCCGCCCTGGGCCGTGGCGAGGAGATTCCCGAGCCGTGCGCATTTGCCGCCCAGCTCGCGAGCAACCTGATTCCGCAGATTGGCGGCGTCAAGGAGGAGGGCTTTACCTCCGAGGAGATGAAACTGCAGAACGAGGGCCGCAAAATCATGCATCTGCCCGAGCTGCGCGTGAATTGCACCTGCGTGCGCGTGCCGGTGCTGCGCTCGCACTCCGAGAGCATTACGCTCGAGTTTGAGCGCGATATTACGGTCGAGGAGGCCCGTGCTGCGCTGGCTGCCGCTCCCGGCGTCAAGCTGGTTGACGACATGAGTGCCGAGGATGCGCACGATCGCTTCCCCATGCCGATGGACACCTCCGACCAGGACCTGATTTGGGTCGGTCGCGTACGCCGCGACATCTCGAACCCCGAGGCCGCACGTGGCATCACCTTCTGGTGCTGCGGCGACCAAATCCGTAAGGGCGCGGCAACCAACGCCGTCCAGATCGCTAAGCTGCTCTGCGAGTAGCGGTGGACCTGTCCGGCGGGGGCCGGGCTTAGTTTTCAGAACACTCCGCAGACCAGTGTGGCGCCTTGTCCTGCTCCTTCGGAGCCGCGGACAAGGCGCCACACTGGTCTGCGGAGTGTTCTGAAAACTAAGCCCGGCCCCCGCTTGCGGTGACGTTGCTGCGAGCGGCTTGCGATGGGGCCGTTGTTGGTTGGGGCCGCTGGGCTGATATGGGAGCACGTGGTTGTTGCGGGGCCTAGTCCCGGCGGCGGCCTCGGCGCTTCGCGCCTGCTGCCTGGGGTGACTTTGGGCTTGGTGCGAATTGAGGTCTAATACTTTCCCGAGAAGTGAAGGACCTTATTTGGACCCCCGAAGCATTGGCATATTTTGACCGCTATTTCCTGCGGTTTTGCAGCGCGAATCCTGCGGTTTTGCGGTCTAAAGGTGTGGATGCTCCGGGACTTCGTTTTTACTCGTTCACTTCTCGGGAAAAGTATTAGAGCTCAGCTGGCGGGGGTACCGCCCTGGCGTCGAAGCCCCGCGTCTTCTTCGCTTGATTGGGAAAAACAGCCTCGCTGAAGTAATTGCGAGCTCGCCCGGACGTATCTGCGGGGGTTGTCTGCACAATTCGCGGTATTATGTTGCGGAGTTTTGAAAGGAGCCGCTGGTGGTCACGACGACGTTTGCTTCGCCTTTGGGCGAAATCCTGCTTGCCGCTGATGGCCGCGGTCTGACGGGGCTTTGGTTTGAGGGGCAGGAGCACTTTGGCTCCACGCTTCTCCGTGAAGACTCCGAACATGTTGAAGGCGTCGATGCGGTTTCCGGTACTGGTGGCATGTCGTCGGTGAGTCCGGCAAATGGTGCGGCCTCTTCGGTGCTTGAGCGTTCCTGGGCTTGGCTGAATGCTTATTTTGCAGGGCAGGAACCTCGGTTTACGCCGCCGTTGCATATGATCGGCACGGCGTTTCAGCGTGAGGTTTGGTTTGAGCTGCTTTCGATCCCGCGTGGCGAGGTCGCTACGTATGGCGAGATCGCCCAGCGTGTTGCGGCTCGACATCGTGTGCCGGGAAATGAAGCGCCCGTTGTATCTCCTCGCGCGGTGGGGGCTGCGGTCGCTCGCAACCCTATTTCGATTATCGTGCCGTGCCATCGCGTGGTCGCGGCCGACGGATCGCTCAACGGATACGCCGGTGGACTGGATCGCAAGGAGTGGCTGCTGCGCCTCGAGGGTGCCTATCTATAAGCTGCAGGCGGCCGCAACGCCCATGCGGCAAGCGCGCTCGCTGTACGGGCGTTGTTTGCAGGGCGAGATGTGAAGCCGCCCGTTCCTTAAGTCCGACTAAGCTATAACCTTGCTTTTTTAAATATGCTCATCGACCTGCTAAGGCAGCACTAAGGCGAGTGCGGGTGCGCTATTATCGGCGCTCACGGAGCGCTTGGTGTTCTTGGCACGCATGGACGAGGGCTCGGCGGGCTTTACCATGGCGTCGATCGATCTTTCGGAGGCGGTGAACAAGGCGGCGGCGCCGTTTAAGTCGGTGGCGGTCTCAGGCGGTAAACGCCTGTCGACGTCGATTGCGACCGGCGTGCGGACCCATGCCGATGCCGCGGCGGTGGCACAGGTGGTTGAGTTGCTACTGGACAACGCCACGCGCTATGCGAGCGAGGGCAGCGTGATTGAGCTGAGCCTGTGCGCCGTTTCGCACGGCAAAGGCAAGGGCGCCGCCGAGCTTGTCGTATCGAACGCCGTGGACGAGCTGCCCGAGGGCGACCTGGACCGATTGTTCGATCGCTTCTATCGTGCGGATGCGTCGCGCAGCTCCAAGACGGGTGGCTCGGGCGTGGGCCTGTCCGTGGTGCGTGCCATCGCCGAGGCCCATGGAGGCGCCGCCACCGTATCCGGTCACGGCAACCAGATCACCTTCACCGTTTGCCTTTAAAACCTGCCAAAAAGGAACAGGTTTATTTTGGCAGGTTTTATCTGGGGAAACGTCCGCAGGAGAGGGCATGGGCGGTGTGAACATATGCATCTCTACCTGCTAAAATATAGGCATCGTTATTCGGCTCCTGAGTGGAAAGGAGACGGTCATGCAGTACGAGATCGGCGGAGGGGCTTTCCCGGTTGTTACGTGCAACCTTAGCGATGGCGAATCCATGATCACCGAAAGCGGCGCCATGGCTTGGATGACCCCCAACATGGAAATGTCTACCTCGGGCGGTGGCATCGGCAAGATGTTCTCCAAGGCTTTTTCGGGTGAGGCATTGTTCCAAAACATTTGGACCGCGCGTGGCGATGGCATGATCGCGTTTGGCTCCTGCTTCCCCGGCCGCATCGTGCCAATCGAGATCGGTCCGGGCAAGAGCTGGATTTTGCAGAAGCGTTCGTTCCTTGCCGCGGAAAGTGGCGTCGAGTTGAGCATTCACTTTAACAAGAAGGCAAAGGCCGGCGTCTTTGGCGGCGAGGGCTTTATCATGCAGAAGCTCACGGGCTCGGGTGTTGCTTTTGCCGAGATCGACGGCGACCTGGTTGAGTACGAGCTCGCTGCTGGCCAGCAGATGATTGTGGATACCGGCAACGTGGCCGGCTTTGAGGAGACCGTGAGCATCGACGCTCAAATGGTCAAGGGCGTCAAAAACATCATGTTTGGTGGCGAGGGCGTGTTCAACACCGTGCTCACCGGTCCCGGTCGCATCTGGTTGCAGACGATGCCCATTTCCAATCTTGCGGCAGCAGTGGCCTCGATGACCAACAACAATAACTAGTCCGCATAGGATAGCGCGCGGCGGGCTTACCCTGTCGCGCGCTTTTTTGCTGGCAAACGCCTCGCTTATAGAGTGTGGCTGCGCTGCTACAGCGAGCGTCGTCATCTCGTCACCCTGATAGCTTGCGGCAAGCGTGGCAATGAGGAGTGAGAATTTGAGTGCTCAGTCCCAAGTCATAATGGCGGCCATGCCAACAAGCAAAAACGAGTTGCCGGTGTCACGGAAAGGCGGGCGTCGGTCGATTCCACGTGAGACGGCTGTGCCGATCTGCACGGCCGCCCCTGCGCGTCCCGCGCTGCCCCCAAAGAGGTACGTTTCCCCTTATAAAACCTGCCAAAATAAACCTGTCCCTTTTTGGTCGGTGCGAAATGGGTAATACTAAAGAGTTATCCGACCAGATGGGAATTAATCGATGGCCTATATTGAATTCAAAGACGTCATCAAAGCATACGGCGAGGGCGATGCCCGCATTCATGCGCTCGACGGCGCGAGCTTTACCGTTGAGCGTGGCGAGCTTGCCATTATCCTGGGCGCTTCGGGCGCCGGTAAAACCACGGCGCTCAATATCTTGGGCGGCATGGACACGGCAACTTCCGGCACCGTGACGGTGGACGGACGCGACGTGAGCTCCGCCAACGAGACGCAGCTCGTGGAATACCGCCGCGCCGATGTCGGCTTTGTTTTCCAGTTCTACAATCTGGTCCCCAACCTGACGGCACTCGAAAACGTCGAGCTCGCGGCGCAAATCTGCCCCGATTCGCTCGATGCCGAGCAAACGCTTTGCCAGGTTGGCCTGGGCGAGCGCCTCGCCAACTTCCCCGCGCAGCTTTCGGGCGGCGAGCAGCAGCGCGTGTCCATCGCCCGTGCACTGGCAAAGAACCCCAAGCTGCTCCTGTGCGACGAGCCCACGGGCGCGCTCGACTATAAAACCGGCAAGCAGATCTTGCAGCTGCTGCAGGACACCTGTCGCAAGCAGGGCATCACGGTCATCATCATCACGCACAACTCCGCGCTCGCGCCCATGGCCGATCGCCTGATCCGCTTTAAGAGTGGTCGAGTGGAGAGCGAGACGGTCCAGCAAAATCCCGTGCCGATCGAGACGATCGAGTGGTAGCGCCCATGGATCAGGACCGCCAAAACAGCCAACGCCGCGACGCGCAGAACACGGAGCGCGAGCAGGATTTTACGACCTACCGCACTGCCCAAAGTTCAAACGACATGGTGCCGACGGTGTTTCGCCGCGGTGTCTACCGCACGATTCGCGGCAGCCTCAAACGCTTCTTGTCCATTGTCGTGATCACCGCGCTCGGCGTGAGCGTGATGTGTGGCCTTAAGGCGGGTTGCGAGGATCTGTGCGATTCGGTCGACGCTTACTTTGACCAGCAGAATGTTTATGACATCAACGTGCAGTCGACCTATGGTCTGACCGATGACGATCTTGCTGCGATCCAAGAGGTCGATGGCGTCGAGACGGCCGAGGGCATCTATACCGAGACCGCCTATACCGCCGTGGGTACGACGCGCGAGCGTGTCATCGTACAGAGCCTCTCCAAAGAGAATATTGACCAACCGGTGCTAGTATGCGGCGAGCTGCCCGAGACTTCGGGCGAAGTAGCAGTGACCTCACGTTTTTTGAAGGCTTCGGGCAAGAAAATCGGCGATACGGTGAGCTTTGCCGCCAACGATGCGAGCTCGTCGAACCAAAGCGCCAAGGACCAGTTTGCCGATGGGGACTACACCATTACGGCTGAGGTCCTCGATCCCACTGATGTGAGCTCCGACTCGACAGTCAACGCCTTCCGTGCCGCCTCGGCCGCGGACTACAAGTTCTACGTGAGTGAGGATGCCGCGACGTCGTCGTCCTATTCCGCGATCCACGTGATCGTCGAGGGAGCCAAGGACCTCAACTCCTATTCCGATGCCTATACGGCAAGGATTAACGAGGTCAAGGGCAATATCGAGAAGATTCGTGACGAGCGCGAAAAAGCGCGTGCCCAGGAACTGACGGCCGATACGCCGGCGAGCTTGGACGCGGCCGAGCGTCAAGCGAACATGGTCTTTGGGATTGAACAGGACAACATCAACCGTATGGCCGAGGGCAGCGAGGAGCGCGCCCAGGCTCAGGCCGATTTGGACCAGCGCCGCGCCGCCGCCGACCAGCAATTCGCCGATGCCCGCGCCGAGATTTCCGACCTTGGCGAATGCACCTGGTACATCCAGGACCGTGGCAACATCGCGAGCTACTCGAGCGTCGAGAGCGACAGCTCCTCGATCGAGGCCATCGCCACGGTCTTCCCGTTCATCTTCTTTATCGTCGCCGTGCTCATCAGCCTTACCACCGCCACGCGTATGGTCGAGGAGGAACGCACGCTCATCGGCCTGTATAAGGCGCTCGGTTATTCGCGCGGGCGCATTCTGTCCAAATACGTGGACTACTCGCTGTGGGCGTGCCTGATCGGCGGCGTGCTCGGCAATATCATCGGATTTGTGGGCCTGCCGCTGTTCCTGTTTACGGTGTTCGACGACATGTACTCGCTGCCCCAGATGTTGCTTTCGTACGACATTGTGTCCTCAATCGTCTCGGTGGCACTGTTTGCCGTGGGCGTGGTGGGCGCCACAATTATCGCCTGCCGCCACGAGATGGCCGAGACCCCGGCCTCGCTCATGCGCCCCAAGGCTCCGCGCGCCGGCTCGCGCATCTTGCTTGAGCGTATCGGCTTTATCTGGCGCCGCATGGGCTTTTTGAACAAGGTCGCTGCACGCAACCTATTCCGCTATAAAAAGCGCGCCTTTATGACCATCTTCGGAATTGCCGGCTGCACAGCGCTCGTGATCTGCGGTATGGGCATCCGTGACACGTCGGTGGCGCTTTCGCCCAAGCAGTACGGGCATATCACGCGCTATGACTTGCTGGCGGTCGCCAATCCCGACGATTTTTCGCAGACGTGCGCGGCGTTGGACGAGCGCAACGCGGCCAATGATTCCAACGTGACCGTGACCTCGACCCTGCCGATTATGACCGACAACGTCACCTTTACATTCGGCGGAAAGAGCGAGACCGTGCAGCTGATCGTGGTGCCCGATGACCGCACGAACGATCTGGACGACTATGTTCGCCTTGAGGATGAGTCCAAAGAGCCGCTGTCTTTGCGTGACGGAGACGTGTATCTGAGCAAGAGTTCACAGCTGGTACTGGGGATTCAGCCGGGCGATACGGCGCACGTCCAGGATTCGTCGCTCAATGTTGCCAAGGTCAAAGTCAGCGACATCTCGCTCAACTATCTAGGCAACACGCTTTACATGACGCAGAGCACCTATGAGCGCGCGTTCGGTCGAAGTGCACGCCTTAACGGCGTCTTTGTGCTGCTTAAGGGTTCGTCGGCTGACCAGATTGCGTTTACCAACCGTCTTAAGAGCGATGGTTGGATTACGCTGTCGAGCACCGCCGAGCATTGGGAAAACTATGAGGCAAACTTTACGATTATCAATTCGGTCGTGGTGCTTGTGACCTTTATGGCGGCGTGCCTGTCGTTTGTGGTGGTATTTACGTTGTCTAACACCAACATCTCGGAGCGCGAACGCGAGCTGGCGACTATTAAGGTGCTGGGCTTCCGTCGTGGCGAGGTGCACCATTACGTCAACAAGGAGACGTTGATTCTTACGGCGATCGGAGCCGCGCTGGGCGTTCCGCTGGGCGGCTTGCTGGCCGAGAGTTTTACGTACATTTTGCAGATGCCGTCATTGTACTTTGACGTTGAGGTCGAGCCGCTGAGCTACGTGCTGTCCGTTCTGCTGGCCTTTGCCTTTACGTTTATCGTCAACCTCGCTACCAATCGCACCCTCAACAAGATCGACATGGTCGGCGCCCTCAAGAGCGCCGAGTAACCTGCCAAAAAGGGACAGGTTTATTTTGGCAGGTTTTATCTGGGCAAACGCCGGACAACCATTGTCGCTGCCACAATGACAGAATAGGGAATAAGGGCGTTTTCCGGGTAGCCGGGTTCGTTACCATTCGTCCCATTCATCAGCATTTTCCTCC
>CAUBVH010000035.1 GCA_958439425.1 uncultured Collinsella sp.
ACGAGCGGGGGCTCCTGTCGTTTCCGTGCCCCTGGATTGGGTCATAGTGTCTGTCACGTCCAAAACATCGAGGTCACGTGGCTTTCTTTGCGTGCGGAACTCGCGACAAACTTAATGCCCGGCCGGCCGGGGCCACACGGCACTTTGTAGATGGCGGCTCGCTTTTCGGAACTGGGCTGATGTGGGACGGTGGGATTCCGCGTCCGCCTTTTCGGCGGCCGCGCCCCGCTGTGTCGCTTCGCTCCTTGCGTGCTGCGCTAGAAAACGCTTCGCGTTTCCTCAGCTCCGCACCCTTGCGGGTTCGAATCTCTCCGCTTGCCCACAAGAAAGCGCCCTGGGCCGTTATGGGCTCAGGGCGCTCAGTTTTAATGGCTGGGACGGAGGGATTCGAACCCCCAACAGCCGGCACCAAAAACCGGAGTTCTACCGTTGAACTACGTCCCAATGTGTGGTGTTGCCCAAAAGCAACTCGTCTAGTTTACCTAATCTGCGAGGGCATCGCAAACGCCGTCGAGTAGGCGTACGGCGAGGGTCTGCGCGTCGCTGGCCGTAAAGGTGCCGTTGTAACGCGTCATGCCGGTGAGCTCGATGCGAATTCGTGCCGGCTTTTGCTGTGCGGCGACATTGGCGGTACGGATGCGCTGGGCCAGGTTGTGGCACTCGGCGAGGGCGATCGTGGCGCGCGGGGCGGCGTCTGCAGGCAACTCGTCGCTTGCGATCTCGAGCACCAGGTCGACATCGGTCGGAACCTCGGAATCGCAAAGCATCATGCCGCTGCTGTCGGTCGTCGCCGTGGCGATGTTCCACATGCGCGATGCTACGCTGCGCGCGATAGGGTCCTCGCCGATGACGGCAATCTGGAAACGCTCGAGCACGTTGGCGGCGCGCGCAAAACCGATGCGAGACTCGGCTTCGGTGACCGAGGGCTTGCCCTCCCACACATGGTGCAGGCGGTTGATGTAGGCGTAGGTGTCCTGGAAGGCCATGCCGTCGGCAAACAGGCCGACATTTTCCTGGAACTGCTGCAGGGCGGCCTCGGTATGCGGACCAAAGTAGCCGTCGTCTTCGCCACAGGCAAAGCCCAAAACGTTGAGAGCGCGCTGCAGGGCCTGCACATCGGCGCCATGGAAATTGGGCATGCGCAGATACAGAGTGCGGTCGCCCAGCTTATACGAGGCGTCGACCAGGGCGCTCCAACAGGGGATATCGACGGCATGACCGGCAGCAAGGCCGCTGTCGAGCCTGAAGGTGCTGACGGCCTGCTCGGTGGTGGTGCCAAAGCGCTTGTCGACAACCTCGGCGTCATCGATTGTATAGCCGAGCTGCAGAAGGCGGGACTGAACATCCTCGACGGCTGCTCCCTGCATGCCCGTGGTAATAGGTTCCATGAACGAACCCCTTTCGGCGTACCATTCGTACTATTTTGAGCGCGTGTCGGATAGACAACGCGAGACAATGCATAAACATGCACTCAACAGTGTAGCAACTTGTACCCAAACGCGCTGCCCACAGGTTTTATGACCCCCGCTAGTTAAGACGCTCCACAAAGAAATCTGCCATTGAGAGGAAGAGCTCGCGCGCATGCGGGTCGAGCTCGACGCCTTCGATAGCGGCCTTGGCCTTAGCGGTCAGGTCGAGCGCATAGGTGTGGGCGTAATCGATGGAGCCGGTCTCCTGGAAGATCTCCACGGCGCGTGCGAGCTGCGCAGGGTCCTCGGTGCCCGAGGAAAGGATTGCCTCGATCTCGTCGTGATAGCGCTCGTCTGACAGGGCATGCACGGCAACGAGGGTGCGCTTGCCCTCGGTGATATCGGTGCGGAAGTCCTTGTTGGCGGCCTCCTTGGTGCCGATCAAGTTGAGCAGGTCGTCTTGAATCTGGAAGGCAAGGCCCGTGTGCAGCCCAAAGGCGCGCAGTGCCTCAATCTGCTCTTCGCTGCCGCCGCCGATAATGGCTCCGGCGGCAAGCGGCGTCGCTCCGCTGTAGTACGCGGTCTTGTGCGTCGCCATGTCCAGATAATCGTCGACCGAAATGTCAAAGCGCCCGTCGCGGACCCAGCCCAGGTCGAGCGCCTGGCCCTCGATGGTACGGACGATCATCTCGGTAAGCTCGTGGAGCACGCGAAGCTTCACGTCTGCGTTGAGCGTGGGGTCGTCGAGAACCGTCTTGGTGACCATGGTGAGCGCCAGGTCACCGCAGTTGATGGCAAGACCGGTGCCCTCGGTAAGGTGCATGCAGGGCTTGCCGCGACGAATCTGCCCGTTGTCGGCGATGTCGTCGTGGATGAGTGCGCCCGACTGAAAGTGCTCGATGGCCGCCGCTGCGCTGCGGGCGCTCTCAAAGCTGCCGCCTACTGCGGTTGCGGCGAGCATGCAGATAAGCGGGCGGTGGCGCTTGCCGGCGTTGGCCGTAAAAGCCGAGAGCGGCGCGTACAGGTAGCGTTCGATATCGGCAGAGGTCGCCTGTCCGTCAAAGAACGTGGCCAGATAGTCATTAATCTGGTCAAAGTGCTGGGCTAAAAAGCAGGTAAACGGACTGGACACGGGTTCTCGCATTCTTTCTTAGGTTGCATCGATGTAGTGTGCAGGCAACATATTGCCACATTGTGCCTGCCTGCGTGGCAGGTTTGGGGATTTAAGGCAACGGCGCATGTCGGACGAGTTTCGTAGTTAGACCAGTCCAAAGTGCTCGAGCGCCTTGACGACGCCATCTTTGTCGACCGAGTCGGTGATGTAGTCCGCGCGCTTTTTGAGATAGTCCGGTGCATTGCCCATGGCGATACCGACATCGACGGCGTTCATCAGCGAGACGTCATTGCTGGCGTCGCCGATGCCGTATACGGTTCCGTGGTGGGGATCGAGGGCGTCGAGTACGGACTGGATACCCTCGCGCTTGGTGCATTCGCGAGGCGAAATCTCGGTCACTTCGAGCTCGAGCTCGTTAAAGCAGAGCAGCGGCTCAAACGCTTGATCCTGAGCGATGCGGTTGGCAAGCGACGTGGACATTAAGATCTTGTAGGCGCTGTAATGTTGCAGCTGCGTAATTGCATCGCCCACGGTGCGGGCGTATCCCGGGGCGTCGGGCGCATCGGCACTCATGCGAACGACGCCATTGAGTCCCTCAAAACGAATCACTTCGTCCGATTGCTCAAGAATGGGAGCAAGGCGCTGCAGCATGCCGGGCGTCATCGCCAAATCGCGAATCACGTGTCCCTCAAGTTCGACATAGCCACCCGCGAGGCAGACGATGCCGGTCCAGGGCAGCTCGAGCAGCTTTGGATGGATGCAGCTCAGCGTGCGCCCTGTGCAGATAAACGCCATATTGCCCTTGGCGACAAAATCACGGATGGCTTGCGAGACCGCTTCATTGGGATAGGGGGAGAGGTCTCGCTCGCTCTCGGGAAGCTCTTGTGCCACTCGAGGGTCTTGCCAGGCGAGTGTTCCGTCGATATCGAAGAAGCAGATATCGCCGCGCTTATGGGCTGCGCTGGCGGCAGGGGAGGCCGAGGTGGTGGGCACAAATCCCGGCTCGAGGCCCATGATCTGGTCAAAATGCTCTTTAACGCGGGGAACGGAGATGCCAATAATCACCTGGGCGGTCTTGCCCGTAATGATGAGGCCCTTGGCGCCCGCCGCGACGAAGGCTGCGTTGTCTGCGACAACGGAAGGTTCTGCGACCTCAACGCGCAGACGCGTGGCGCAATTGGTCGCTCCTACAATATTGCTAACGCCACCCAAGAGCGCAACGACTTGCTCAGCAAGCAGATGATCTTGGGATGATTGGTTGTCGGTGCCGTTTTGGGCCGCGCCTTCTTTGGCAGAGCTTTTTCCCGTCAGACGTGCGAGCGCCGCATCGCTGGCGATATGATCCTCGCGGCCTGGGGTTTTTAGGTCGAAAGCCAGAATGAGGCCCCGGAAGACCAGAAAAAAAACAGCGCTAAACATCAGACCGATACCGAGCGCCAAAAGGTAGGAGCCGGCATGCATTCGCATGAGTGGGATGAAGTTGAAGGCCGTCATTTCCATGAGACCGCCCGAGAAGATGCCGACGATGCCAAAGAAGTTCATGGTCATGGCAAGGCAGGAGGACAGGACGGCGTAGAGCAAAAAGAGTCCGGGATAGGTGAACATAAAGAGAAACTCTAGCGGCTCGGTGACGCCGCAGACCACCGAGGCGACGATGGCGGGCAAAAGGATGACCTTAAGGCCGGCGCGGCGTTCGGGTTTGGCGGTGAAATAGAATGCTGCCGCGATGGCGGGAAGGCCAAAGAGCTTGCCCCAGCCGGTGGCGGTAAAACCTGCCCAGGGCGCAAGTTCATTTAAAGGGCGCGTGCTATGGGAGAGAATGGGGAGCAGGTTGGTCCACGTGGCGTAAATACCGTCGTGAATGACCAGATTGTCGTAATAGATGGGCATATAGAGCAGATGGTGCAGCCCCATGGGCTCGAGTGCTCGCTCCAAAAACACAAAGATGCCCACGCCGAAGGGGCCGACGCCCGCAAGTGCGTGGCGCAGCGTTTCGGTCACAGCGTATGCGAAAGGCACGATGGCGGCCGAGATGGCGGCAAGGGCAAACACGGCAAAAAAGCTGATGAGGTAGACCAGCGAGGAACCCGAGAAGGTGCCGAGCCAATCGGGAACCTTGGCATCGTAGAAGCGGTCATGGATCGCGACGACGGTTGCCGACACCGCCAGCGGGCCGATAATGCCGGTGTCGAGCGTCTTGATGCCGTCGATGACGGTGATACCGCTGGCGGGGGTCAAAGATGATGGGTACTTAAGCCCAAGGTTGTCTCCGCTCAGCTTAATGATCTCGCTCAAAAAGAAGCAATAGGCAAAATAGGCCACGAGTGCCTCGAGGCAGCAGCGTGCCGGTTGCTTTTGGGCAAGACCGATAGGCAGCGCTACGGCAAAAAGGAGCGGGAGACGTTTAAAGACCGTCCACGAGCCGCGCTGGATGATGGTCCAGAAAACGTACCAAGGGGTTCCGTATACGGCGAGGTCGCCGACGATGTCTACGGTCGTGGCGAGGGCGGAGATGCCGACCATGAGGCCTGATATAGAAAACAGCATGGCGGGCGCGAACATTGCCCCGCCAAAGCGTTGGATTTTTTGCAGCATAATATGCCTTCCGGATGCAACATGCTGTGCGAGCAAGAACGTTTAAACAATGAACTCATTGTAGAGGACTGGCTGCTTGCCGCATTGACGGTTTTGATTCGGTCCGATTTGGGTTTCGGGGGAACCGTCGACGGTAAATAATCCGTACTTTACCGATAATCGGTTTAAACAACTTTAAGAAATGCTATCGTGCCTAGCCATACATATTCATTAGAGGTGAAGTTATGCCAAAAGCGATTTACGAAGGAATCTACCGCGAGATCCGTTCGCGCATCATTAACGGGACCTATGCGTTTCAGGAGATGCTGCCAACCGAAGCCGAGCTGACCGCGGAGTTTGGCTGCACGCGCAATACCGTTCGACGCGCCTTGAGCATGCTGGCCGACCAGATGTTTGTGCAGCCTATACACGGCAAGGGCGTGCGCGTTATTTGGCTTAAGGGCGAAACCGACATGCTGGGCGCACTCGAAGAGGTTGAGTCGTTTGGCGAGTTCGCAAAACGCAACAATGCCGTCGCATCGACCGAGGTCAAGTCTTTTGAACATTTGATTTGCACTGAGCAACTGTCGCGCCGCCTTGGCTTTAAGGTGGGCGAGGAGCTGATTCGCGTCGTGCGTGTCCGAAGCCTCAACGGCAGCGCGCGCCAGGTGGACCATGGCTACTTTTTGGAGTCGATCGCCAAGGGCCTGACCCCCGAGATTGCGGCAAGCTCTATCTACGACTATCTGGAGCACAAGCGTGGCGTCAAAGTGATGGCGAGCCGCCGTACGGTGAGCGTCGAGCTTGCCAACGATGAGGACTGCAGCTACTTGGACCTTGGCAAGTACAACTGCGTCGCCGTTATGGAGAGCCAGTCGTACACCTCGGACGGCATCTTATTTGAGGTGACGCACGCTCGCACACACCCCGAGATCTTCCACTACCGCGTTAACTCCAAGCGATAGCCGGCTAGCTCGCAGCCTGACGAGACTCATGTCCTCAAAGAGAAAACGCCCGGTCAAACCGACGATGCATCGGCTTGACCGGGCGTTTTCTCTGCATTCGATAACAAGTAATTGTTTATACAAAGCTTGTCAAGTATCAAGTTGAAATTACCGTTCACCGAAGTTTTTCTACCGCTCTAGTAATACTTGTTCAAACAACTAGCCAAATAGCGTATTGTACAAATCAGCAAAAGGGGCAAAGTCCCCGAGCCAATCTCCGAAGGCGGCGGCAAAGGGTGCCGCCACGGTGTGAAAGGGTGGATTGTAATGAAGAACGAAATGAGCAGAAGGCAGTTCCTGGGCTTCGCTGGCTCCGCGGCTGCGGTTCTTGGTCTGGGTCTCGTGGGCTGTGGTGGTTCTGCCGGCTCCGGCTCCTCTGCTTCTGGTGACGCTGCCGAGGTCTACTTCCTCCAATTTAAGCCTGAGGTCGACAAGGAGTGGAAGGAGATCGCCAAGGCGTACAAGAAGGAGAAGGGCGTCGAGGTCAAGATCGTGACCGCCGCCTCCAACACCTACGAGGAGAAGCTCAAGTCCGAGATGTCCAAGAGCTCCGCTCCGACGCTGTTCCAGGTCAACGGCCCCACCGGCCTTAAGAACTGGAAGGACTACTGCGCCGATCTTTCCGACACCAAGCTCCGCGGTGAGCTCATCGACGACTCCCTGGCGCTGCAGTCCGACGGCAAGGATCTGGGTATCGACTGGGTCCAGGAGAGCTACGGCATCATCTACAACAAGCAGCTGCTCGAGAAGGCTGGCTACAAGGCCGAGGACATCAACTCCTTCGACAAGCTGAAGGCTTGTGCCGACGACATCCAGGCCCGCAAGGACGAGCTTGGTGTCGAGGGTGCCTTCACTTCTGCCGGCATGGACGACTCCTCCAGCTGGCGCTACACCACCCACCTCGCCAACCTCCCGCTCTACTACGAGTTCGAAAAGGAGCACAACCAGGAGGACGACGAGATCAAGGGCGAGTATCTCGATAACTTTAAGCAGATCTTTGACCTGTATATCACCGACTCCACCTGCGATCCTTCGCAGCTTGCCTCCAAGACCGGTGACGACGCTACCAACGAGTTCGCAACCGGTAAGGCCGTTTTCTACCAGAACGGCTCTTGGGCCTACGCCGACCTCACCAAGGCCGGTATGACCGACGACCAGCTCGGCATGCTGCCGATCTACATCGGCGTCGAAGGCGAGGAGAACCAGGGCCTGTGCTCCGGCGGCGAGAACTACTGGTGCGTCAGCTCCCAGGCTTCCGAGGATGCCCAGAAGGCCACCGAGGACTTCATGTATTGGTGCGTCACTTCTGACACCGCCACCAGCATCATCGCTGACAAGATGGGTCTGACCGCCCCGTTCAAGAGCGCTAAGGAGACCACCAACGTCTTCTCGCAGCAGGCCGTTGCCATGGCCAAGGACGGCAAGAAGACCGTTGCTTGGGACTTCGTTTACATCCCCTCTGAGGAGTGGAAGAAGAACCTCAAGCAGGCTCTCATCGCTTATGCTGCCGACAACACCAAGTGGGACGGCGTCAAGAACGCCTTCGTCGATGGCTGGAAGACCGAGAAGGCTGCTTCCGAGTAAGCAGTTGCTGCCCAAGCTATCTGATTAGCGACAGGGGGCGGGCAGACGTAGGTTTGCCCGCCCCCTGCATATTGAAAGGACCCTTCTATGGGCAAAGCACTCAAACGCTGGTGGCCGCTCTTTATGCTGCCCACGTGCCTGGCGTTTATGATCGGGTTCGTGATTCCCTTTATCCAGGGTTTCTATCTCTCGTTCTGCCAGTTTATTACCATCAATAACGCGCACTTTGTCGGTATCGAGAACTACGTGCGCGCGCTGTCCGATCCGCAGTTCTCCACGTCGTTCTTCTTTACCGTGGCGTTTGCCTTCCTGTCGACGGTGCTCATCAACGTGATTGCCCTCGCCATTGCGCAGGCGCTCACTCGCAAGGCGCTCAAGGGCACCAACATCTTCCGTACGATTTTCTTTATGCCTAACCTGATTGGCGGCATTGTACTGGGTTACATTTGGCAGATTCTGATCAACTGCCTGCTCTCCAACGTGGGTGCCCAGCTTATCGCCCTCAACTCCGCCGCTGGCTTCTGGGGCCTTATCATCCTGACCCTGTGGCAACAGGTCGGCTACATGATGATCATCTACATCGCCGGTCTGCAGTCCATTCCGTCTGACTACATCGAGGCCGCCAAGGTCGATGGCGCTACGGCATGGCAGACGTTTTGGAAGGTTAAGATCCCCAACCTGATGCCGACCATCACCATCTGCCTGTTCCTGTCCATCACCAACGGCTTTAAGCTGTTCGACCAGAACCTCGCCCTTACCGGTGGCGCCCCGGCGCACTCCACCGAGATGCTCGCCCTGAACATCTACAACACGTTCTATTCGCGTGCTGGCATCGCATGGCAGGGCATCGGTCAGGCCAAGGCAGTCATCTTCTGCATCCTGGTTGTCGCTATTTCTATGATCCAGCTTAAGGCCACGAGGTCCAAGGAGGTGCAGCAGTAATGAAACGCGATAAGGCTATCAACCGCGCGCTCTCGATCTTCTTTACGATCCTGTCGCTCGCATGGATCTACCCCGTGTTCATGATTGCGCTCAATTCCTTTAAGAAAGCGACCGCAATCAGCACCACCACGGCGTTCGATCTGCTCACGCCCGAGACGTTCAACGGCCTCGCAAACTACGTGCACGCTCTGAACGAGCAGGGCTTTGCCTCGGCGTTTATGTACTCGCTTATCATCACGGTCACGTCGGTCGTGCTGATTCTGGTGTGCTGCTCCATGTGCGCTTGGTACGTGGTGCGCGTCAACAGCAAGATCTCGAACTTCTTCTATTACCTGTTCGTCTTCTCGATGGTCGTACCGTTCCAGATGCTCATGTTCACGCTGTCCAACCTCGCGGACCGCATCGGCTTTAACACGCCGTTTAACATCTGCTTCATCTACCTTGGTTTTGGCGCGGGCCTCGCGGTCTTTATGTTCGCCGGCTTCGTCAAGAACATCCCGCTCGAGATTGAGGAAGCGGCCATGATCGACGGCTGCAACCCGGTCCAAGTGTTCTTTAAGATCGTCCTTCCCATTATGAAGCCCACCTATCTTTCGGTCGGCATCCTTGAGACCATGTGGGTCTGGAACGACTATCTGCTGCCCTACCTTACGCTCGACTCCACCAAGTACAAGACCATTCCTATCTTGATCCAGTACTTCCGTGGCGGCTATGGCCACGTCGAGCTCGGTCCCATGATGGCGTGCATCATGATGGTCGTTGTCCCCATCGTCATCATGTACATCTTCTGCCAGAAGTACATCATCGACGGTGTGGTGGCAGGTGCCGTCAAGGGCTGATGCCGTAACTGTTTTGCAAGTTTTGGCGGCGCCTCTCAGCGCGGCGCCGCGTATCGAAAGGTAAAGACATGGCCGAGATCGTTCTCAAACATGTTCAGAAGGTGTATCCCAACAACGAGTCAAAAAAGAAGGGCTTCTTTGGCAAAAAGAAGAAGACCGAGGAGAAGAAGCACAACCTCAAGGTTACCGAGGACGGTGTGCTCGCTGTAGAGGACTTCAACCTCACCGTTCACGACCAGGAGTTCATCGTCCTCGTTGGCCCCTCTGGCTGCGGTAAGTCCACGACGATGCGCATGGTTGCCGGCCTGGAGGACATTACCTCGGGCGACGTGCTCATCGACGGCAAGCGCGTCAACGACGTGGCGCCCAAGGACCGCGACATCGCCATGGTGTTCCAGAGCTACGCTCTGTACCCCAATATGACGGTGTACGAGAACATGGCATTTACGCTCGAGCTCAAGAAGGTCCCCAAGGACGAGATCGACCGCAAGGTTCGCTCTGCTGCCGAGATCCTGGGCATTACCGAGTATCTCGACCGTAAGCCTAAGGCGCTTTCGGGTGGCCAGCGCCAGCGCGTCGCCATCGGCCGCGCCATCGTGCGAGACCCCAAGGTCTTCCTGATGGACGAGCCGCTGTCCAACCTGGACGCCAAGC
>CAUBVH010000036.1 GCA_958439425.1 uncultured Collinsella sp.
CGAGCGGGGGCTCCTGTCTTTTTAGTGCCCTCGGATTGGGTCATAGTGTCTGTCGGTGCCATAGCATCGGCGTTTGTGTTGTTGACAGAAGGCCTCTCATGGGTAGTCGTTGGGGATGTTCTTAAATGACTAGTCGAAAGGGACACTCTTGTCGGCACTTGGGGACAGTCCCTGAGTGCCGGCAGATTGGGACACTCCTTTGCAAGATGGCTGCGAAGACTGTCCCCAACGACTAGTCATTTAATGCACCAGTTTCTGTCGAGTCGGTGCGGTTTGCTGGTTGCTCGTATAATGGTCTGCGTATGAACCGCAACCAAGGAGTTCCAGTTTATGGACCAGAGCCTCTTTAAATTCGACCTGATCGCCGAGGACCCGACGACGCACGCGCGTGCCGGCGTGTTGCACACCCCGCACGGCGACATCGAGACGCCGATCTTTATGCCCGTGGGCACCAAGGCAAACGTCAAGGGCATCCCCACCGAGACCGTTAAGCAGCTCGGTGCGCAGATTGTGCTCGCCAACACCTACCACCTGTCCATGCGTCCCGGCGAGGACACCATCGCCGAGCTGGGCGGACTGCATAAGTTCATGAACTGGCATGGCCCCATCCTCACCGACTCGGGCGGATTCCAGGTGTTTAGCCATAACGACGCCGTCAAGCTCACTGACGAGGGCGTGCGCTTTATCGTCAATGACTACGACGGCCGCCACGTGTTCTGGACGCCCGAGGACAACATGGCAATCGCCATGAAGCTCGGCTCCGACATCTGCATGCAGCTCGATCAGTGCCCCGGCTATCCCGCCACGCGCGCCTACGTCGAGCGCGCCGTGGAGCTGTCGAGCATGTGGGCCGAGCGCTGCTACAAGGCTCACACCCGCGATGACCAGGCACTCTTTGGCATCGTCCAGGGTGGCATGCATCTGGATCTGCGCCTGCGATCGCTGCGCCACCTGGAGGAGTGCGGCGACTTCCCCGGTTACGGCATCGGCGGCTACTCGGTGGGCGAGGACCACGAGACCATGTTCGAGACGCTGGCGCCGCTGGTTTCCGAGTACATGCCTAAGCACAAGCCGCGCTACCTCATGGGCGTCGGCAACCCTACCACGCTCGTGCGCGGCGTTGGCGTGGGCATCGACATGTTCGACTGCGTGCTGCCGACGCGCACCGGCCGCATGGGCACGGCATTCTCCAGCGAGGGTCGCCTCAACTTCCGCAACGCCCGCTTTGCGCACGACGACGGCCCCATCGACCCCACCTGCACCTGCCCGGTGTGCACGGGCGGCTACAGCCGCGCGCTCATCCGCCACATGGTCACGCAGAAGGAGATGCTCGGCGGCATTCTGCTTTCGATGCACAACATCTACTACCTGCTCAACCTTATGCAGCGCGCCCGCCAGGCCATTATCGAGGGCCGCTACGGCGCGTTTGTGAGCGACTGGATGAACAGCCCTGCGGCGGTGGACTACTAAGAGCGGCGCGGGCGCTTGCAAAGCGCGGGCAACGGCAAGGGACGAGCGCCGGCCGGTCATCACGTTCGCTAACACCGTCTGCGCGACCGATGACCGATAGCTTGCAAGCACTTGATGCATCGTGGGTACCATACCGAATAGTTGATGTTCGGGCGGGTGTTTGGCGCATGGCGTCGACCCCGCCCGTTTTTCTTTTTCTCGATAGGAGTACCCATGATTAAGAATGAAAACGTCGAGGGCGAGCCTGCCTACGACGAGACGTACCGCCGCGGCCCCGTGGTCATGCGCGGCCCCATGATTCCTAAGGACAACACCTATGCCAACTTGCTGGCGCCCGAGGAGTCGACCGACTGGCTGCATGCCGATCCGTGGCGCGTGCTGCGCATTCAGGCAGAGTTTGTCGATGGTTTTGGCGCGCTTGCCGAGCTTGGTCCTGCAGTGACCATCTTCGGCAGCGCCCGCACGCCCAAGACCGATCCGCTCTACAAGGCGGCGCGCACGGTCGGTCGCAAGATCGCCCAGCGCGGCGTGGCGGTTATCACCGGCGGCGGTCCCGGCGTCATGGAGGCGGCCAACAGGGGAGCGGCGAGTGTCAACGGCAAGTCGGTCGGCTTGGGTATCGAGCTTCCGCACGAGCACGGGCTCAACAAATACGTGAACCTTGGCATGGACTTCCGTTACTTCTTTGTGCGCAAGACTATGTTCGTCAAATACAGCTCGGGCGCTATTGTGTTTCCCGGCGGGTTTGGCACGCTCGACGAGATGTTCGAGGTGCTCACGCTGGTGCAGACGCACAAGGTAAAGCGCATGCCGCTCGTTTTGGTGGGCACCGAGTACTGGCGGGGCCTGTTCGACTGGCTTAATGGCCCGGTGATGGACACCGGTATGATCAGCCCGCTCGATCCGGAGCTGGTGCACATTACCGACGACCTCAACGAGGCCGTCGATATCGCCCTGAGCGGGCTGATGTAGGGCGAGCGTGCCTGTCGTTGTAGTGATGAGAAGGCAGGCTGATGCTATTTAACATCAGTCTGCCTTCTAAATTGGGTATACTGATGCAAAAGACGAGAGCGAGGAGGTCGCGTATGTCTACTGCAACGGTTAAGCCTACGACGGTTCGCATCGAAGAGGGGCTCAAGGAACAGGCGACTGAGTTTTTGGATACGGTTGGTCTGAGTCTCAATTCGTATCTCAACCTTGCTGTTCGGCAGCTGGTAAATCAACGAAAGATTCCTTTTGAGATCGTAGGAAGGGCGGAGGTGCCCAACGAGGCAACGAGGCGTGCCATGGTGATCGCCGAAGCTCATGAGTTGGGGATTCTGCCGGACGACAGCCCGTCATTCAATAACGCTGATGAGCTTATATCATTCCTCGATGAGGACTAGCGATGTTTGAGATTAAGGTCGAGGCTCAGTTTAAGGCGGATTACAAACGGGCGATGCGCATCCATCCGCAGCTAAAAACCGAGTTTAAGGCGGCGGTCGCAGAGCTTGCGGCTCACGGCTCGCTTCCCGCGGAATATGGTGCCCACGAGCTTTCAAACCCGGGCGGCAACTACAACGGCCACATCGATTTCCATCTATCCGATGGCTTGGTCGATGTGGTCGTTCTGTACTTGCCGCATAAGACTAATCCTGTGATCCGACTGGTGAGAATGGGCTCGCATGAGGAGTTATTTCAGGGCCCGCAGGGCTGATTGCTCGCTTATGTTTCGCGGGGAAATAGGGATTGATTCGCGGCCGATTGGCTAAAACAGCCCCTATTCCACCGTAACTGTTGGAGACGTCCCGTTCGTGGCTGCGACCTCCAGTTCTCCTCTTCGCTGGATTTCGCTTAAAAGCTCGGCTGCAACTTCGCTGCTTTTGAAACGGATGCTGCAGTCCTTTTTCTTAGGAAAGGCCAGTAACGGGATAGTTCCGTACCAGACGGTTTCCTCGTCAATTACTGACGCGCGCAGGCGCCCTTCGGCTTTGATGGAATAGTCGACGTTCATCTCGGTAAAAATCGCTTTCACGTCATTGTGCGGAGTCGAGGCAATTGAAATCTCAAGGGCAATCCCACGGGCGGCGGCGCCTGTGAGTACGGCAGCGAGCTTTGCGAGGCATGCAGCGGATGCGTAGGGCGCGGCAATAAAAATGCTTTTCGTTGCGCGCTCGATGTCATCCGCTAAGGCCTCCACGGCCCTTGCCGGCCTAACGAGGATGTTTTGATCGGCCCGTTTGTTGTCATTTGCTGCAAAGACTTCATACCCCAGCTTGGCGTAGGTCTTGAGTCTCTTCTGGTACATGTGCGCGAGCATGGGTATCGACAAATCAACATAGTCGAATATCTCAACCCGCTGCTTGCCCTCGTGACTTCTATGTAGCCTGCCTGCCTGCTGCGTTATGCTGCCGTCCCAAGATATCGGTGTGGCAATGAGCAGAGTGTCAAGGTAAGACAGGTCGAAACCCTCGCCCAGAAGGCCTTCGGTTGCGATGATAATTCGATGCTCATGCTCGAAGCCGGGAAGGCTGTTCAGTATTGCCTTTCTTTCTTTGGCGTCGATTTCTCCGGTTAAGAGTATAGGTTCGTGTCCGCGGCTTTGAAGCAGCCTACATAGCTCTTCGGCATGTTTTTTCCTTTTGGATAGCACAAGCGGATGTCGACCGTTTGACGCGGTCTCGAGGGCATCGTCGACAATTGCTTCGTTTCTCGCTGTGTGCGCACACAGGAGATCGAGAACTTGATTAAAGGACGCCCCTGGTTCGTAGGCGGGTAGTCGAACTCCGGTAAAACGCGGCCTAACAACGCGCTGAATTCCCTGTTGGATTGCTTGCGTTTTTGGATCAATGACATGGCGAAGCGGGCCGCAGAGCATTGAGAGTGCTCGCGTGAGTCCGTCCGAGCGTTCGGGCGTCGCGGAAAGGCCGTATACATATTTGGCTGGAGCGGATTTGAGGACGAGCTCAAGCTGTGGTGCGGCTGCATGGTGACATTCATCACAGATGATGAGGCCGTAATCACGAACGAACTCCTTGGCTATTGGTTCTCCGGTCTGGGGGTCCTTGCTGGACAGAGACTGGAATGAAGCAATGTCGATGAGATGGCTTATGGTGGTTTTGCCTCCTCCGATTTGGCCAATGAGCGGAGGCTGCCTTTTACTGATTCGTCCTTTTGGGGTTCGAACTGGCTTTCTGTTATCCGTAATGTCGATAAACCGTTCGAGCTGGGATTTCCATTGGGCAATGAGCGCAGTCTTGGGAACGATGACAAGCGTTGGAAGACCGATGGCAGCAATAAGATAGGCCCCAATGACGGTTTTCCCGAAACCCGTCGGCGCGGACATGATCCCGTCTTCATAGTTGAGCATCTGTTCGGCGGCAATTTGCTGTTCAGGGCGAAGAGCCCCTTTAAATGTCATCACAATTGGATTGCCCGACATGCGCTTGTCTGAATAGTGAGCAGAAGCGCCGACTTCTTGAAGCAGCCGCTCGAGTTGAGCTTTACAGCCTCTGGGAATCGCAACGCAGCCATCTCTAAGTTCACTGAGGTCTATGTACCGCGGTTTGCCAAATACTGATTGGTGCATTGATTGGGCACGGAAGAATTCCGGGTTGGCAAATGTTGCAAGCCTGCGAACCTCCATCTGGGCGGCCGGACTCAGAGATCTTTCGGTTATGTAGAGCATATCGGCTTGCGTGACGGGTAGCGATGACGGGAAGTCCTGCAGCGTGAGCGGAAGCCGCTTTCGCGGCCTCTGAGAATGTGGCGCGGCGGTGTTTCCCGCCACTGCAGCTGATATTCCATGCGGTTTATTGTCGATGCTTTCGATTAGATTTTGCACCGTTGCATGTGGAACCAGCTGAATTTGTGAAAGGTAAAGCCATTGATCGGGAAAGGGCTCAAATTGCTCGTCAACAAATACACTGTTCCCTTTTCGCTGCGCTTTTCCTTGAAAAGGCAGTGCTATGAGATTTCCGAAGCCGCCCTCAGGAATGGTGGACTGCGCGGGCAGCATCCGGTCAAAAGCTTCAAAGGTGATTGTCTTGTTGAGCGCCGCCGCTTCGGTGATAAGGCTGCTTCCAAATTCTCGTGCGATCTTTGCGCTGGTGAGCTCTAGGAAGAAAAACCAGACATGTGCGCCGTTACCTGATCTCGATCGCTCGACTGCAGCATCGATCCCATGGTTTTTTGCGACAAGCCGAATGGCGTTTGTCGCTTCTTTCCAATCGGCTCCGTCAAAGTCGATGACCAGGACTTTTGTGTTACTGTCACTATCGAGAACGTATTGACCTATGACGTCTCGGAGCCTGTCGTCGTTGCCTTTGAAATGGGCGATGATCGCGGCATCGCTCAGCTTGGGGAAGATGCGGTTGCCGCATTCCGCGCATTTGGTTTTCTGACGATTTACTTTGGGGCAAATGCCTGCCTTCCATTCATTTGCGCAGGCGGGTGTATAGCCGATGCCCCCGTCTTTTCTGCGGTACCCATGAGCGTAAACATCTTTGCGGCCAGTAAAGAGATTGCGAAAGAGTTCCAGTTTGTCGCGCGCTGGGCTCGCACTGGTGACGATTCCTTCGACCTGTGCCCGTCTATCGAAAGATTCGCCAGCTTTCTCCCATTCTTCCAGTGTTGCGTAACGGATGTCTGGACCGTTGCCGCAGATGACGATTTGGCTGTGCGGCTCCGATACATGGGCGACGGTTTTCTTGAATTGGAATAGCGTACCCCCGATGAGGGCGTATTGATGCGTGACGGTGCTCATGTAAATGCCGTTCTTGTCGGAGTTCATTGAAATGAGGGTACGTTATTTTGATTTTTAAGGGACTCGACTCTGATTTTGGTTCGGTGATAGCGGAGTACAGCTCCGTGAGTGGTGTTTGGCTGATGTCAAAATGTGCGGTAGCTGTTGCTGAATGGGTTTTGGCGGCCATGAGGTGGGCTGGAGGCGCAGGAAACTATCCTCGAATAGACCCTGTGGGCAAAAAATGGCAAATATGAGTACTGTGGTTTGAGCAGTAACATATCATCTGGAAAGTATTTAAGACCAATCGATTCGGATTGGATATAATCAACCCTCTAAACATGGCGATTCGGGACTTTATGACGCTCGGAATTGGCGGAAGATGGCAAATTCAGCCAGATTTCGCTGTTACTAAACCGGTAACAGTACTCATATTTGCCATTTTTTGCCCAGAGGGTATCGCAAGGGGGTTGGACAAAGCATCGATCGCCGCCAATTTCTCGATTGGCTGGTTGGGCGGCAATGAAGTTGCGGCGTAATGGGAAGCGTTTCGCGGCCTTTTGGCTAAAACGGCCCCTTTTCCGCCGCGACTCCTAAAAAGACGCCGGCGCGCCTTGAGTTGCGGCGCGTCGGCGTGATGGCTTTGTTGTGGCTGGGTGTACTTCGGTTGTTCGACGGCTTTGGCATGTCCGATCTTGCCAGGCAAGCCTTTGTTACCGTTTAACGTTTGCCCAGATAAAACCTGCCAAAATAAACCTGTCCCTAATTGGCAGGTTGGTAGCGGGGACAGTAGCTGATGGCGATGGCATCGACGCCTACGTGGGTGGCGATGGTGCAGCCGATGGGGCCGGTGCCGGCGTCTACGTAGTCCTGGCCTGCGAGCGCTTGGTTGACGAGCTCCTGCTCCTCGGCGGCGCCGGTCGTGAGCACGCGCACGCTGGAACCCGGATGCTCGGCCAAAAATGCGAGGCAATCGGCCATAGTGTTGGCGACGATGCGCTTGGCGCCGCGGCCCTTTTTGACGGCCTTGATCTCGCCCGATTTCCACTCCGGCGAAACGGCCAGGCGAATGTTGAGCATCTGCGTCAGCTGCCCAGCAAGCTTGGGCGCGCGGCCGTTCTTGACCAGGTTCTCGAGCGTGCGGGGAATCAGCAACAGGTGTGCGTCGGGCAGCGTCGCGCGGACCTGCGCCTCGGTCTCGTCCAGGCTGCGGCCGTCCTCGCGCATGGCCAGTGCGTACTCCACGAGCAGGCCCTCGGCACCCGAACCGGTGCGCGAATCGATGCAGCGCACGTCGAGCTCGTGGGTCTCGGCCACCAGGTTGGCGTTGGCATAGCAGGCGGACCACTCGCTGCACAGCGAGATAAAGATGGCGCTGTCGTGGCCGTCGACGAGCACGCGGTCAAAGAGCGCCTTGAACTCGCCGGCGCTCGGCTGCGAGGTGTGCGGCAGCTGCTCGGAGCCGGCCATGCGGGCGACGTACTCCTCGGCGGTAATCTGCACCTGGTCGAGCAGGTCCTCGCCCTCGATAATCACATGCAGCGGAATCACGTAAATGCCGAGCTCTTGGGCGCGGGCGGGGGAGATGTCCGACGTGGAGTCGGTTATGATGGCAAAAGACATAATTGCACCTTTCGTTGGGGCGTTTGCGCGCCGCCTTCTGAGAGCAAAGTGCGACAAGTATAGTTGAGTTGCTCTACATTACTAGGTTCAATTGTTGAATAGTCAACAGTTTGAAGTGGTGGTGTGGAAATCATCAACTGGGGAAGAGGGATGCCGATGGAGGCACTGGAGATATGCAGGCGGCCGATTGTGCTGTTCGATTTTGACGGCACGGTGGCCGATACGGGTCGGGCGGTGATGACCTCGACGCGCAAGACGCTGGCTGCGCGCGGGTTTTCGGAGGCGCAGATGGGTGACCTGCACCGCATGATCGGGCCGCCCCTGTGGAAGAGCTTCCACGACTTTTATGGCTTTTCCCGCGAGGAGTCGCTTGTGGTGGCCGATGAGTACCGCGCCTTTTTTGATGAGCTGGGACCGGGGGAGTACCCCGTGTTCGATGGGATTCCCGAGCTGCTGGATGGGTTGGCCGCCCAGGGCAAGCGTATGGCCGTGGCGACGTCGCGCATGGAGGCAAAGTGCATCGATATGGTGCGTGAGCTGGGGCTTTGCCAGTTCGAAGCCGTGGTTGGCATGAATTCGCCGCAGGGGCGCGAGACCAAGGCAGATTCGGTCCGCGATGCGCTGGCGGCGCTCGGTGCGACGGCCGACGAGGCCGTGATGATCGGCGACCGCTTTAACGATGTGGAGGGCGCGCACGCGATTGGTGTGCCGTGTATCGGCATCTATTCGGGCGCGGCGGCGCCGGGGGAGCACGAGGCCGCGGGTGCCGATGCGGTGGTGCACTCGGTGGCCGAGCTTGCTAAACTTTTCGCTATATAAGTATGTGATGTGAGGGGCGGGCACGCTGCCGCTCATTGGTAAGGAGGTCGTCCATGAATCAGGTGGAGCAGAGCGTCGCTGAGTATGTCGATGAGGTCTGGGAAGATGTCGTCGCCGATATCAAGCAGCTGGTGAGTTATCCGTCCGTGGCAGTTTCTGCCGATGCAGAGCCCAGCGCGCCGTTTGGCCGCCCGGTCCGTGACGCGCTCGATTGCGCGCTCGGCATTGCGCAAAAGCTCGGCTACCAGACGAGCGACGACGAGGGCTATGTGGGCATTGCCGATATCCCGGGCCGCGGTGACAAGCAGCTCGCGACCATTTGCCATGTGGACGTGGTGCCCGCCGGCCCCGGCTGGAACACCGACCCGTTTGCGATGGAGCGTCGCGAGGGCTGGCTGCTCGGCCGCGGCGTTATCGACGACAAGGGTCCTGCCGTGCTGTCGCTCTACGCCGGCGCCTATCTGCTCAAGCACGGTATTACCCCGCGCTACACCTTCCGCGCGCTGCTGGGCTGCGATGAGGAAGTGGGCATGTCCGACGTTCACCATTATCTGGAGAACCACGCGAACCCCGACTTTCTGTTTACGCCCGATGCCGAGTTCCCGGTCTGCAATGCCGAGAAGGGCCAGTTTGGGGCGACGTTTGTGAGCTCCAAGATCGACGGCGGGCGCATTGTGTCCTGGAGCGGTGCCGAGGCGAGCAACGCCATTCCGTCGCAGTCTATCTGCGAGCTTGCGATTGCCGTCGAT
>CAUBVH010000037.1 GCA_958439425.1 uncultured Collinsella sp.
GCACAGGCCCCGGGCACGGCAATCTGACGTTCAACTGCACGGGCGCGACCAAAAGGCCAGCGCCCGCTTGTTTCACGTCATCTTGCCGCACCCGGAACCTGCTCGCTCGCGCATGCTCAACCTGAACACATAAATTGCCACCTTCCAAAAAGGGACAGGTTTATTTTGGCAGGTTTTATCTGGAGAAACACCGAATAGCCCCACATTCACAACCGCCGCAGCTCCATATGAGGCAAATGAACCGGCGGCATTTGTCCCAAATCTTGAGTATTTGTTCGGCGGAGCGGCCTCTGCCGGCTCCTGCTAGACTGGTAGATTCCCAACCGTCTAGCCAGGAGCCTCAATGTCGCGCAAGTCCGCCTACAAGCAAGTACTTTCCATCGGCACCGCCGTGGTGCTGGGGTTTGCGCTGTTCACAGGGTCGCTCGACGGAGCGCCCAAGCTGCTCTCGCCGCAAAGCGATGAGCAGGCGGCTGCTCTGGCCGAGAAGCAAAGCGAGAGCCCCAACCGCACCGACGACGAAGCGGACTTGGTCGCCCGACTCGAATCGGGAACAGCGAGCTCCACGGACTCCGAAGATGATCAGGACTCCGGCGATGGCTCTGAATCCGCCACGACCGACACCGCTGACGATGCCTCTTCAAACGTCACCCCCATCGACGAGGTCGAAAACCCCGACCTCAACCGCGTCCGCGGTGTTTATCTCAGCAGCATTCCCGACTATGCCGGCAACCCCTACGTTGCCCTTCGCGCCGACAGCACGCACCCGCTCGGCACGCCGTCATTCACACTCGATGAATACGATCGCGCCACCGAAGAGAGCTGCTTTAAGAAGTTCTCCAAGCTCGACAGCCTGGGCCGCACTCGCAAAGCGCTCGCCTGCGTGGGCCCCGAATCGCTCGGTCAAGGCAAGCGCGGCGATATCTCGCGCATCCATCCCGCCGGATGGCATCAGCAACGCTACGACTTTATTCCGGGTCAGAGCCTCTACAACCGCTGCCACCTTATCGCCTGGTCGCTCTGCGGCGAAAACGCCAACCGCAAGAATCTGCTCACCGGCACGCGCCATCTCAACGAAACGGGCATGCTGCCGTTTGAAGAGCAGATCCTCGGCTACATCCACGACACAGGCAACCATGTGCTCTACCGCGTCACGCCCATGTACAACGAAGAGGAACTTGTCTGCCGCGGCGTGCGCCTTGAGGCGCAATCGGTCGAGGACCACGGCAAGACCCTGTGCTTCCACGTGTACTGCTACAACCTGCAGCCGCATGTGCAGATCGACTACGCCACCGGCCGCAACCAGACATCCGGAGACTAGCGCCGACCAGGCTGCCCCAAAACCTAAAATGATCCGTTTTCCTCCGTCCCCCAGGGATCAAAAAGGGCCGCCCTGGATTGCCCAGAGCGGCCCTTGCATCGGCATGCATGTTGCGGGCAACGCCACGCGCTACTTGGCGCGGCCCTCCTCATAGCGCTCGACCAGCTTGGCCTGAACGTCATAGGGAACCTGCTCATAGCCAGCGGGCTTCATGGTAAAGTCACCCGTGCCGCGCGTAATGGAGCGCAGGCGCGTCGAGTAATCCGTCAGCTCGGCCAGCGGCGCCTGGGCGATGACCACGGTGTCACCGCGCTCATCGGTCTCCATGCCCGTCACGCGACCGCGCGAGGCCGAGATGTCGCCCATCACGGCGCCGGCGTAGCTCTCGGGGATCGTCACCGTGATTTCCTCGATGGGCTCCAGCACCACCGGGTCGGCATCGGCGCATGCCTTGCGCAGGCCGATGCGTGCCGCCGCGCGGAACGCCATCTCGTTGGAGTCGACGCTGTGATACGAGCCGTCGTACACCGCGACGCGAATGCCCGTGAGCGGGTAGCCGGCAATGATGCCGTCCTTCATGGTCTCCTGGACGCCCTTGTCCACGGCGGGAATCAGCGAGCGCGGAATGCGGCCGCCTACGACCTCATCCACAAACTCGTAGCCGTCGCTCGTGCCGTCGGGCCCAATGAGCGGCTCCACGCGCAGCCAGCAGTCGCCGTACTGACCGGCACCACCGGTCTGCTTCTTGTGGCGGCCCTGGGCGCTCGCCGTGCGGCGGATGGTCTCGCGATACGGAATGCGGATCGGCACGCTCTTGGCAGCAACCTTGGTGCGGTCCTCCAGACGATTGAGCAGCACCGAAACCTGCGCCTCGCCCACTGCCGAGATGATGGTCTGGCCGGTCTCCTCGTCGCGGTCGATGCTCATGGTCGGGTCTGCCTTGCAGGCCTTCTCGATAAACGTGTAGAGCTTCTCTTCGTCGCCGCGGTTCTCGGCTTCGATGGCGATGCGGTACTGCGAGTTGGGGAACTTAAACGCCGCAGCCTCGACCTTGCCGGTAATCGAGAGCGTATCGCCCGTCTCGGCAGCCAGCTTGGGCGCCACGATGATGTCGCCGGCATAGGCATGGCCAACCTCGGTCATATCGCGGCCGCACATCACATACAAGTGAGCCAAACGATCGCTCTTGCGGGTACGCGCGTTGACCAACTCAAGACCCGGCTCAAGCGTGCCCGTCAGCACCTTGATAAAGCTGATGCGGCCCTGCTGCGGATCGGCCAGCGTCTTAAACACAAACGCCACCGGACGGTCATCGTCACTCGAAATCTTAAGCGAATCACCGTCGATGAGCGGCATCTCGCCGTAGTCGGTCGGCGCCGGGAAGTACGTGGCGATGTCGTCCATCAGCGAGTTGACGCCCTGCTCCTTAATGCAATCGCCCGCAAAGACCGGCACAAAGATGCGCTCGGCGATCGCCTTAGACAGCAGGCCTTCAAGCTCCTCCTGCGTCAGCGTCTCCTCGCCTTCCAGGTATTTCATCATCAGCTCGTCGTCAGCCTCGGCCACCAGCTCGCACAGATGGTCATGGGCCTCCTCGGCCTGGGCACGATACTCCTCGGGAATCTCCGACTCAACGGCCTCGGCGCCGTTGCAGTGGCGCGCCTTCATGCGCACCAGGTCGATGATGCCGTCAAAGTCCTCGCCCTCGCCCCAGGGAAGGGTCACGGCGCCCAGGCGCGTGCCAAAGCGCTCCTGCAGCAGGTCCATCGTGGTCGCAAAGCTGGCCTCGGAGCGCGACAGGCGGTTTACGAACACCGCGCGTGCCAGGCGTAGGTCCTCGGCGGCATACCAGAGCTTAACCGTCGTAGGCTGCGGGCCGGCCTCGGCGTCGACCACAAACAGAGCCGTCTCGCAGACGCTCATCGCGGCAAAGGCGTCGCCGATAAAATCGGGGTAGCACGGGGCATCGAGCACATTGATGCGCGCGCCCTTCCAGTCGATCGGCGCGATGGTCGTCGAGATGGAAAATGCACGCTTGACCTCTTCGGGGTCATAGTCGAGCGTGGGCTTGGTGCCGTCGTGGCCGCCCAGGCGGGCGGTCTTGCCGGAAAGGTGGAGCATGGCCTCGGCGAGTGAAGTCTTGCCCACCCCGCCTTGGCCTACGAGCACCACGTTCCTTACGTTACCGGTCTTGGGAGCACCCATGATGACCTCCTTGCAGGGCCGCGCGCAATGCGCGACGCCAACGGGGAGAGTTCGCGGTCGGTGCCGTCCCGGGAGCAGCATGGTCGGCAGCCGAGCCGACTCACCCTCCAAATGTCCTATGCCACCACCCTACCCTCACGGGCGGCTGTCCATGCATACCTTTCGGCACACGTATGAATACAGGCGGCGAGAGGAAGAGACAAGCTTGTGAGGCAATTATTGAACCCCGTCGATGTAAACAAAAAGCCGCCACAGACCGTAAGACCTGTGGCGGCTTCGCCTCAATTAATAGTTGAGTAAATACCTGAGTCTATCCCTCGATACGGCTCAAGAACTCACGCGTGCGCCGCTCGCGCGGATGGTCGATAACCTGCTCGGCAGATCCCTCCTCGACAATGCGACCGCCGTCCATAAAGACCACGTGGTCGGCAACATCGCGCGCAAATTGCATCGCGTGGGTCACGATTACCATCGTCATATTCTGCGCCGCCAGGTCCTTAATGACACGCAGCACCTCGGCCGTCAGCTCGGGATCGAGCGCCGAGGTCGGCTCGTCAAAGAACAGGATCTCCGGGTCGAGCGCTAGGGCGCGGGCAATACTCACGCGCTGCTGCTGACCGCCCGAAAGCTCACACGGCACCTTGTTCTCGTTGCCCGTAAGCCCCATCTGCGCGATCAACTCACGCGCACGCGCCTCCGCCTGCTCGCGCGGGCGCTTAAGCACGAGGATCGGCGCGTCGATGATGTTTTTCATCACCGTATAGTGCGGGAACAGATTGTAGTTCTGGAACACCAGACCAAACCGCGAGCGCGCCTGTTTGGGCACGTCGCCTTTCGCATAGACCGCACCCGGCCCCGCGTCCGTCGCAACGGCAAGGTCGCCAAACGAGAGAGAGCCTCCGTCGAGTGTCTCGAGCAGCGTGGCACACCGCAGCAGCGTAGACTTACCGCCGCCCGAAGGTCCGATAATCGCCACGACCTCACCGCGCTTGACTTCGAGTGAGATATCCTTGAGCACCTCATTGCCGCCAAACGCCTTACGCGCGCTTTCGATTTTCATCACTGAGTTAGTCATGATAATAGTCCAGCTTCTTTTCGGCGGCGCCCAGCAGCATCTCGACCACAAAGTTAAAGACCCAGTAAATCAGCGCCGCGATCGCAAACGGCACCATACTCACTTGCGAGGCAACCAGCGCCTTGGCCGTCGAGAACATCTCGCCCACGCCGATGGCAAACGCCAGCGATGTGTCCTTGACCAGCGTGATGATCTCGTTGCCCATCGCCGGCAAAATGCGTTTGGCAACTTGCGGCATCACGATGTACAAAAATGTCTGCAGACGCGAGTAGCCCAGCACCTCGGCGGCCTCATATTGACCACGCGGAATCGACTGCAGGCCCGAGCGATAGATCTCGGCAAAGTAGCCGGCGTAGTTGATGATGAACGCCACAATGCACGCCGTCCACTTGGAATCGGGCGTGAGCGAGATGCCGAACACGTAGTACGGGGCGAAGTAGATGGCAAACATCTGTAGCATGAGCGGCGTGCCGCGCATGACCGAAATATAGATGCGCGCGATCCAGCGAAGCGGCGCAATTTTGCTCATGCGCATAAACGCCACGGGAATTCCCAGCGGAATCGACCCGAGCAACGTCAGCACAAACAGCTGCAAGCTGACCAAGAATCCCTGGCCAAGCATCTGCATCATGACCTGAATAGACAACCCAAGCTCTCTTTCACAGTAACGGAACAGCGAACCCAATGCTAAAGCGGGTTTTCCAGGTGCCCGAGTTTGCCGTGAAAGAGGAGCGCCGCGTACTAAATGTACGCAAGCGACGGTTTGAACGGCAAAATCGGGTGCCTGGGAAAGCCGCTATTTGAGCACCCAGTTGTCGAAGGAAAGACCATAGCTTGAATACTTATCGCACAGGTCCTTGACCGTGCCGCCCTCGTAGAGCGCCTTGAGTGACTCGGTTACAGCATCGGCCGACTTGGTGTCGCCCTTCTTAAAGCCGACGGCGTAGTGCTCGCTGGACAGCGGCTTGTCGAGCTGCGTATAGGCATCGGGCTTGGCGGCCAGCTGATACTGAGCAATCGAGAGGTCACAGGCAACGGCATCGACCGCACCACTCTCGAGCTGCATAAACGCCGTGTTGTACTCACCGATGGTATCGAGCGTGGCAAACGTCGCGGCCAGATCCTTCTGGTCGCCCTCGAGCACATCCTGCGCAGCGGAATCAGTCTGGGTAATCACGGTCTTGCCGGCAAGATCGTCCCAGCTCTTGATACCCGCGTCCTTCTTGACCACCAACACCTGCTCGTTGAGCATATACGGCTCGGAGAACGTGTAGTCGTCCTCGCGGCCCTCCATGGTAAAGCCGTTCCAGATGCAGTTGATGGCGCCGGAGTTGAGCAGCGTGTCCTTGGCATCCCAATCGATGGCCTCGTAATCGACATCCCAGCCCTGCTTATCGGCAACGGCCTTGGCAAGGTCAAGGTCAAAGCCCGTGTACTCGCCGTCATCGCCCACAAAGCCGTACGGAGGGTAGGACTTGTCAAAGCCCACCACGAGCTTCTTGGACTCCGCGGCGCCCTTCACATCCTTGGCCGCGGCAGAACCAGCAGCGGAGCCCTTGCCAGCACCACCGCCGCAGCCGACAAGACCAAGGCCAAGCACCGTGGCGAGCGAGCCGGCTAGACCAACAAACTGACGACGAGACATATCGGTATTCATGGTATTCCCCCTCGATAGCACTTTAGTTAGGTAAAGTGAGTCATGTAACGTCCAGAATCATACACTTTACCTTGATGGAGCACAAGGTTGGGGTTGCCCGGCGCGGGCGGGGAGCGGCGCGGAATTAAGTTTCCTGCTCTACAGTCCTGCGCAAGACGGAAAGCACGTATGGAGCACTAGGTTGGAGCACCCGGCTGGGTGGCGCCCGGCGCGGAGTTTAATTTGCTGCTCTACAGTCCTGCTCACGACGGAGGCCACATTAAGTGGCCTCCTGTTCGTGCGGAACTCGCGACAAATTAAACTCCGCGCCGGGCGCCACCCAGCCGGGAGACAACGTGCTCGGAACCTTAAATAGCCTCCTCTCCAAACGGGCACGTTGAATGCACGGTACAATTGCTTCGGACTTTTCTTTTATTTAATAGTGGGGTTAATTCATGGCAGAATCTCGTGCGGAGCGTAGGGCTCGTCGTGCTTTGATCGAGGCGGCTGAGGGGTCGGAGGAGAAAAAATCTTCTAAGAAATCCAAGTCGTCTCAGGATGCGAAGGGTAAGTCGGCGAAGGGCAAGGTTAAGACCAAGCGTTCTGGCTCTCGTCAGGGCGGGGATAAGGCGCCTCACGTTCGCTCCAAAGGCTCGCGCAAGGATTCGGCTCAGCCTGCGCGTAAGGTTGTGGACCCCAAGTCTCCCTGTTCGATCATGAAAGCTTGCGGTGGGTGCACGGCGCTCAATCGTCCTTATAAGAAGCAGTTGGCGGCCAAGCAGGCTGCTATGGAGGAGCTGTTTGCTGAGCTCTGTGAGCGCGAGGGTGTTGCCGTTGATCCCATTCGCGGTATGGGTGTTACCCTGGGCGACCCGGGCAAGTATCCTGCGCCGCGTGGTTTTCGTCATAAGGCTGCCACTCCGTTTGCTCCCGGCAAAGAGGGCGCTGTCCGCTGCGGCTTTTTTGAACGTGGGACACACAGAATCGTTGCTGTTCCTGAATGCCCTGTCGAGGCGCCGGGCGCTCGTCAGATTCTCAACGGCATCGCTCGCGAGGCCGAACGTCTGCATATTCCAGCCTTTAACGAAGACAAGCATCTGGGGCTGCTTCGCTATGCCGTCGTTCGCTGCGGCTGGCGCACCGACCAGATTATGGTCACCCTCGTGACCGCTCAGCGCGACCTGCCGCATGCGCAGGAGTTCTTTGAAGCCGTCGCGGCGCTTGATCCGCATATCGTCACCGTCGCTCAGAACATCAACGGTCGCCCCGGCAATGCCATCTTGGGTGAGGAGACTCGTATCGTCTATGGCGCCGAATGCATGCGCGACCAGCTGCTCGGCTGCGAGTTCGATATCTCCCCCACCGCGTTCTACCAGACCAATCCGCAGCAGACCGAGTTGCTCTATCAGCTCGCGATTGACGGCATGGACCTGCAGCAGGGTGACATTCTTATGGACGCTTACTGTGGTAGCGGCACCATCGGTCTGTGCGCCGCGAAGGATGCCCAGGACAAGGGCATCGGCATTATGCTGCTCGGCGTGGAGCGCAACCCGGCGGGCATTGCCGACGCACGTCGCAATGCCGAGCTCAACGGCCTCACCCGCAGCGCTTGGTTTATGGCCGACGACGCCACCGATTACATCCTGGACGCCGCCGACAACAACGAGCGGATCGATGTCCTTTCCATCGACCCGCCGCGCACCGGCTCCACCCCCGAGTTCCTCGAAGCCGCCTGCGCACTCAAGCCGCGCCGCATCACCTATATCAGCTGCAACCCTGTGACCCAAGAGCGCGACCTGCACCAGCTCCTCGACGGAGGCTATCGCCTGCTCAAGATCACGCCCGTCGACATGTTCCCCCATACCGACCACACCGAAACCGTAGCGGTCCTCGAGCGCCGCTAATCCACCCCGGTAGATTTTCGAGACAAGAAAGGGGGCGGCCCGTCTGGACCGCCCCCTTCGCTTGGTTTATGAACTCCGCTACATCCCCTTGCGCAGGTCACACACGCCGGCTGCCGCCATCTCGCGCAGCAGCGTCTCGCGGTCGCGCGTCACGATCAAATCCAGCGGGAAGTGAATCTCGTCGAGCATCTTGCGCGCGTGATCGAGCTTGCCAATGGCCATACCAATGTGTGCGTCGGTCGAGACACCGATCCCCACGCCCAGCTCGGCGCAGCGCTCGGCAATCTTGCGACACACGTTCCAATGCTCGGCATCCGTGCCATGCTCAAGACTATGGTTGTTGATCTCGATGATCTTGTGCTTGGCCTTGGCCGCCAACAGCACCTCATCGATATCGAACGGCACGCCCGTACGACCCGTATGCCCAAGCATGAACACCTTGGGGTGCTCCAGGGCATTGATGTACATCTCGGTCGTCTGGGCGAGCGTCGCGCCTTCAGCGAGCTGCGGGTTATGCACGCTTGCAACCAAATAATCCAAATTACGCGTAACCAAATCGAACAGTGAATGCTGACGGCTGTACGAATCGCCGGCGATATCGAGCGTGACAGGAGTGTCCTCGCCAAACAAGCTGCCGTCCAGCGAAACGATATCGGCCTCGGCGCCGCGAAGCACCAGCACGCCGCTCCAAATGCGCGGCCAGATATCCTGGTTAATAAAGAACTGGAAACTGCGCAGGTCGTTGGGGCAAGCCGTAACCATAGAGCTCAGATGGTCGGCAGATCCGAGCACCTGCAGGCCACGTTCCGCCGCCCAGTACACATTCTCCTCAATGGTTGAGTACGCATGCGCGGAGAACAGCGTATGAGTATGAATATCACAAGAAAGAAGGTAGGGCATCGGGTCTCCTTGTCCGGTATGGCCGTCGCGTATATTCATTGTACGCATAGCATTCGATGGTCGTAAAACCGCTCCATCCCAACGACACAACGTCCATGACAACCCTTGATTCTCATTTTCATTGCAACAGCCTCAGGACTCAGCGCAACGCGTTG
>CAUBVH010000038.1 GCA_958439425.1 uncultured Collinsella sp.
CTACGCATGCATTTTGATGCCAGCAGGATCCATTTGGTTTGTCGATAGCGCCGGGTAATGCCGTCGGGGGATATAAGCCTCGGCGGCTTTGTTTTTGCCGTTCAACGAATGAGGAATGACAAACTCTTATCAATCAAGATAATTATTTATTAAACGACGGCACACGACGCTGTCGTACGAATGTCAACGGTGTTCGCATGGTCGATGACCGTTGATATAGTTGACCTCAACTTGTAAGGGAGGGTGCGCACATGCCGCAGACGACATACATTCGCCGCGTTGCCGCGCGTGCCCTGTATATGGCTCGGAGTCGCATATGAGCAGGTATGTTCACGGCTCCGGGAGAGACGACGCACAACTAAATAATCGACCGCAAAGCAGGTTCCCTAAAATTCCGGGTTTGAGCACGGCCGGGCAATCGCCGTCCGTCGTGCATCGATACCGCTGTTATCCGTTTTTGGTTCGAGAGGGGAACCGTTATGGCTGAAGAATTTGATTTCCACCCGATGTGGGAGAGCCTCGGCATGAATCTTGCCGACCACGATATGCTGCTGGGCGCCGTGGGCCAGATGTACGGGGACATGTTCCTGTCGCAGAACAACCGCCCCAAGTCCACGTCCTACTTGGACTTTGTGGCCACCAACATCCATAGCGGCCGCATTAAGGAGATGCTCGACAAGAAGGAGGCTGGCGAGGCCACCAAAATCGTGGGCTCGTTCTGTGTGTACGTGCCCGAGGAGATCGTGCTTGCCTGTGACGGCATTCCCGTTGGTCTGTGCTCGGGTGCCGATTGGGCAACGGACAAGGTCGAGGAGCACTTGCCGCGCAACACTTGTCCGCTTATCAAGAGCTTTGCCGGCTTTAAGCTGGGTGAGGTCTGCCCCTACATCGAGTCGAGTGACTTGGTGGTAGGCGAGAACACCTGCGATGGCAAGAAGAAGGCCTATGAGTTCTTTGCCACGCAAAAGAACATGTACGTCATGGATATCCCCAACGTGCACGACGAGTCGACGCTTGTGACCTGGAAGGCCGAGGTTAAAAAGCTCGCTGCCAAGATCGAGGAAGAGTGTGGCGTCACGATTACGCCTGAGCGTCTGAAGGCCGCCATCCGCGCCGTCAATGAGAAGCGTCGCGCCCTGCAGCGCCTCGCTGCCACGCGCGCTGCCGACCCAGCGCCCATTAGCGGTCTCGACAGTCTTCTGACCGTTCAGGCCGCCTTTATGGACGACACGCCGCGTCTGACCGGAGCCATCAACGATATGGCGGCCGAGTGTGAGCAGCGTGTCGAGGCCGGCGAGGGCGTAGCACCCAAGGGGACCAAGCGCATCCTGTACACCGGCACGCCCATGGCCGTGCCCAACTGGAAGCTGTTCAACCTCATCGAGAAAGCCGGCGGCATTGTGGTAGGCGAGGAGTCCTGCACGGGCTCGCGCTACTACAAGGATCTGGTCGACGAGTCCGGCGAGACGGTCGACGAGATGCTCGACGCCATCGCCGAGCGCTACTTTAAGATCAACTGTGCCGTCTTTACGCCCAACGACCAGCGAATGAAGGACATTGTCCAGATGGCCAAGGACCTGCATGCCGACGGCATTGTCGACGTGGCCCTGCAGTTCTGCACGCTCTACGAGATGGAGTCGTTTGCCGTGGAGAAGGCCGCCGAGGAGGCCGGCATTCCGTTTATGCACATCACGACCGACTATGCCGGAGAGGACGCCGGCCAACTGCAAACCAGGATCGAGGCTTTCTTGGAAACCATTTAGGGCTATCCGTCTCGGCGGCTTCCCCAGGCACCCGATCTTGCCGTTCAAACCGTCGCTTGCGTACCAGAAGTACGCGGCGCTCCTCTTTCACGGCAACCTCGGGCACCTGGGAAAGCCGTTTCCTTGGTTGGTTAAAAGGTCTGTTAAGGAGTTATATGTCGGAAAATACTGAGCAGCCGTTGCCGCGCACGTTTGAGGAGTTCAACGAGCAACGCAAGGCGGCGTTTATTCGCGTCAAGGATTATAAGCAGGCGGGTAATCGCCTGGTCGGCTTTTTGTGCAGCTATACGCCGCTCGAGATTATCGATGCCGCGGGCGCTGCAAGTGTGGCCTTGTGCGGCACATCCGACGAGGTGATTCCCGAGGCCGAGAAGGTGCTGCCGGCAAATCTGTGTCCGCTCATCAAATCGACGTACGGCTTTGCCTACTCGCAAAAGTGCCCGTTTACGTACTTTAGCGACATGATCATCGGCGAGACCACCTGCGACGGCAAGAAGAAGATGTACGAGCTACTCAACGAGCTCAAGCGCACGCACATTCTGCATCTTCCGCAGGGTCGCGATCGTGCCTACGAGCGTGAAGGCTGGTACGAGGAGTGCCGCCTGCTCAAGGAGGAGCTCGAGGGCTTCTACGGCATCACGATTACCGACGATAACCTGCGCGCTGCCGTCCGTCGTCGCAACCGCTTGCGTGCGGTCCAGCTCGAGATGTTTGCACTGCAGGCCAACCAGCCGGCGGCCATGAGCGGCGTCGACCTGATGAGCACCATGTTTGCCGGTACGTTCAGCTTTGATATCGAGGCCTATACGCAGCAGCTGGAGCAAAAGGTTGCCAAGCTGCGCGAGGCCTACGACGCAGGCGAGCGCCCGGTTGCGGCGGATGCCAAGCGCATTCTGATCACTGGTTGCCCGGTGGGCGGCGTGATCAACAAGATCGGTCGCACCATCGAGTCCAATGGCGGCGTGGTCGTGTGCATGGACGACTGCTCGGGCGAGCGCACGGCGGCCATGATGATCGATCCGGAGGCTCCCGACATCCTGCGTGCCATCGCCGACCGCTACCTGGACATCAACTGCTCGGTCATGACGCCCAACGATGGTCGTATGGAAAACACGCTGGCCATGTGCGAGAAGTATCATGTCGATGGCGTGGTAGAGAGCGTGCTACAGGCCTGCCACACCTTTAACGTGGAGAGTGCGCGCATGCAGGAGGCTGTCGAGGGCGCGGGTATTCCGTATATGAAGATCGAGACCGACTACAGCAACGGCGACATGGGCCAGATCGAGACACGCATCGCCGCCTTCATCGAAACCCTCTAGCTTCCTCAGGCACCGGACCTTGCCCCTCAAACCGTCGCTTGCGTACCAAAGTACGCTGCGCTCCTCTTTCGGGGCAACCTCCGGCACCTGAGAAACCTAGAGCTAAGGCGCCTTAACGCGCCGCTACCTTTGATGTTTAGATTGGGAGAGAGCCATGATAGGGATCGGGATCGATATCGGGTCTACGGCGGCTAAGGCTGCTGTGGTCGATGGGGAGGGTTCGGTGGCGTGGACGTGCGTGCAGCCAACCGGGTTCTCCTCGGTCGATGCTTCCGAGCGGCTGCGCGAGGCGCTGGCAGCGGCGGGTTACGACGTGGCTGCCGACGACGTGCGCGTGGTCGCGACTGGCTACGGCCGTGTCGCCGTGCCCTATGCGCACAAGGTCGTGACCGAGATCACCTGCCACGGCACCGGTGCCGTGCGCCTGTTTGGCGACCATGGCACGGTGATTGACGTGGGCGGCCAGGACACCAAAGTCATTCAGCTTAAGGGCGGCCGCGTGGTCAAGTTCGCCATGAACGACAAGTGCGCCGCCGGCACGGGGCGCTTTCTGGAGATCATGGCCGACCGCTTGGGTATTACCCAGCAGCAGATGGCAGACCTCGCCCGCACCGGCGAGCCTACCAAGATTTCCAGCATGTGCACCGTGTCTGCCGAAAGCGAGGTTATCAGCCTGATCGGTCGCGGTGAGCCGCGCGAGAACATTGCACGTGGCGTGATCGACAGCGTGGTCTCGCGCGTGGCGACCATGGCCGGGCAGGCCGCGGGTGCCCCGTACTACCTGACCGGCGGCCTGTGCGAGAACGCCTTCGTGGTGGAGCGGTTGGGCGAGCTACTGGGGTCGCCGGTGAGCACCTCGCCCCAGGCTCGCTTTGCCGGTGCCATCGGCGCGGCGATTCGCGCGCAGGCGCTCAATTAATGCATCCGCCCCAGGCTCGCATTCATGCGTATACTGGGAGAAAATGATTGACCGATGAGAGGAGGTATCGATGGCTGACGATCAGATTAAGCTCACGTCTATGACTGCCGCGAGCGGTTGAGCCGCTAAGTTGGCTCCTGGAGCCCTCGCCCAGGTCCTGGGCGACTTGCCCAATGTGCATAACGATAACCTGCTCGTGGGGTTCGATACCTCCGACGATGCGAGCGTTTTTCGCGTTGGCGAGAACTTGGGTCTCGTGCAGTCCATCGACTTCTTCCCGCCGATGGTCGACGACCCGTTCCTGTTTGGCCAGATCGCGGCGGCCAACTCGCTGTCGGACATCTACGCCATGGGCGGGCGGCCGAGCCATGCCATGAACCTGCTCTGCATACCCAGTTGCCTGGGTGTTGAGGTTGCCGGCCAGATTCTGGCGGGCGGTGCCGACAAGTGCGTCGAGGCGGGCTGCTCCATCGCGGGCGGTCACACCATCAACGACGACGAGCCCAAGTACGGCTTGTCTGTGAGCGGCTTTGTCGCGCTCGACCGCATGCTCGCCAACAGCGGCGCACGCGTGGGCGATGTTCTGCTGCTGACCAAGGCGATCGGCTCGGGCATCATCACCACGGCCATTAAGGGCGAACTCATCGAGCAGGACGAGGCCACAGCCATGTTTGACTCGATACGCACCCTTAACGAGGCACCGATTCGTCTGGCCGAGGGACTTGAGCTTCACGGCTGTACCGACATCACGGGCTTTGGCTTGATTGGGCATGCGTGCGAGATGGCCGAGGGCTCGGGCGTGCAGATTGAGCTTGCGTCGGAGGCGGTGCCGCTCTTTGACCAGGTACTCGACATGGCACGTCTGGGCATTATCCCAGCGGGCTCCTACCGCAACCAGGACTTTTTTGGCCCGCGTGTGGCTGTCGACGAGGGCCTGGAGCCGGGCATGCTCGACGCGCTGTACGATCCGCAGACGTCTGGTGGCCTGCTTATCGCGGCGCCCGCGGCGGATGTGGATGAGCTTGCGCGTCGCCTGGATGCCGAGGGGTGCATCGCCGCCGTTATCGGTCGCGTGTGCGAGGCGGTGCCGGGCGGTCCTGCTGTTCGCGTTGTGCATTAAAGAAAACCGTTTATGCGACCGCCTACTTTTCTGGGCGGTCCCTTTTGAAAGGATGTAGCTATGTCTACCAAGATTGAAGTCAATGCCATGGGCGATGCCTGCCCGCTGCCCGTCGTCAAGACGCTTAAGGCACTCAAACAGCTTGACGGCGAGGGTGCCGTAGTGACCTCGGTCGATAACGAGACCGCCGTCAAGAACATCTCCAAGATGGCGCAGGAGAAGGGCTGCACGGCCTCGGTCGAGAAGGTTTCTGACGCCGAGTGGCGCGTGACCGTGGCGACCTCCGGTGCCGTTGCCGTGGCAGACCCCGAGCAGGACGGTGCCGCTTTCTGCGGTGCCAGCACCGGCAAGGGCGAGCTCGTCATTTCCGTCTACACCGACTGCATGGGCCGCGGCGACGACGAGCTGGGCCACAAGCTCATGAAGGCCTTCATCTTTGCCGTGACGCAGCAGGAGGAGCTGCCCGCGACCATGCTGTTCTACAACGGCGGCGCCAAGCTCACCGTCGAGGGCTCGCCGGTACTTGACGACCTGAAGGGGCTGGCTGAGCAGGGCGTCGAAATCCTCACCTGTGGCACCTGCCTCGACCACTATGGCATTAAGGACCAGCTTGCCGTGGGCGAGGTCACGAACATGTATGTGATCGTGGAGAAGATGGAACAAGCCGTGCGCGTCGTGCGCCCGTAGCGTATTGGTTGGAGTTGCCATGAGGGAGAAGCGCCCAGCGCTTGTCATCACGTTTCCCACCACGGCTGCCGCCATGGGCTGCGAGTCTCTGTGCATCGAGCGCGGCCTTCCCGGGCGAACGATTCCCGTGCCCGGGGAGGTCGCTGCCGGCTGCGGCCTGGCGTGGAAAGCGTTGCCTGCCGATGAGGAGCTGCTGCGCGGCGAACTCGCCGCGGCGGGCGTTCCCACCGAGGGCTATACCGTGATTGATATGTGGGAGGTCGTGTGATGATCTACCTGGATAACGCGGCGACGACCATGCACAAGCCGCAGACGGTCATCGATGCCGTGACGCAGGCGATGTGCTCGCTCGGCAATGCCGGGCGCGGCGCCACGTCGGGTGCCCTCGATGCCGCTCGCACGATTCACGGTTGCCGTGCCAAGCTCGCGCGCCTTTTAGGTTGCCCGAGGGCGGACCATGTGTGCTTTACGCCCAACTCTACGGCGGCGCTCAACACCGCCATCAACGGGGTGGTGCGCCCCGGCGACCGCGTGGTCACGACGGTGCTCGAGCACAACTCCGTGCTGCGTCCGCTCAACCGCCTGGCAGCGGAGCGGGGTGTGACCGTTGAGCATGCGGGCTGCGACGCGAACGGTGCGCTCGACTACGAAGAGCTTGAGCGGCTGGTGACGCCGGGCACACGTGCCGTGGTGGTGACGCACGCCTCAAATGTGACCGGCAACGCGGTCGACATTGCGCGCGTGGCGGCCATGGCCCATGCGGCCGGTGCGCTGGTAATCGTCGATGCCTCTCAGTCTGCCGGCACGGCGCGTATCGATATGCATGCCATGGGGCTCGACATTGTGTGCTTTGCCGGCCACAAGGGGCTCATGGGACCCCAAGGCACCGGCGGCCTGGCCGTGGCGGAGGGCATTGACGTGTCTCCGTGGGCCATGGGCGGCACGGGCGTGCACAGCTTTGACCCACTGCAGCCGCTTGAGTGGCCCACGCGCCTGGAGGCGGGCACGCTCAACTGCCACGGTGTCGCCGGCCTTTCTGCCGGCCTCGACTTTATCGAGGCCCAAGGTGGGGTCGAGGCGATTGCGGCGCATGAGCGAGCACTGGCGGATCGCTTTCTCGCTGGCGTGCGCGAAATCCCGGAGATCAAGCTCTACGGTGCCTTTGACCAGCCCGTGCGCTCGGCGATCGTTTCACTCAACGTGGGTGATATCGACTCTGCCGAGATCTCGGACGCGCTCATGCAAGGGTGGGGGATTGCGACGCGCCCCGGTGCCCATTGCGCTCCGCTCATGCACCGTGCGCTGGGGACCGAGCGCCAGGGTGTCGTCCGCTTCTCGTTTGGGTATTTCAACACGGATAAGGAAGTCGACATCGCGATTGACGCTTTGCGCGATTTAGCCTGCTAAAGCGTATATACTTGCGGGACGGGTGTTTTTGCCCGTCCCGTTTTTGTTTCGACCCGAAAGGTGTGCCTATGGCCTCATCCGCCCCGCGTGGTTTGCGCTCCGACCATGTCGTTACCGTCGGCATTGCGTTGTTCTCGATGCTCTTTGGCGCCGGTAACCTCATTATTCCGCCGCTGCTGGCGCTGCAGGCAGGTTCTGCCACGCCGGTTGCCATGATCGGCTTTTTGATTGCCGCTATCGGTCTGCCTGTTATGGGCTTTATCGCCGTGGCGCTTGCCGGAACGGCGCGCGAGCTTGCTGGCCGCGTGCACCCCAAGTTCGGCGAATTCTTCGTTGCGGCGGTGTATCTGGCCATCGGCCCGTGCCTGGCCATTCCGCGCACGAGCTCCACGGCCTTCGAGATGCTGGTGCCGCTGTTGCCCGAGGGCGTCTCGCTCGGCACGGCGCGCCTGGTGTTTGCCGTCGGCTTCTTTGTCGTCGCGTTTGCGCTCACGCTGCGCCCAGGCGTCATCACACGCGTGCTCGGCCGCATTACGGGCCCCGCGCTCATTGCCCTCATCGTATTGGTCGTGGGTGCCGCCATGGTCTCGCCGCTGGGCCCCGCCGCCGCGCCGCAGGCTCCCTATGATGCCGGTGCTGCCGTGCAGGGCTTTTTGACCGGCTACCAGACCATGGACCTGCTCGCGTCGCTCGCCTTTGGCATCATCATCGCCGAGACCATCCACGAGCTGGGCGTTACCGATGACAAGCGCGTGGCCTTCGAGATTTCGCGCTCCGGCGTGATCGCCGGCGTGCTCATGGCCATCATCTACTGCGGCTTGGGCCTTGCCGGTATGCAGCTCGGCACCGTGATGCCCGACGCTACCAACGGCGCCGCCATCCTCGCCCGTTCGGCCTCCATGCATTTTGGGCTTGCCGGCACGGTCGTGGTCTTCGCCATCTTCTTCCTTGCCTGCATGAACGTGTGCATCGGCCTCATCAGCTGCTGCTCGCGTTACTTCTGCGAGACGTATGTGGTCGAAGGGGGAGCGGAGGCCTCCGAGGAGGCCATGCGCCGTCCCTTTGCGGTTCTCGCCTTTGTGTTCGCGGCGTTTTCGTGCGTGCTTTCCAACGTGGGTCTCGACATGATCCTTATGTTCTCGGTGCCCATGCTCAACGCTTTGTACCCCGTTGCCATTGTGCTGGTGCTTATGGGCCTGGTGCACGGCTTTTGCGACGCTCATCCGCAGGTGTGGGTCTGGGTCGGCGGCGTCGTTGCTGTGCAGAGTGTGATCACCTCGGTCCGCGATGCGTTCTTTACGGGCGCGTGGCTGCCGTTCGATGCGTTGCCGCTGGCAGATATCGGTGCTGCGTGGGCACCGGTTGCCGTGGTTGCCTTTGTGATCGGCCTGCTCCATAGTCGTTTTGTTGCACATTCGAGGAGCTAAGGCATCAATGCTTGCGCAGGCGGGGAGTCTCCCCTATAATTTCCTTCGCTTTGGGACACGCAAGGTTTAGACCTTAGCTGCTCAACACCTTCGGGACGTGGCGCAGTTTGGTAGCGCGCCTGCTTTGGGAGCAGGATGTCGCAGGTTCAAATCCTGTCGTCCCGACCATATCTTGCGGGCGTAGTTCAATGGTAGAACCCCAGCCTTCCAAGCTGATGACGCGGGTTCGATTCCCGTCGCCCGCTCCATAAGAATTGTTTTAACGGCTTTGGTTTCCTTTGGGGATCAGAGCTGTTTTCGTTTACGCGCCGGGCGACGGGAATCGAGCCCGCCAGGGTGCGGAGCTGAGAAAATGCGTGAGCATTTTCCAGCGCAGCACGCAAGGGCCGAAGGCCCGCAGCGAAGCAAATCCTTGGACTTCCCGTCGCCCGCTCCAAGCTATATAATCGCAGGCCAATTTGCTAATTTGG
>CAUBVH010000039.1 GCA_958439425.1 uncultured Collinsella sp.
CTGCGGAAACGCGGGACCCGTCCAGGCTGTTGCGTTGAGATTGAAAATCAACCTCTGAAAGATGCGGCGCACAACGGCGGCAGCTTCCTCGTCGATCACCCACTCGCCCTTTTCTTCTTTTGAGGCGAGATAGCCATAGGGGACGGCCCCCGAACAGCGCAGGCCCTTTTCCATTCTGGACTTGAAAACGGTCTTGATTTTGCGGCTGGTGTCAGCAACGTACCACTCATTTATCACATCCCGGAAGATGGACATAATATCAAATCCATTGGCGGTGTCCAGGTTGTCATTGGCGGCGATAAAGCGGACGTTGTACTCGTCAAAGGTGCGTTTGAGCAAGCCGACCTCCACCACGTCACGGCCTATTCTGCTCTGGTCTTTGACAATGACGGTAGCCACATTTCCGGCCCGTATCTCGTCCACCATAGCGTCCAGGCCGGGCCGCTTGAAGGTCGTTCCCCGCACCCCGTCATCGGTGAAGTGGCGGACATTAGTGAAGCCATTTTTTCGGGCGTAGTCCTCCAGGATGCGCTTTTGATTTTCTACGGACACGCTCTCGTCAGACCGCCCATCGTCGTGAGATAACCTTTCGTACAATGCTGTGATTTTACCCTTTTGCTCCTGCTTCCTCATGTGTGTAACCTCCTGTTTTGTATTTTCACGACCTTTCTATCCTTATTATAGTGACCCTTTTCGCTATAGTTTGTGCTCAACCACCACGCACGACCAGAAAGGAAGCCAACGATGTTTAGGCCCTTACGTCGAAAGAAACGCGCCATCACTGACGAGGAAGCGCGCGAACTGCTCGCTACCTGCAAGCGCGGCGTCTTTGCCGTCAACGGCGACGATGGCTACCCGTACGCCATTCCCGTCAACTACTTCTTTGACACCGAGCACGACAAGATTTATTTCCATGGCGCCAAAGCCGGCCACAAGGTCGACGCACTCAAGCGCGATGACAAGGTCTGCTTTACCGTTTACGGCAACGAGTGGCACAAGGACGGTGACTGGGCTCCCTACGTTATGAGTACCGTGGTCTTTGGCCGCTGTCGCCTGGCGAACGACGCTCCCGCGTTTATCGAAGACAAAGTCCGCCAGCTCGCCCTTAAGTACTACCCTTCCGCCGAGGAAGTCGAAGAGGAAATCGCCAAGGACATTAAGGGCGTCCAGCTCTACGAGATTACGATTGAGCATCTCTGCGGCAAGCAGATTCAGGAAAAGTAAGCCCCTCAGCAGACCTCATCAATAGCAATATGGCCCGATTCCAACCAACATTGGAACCGGGCCATATGCCTATAAAGCGTCGGCAGCTATGTACGCAAGCGCCTCAACGAGCTCCTGCGAACTCACGGGTTTACTCAGGTGCGCGTTCATGCCCGCCTCACGCGAAAGCCTGCGGTCGTCGGCAAAGGCGTTGGCGCTCACGGCGATAATCGGCGTGGTCGCGGCATCCTCGCGATCGAGTGCTCGAATCTGACGCGTGGCCTCAAGGCCATCGATACCGGGCATCATGATGTCCATCAACGCCACGTCGTACTCGTGCGGCGCGCTCGCGGCAAACATCTCGACGGCAGACTCACCATCCTTAGCATGCGTCACGACGGCACCGGCACGGCTGAGCGTAAACTGCGCGATCTCGGCATTCAGATCGTTATCCTCTACGAGCAAAACGCGCAAGCCCTGGAGCGCATCACCATCGCCCCCATCCACGCGAACTGCCTGAGGAATCTCGGAACGCTTGCATTTCTCGAACGGCAGGCGGATGGTAAACGTCGTCCCCTGCCCCAAGACGCTCGTAAAGCTCATGGTTCCGCCCATAAGCTCGACCAACTGTTTTGCGATAGGCGCGCCCAGGCCAGTTCCCGATGAGGCACCTTCCACCTGCTGTTCCTCGCGACAAAACGGCTCGTAGAGGTGCTGTTGGAACTCCTCGCTCATGCCAATACCGTTGTCGGCGATCGTGTATTCATAGACGGGGACGCCATCCGCTGGCTCCACCTCGCGGCACACCAGGCGAACATAGCCGCCCTGGCGGTTGTACTTGACGGCATTGCCGGCAATATTGAGCAACAAGCGCTTGAGGTGCGTCACGCTCACCCGCGCATAGGGATGATCAAGCGTCTGCTGGTCGCAGATAATTGTCACCAGACGCTCCTCGGCCTGGCGCTCCAAAATATCGCGCACTTCACAGTTGAGGGCCACCAAATTTATGGGTACGAGGTTCAGATCGATCTGCCCGCTCTCCAGGCGACTCATATCCAGGGCCTCGTTGGCAAGGTCGAGCAGCAGTCCCGATGCCGTCCAGATCTTTGAGCGGCACTCGGTCTGCTTTTGCAGATCGTCCGCATTAGCATCGCCGACCTCGACCATGCCGCGAATACCGTTGATGGGCGTGCGCAGATCGTGGCTCATGCGACGCAAAAACTCCGTCTTTGCCGAGTTGGCAGACGAGGCCTCACGCGCCGCCTTTGCCAGCTTGTCGCCATAGTCGCGCTCCTGCTGCAGCAAGTCCGTCAAACGTCGACGATCAGCGCGGCGACGCACCATCACAACAACGGCTATAACACCGCCGTAGAGCACCAGCACGCCGGCAGCAACAGCCGCGACGACCTCAAAGTAGCGCTGCGCCGAGGCATAGGTGTACACGTAGAATTTTCGCGCTTTGCCGTATGTGCCCAAATACCACTCGCCGTTGACGTTGACCAGTCGGACTTTGCCGGGCAGGCAGTACTCTTTAATCCCGTCGACAATGAAGACATCTGTCGCAGGCAGATCGAACACGCCCAATACGGTAGGTTCAACGGCATTGGTCGCAACGACCTTGCCATCGTTTTCGATCACGATATTGCCGCTATCGATGGTTTCATAGCCTTCGAGCAGACTCTGCAGTTTGAGTGTATTGCTTGCAACCGCCTTCGCGCTCTGATGCCTGACCGCGATAACGATGCCCTCGTCATCCTGCCGGGTTACGCAGCCAATGTCTGCAACCGAATCATCCGCAAGCGTGATGCGGGCGGTATAGGACTTAAGCGGATGGCTTGCCACCTCCAACACGGGCGCTTCTTTGAGATACGTAGCGAGCAACTCGTAGCCCACGTCATCCGTCGAGGACTCGGACACCAGGTTGCCCAATGCGTCCGTCACGATCAGCGCGCTCACGTTGAACTGGTCAGCATATTGCTCCAGCGCGGCGTTATCCACCGAGCCGTCGCGCTCCATATCGCGCGCCACCTCTCCGGCGATCTCCATAACGCGAATCAGGTTTTTGGTCGTATAGGCGCTATTGAACGCATCGTAGGAAAGGCTCTGCGTCGCCACGTAATCGACAACGTCGGCAAAGCGCTGCTCGGCCTGGGCTGCCGTGTAACCGTAGCTCATCATGCCGGCAACAACCGAGAGCGCTATCCCCAGCAGGGCGGCAATGAGCCATACCCAGGCCGAACGATCGCCCCGCTCCTCTACGGCGTGGTCGGGCACATCGATCATGACAGGCCCTCCATATTCACAAATGGCGCAGGGTCATCAAAGTACTTTGACACCAGGCGTTCCATGGTGCCATCGGCAAGCATTTCTTGGTAGGCACGGGTGAGCTTAACGTCGATGCCGCGCGTATCGTTGAGATCGAAAGCGGTACCCAGACCAACCTCCAGCAGCGGCTCATCCAAAATACGATACGTCACACCATAGTCTTTTTCGTAGGTAAGCAGCGAGGACTCATGCGCGGCGATGGCGTCGACCAGGCCCTCGACGAGCGCCGGGTTCAGGTACGAACGGTCCGAAAAGCAATAGAGCTCCTTGATCTGCGGAACGTTTTCATTTGTACGATTGAGCAAAATGTCCTCGGGCATGGTGGTGGACTGGACCGCCACGACCTTGTCCTCAAGATCGGCAAGCGTGTAGATATCGCTCTGGGGATCGACCGCGACTACCTGGCGGCTCGCAAGGTACGGGCCGGCCCAACGATACTCGTTTTCGCGACCCGTCATGCTAAAGCTACCCATGACGCAATCGAGCTCGCCGTTCGCCAGCATCTCTTTCTTCTTTTCCCAGTCGATCAGCTGGTACTTTGGCTTGTAACCAATGCGGGCCAAAGCCTCGGTCAATATCTCGACATCCAGGCCAACGATATCGCCGTACTCATCGGTATACACAAACGGTGGATAGAGGTCGCTTCCGACGTCGAGCGTCTTAAGGTTGTCGCCTTTGACCTGCGAGGCGACTGCGCCTTCTGATGCAGACGCCGCGGCCCCGTCATTCGACTCGGAACAGCCAGCTATCGCCACGACAAAGGCGCTCACCACTGCAAGCGCAACAAACAACGATATGGCGGCCGAGCGACGAGGTCTTTTCATCGAGCTCCAGACGATCCTGTTTACAGACTGAAATAGTTGAAAATAATAGCAAACAAAACCACACGAGTGCCCAATGGTTACAGACGTTTTACCATGCGGGGCCTTCCAGCCGACTTGGCAGAAGGCCCCGCATGCAGTGCTCACTTACCGTGCATTAAAAACGTAGTGGTCCAGGCGGTCGCACGCCTCCCTTACGCGCGAAAGCGGCAGCGCCAGATTCACGCGAATGTGGCAGGGTCCGTGGAACGGGCGGCCGTCCTGATACCCCACGCCCACGCGCGCCCCCTCGTCGAGCAACCACTGAATATCGCGGCCATGCTCTCGGCACCACTCGGTGCAGTCCAGAAACACCATGTACGTGCCCTGCGGACGTGAGTAGGACACACCCTCAAAATGCTCGTCCACGTAATCGCAGAAGTACTCGATATTGCCGGCAAGCACCTGGTTGAGCTCGTCCACCCACTCGTAGCCTTGCGGCTGGTAGGCACCGATAAGCGCATGCATGGAGAGGACATTCATCTCGTTGTAGTGGGTCTTATTGGACACGGCGCACACGCGGTCGCGCAGCGTCTCGTTATAGATGATGTAGTAGCTGCCGACCAGGCCAGCCAGGTTAAACGTCTTGCTGGGCGCGTAGAGGGCAACCGTGCGCATGCGGGCATCCTCGCTCACCGACTGCGTCGGGATGTGCTTGTGCCCCGGCAGGATGATATCGGACCAAATCTCGTCCGAGATCACCACGCAATCGTACTGGCGATAGATGTCCATGGCGCGCTCGATCTCGTCACGCTCCCATACGCGGCCGCAGGGATTGTGCGGCGAGCAGAACACCGCGGCATGGATGTGGTTTTGGGCGAGCTTGCGCTCCATGTCCTCAAAGTCCATGCGCCACACGCCCTGGTCGTCGAGCTTAAGCGGGCTGTGGACAATGCGATAGCCCGCGGCTTCGATAGACTTGGTAAAGCCGATGTAGGTGGGGCTGTGGACCAGCACCGCATCGCCCGGTTGGACGTACGCGCGCAGCGTCGACACGACACCGCCCAGTACGCCGTTTTCGTAGCCGATATGCTCCGGCGCCAAGCCCTCGACGCCGTTGCGACGGCTCTGCCATTCGATGATGCGCTCGAAGTACTCGGGGCGCGGATCAAAGTAGCCAAACATGGGATGCTGGGCACGCTGAATGATGTGCTCCTGGACCGTGGGCACCGTGGCAAAGTTCATATCCGCCACCCACATGGGGATGCGGTCGAAGCCCTCGTCGGGTGCGTTCGGAGCCATACCGGGGATCTCGCCCCAGGAGTCAACGGCGATGGAATCCATGCCGTGGCGGTCGATTAGCGAGCTAAAGTCGTATTTCATGCTGAGCTCCCGTGCGAAGTAGACTGTTTCGATAGGCGTTATTGTCCACCAGCGCGGGCGGTTTTGGCATGGGGTTTGGCGCTTAATTTGACGGGTGCGGACGAATGGCTGGTTAGTCTTGCGCGTCGTTGACGGCGGTTACCGTTAGCTGGGTTCCGTCGACCGTAAACGATATGTCGAGTCCGGCGTAGGCCAGATGATAGACGCGGTTTGGCTCGTGCTTGCTGCCCGCGCGGCGCGGATCTTGGCGTAGAACCTCGACCAGACCGGGGAGCTTTGCAGGCGGGACCATATCCTGCAGCGCCTGCGGAAACTCAACATCGAGCTCTTGCCACGGAGCATCCTCAATCCAGCCGCCCGTTGCATCCGAGTGGCAGTCCGCAAACGGAATGTAGGGCTTAATGTCGTAGATGGGCGTGCCGTCGCGCAGGTCGGCCCCCAGCACATGGATGATGGGGCCGTCGTCGGTAAGCTCCACGCGGTCGAGCTTAACGCAGGTGAGCCCGATGGGGTTAGGGCGAAACGGACTGCGTGTGGCAAACACGCCCACGCGCTCGGCTCCGCCCAGACGCGGCGGACGCACGGTCTTCGACCATTTTGCGTTGGTACCGGACCTGTCCTGCGTCTTGGCATCGGCGGCTATGTCCTTAGCCGTGCCGCCGGGCGTGCCGTTTTCAAAACGCCACAGCAGCCATAGGTGAGAGAAGGAGTCCAGGCCCTCAACCGCTGCATTGGAGGCAAATTCCGGCTCAAAAACGATACGTCCCTGCAGATGAGGCGCCAAAAAGCTGTTGCGCGGAATGCCGAACTTCTGCGGCAGGTCGGTATGTATGTGTGCAATAGGTTCCATGCCGGTCATTGTACGGCATGGAGGCGGGGGCATTGCGCGCAATTCTTCGCCGCGGTCTCCCGTCGTGCAACCAACGGTTGCTTGGAAGGGCGCCTGCCGCCGCGTATGCTTAAGCCATCAACCAGCAGAAAGGAGCCGCTATGGCCTTTGCAGAAAAGCTCATTGCCATCCGTCGCGCCCATCACCTTACCCAAGAGCAGCTCGCCGCCAAACTCTTTGTCACGCGCCAAGCCGTCAGCCGTTGGGAGCGCGACGAGGTCACCCCGGGCATCGACATGATGAAGCTCATTGCCGCCGTAACCGGAGAGCCGTTGTCCCACCTGCTCGAAATGCCCGAGCATTATTGCCAGAGCTGCGGCATGATACTCACGCCCGACGACTGCGGCACCGATGCCACGGGCGCCACGACCGACCATTACTGCAAGTGGTGCTACGACCACGGTAAGTACACCTACGACACCACCATGGAGGCGATGATCGAGGATTGCGCCCCGCGGCTGGCGCAAAACACCGGCATGTCGCTCGACGAAGCCGTCTCGCTCATGGGCGCCGTCCTGCCGCAACTGGAGCGCTGGCGCACCGTGCAGGAAAACGAGAAGTGCTACGGCGCCGAAGCGCGGGCACGCTATGGCGATGAGGCTATCGATGCAGCAAATGAAGCGCTGCTGGACATGGACCCCGAGACATGGAACGACATGAAGGAACTTGAACGCGCTGTTCTGGGCCAGCTCTCGATTGCCATGAGTGACGGCGATGCGGACGGAAACGTGGCTCGCAAGCTTGTCGCGATGCATCGTCGCTGGATTGCTCTCAACTGGGGATGCGAGCCCCAAGACGAGGCGTACCTGGGGCTCGCCCACGGCTATCTTACCGACCAGCGCTTTGTTGACTACTACGACAAGCCCTGCGGCACCGGAGCCACGGCGTTTCTGGTACAGGCAATCGAGTCGTCGTTGACGCGCGCATAGACCGCGGCGGCTTTGGGTATTTCAATCAAAACTTCAACCGATTGGAGACCTATGGCTACTGATCACGAGCTCATGCTCTACGTTATGACCGGCTGCCCGTATTGCATAAAGGTCAAGCACTTTTTGGCCGATAACGGCGTGACCATCCCTGAGCGCAACATCTCGACCGACCCCGATGCCGAGCAGACGCTCATCGCCGTCGGCGGAAAGCGCCAGGTTCCCTGCCTGTTCATCGACGGTAAACCGCTCTACGAGTCGAGCGACATCATCGCGTGGGTGCAGAAGAACCTGCTCTAGCACGCGCACTGCGGCCAGTTCGCGCCAACCGAGCCGAACCCATACGAACCAAACATGTACGCCAGCATCCAAAGTCGACATTTTCCGACATCTTTGGATGCTGACGTACAGCTTTTCAATCTAGTCATTGGGGACGTTCTTGAATGACTAGTCGTTAAAGAACGTCCAACGACTAGTAGCCACAAAAGCGGGCAACAGGCGCAAGCGGCTGCTCGCGAAAGACGCGCTCGACAGCAGCGCGGTATTCATCGACCTTTTTGGTCTTGCGAACGAGCTTGTGAACGGTCGCGGGATCGGCGAAGGCGCATTTGGCGTAGAACCACCACTCCTTCATGCGAAAGACCGCGTTGTCCCCAATCTCGTCCGCATAGGCCGCAAACAGCATGTCGTGGAAGCGCTGCAGCTCAGCGGCCGTGGCAGCAGGGCCGCCCTTAACCATGCGAGCCAGCGCGGGGTTCGCGAGCAAGCCGCGCCCCAACATTACGTGGCGTGTTCCGGGATAGGCCCCCACCAGCGCATCCATGTCCTCAAGATCAAAGATGTCGCCGTTATAGGCCACGGGAAACGGCGCCCGCTCCAACGTCTCGCCGTAAAACTCTTTACGCGGCGAGCCCGTATAACGGTCCTTTTGCACGCGCGGATGCACGATCAGCTCTGCCAGCGGCATGCGGCAATAGAGGTCGAGCACGCGTTCGTACTCGTCATCGCTTTCCAACCCCAGCCTGGTCTTGACCGACACCGGCAAGGGTGAGCGTTCGCACACGTCGCTCAAGAACACCTCGAGCTCATCCAGGTTGCGCAGAAAGCCCGAACCCTTGCCTTTGGCA
>CAUBVH010000040.1 GCA_958439425.1 uncultured Collinsella sp.
CGAGACCCCAAGGTCTTCCTGATGGACGAGCCGCTGTCCAACCTGGACGCCAAGCTTCGTAACCAGATGCGTGCCGAGCTCATTAAGCTGCGCCACGAGATCAAGGGCACGTTCATTTATGTTACTCACGACCAGACCGAGGCTATGACCCTCGGTGACCGTATCGTGGTCATGAAGGACGGCGTCGTCCAGCAGATCGCCACCCCGCAGGAGGTCTTCAACCATCCCGCGAACATCTTCGTCGCCGGCTTTATCGGCGTGCCGCAGATGAACTTCTTCGATGCCCAGCTGGTGCGCTCGGGCAACGGCTTTACCGTCAAGACCGAGGATATGAACGTGGCGCTCGCCCCCGAGACCTGCGCTCAGCTTGCTCTCAACTGGGACGGCGGCGACGTGAAGGAGATCACGGCCGGCGTGCGTCCCGAGCAGATTCTGCTTGCCGACAAGGACGAGGAGGGCGCGCTCCAGGGTACCGTCGAGGTGACCGAGCTCATGGGTTCGACCGAGCATGTCCACGTGACCGCTCCCGATGGCCAGTTCGTCCTGATCATTCCCGTTGTCGACCTTGAGGCCAAGGGCGCGCTCAAGGCAGGCGACCCCATCTGGTTCAAGTTCGAGAAGAACGCGACCCACCTCTTCGATAAGGTCTCTGGCAAGAACCTTATCTAGGCCCGATCCAATCAGGCCCTCCCTTTGGGCGACTGCGGCTTTGCCATCCTTTTGCCGTGGTCACATATAAGGCTCCCCTCCCGTCCACTGGGCGAGAGGGGAGCCTTTCTTTGTGTTGGGACTGTCTGGCCGGTCGTTTGTCTCGATCTGTAACGGATAGGGCCGATTTCGGACGTTAGATGTTACAGATCGAGACGGTTCCGCTGAGCTAACCATTTCATCTAAATCTGTAACACCAAAGGCGAATTTCACCTGCTAGATGTTACAGATTGAGATAAACCCGAGGGGAGGGGCCGGTATGTCTCAATCTGTAACGGCTAGGACCGTTTTGGTTGAGTAGTTGTTATGGATCGAGATTGTTTGGCCGAGTCGGATCACAGGGTAACGTGCGGGCACAAAAAACGGAGCCGTGTTGCCACGACTCCGTTTCTCAAGAGGATGGGTAAGGGGAATGAGCTAGCTCAGGTGCCAGATCTCGTCGTTGTACTGGGAGATCGTACGGTCGGACGAGAAGGTGCCGGCGTTGGCGATATTGATGAGCGCCTTGCGCATCCAGGCGTCCTGGTCCTCGTAGTCGGCCAGCACGCGCTCCTTGGTCTGGATGTACTCCTCAATGTCGAGCAGGGCCATAAACCAGTCCTTGCCCTTAATGTCGTCGTGCAGGCGCTGCAGGCGCTCGGCGTTGCCGGTTGCCATAAAGGCCGGGTTGGTGATGAAGTCCACCAGCAGTTTAATGCCGGGCTTGCGGTAGAGCGCACCGGCGTTGTAGGTGCCGTCGGCGTAGAGCTGCTCGACCTGTTTGGACGAGGCGCCAAAGGTATAGATGTTCTCGTCGCCCACGAGCTCGGCAATCTCCACGTTGGCACCGTCGAGCGTGCACAGGGTTAGGGCGCCGTTGAGCATGAACTTCATGTTGGAGGTGCCGCTCGCCTCCTTGGAGGCCAGGCTGATCTGCTCGGAGATGTCAGCGGCGGGGATCACGCGCTCGGCGGCGGTGACGTTGTAGTTCTCGATCATGACAACCTGCAGGTAGGGAGCCACGTCGGGGTCGTTTGCAATCCACTGCGACAGCGTCAGGATCAGATGGATGATGTCCTGCGCGATAGTGTAGGCAGGCGCCGCCTTGCCGCCAAAGATGATGGTGACGGGGTGCTTAGGCCTGTTGCCGTTCTTGATATCGAAGTACTTCCAGATGATGTAGAGCGCGAGCATCTGCTGACGCTTGTACTCGTGGATGCGCTTGACCTGGACGTCGATGATGGCGTTGGAGGGAATGGTCACGCCCTGCTCGAGCGCCATGAACTGGCGCATGATGGCCTTGGCCTCGACCTTGGTGGCGGCCAGGCGCTCAAGAACGTCCTTGTCGTCGGCGAACTTGGCGAGTTTGCTCAGATCGCCGGTGCTGCGCCAGTCGGTGCCGATTACATCGTCGAGCAGGCTGGCGAGCGCGGGGTTGGCTCCATGGATCCAGCGGCGGAAGGTGATGCCGTTGGTCTTGTTGGAGAACTTCTCGGGATAGATCTCGTAGAACGGATGAAGCTCGGTGTCCTCCAGGATCTTGGTGTGGAGGGCGGCTACGCCATTGATGGAGAAGCCAAAGTGGATGTCCATGTGGGCCATGTGGACGGTGTCGTATTCGTCGATGACGGCGACGCGCGGGTCATCGTGCTCGGCCTTCGCGATCTCATCGAGCTTGACGATAATGTCGGCGATGGCAGGGGAGACCTTCTGCAGGCTGACGAGCGGCCACTTCTCGAGCGCCTCGGCAAGAATCGTGTGGTTAGTGTAGGCGACCATGGAGCGTACGATGGTCACGGCCTCGTCAAACTCGATGCCATGCTCGGTGGTGAGCAAGCGAATGAGCTCGGGGATGACCATGGTGGGGTGTGTGTCGTTAATTTGGACCACGGCGTAGTCGGCCAGATCGTGCAGGTTGCTGCCGCGCTCGATGGCCTCGTCGATCAGGAGCTGGGCGGCGTTGCTCACCATGAAGTATTCCTGGTAGATGCGAAGCAGGCGGCCCTGCTCGTCGGAATCGTCGGGGTAGAGGAACAAGGTGAGGTTCTTGGCGATCTCGGTCTTGTCGAAGTCGATGGAGCTGCCGGGGACCAGGCCGTCGTCGACGCTCGCCAGGTCGAACAGGCGCAGACGGTTCTTGGTGGGCTGGCCGTAACCGGGCACGTCGATGTTGACGAGCTTGGAGGTAACGGCAAAATCGCCGAACTCGACGGTGTAGGAGCGGTCGTCGTCGACTAGGATGTCCTGCTCACCGAGCCACTCGTCGGGGACGGCCTTCTGCTGGTTGTCGACAAAGCGCTGACGGAACAGGCCGTAGTGATAGTTGAGGCCCACGCCATCGCCGGTCAAGCCCAGCGTGGCGATGGAATCCAGGAAGCATGCGGCCAGGCGGCCCAGGCCGCCGTTGCCGAGCGACGGCTCGACCTCGAACTCCTCGATCTTGTTGAGGTCGTGGCCTGCGGCGGTGAGCTGGTCCTTAACCTCGTCGTAGATGCCGAGGTCGATCATGTTGTTGATGAGCAGCTTGCCGATCAAAAATTCGGCGGAAATGTAATAGAGCTTTTTCTTGCCGTTGTTGAGCGGGCAGGCGGCGGAGCGCTCCTGCACGAGTTTGACCAGCAGCTTGTAAATGCGACGGTCGTCGAGCTGCTCGAGCGAGGTGCCAAAAGACTGCTCGGCGAGTTCCATGAGGTTAATTTGGGGCATGTTTCCTCCTGTAATGGGTTGATTACATGTCTGCAATTCATAAGAATCCCGCGCGAGGGGATTGGGGTGGCCTCGCGCGGGTAAGCAAGCGCGTCCGCACGGTGGGGAGGGGTCGGGCGCGGTAGCTCCTATTGAGGAAGCTCGATTTCGGCTTCCGACGGGATGCGGAAGTAGGTCTCGGTCCAGTCGGTGAGTTTGTGCTCGAGCTCGCGGGTGATGGCGCCGTCGAGCATGCGCCAGGTCCAGTTGCCGCCCAGCGTGGCAGGGGTGTTGATGCGCGCCTCGTTGCCCAAGTTGAGCAGGTCCTGCATGGTGTAGATGCACGTGTCGCTCACGCTGGCTGCGATGGTTCGGTTGAGCGCGTCGGCGATGGGTTCGCCGGCCTGCTGATGGGTGTACAGGGCTGTCTGCTCGCGCTGACGCGGGGTAGCCGTTCCTTCAAACCAGCCGCGTGCCGTCTCGTTGTCGTGGGTGCCCACGTAGGCGACGGTGTTGGCAATGTAGTTGTGCGGCAGGTAGTACGAGTTGGTGCCCTCAAAGGCAAACTGCAGGATCTTCATGCCGGGGAAGCCCGAGTTGTCGCGCATATCGATGACGCCGGGGGTGAGGAAGCCCAGGTCCTCGGCGATGATGGGCAGCGTGCCGAGCTTTTCCTCGAGCGTCTTGAAGAACTTGAGGCCGGGACCCTGCGTCCACGAACCGTAGGACGAATCGGGTGAGGAGAACGGCACCTCCCAATAGGCCTCGAAGCCGCGGAAGTGATCCAGGCGGATGACGTCGTACATGTCGAGGGCGGCGCGAATGCGGCCCTCCCACCAGGAGAAGCCGTCGGACTTCATGGCGTCCCAGTCGTAGATGGGGTTGCCCCAGTACTGGCCGGTGGCCGAGAACTGGTCGGGCGGCGTGCCGGCGACGCTCACGGGATTGCCGGCGGCGTCGATCTTAAAGAGCTCAGGTGTCGCCCACATCTCGACGGAGTCACGCGAGACATAGATGGGCAGGTCGCCGATGATGAGAATGTCGCGCTCGTTGGCATAGGCCTTGAGGCGGCTCCACTGGCGATCGAAGAAGTACTGCGTCATCTGGTGGTAGAGCATGCGCGCCGGATGGTCGGCGCAGACCTTGGCGGAAGCCTCGCCGCGGGTGCGGAGCTCCGCGGGCCACTCCCAAAACGCCTTGAGACCGCACTCCTCTTTGACGGTCATGAACTCACAGTAGGGGATGAGCCAGTCCTCGTTGGCCTGGATAAAGTCATCGAAATCGGCCGGCTTGTCGGCAGCAAAGCGCTCAGCGGCGCGGTCGAGAATCTGACGGCGGCCGCCAAAGATAGCGCCGTAGTCGACATTGCTGGGGTCGGATCCCAGATACACGCCATCGATATCGCGCTGCTCCAGATAGCCTGCCTCGATAAGCTCGGCAAAGTAGATAAAGTTGGGGTTGCCTGCGCGGGCCGAGAACGACTGATAGGGCGAATCGCCATAGCTGGTCGTCGTAAGGGGCAGAATCTGCCAGTAATGTTGTTTGCACGAGGCGAGAAAATCGACGAAGTCGTAGGCATTCCAGCCAAAGCCGCCGATTCCGTATGGTCCGGGCAGAGATGAGACGGGCATGAGGACACCGCTTGCACGCTCCATGAATGCGCTCACCAACCTTCTTGTTGTGGGGTCGGCCTGCCGATGGGTGTGCAGTCCGCCTCCGATGTTCTGATTCGATACGTCTATTGTAAAACATGTTGTTTAAACATGTATAGGCAAGATAAAAAAGTTGGTCGATTTTCGGCGAATGGCTACATGCCATGAAAAAAGCCCCGACCTCACAACGTGAGATCGGGGCAAGAGCGGTATGTAGATTTTTGCTACTCGGCGTCGGCGAAGCCGTTGGGGTTGTGGCTCTGCCAATTCCAGCTATCGCGGCACATGTCCGCGATGTCGTACTGGGCCTTCCAGCCCATCATGCGCTCGGCCTTGGAGGCATCGCACCAGTTGGCAGCGATGTCGCCGGCGCGGCGTTCGCGGATCACGTAGGGCAGCTCCTTGCCACAAGCCTTGGAGAAGGCGGCGACAACCTCGAGTACCGAGGTGCCGGTGCCGGTGCCCAGGTTAAAGATCTCGACGCCGGTCTTGCCGTTCATCCAGTTGAGGGCGGCCACGTGACCAGATGCCAGGTCGCACACGTGGATGTAGTCGCGAACACCGGTGCCGTCGGGGGTGGGGTAATCGTTGCCAAAGACCTGAACGGCCTCGAGCTTACCGACGGCGACCTGGGCGACGTAAGGCACCAGGTTGTTGGGGATGCCCTTGGGGTCCTCACCGATCAGGCCCGACGGATGAGCGCCGATGGGGTTGAAGTAACGGAGCAGCACGACGTCCCACTCGGGGTCGGCGGTGTGAACGTCCATGAGGATCTGCTCAATCATCCACTTGGTCCAACCATAGGGGTTGGTCGCGGGCTTCTTGGGGTCCTCTTCGGTGACGGGCGGATTGTCCGGATCGCCGTAGACGGTCGAAGAGCTCGAGAAGATGATGGACTTACAACCGTGGTTGCGCATGACATCGATGAGCACCAGGGTGTTCTCGATATTGTTGTGGTAGTACTCGACGGGCTTGCTCACCGACTCGCCAACGGCCTTAAAGCCGGCGAAGTGGATGACACGGTCGATCTGGTGGGTATCGAAGATCTTGTTCATCGCATCGCGGTCGAGCACGTTGGCCTCGTAGAAGGTGAGGTTCTTGGCGGCCTCGTCGCCCACGATGGTCTTGACGCGGTCGATGGCAACGGCGCTGGAGTTGGAGAGGTCATCGACGACGACAACCTGGTAGCCACCCTCGAGCAGCTGAACGACGGTATGCGAGCCGATAAAGCCGGCGCCGCCGGTAACGAGGACGCAGGTGTCTTTGGGGTCGAGTGCTTTGGACATGTAGTCTCCTATCGAATCAGGAACACTTCTTGAGGGGAGTATAGCGCAGCTGGGAGCGCCCAAAACACGCGGGGCAGGAAAACCAGAGGATTGATGTTAACGTACTCATAGGGTGTTATTTGCATAATCCTTACCCTTGGTGTGGGGCGTATTTGCGAGCCGCTGACCATGCTTTTCCAGCCGTTCGTGGAAATAGTTGGGACAGGCGCGATGTGCGTTAATATGTTTGAGTTGAGCGACATATAAATAAGCATGTAACGGAGTACATATGTCACCGAACAACGATTCCATTTTTTCGCAGGAGCTTTCGCGCCGCACTGCCCTTAAGGCTCTTTACGGCGCCGCTTCCGCGGCTGTTCTTTTTGGCCTGCCCGCCCGCGCCCATGCGGCTGAGGCCAGCCAAGAAACCACCGACAAACTAAATGCCGCCCAGGCCCAGCTCGACGAGGTCCAGGCTCAGCTCGACAGCATCGCCAATGAGTACGCGACGCTCGCCAACAAGAATGCCCAGACCCTCAGCGATATCGAAGGCGTGCAGGGCCAGATTGACGAGACGCAGGCTCAGATCGACACCAAGAAGACCGAGCTCAAAAAGAAGCGCGGCGACCTTTCCGATCGCGTTGCCGCCAGCTACAAGTCGGGCGGCACCAACATCCTGTCGCTGTTACTGGCTTCGGGCTCATTTGAGGAGCTCGTCGCCAACGCGCATTACGTTGAGAAGATCAACAAGAGCGACCGTGACGCCATTGAGGACATCCAGACCATCCAGAAAGAACTCGATACACAGAAGTCCGAGCTCGAGTCGCAGAAGGCCGACCTGGAGAAGCTCAAGGACCAGCAGACTGCTCAGATGCAGGACATGCAGGCCAAGCAGCAGGAGGTTCAGACCGTGCTGAATGGCCTATCTGATGATGTCAAGGAGCTCATGGCCCAGCGTGATTCCGAGATTCTCGCTGCCGCCCAGGCAGAGGAGGCTGCCAAGAAGGCTGCCGCTGCCGCGGCTGCCGCAAACAAGAACAATTCCTACCCGGGTGGTTCAAGCTCGGGTGGCGGCTCGTATTCCGGCGGCACCCCGCAGCAGAATGCCGGCTCGGGCAAGCAGCAGGCTGTCGTCAACGCATGCTACTCCACGCCTTCGCCTGGCCTGAACTGGTGTGCTGCCTGGGTTACCAACGTGTTCCGCAACGCCGGCGTGGGCTACTTTGGCGGCAACGCGTGCGATATGTTTAACGCCTGGTGCTACAGCTCCGATCGTTCGGCGCTGCAGGTGGGCATGATCGTGGCCGACTCGTCGCACAGCGGCACCGGTACGCCGGGTCTGCTGTACGGACACGTGGGCATCTATGTTGGTGGCGGCATCGTTATGAGCAACGAGGGCGCCATTACGTCTAAGTCACTTGATGCGTTTATTCGGTTCTACGGCACTGGCTCTGGCGTGCGCTGGGGCTGGCTCGGCGGTATTGCGCTGTCGTAAAGCCGACTGGGCCGCGTGCCCGCCCGCAATATATTTGATTGCCTGCTCGGGCAGTCCTGCGCAAGAAGAAGGCCACATTAAGTGGCCTTCTTTGCGTGCGGAACTCGCGATCAATCAAATATATTGCGGGCGGGCACGCGGCCCTCTCGGGTCCTGAGCGCGACTCACCGGACTGGTTGTCTGAATATAGGAAAGCGACGGTCCCTTGGGCTAAATACTTAGTTTTACTTTACGCTGCGCTTTTTCTTTCCGCCGTAAACGGTTGTTACGGTTACTGTGCCGACGCTGGCGAACAGCAGGGCGATCCACAAAGCAAGGCTGTTTGTATCGCCAGCCTGCGGAAGCTTATCGGATGTTCCCGGTTTGGTGCTGACGGGTTTTTTCTCAAGAGCAGCAATCGCATCTTCGATAGCCTTTGCCATTGCATCAACTTCGCTCTGTTCAGTGATGTTCTTGTCGCGGACAACAGCTTTGACGGCAGCTTCTACCGCAGTGAAGTCTTTGTATTCATCTTTGTTCAGAGCGTTTACCTTGGCGATAGCTGCATCTACCTTTGTGTAATCAGC
>CAUBVH010000041.1 GCA_958439425.1 uncultured Collinsella sp.
CCCTACCGGGAGTAGCCCCGACGGTTGACAAAACTATAGGAACACCCAATGACTACCCGCAAAATGAGCGTGGATAATCTCCCACTTTGAGCCTGCATCCAGGTCAAAAACGGGAGATTATCCACGCTCGTTATTTGAGTGTCCAATAATCCTCGCTCGTTGTTACTTGAGTCCGGGGAGGCGGGTGTAGGGGAACGAGCGCTCTAAGAACTCGGAGCAGCGGGCGTAATCTTTGGCAAAGTAGCTGCTATAGAGCGAATCGAGTACGTATTGCACGGCGATATGGCTGGCGAATTGCGTGATGCGGTGCGTCATGCTCTCGTGGTCGCTTACCGTGAGATAGGCGGCAAAGCCGGGGTGAATGCGGGCACAGTACGGCGTGCCGATGACGATGACCGGGACATGTCGACTGCTAAGGATCGGCAAGATCTCCTTGAGGTTGGGGGCAAGGCCGCTGTAGGAGATGACGATTGCCACATGGTCGGGACCCGAGGCGAGCGCCGTGCGCACCTGCGCCTCGACGCTGTCGTGGCACGTCGCGCTTTTGCCGGCGGAAAGCAGGCGATCGCGGAACATTCCCGCTGGATACAGGTTATGCGAGCCCGTGTAGATGTCCACGGTGCCGGCGCGCATGATGAGCTTGGCGGCGTGGTCGAGCTGTGCAGGGTCGAGCAGCTCCTGCGTTTCGGCCAAGGTGGTCTGGTAGAGCCCCTCCATGCGCTCCATCACCTGCGCAGGGGCGGAGGTGGCATCGAAGGGAAAGTTGATGTCCACGTCGCGCCGGTTGCCCGCCTCGGTCGCCTGGCGGATGAGCTCGACCTTGAGGTCTTTGAATCCCTCGAGGCCGAGCTTTTTGCAAAAGCGGTGCACGCTCGCGACCGAAACGTTGGCGCACGCGGCAAATTCCTTAATGGAAAGCCCGCGCACATCCTCGCCCATGGCGAGGGCCGTTCGCCCAAGTTGTTGCTCGGTGGGGGTGAGGCTTTTGCCCTGCGTGATCTTTCGCCTGATATCCATATGGCTCCTATGCGTTTGCGTCGCGATAAACCAATCATAGCGATAAATAAAACGTTCGGCTTGGCTGGGAGTTTTGGTCCGCCGGTCTATGAACGACGGACCGCTCGACGCTGTGCGGGCTCAACATAGGGGCGCTGTCCTTGTTGGGCCGTTTGCGCCCGGGGCGTTACCCGAGCACGCGTACGGGCCCCAAGAGACCGCTGGGCTCGGAGGGCTCGGTCATGCCGAACACGTCGGGGACGGCGTGGTCGAGGGTGTTGATGATATCGATCGTGAGCGCGTGCCCACCGGCTAAAAGTGCGGCGGCCTCAAAGCGGTAAGGCGGACAGATGCGGGTGCCGAGGGATTTGCCGTCGAGGGTGACGGTTGCGGTCTCAAAGACCTCCCCAAGGTCGATGACAGCGCGGCTGGCCGCTTCGCCCAGGACAAAGGAGGCCTGGTAGCGGAACGTGCCGGCCTTGCCGGGGAACTCGGCCGAGGAAAGGTCGTGCAGGTCTGCAAGCTCAACAGACTCGCCAAAGGCATCGGTACCAGGGGCAGAGAAGGCAACCGCCCAGGGCTCGTCGACGCATGTGGCTTCGTCTCCAGCAGTTGCCGCGCCGGCGGAACCTGTAGCCCCAAGGACCACGATGCAGCTCTCGTAGGGAGCCAGCTCGAGCGTGCCGTCAAAGGCGGCGGGATCGGTGCCGTTGAGCAGGTCGAGGCGCGCGCCTGCAACGGGTATGCCGTCGGCAAGCGCAATCTGAGTGGAGATACCCTGCTTGGGATGCTCGTTGACGAGCATCAGATAGGTCTCGCCCGCCCGCTCGTAGCGCAGTGCGCGCAGCCAGGGCTGGGACTCGGCACAAACCACGGTCTGCATACCGGCGTCGGCAAGCGTGCCTGCGAGCTCGGCGGTTGCCAGGAGCTTGATGCCGGCGACCGCGGCTGCATCCACGGAGGCAAAGCCCTCGCGGGCTGCAATATCACCGTCGTAGCGCTTGCTCGGCAACTCATCCAGCGCGTACACGGCAACACCTGCGGCTGCGGCGCGCGCGGCAAAGTCGAGCACGGCTCCGCCGACAAACTCGGCTCCGGGCATCACCAGGCAGCGGTATGCCTGGCCGTTCACGCCAAAGCCGCTACCGTCTGCGGCAATTTCAACGGCATAGCGCCCTGCGTCCTCAAATGCCTCTGCCGGCACGATGTCAAAGTCGACCTGCGCGCGCATAAGCTCGGAGGCGGCATGCTGCATAAAGTTCGCCTCGCCTGTCCACTCGGCGTCCGCATGGTAGAGAAGCGCCACCGGGGTCGTTGCGCGCCCGCCGCTCAGCAGGCTCGCCGTACGGTTCATGTAGCTCATGAGCTGCCCAAAGTGTGCAAACTGGGGGTTTTGGCCATGCGCATAGAAATGCGGCGGGCAGTCCCAGTCGGGGAAGGCAGCCATGCTAAAGGCGTGCGGCACAAACCAATTGACGCCGCGCACCATAACGTGGTCGGCGATCCACTTCATCTCGCGCAGGCCCTCGTGCCAGCCAAAAGCGCCAAACACCTCGGCCATGCAGCGGCCCTGCTTTTTGGGGTCGAGATGCGCTGCCGAGGAGCCCAGCTTGGGCAGCACGTAGTTGTAGAACTCCAGGTCCCACACGCCGCGGCCGTAGGAGTGAAGCCCCCGGTCCATGCCGGGGATGAGCTGGTTGATCACGATGTCCACGCCCGCCATGTCCTGGCCGCCCACGGCGCGGAAGTAGTGGCCGGCGCCCACGCCCAGGCGCGCGTGGCAATCCTTGTCCTCGATCACGTGGCCGATATACTGCACGCCGCGCGCGTGGCACCAGTCGCCGAGCTGGTCGCAGAAGCACTCCTTGTAGAGCGTGCTCGCAATGTCCATGTACACGTGGCGCACGTGCGCGCCGGCGTCCTTGCGATCCCACAGGTGCGGGAGCTCGTCCAGGTAGCGCTCGCCCAGCGCCGCGCGCAGGCGGCGCTCGAGCTCAGCCGACCAGGGCAGGGGCGCGGTGGCCTTACCGATGAGCGTGTCGGAGATACCATCGGCGCCGGTGACGCCCTTCTCGTTGGCAAAGCCGGGCTCATCGGAGAAAAAGCCCAGGATGGTCTTGCCAAACTCATCGCCCAGATGCGCAAAGTGCGGCTCGTACACGGCATCGATGAGCTGCGCCACCGAGGCACGGTCGACCATGTTGATGTAGTCCTCGTTGTAGGAGGTCTTGCCGCTCGTGAACATCACGCACGCCTGCGTAATGCCGGCCGGCGCGTCAAAGACCAAGCGGCAGGGCGTGCCGTGCTCGTCCTCAATCACGTGGTGCTCGACCTCGACGGTGCGCCCTTCCTGCATAAACGTTACGCCATAGAAGCGCTCCGTCTTGTCGAACATGTTGGTGAGCACGATGCTCGCCTGCGGCGTGGGGCCCACCACGTCGATGGTGCGGTGGGTGAGGACAATCTTGCGGAGCTCGGGCGCCGCCTCCCTGACGGCGCCGTTGGCGTATCCGGTGGGAAAGTGTGCGTCGTCTAAGATCCAGATCTTGAGGCCCAGCTGCTTGCACGTGTCGATCACAAAGCGCAGGTCGCGCCACCAGCCCTCACCGCAAAAATCGGGATGCGGGCGACTCTCGAGGCAGACCTCGTGGATATCGGCGCCGGCGATCTTCTCCAGATACTCGGCAATGATCTGTTGGTCCTCGCCCTTCATCCACAAAAACGGGAGCACGTGGTTGTCGTAGGCACCGTTGAGCACCTGCTGGTAGTACGCGGTCATGGATCCTCCTTGCAAGCCGATGGTGGGCAGCGTATGTTGCATGGCTCCATTCTGGCGTGCAGACGGCGGCGTGCTAATATCCAAATCAGGGCAGAATATGACCGAATCAACGATTGGCGGGGCCATGGAGATCTTGGAGCTCGAGCGCCGGCTGAGCGAGTTGAGCGCCAGCGAGAGGCGATATCGGGACGAGACTCCCTTTGACTGGTCGATCATGACCGAATGCGTTGAGGTCGATGGACGGTCGGTGCGAAAGATCGGACAGATGGGGGCGGAATATGCTCAGGCCGGAATGCCAGCTGGCCTGATGATTAGGAGAAACTCGCGCTTTAACGCGGTGCCCGAGCACGTGCACGACTACGTTGAGATTAGCTATGTGTACCGGGGGCGCTGTCCGCAGACGGTTGCGGGGGAGAAGCTCGTGCTCGAGCGCAACGAGGTGCTGCTGCTCGACGCCGCCTGCCCGCATGCGGTGGCGGCGCTCGGCGAGGAAGATATCATGTTGAGTATGACCGTTTCACGTACCTTTTTGCAGCGCAGCCTCGAGGCGAGCCTCTCGCGCGAGAGCGCGGTCTCGCGGTTTTTGTTCAACGCGCTCAACAGCGAGACCGACCATCGGGGCCATGTCCGTTTTTACTGCGGCGAGAGCCGTCGGATTCGGCGCTACATGCAGGAGATGCTCTGCGAGCTGTACGACCCGAGCCCCAACGGTCCCGAGATCGTCTTGCGTCTGTTTCAGCTGTTTTTGGCCGAGCTCATGGATTGCTACGAGCGCGAGCTGGTGCGCGGCGCGGCGGACGGCACGGCGGGGCCCACTGCCCTGGTGACGGGAATGCTTGGCTATATCGATTGTGAATTCGCTGCATGCTCCCTCGAGGGGATGGCGGCGGAGTTTGGCTTGAGCCCTAATTATGCGACGGCGCTTCTCAAGCGCCATGTGGGCAAGACCTTTAGGCAGCTTGTGCAGGAGCGACGCCTGGTACGTGCGGCCGAGCTTCTGCGCGGCGGCGCCACGGCCGGGGCGGCTGCGCATGCGGTGGGCTATGAAAACATGAGCTTCTTCTACCGTAAGTTTCACGACAAGTATGGCTGCACCCCCGCGGCATACCGCCGGTAAGCGCGGGGCGGATCGTCTTCGCTCCTTCGGTGTCAAAAAGTTTCAGCTGCAGCGCTGTTGCAGCGCGCGTCTGCGAAAAGAAGTGTCGGGTTTGGCACCCCTGCCCCTGCCTGTCGCGTGCGTGGGCGATACTCGGCCTATCGACCCGCAATGCAAAGGAGATGCTCATGGCAAACATCAAGTTCCCCGAGGGTTTCTATTGGGGCGGCGCCACGGCCGCCAATCAGTTTGAGGGCGCTTGGAACGTTGACGGCCGCGGTCCGTCGGTCGACGACCACTTCTTGGGTGGCAGCTACAAGGAGCCGCGCCAGATTACGATCGACATCGACCCTAACCGCTTCTACCCCAACCATGACGGTATCGACTTTTACCATCACTACGAGGAGGACATCGCGCTGTTCGCCGAGATGGGCTTTACCATGTTCCGCATGTCCATCTCTTGGAGCCGCATCTTCCCCAACGGTGACGACGCCGAGCCCAACGAGGCCGGCCTCGCCTTCTACGACCGCGTCTTCGACTGCCTGCGCGCTCACAATATCGAGCCGCTCGTGACCCTGTCGCACTACGAGATGCCCTATCACCTGGTCGAGAAATACAACGGCTGGGCGAGCCGCGAGCTCATCGGCTTCTTTGAGAAGTACTGCCAGACCGTCTTCGACCGCTATCAGGACAAGGTCAAGTTCTGGCTCACCTTCAACGAGATCAACTGCGGCACTCAGGACATGGGCAACCTCTTTGAGACCAGCATGATTCAGGGCTTTGAGGGCCCGGCTTCGGCGGTCCATGCTACGCCGCAGGCTCGTATGCAGGCGCTGCATCACCAGTTTGTCGCCAGCGGCCGCGTCGTGCGCTATGCCCACGAGCATTACCCGCAGTTTAAGATGGGCAACATGGACTGCTTCATCCTTTCCTATGCCGCCACGTGCGATCCGGCCGACGTGTTCGCCGCGCAGCAGGAGATGAATACCATGAACTGGTACTGCTCCGACGTGCAGGTGCGCGGCAAGTATCCGTTCTATGCCAAGCGCTTCTGGGCCGAGAACGATGTCGAGCTTGTGATGGAGGACGGCGACCTGCAGGATATCGCCGACGGCAAGGTCGATTTCTACACCTTTAGCTACTACATGTCCGGCACCGTGGGCACCCACAAGGATCACGAGATGACCGAGGGCAACATGACCTTTGGCGGCAAGAATCCCTATCTGGAGTCCACCGACTGGGGCTGGCAGATCGATCCGCTGGGTCTGCGCATCGCCCTCAACGAGATTTACGCCCGCTACGAGATTCCGCTGATGGTGGTCGAGAATGGCATGGGCGCCTACGATGAGGTCGAGGAGGACGGCTCCATCCACGACTCGTATCGTATCGCCTACTTGCAGAGCCACGTCAAGGCCATGGGCGAGGCCATTGCCGACGGCGTCGACCTGATCGCCTACACCTGGTGGGGCCCCATCGACCTGGTTTCCGTCGGCACCGGCGAGATGCGCAAGCGCTACGGCTTTATCCACGTCGATAAGTACGATGACGGCACCGGCACCTACGAGCGCCGCCGCAAGGACAGCTTCTTCGCCTACCAGAAGATCATCAAGTCCAACGGTACCGAGGGCCTGGCTTAATTGACAAGATGAGTGCCACCGGGGAAAGCCTTGGTACGGGCTCGCGATTCGAGTCCCCACCTTAGCATTTGAACCATTTGGCACTATAATCACCATAGGCATGCGCATAACGTTGCGCTTGATCAAGAGGAGAAAACGTATGGGTCTGTTTGACATGTTCAAGAAGAAGGCCGAGCCCGCGGCTGCCGCTGCTCCGGCCTCCATCTCTGCTTCTGCCGGCGCCGACGTGCTGTGCTCGCCCGTCAAGGGCAAGGTCATCAAGATGGCCGACGTGCCCGATCCCGTCTTTGGTGGCGAGGTTCTGGGCAAGGGCTGCGCCGTGTGGCCCGAGGACGATCTGGTCTACGCTCCCTGCGACGGCAAGGTGACCGTCACCATGGGTCACGCCGTGGGCCTGCAGTCCGATAGCGGCATCGAGGTTCTGGTGCACGTTGGCGTCGATACCGTCAACATGAACGGCGATGGCTTCGAGGGCTTCGTCAAGGCCGACGACGTCGTAAAGGCTGGCCAGCCCATGCTCAAGATCGACCGCGCCAAGATCGCCGCTGCCGGCTACAAGGACTGCGTCGTCGTTGCTGTGTCCAACACCGCCGAGTTTGCCGATGTCGAACTCGCCGTCGAGGCCGACTCCGCTGTCGCCGCCGGTGACGCCATCGTTAAGGTCGTCCGCAAGTAGTCTGCGGCAACATAAGGGTGTTTTGGGGTGGTCGGGTTATCCGGCCGCCCTTTTTTATTGCAATGCGGCGGAACGTTTTATTGCGCGTTGGGCGGACCGGTAAACCGTTCGGACGTTAAATCGAGCCGACTGCGCCTTTGCTTTGCCGGGGGTGTTCGTTATCGGCTAGTATGGCCTTATTGTTACGACGCGCACCGCGTCGGGAAGCGCGGTGCCGCTTGTTGGGAGGAATGTCATGAAGAAGAAGCTGCTGCTTGCGCCCCTGATGGCTGTTCTGGTCGCGTGCGTGGTTGTGCTTTCCGGCTGCGGAGGTCCTTCGGTTGAGGAGCTCATCACCGAGGATCTTACGACGCAGTTTGACGAGGTCAAGAACGGCGGCGACGACTTCCTCGCCGGCCTGGAAGAGGCCTCGGGTGACGAGTTCGAGCAGCTGGGCATCGATCCCAAGGAGTACGCCAAGAGCTATCTCGAGGGCTTTGACTACAAGATCGGCGACGTGACGGTCGACGAGGACAAGGGTACCGCAACTGCCGAGGTCACCATTACCTGCAAGTCCATGAACCAGATCGTTGAGGATTTTGCCACCCAGTATCAGGAGAAGGTCGCCGCGCTCGATTCGATGCCTTCCGATGACGAGCTGTACAAGATGGCCGGTCAGGTTATGGTCGATGTGACCAAGGCTGCTAAGACCAAGGACACCAAGGTCACCTTCAAGTATTCCTGCAATGACGATGGCGAGTGGTCTGCCGACGATTCCGCAACCAACGAGATGATGAATGCCATGATGAGCTAGGGGAGTTACACGGTAGTTCGTTACGGCGTTTTACCAAACGCCGTAACTGCCCGACGCTGCGCGGGCACCAGAGCGACAACTTGTCATTCAAAGAGGACGGCATGACCAGAAGGTCTATGCCGTCCTCCTTTCATGCCAATTTGTTCGCTCTGGTGCCCGCTCGCTCATATGACCCAATCCGCTGTCAAGAGCCACAATGGCCCCGCCGAC
>CAUBVH010000042.1 GCA_958439425.1 uncultured Collinsella sp.
CGTCACTGAAACTCAAGAAGGGGGAGGCCGCGAGGCCTCCCCCTTTTTTGCGTTTACGGAGCGTAAATGACTCTATTACACCAGATGATCTTATCGTTTTTGGTATTGAGCCTTTATTTAAAGAAGATAAATCGAATAACAAGGGCAACTGCTATGGCCACAATAATCAAAAGCAGGATTGTCAGTCGATGCTGCTTGCGTCGTTTACTTGATGAAACAAAGATTGATTTTCCCTGTTTTGGCGTTTCGAGATAGCGAGCCGAATGCGTCAAGGTTTGCTTTGGTCGAGGACCTCTTTGTTGATGAGCGGCAGATGCTTTCATCGGCTCATCACTAACTGCGCTGTTTTTAGATAATGGTGCGTCTTTCAGATATACAGGGTCTCCCGAGGCGACGCCCATATGTTTACGTCCCGTTTGGGCATCCTCGAGTGTTTGATATCGATTTCTCGTCACATACTCGGGCTCCGGATCATTAATGGGCTCTTGCGAGATGTGGGGGCGATGGAATCGAATCGGTTGCGGGCTGGATGCTTCGTCCTGCTCCGGCATAAACGTGTTGTCCTGTTTTTGATCGTCCATGATGCCCTTTAGCTCGTTACCAACAACGTGTACGCGCTCATTGTAAGCCCCTTGTTATTTGTAGCTGCGAACATACTTGTTATTTAAGCTCTGGTTCAAAGAATCTTAACCTTACTAAAACCTGAGTCATACACACTTAGATATGCTTATAGTACTGGACTCAAAAAACTTTATAGTCGATGTATATATGGGCACTGGGTGGGCATATATAAGAGCGTCAAAAGAAGTCCCAGGCACCTAGAAGATGGCTCGGCAGTCCTTAAAAGGAGTGGTAAACATGGCAAGCATGGTTCCTTATCGTTCGGTTTTTGGCGTTCGTCCTTCTGCTAGCTCGCTGTTCGATCTGTTTGATGATATGACCGACCTTGCAAACAACTCGATTGCCTCCAAGGCGTTCCCCGTTGACGTTGAGGACAAGGGTGATGGCTACGAGGTCAAGGCGTATCTGACCGGTGTCGCCAAGGATGACATCGACGTTGAGCTCAATGAGGGTCGCCTGTCCATCAGCGTGAACGTCGAGGAGAGCGCCGAAAACGAGGGTAAGAACTTCCTCCAGAAGGAGTTTAGCTCGTACAGCGCGACGCGTGGCGTGTATCTGAAGGACGCTTCGAGCGAGGGCCTCTCTGCAAAGTATGCTGACGGCATCCTCACCGTTACGGTTCCTAAGATCGTCGAGAAGAAGAACGTCACGAAGATCTCCATCGACTAACGATGGCTCTGCTTCAATCGAGAGTATGAGTTAAGGGGGCTGGGAAGTGATTCCCAGCCCCCTTTTGTTGTCTTGAGGGGCTATTGAATAGTTGTCGGTTGATACTGACTTGCAGGGCGTATCGAGAGCTTCCGTGGCCCTTGAAGACGGGTGGCAGAACTGCCGAGTTCATCATCGAGACTTGCATCAAGCGCGTTGGCATAGCTTTTGACGGTAAGGCTTGGACGATTATTGTCCTGGCTGATATGCATGGCGATGAGCTGTTCGGTGCGATCGGTAACAAGTTCGCGCGCGGCTTCGGCGGCCTGGTTGTTGGAGAGGTGCCCCTTTGTGGACAGGATGCGCTCCTGAAGAAAGCGGGGGTACGCTCCTTCGCGCAGCATAGCTACATCGTGGTTGCTTTCGAGCGCGAGAACTCGACAGTCTTTGAGGATGCCTATGGCCTTGCTCGATAACTCTCCGGTGTCGGTGGCAAACCCAATGGAATCATCGAGAGCATTAAATCGATAGCCGACAGGATTGATGACATCGTGCGATGTTGAGTAGGTTTGCACGTGGATGCCGGCAATGGGGAGCGTGTCGCCGGGGTCAAATTCCTCTACGGGCAGGCGCGCGAGGTTTTCTTTGCATGAAAGGGTGTCCCTGCTGGCAAAGAGGGGACCATGCCAGTGCTTGCACCATACATCGAGCCCCTTGATATGGTCACCATGCTCATGGGTGATTACAAGAGCGGCGACGTCGTCTGCCGAGAGGCCAAGCTCCGCCATGCGTTTAAGTGTCTCGCGGCGGGACAGGCCGTTGTCGATCATGATGAGCCCCTGAGGTCCCTCGACGAGTGCGCAGTTGCCTTTTGAGCCGCTGCCGAGGATATGAAGGTGCAGGCGAGACATAAGATTCCAAAGGATACAATGAGTGCGGACGAATAGAGGAGGAAGCGAATGCCAACGGTATCTCAGCACTATGGACATCATGCCGCACCGAGGACGGATAAGAGCACCCTGGCAACGCGGCAGGCCGCTGCCCCCGTAGTGCTCATGGTATCAGGCGGTGCGGACTCGACGGCGCTGCTCCTTATGGCTTGCACATCAAAGCTGGATATCCAGGACGGGCGCGGCGTCGCTCCCATTGCGCGCGAGCGATTGCACGTGCTGCATGTAAACCATCATCTGCGCGGGGAGGCATCCGATGGCGACGAGGCCTTTGTACGTGACCTGTGCGCACAATACGGTTTGCCGCTGTGTGTTGAGCATGCCTATTTTGATGACGAATCGGGCAATATCGAGGCTGCGGCTCGCGAGGTGCGCTATGCCGCGGCACGGAGATACGTTCGCGAACTTTGTGCCGAATCGGGCGCACCGCGGACGGCGGCTCGTATCTGTACCGCGCATACTTCGTCGGACCGCGCGGAAACATTTTTGATGAATGCCATTAAAGGGTCGGGTCCCGCGGGTCTATCGAGCATTCCGCGCCGTCGGAACATTGTGGTTCGCCCCTTGCTCGACCTCACGCATGATGAGCTCGTGAGCTATCTGCAGGTGCACGGTCAGCCGTGGCGGGAAGATGAAAGCAACGAGGACGTTTCGTACCTGCGCAACTATGTGCGCCATCGGGTGATGCCGGTGGTGGCGCAGCGCAACGCGAACGTCTGTAAGACGATTGGCGCCGCTTGCGAAATTCTGGGCGACGAAGATGCCTTTCTTTCTCAGCTTTCGGCACAGGCGTTTCGAAGCTGCCTGCGCAAGGCGGCGGCGGGCGCACTGGTGCTCGATGCGCGCCGTCTTGCCGCCGCTGAGGTTGTGATTGCACGGCGTATCGTGCGGTTGGCGATTAAGCGTATCGATCCCGACGCGCGACCGGAGATGCGGCATGTAGAACGGGTACTTGCCTGCGTCGCTGCGGGCTCGGGCTCGGTTACGCTTCCTGCGGGAATTGATGCCCGTGTGGAGTTTGGCATGCTGGCGCTCAAGGCCCCGGCGGCGCGCGAGGGCTTAGTGGCCGACTGGATCTCCGTTCCCGGTCGTCTGCCGCTGGGGACGGGGCGTATGCTGACAGCAGAGCCGATGGCTGTGGAGCCGGGGTGCGATATCGTGCACCGTGCCCGCGAGCTTGCTGCTGCCGGAGAGGTTGCGGCCTTGGTGGATGCGGCGGCCCTGGGGTTCGCCGACCGCGATAGCGAGCGGATGCTAGCCGGCTCGCGCGGGGAGATTCCCGCCGAGGCGCGATTGGCGCGCCTGTGGGTGGATAGCCCTGTGCCGGGAGACGTGATGTGCCCGTTGGGGATGAGCGGTCGTAGCAAGAAAGTGTCAGACCTGTTGAACGAGGCGCGCATTCCTGTTTCAGACCGCTCTGGCGTACCCGTGGTAAGAACGGCTCCGGGAGGTGCCGTAGTATGGGTCGCGGGCGTTCGCGCGGACGAGCGTTTTAAATGCACGGCCGCAACGCGCGTGGCATATCTGCTTCGTGTGGTCGATGCGGAATAGCGCTTCGCGCCAGCTATTCTGTGCGACGTTGACGGTATTCCCGCGCTGATGGCGCACGTGCTGGTAAATATACCCCGTGCGCTGCTAGAATGTGTAGTTCGCGTCCATGCGGCGGTGCGTGGGCGATAAGCACAAGAAAGGGTTGTCATGGCTTCTCAACATCCGGATATCGAGAAGGTTCTGTTTACGCAGGAGGATATCGACGGTATCGTCTCTCGCCTAGGCGAGCAGATTACTCGCGACTACGCGGGTAAGGATCTGGTGCTGATTGCGGTCCTGCGCGGCGCCGTGGTCTTTATGGGCGACCTGATGCGCAAGATCGAGCTGCCGACCAACATCGATTTCATGGCTGTTTCGAGCTATGGCGACGGTGTGAAGTCCTCGGGCATCGTGCGTATCATTAAGGACCTGGATATCGACATCCGCGGTCGCGACGTGCTGATCGTCGAGGACATTCTGGACTCGGGCCTGACGCTCAAGTATCTGATGAAGAACCTCGAGAGCCGCAAGCCCGCCTCGCTGGAGGTTGCCGCCTTCCTGTGGAAGGACGTTGAGGACCGTACCTCGGCCGTCACGCCCAAGTATGTTGGAACCCATTGCCCCGATGCCTTTGTGGTGGGCTACGGCCTCGACTATGCCGAGCGCTATCGTAACCTTCCGTATCTGGGCATTTTGAAACCGGAGGTTTATTCGTAAGATGCCCGACGACCGTAACGATAACAATTCCCAGACTCCCCGGGAGCCTAAGATCCCGGGGATGCCCGGAGGCAAGAAGCCCACGCGTACGGGCTGGCTGTATTTTATTTTGGCTTGCGCGCTTCTGGGCTACGCCTTCTTTAACATGGGCTCCGGCTTTGCCAATTCCAGCAATACCGTAAAGCTCGCGACGAGCGAGATGGTCAACGCCATTAAGCAGGATCGCGTCGAAGATTTGACCTATACGGTTCAAGACGGAAGCGTGGCGGGTCATTACTGGAAGACGAAAAAGGACAAGGGTGACACGAGCGAGCTCAAGAGCTTCTCCTCGACCTACGTCGGTTCCGATTCGCTTGCCGAGCTTATGGCGGAGCACCCCGATACCAAGTACATCGTCAACACCAATGACCCCGATTTTTGGGGCGACTTGGCGATGAGCGTGCTTCCGACGATCGCCCTGATCGCCATCATGTTCTACTTTATGCGCCAGATGATGGGCGCCAACAACAGGAACATGCAGTTTGGCAAGACCAACGCCAAGACCAACGAGGCAACACGCCCCAAGGTCAAGTTTGAGGATGTTGCCGGTGTGGACGAGGCAGTCGAGGAGCTCGAGGAGATTCGCGACTTTTTGAGCGATCCGGACCGCTATCGCAAGCTGGACGCCAAGATTCCGCGCGGCGTGCTGCTGGTTGGCCCTCCGGGTACCGGTAAAACCCTGCTGGCCAAGGCCGTTGCCGGCGAGGCGGGCGTGCCGTTCTTTAGCATCTCGGGTTCCGACTTTGTCGAGATGTTCGTGGGTGTCGGCGCCAGCCGCGTGCGCGACCTTTTTAAGGAGGCCAAGTCTCAGGCTCCGTCAATCATCTTTATTGACGAGATCGATGCCGTGGGACGTCAGCGCGGAGCTGGCTTGGGCGGCGGTCACGACGAGCGCGAGCAAACGCTCAACCAGCTGCTGGTCGAGATGGACGGCTTTGAGGAAAGCGAGTCGGTCATCCTGATCGCTGCGACCAACCGTCCTGACATCCTGGATCCGGCATTGCTGCGTCCCGGCCGTTTTGACCGTCAGGTTACGGTCGACCGTCCGGATGTGAAGGGCCGCGAGCAGATCTTGCGCGTGCATGCCGAGAACAAGCCGATGGACGAGGACGTGAAGTTTGAGAAGCTCGCCCAGATGACCGTTGGCTTCACCGGCGCCGATCTGGCAAATCTGCTCAACGAGTCTGCGCTGCTGGCTGCCCGCCGCCATCGTTCCGTGATCTCGATGGACGAGGTCGAGGAGTCGATGGAGCGCGTGATTGCCGGACCGCAGCGCAAGGGTCGCGTGATGACCGAAGCCGAGCGCACCACGATTGCCTACCATGAGAGCGGCCACGCCCTGGTGGGCCACATCTTGGAGCATTCCGATCCGGTTCATAAGATCTCGATCGTCAGCCGCGGTCAGGCCCTGGGCTACACACTGCAGCTTCCGCAGGAGGATCACTTCCTCAAGACCAAGAACGAGATGCTCGACGAGCTCGCCGTGTTCTTGGGCGGTCGCGTTGCCGAGGAGCTCATGTGCGACGACATCACGTCGGGCGCGAGCAACGATCTGGAGCGCGCGACTAAGATGGCGCGCGAGATGGTCACGCGCTTGGGCATGAGCGAGGAACTGGGTACGCAAGTGTTTGGTGAGGCGCAGCATCAGGTATTCCTTGGTCGCGATTACGCCGATCACCAGGATTACTCCGAGGAAACGGCGCGCCGCATCGATATCGAGGTTCAGCGCATTATGCGTGAGGCCCATCGTCGTGCGGTCGAGATCCTGGATGCCCGTCGCGATCAGCTCGACCTGATGGCCAAGGTGCTGCTTGAGCGCGAGACCGTCGAAGGCGACGCCGTGAACGCCCTGCTCGACAACGAGTGGGATGCTTACCTTGAGCGCGAGGGCGATATCCTGGCGGCCAAGGAGGAGCGCAACGCCAAGGCGGCCGGCATGCCGACCAAGAAGCGCTCGCCTCGCATGAGCGAGGAGGAGCTGGCGGCTGATGCCGCGGCCTTTGCGCAGGCGGCCATGCAGGAGGATGCCGAAGCCGCATCCGATGATGCCGGTGATGGCAATGCTGTCAACGCTGACGGCAACACCGACGCCGACAAATAGTTCTTGTAGCGAAAGCCTCTGCGGGGAAACCTGTGGAGGCTCTTTCTTTTGAGCGATATGTTGATTGGGGACAGACTTAAATGCGTGAAAACGCTCATTTAAGTCTGTCCCCAATCAACATTGCTGCGGCGCTTTGCTCGGCTAAAGCGTACAATAGCGCCTATGCGAAAGGGGAACAGATGATCAACGATACTATGTATGCGCGCGGTGCGGAAAGCTCCATCATCCGCGAGATCTTTAGCTACGGCCTTGAGCGCAAGGCACAAATCGGCGCGGAAAACGTGTTCGATTTTTCGCTGGGCAACCCGAGCGTTCCGGCGCCTGCTGCCGTGGCTGAATCCATTAAGAAGGCTTTGGAGCTGCCGAGCGATCAGTTGCATGGATACACGCCTGCACCGGGACTGCCGCAGTGCCGTTCCGCTGTGGCCGTGTCGCTCAACCGCCGTTTTGGCACGAGCTACGAGGGCAAGGATGTCTTTATGACGGTAGGCGCGGCGGCTTCGCTCACCTGCACGCTCAACGCCGTTACGAACCCGGGCGACGAGGTTATTGTTATCGCCCCATACTTTCCGGAGTATCGCGTTTGGATTGAGAAGGCCGGCTGTACGTGTGTTGAGGCGCTCGCCGATGAAGATGCGTTCCAGCTGAGCGTGGGTAATGTGCTCAAGGCGATTACCGATAAAACGGCAGCTGTCATCATCGACTCACCGAATAACCCGACGGGCGCCGTGTATACGCGCGATACCCTGACGCGACTGGCCAATGTTTTACGCGAGGTCAACGCCAAGCGCGATCCCGAGAATCCGATCATGCTTATCTCGGATGAGCCGTATCGCGAGATTGTGTATGGCGCCGAAGTGCCCTGGGTGCCTTCGATCTATGAGCACACCATCGTGTGCTATTCGTATTCCAAGTCCCTTTCGCTACCGGGTGAACGTGTGGGCTGGATTTTGGTTCCCAATACCAATCCGCAGGCTGCTCACCTGATGCCGGCCGTTGCCGGTGCCGCCCGCACGCTGGGCTTCGTGTGCGCACCGGCCCTCTTCCAGCGTGTAATCATCGACTGCATTGATGAACCGAGCGATGTCGAGGCCTATGCGCGCAACCGCACCGCGCTTACCGATGCACTAGCGGAGTACGGCTACACCTATGTTGAGCCGGATGGTGCATTCTACTTGTGGGTGAAGGCGCTGGAGCCCGATGCGAATGCGTTCTGCGAGCGCGCGAAGAAGTACGAACTGCTCGCGGTGCCCTCGGACAGTTTTGGCATGCCGGGCTGGTTCCGCTTGGGCTACTGTGTGAGCTACGAGACTATCGTTAACTCACTGCCCGCCTGGAAGCAGCTGGCCGACGAGTATCGTCAAAAGTAAAGCGCTCTGCTTACAATGTTTTACGTGAAACGGGGTTTGGTTTTAAGCCAGACCCCGTTGTCATGGACGGGTTGATTTTCAATCTCAACGCAACAGCCTGGACGGGTCCCGCGTTTCCGCAGCT
>CAUBVH010000043.1 GCA_958439425.1 uncultured Collinsella sp.
GACGAATCAGGCCCTCACACCGGCATGCCTCGCAACCAAACGCTTCCCGGATAATTCATGAGGCCGTACTCGTATTCGAGCCTGTCTATCTCGGCGGCGAGGGCCTCCGCCATGTAGAAGGTTTTCGTGCGGCCCGTCGACTTCGCCAAGCGGTCGTACCTGTCCGCGAGGTCCTCGGGGATTCTCAGGGCTGCGGTGGCGGTTGCCATTATGCACCTCCCGGTTAGATGTAATACGTGTATCACATCCTATCGCATCACCCGAACCCCGCACCGGCGTACGGCCGCATCTGCCTTTTTACCTTGCATTATGCCAACCGGCCCATGCTCGGCTTATTCAGCCGGATTGAATCAACCGTTAAATTTATCCAGGCCTGTAAGGGGCGGTGGAAATCCTTCGAGGACTGGGGCGCCGTCCCTAGGTCGGCCCCTCGATGGCCTCGGCTGAATTCCCCTGCCATCGGCTGCGTGGATTCCGGCACGGGGTTCTGGCGCCGCTCGAACGGGGCGCAAGGCTCGGCTGTCGGTCGTGCCGGACGGCATACGTTTTGGGACGGGGTGCCGCTTCGAATGATGAGGCCACATCGTGGCACCCTCCTGCGTTCCGGGTGTCCTCGGCTGTCCTGATGAGCGTCTATACTGAAATTGCTCACGCTGGGTGCTGCGCTTCGCCAAAGACAGAGTACCGCTCTGTCTTTGGCGAGCGGGCGCCCGCGACCAGACACTAATCCTGAGGAGGCAGATGTATGCGCATTTACTGCATGTCGGATATCCATGGATGCCTTGAGCCATTTCTGAAGGCCCTGGAGACTGTCGACCTTGAGTCCGAGGATTCCATGCTGGTCCTCCTCGGCGACTACTGCGACAGGGGCCCCGACTCGCTCGGGGTGTTCAGGACCGTCATGGGGCTCCAGGAGCGCTACGCTGGGCGCGTCATCGCCCTTCGGGGGAACCATGAGGAGCAGCTCTTGGAGTACATGTCCAATGTGGACGACCCCGACTTCGCGCAGGGGTGGAAGCTCGCCGACAGCAACCTGGCGACCGCGAGGTCCTTCCTCGAGCTGGATGAGTTCGAGCACGTGCGGCACCTCCTCGTCCTGAAGCGCTTCGAGGAGGCGTACCGCTACACGGTGGGGCGCATGAGGAAAGCCCACGGGGACGTCATCAGGTGGGTCGGGAAGCTCCCGTACTACTGGGAGTCACCGTTCGGGCAGGTGTTCGTCCATGCCGGCATCTACGAGGAGGCGGGCGTCGATTGGTGGAAGCCCGGAACTCCTGGGGAATTTTTCACGGCGATGCCCCCGATGTATGTCGGGCAGCACTTCGACCTCGACGTCATCGCGGGCCACGTCAGCACCGAGACCGTGAGCGGTATCGCCGGGTACCGGGGGGTCTGGTTCGACGGCGAGAGCCACTACTATGTCGACTCAAACGTCATGGAGCACGGCGAGGTCGCGGTGCTGGCCTACGACTCGGAGACCGGCAGGTACTCTGGGCCGGGGCTCGGCTGACAAAAATGGACCTTGTCGGTCGGCATCCTCGGGAAACGGTGAAATATTGGATTTGTCGGGGCGGTACGGGGCTCGTGCCGCCCCGTTTCGTTTCGGACAACGATGGGTCTGGACGCCCTTAACTTTTCAACATGACGGCGCCGATGCGGCCCTTGTTGCTGGATGCCGCCGATACTGCCAGGACGACTGCTTTATCGACGTTGGTCACGGTATGGCCAACGATTGCGTCTTATCGGCTGTGAATGTCCTGCTCGGTGAAGCCGTGATCGTCCTTGGCCATGCCCCTTCTCTCCCATGCGCCAGAGAATGGCGATCTTCGTGGGCATCGAGCATATTTCCTGTCCGCACGTGGCTTTATGATGAGTCTATCGGTATGGGCTCTCTTGTCGACGATGCTGAAGGCACCGCCGACAAGAGGACGGCTGGCTGGGTTAGGCCGGAAGGGAAGCAGTATATATGTCAGTCACGATCAAGTCATTGAATACCAACATGTATTTCCAGGAGGAGGACGAGCCGGACCAGAAGTTTTACAGACGGGAGAGAAACGCGTGGGAAGCGATTTTCCACGGGATCGTCAAACCTATGGACGCGGAAACGGAAACGGTGCTGGTCCTGCATGAGGTTTCAGGTCCCGGCGTAGACAAGGAACTCTCCGATAAAATCGGGCAGGATCTCGACTCCGCCGGGTTCGATTACATCGAGGGTTTCCAGACTCCTTATCAGCTACTCAAGACGATCGTGGTCGCCAGGCGGGGGCTGATAAGCGAAGTTCCGGACATCCCGCAAGAATTCATCGACGACAAATACGGCTTGAAGAACCGTTACGTACCGTTCGTTATCCACGATGATGGACAGCAAATCAACGCCCTCGTGGTTCATGCAGGGGGCGATGAAAATTTGACTCCCGCCGCGGAGATAGCGCGTAAGCTCGCTCTCCTCGAGTCGCATGGCGCGAAATACGACATCATCGTGGGGGATTTCAATAGCGGGAAGAAGTTGAGCCCGAATCGCACTTCCGATAACGGCGACTACAAGCGGAGGAATAAACGCGACTACAAATCCCTGCTCGACGGGCGTAATTTTAATGATGCCGCGAAGGGCGCGTTGACTTACAGTCCCTCGGGAACCCCTGACGAAGCCCTTACATCGATTGACCACATACTGGTTGGCCCCGGTCTCACGGTCAGCGAGGATATCAAGGATAGTGTGGTCTACATCCAGGACGAAGAGGGGTTCAAGGTGGAAGGGCATATATTCGACCACGCCCTCATCAAGGCGGTCGTATCCGTCAAGAGGTAATGCTGGTACGCTAGGGCATCGCAACCGTCAGGAATTCGCTATCGGGCGGCCCGTCTGCTTTCGCGTGGACGTTCCGCCCGTATTTGCACCGTTCCCGATCTGCCTTAGATGCGCGATTCCGATGGCACTGTGGTGTCCCTTGGGCGCTCGTGGCGTCGTTGGGCGTTATCACGTCGAGCGTCTCGCGGATCATCGCGATGATGACGTCGAGGGTCTTCTGCATCCCCCTGGGGCCCTCTTCCCGAGGCGTATCCTGGCGTCGCTTTTGGGGTACTAAGCGGCATGCGTTTAGGGACGGGATACCGCTTTGAATGATGGGGGCACCTCGTGGCGCTCTCCTGCGTTCTGGGTGTCCCCGGCTGTCCTGATGGGCGTCTATACTTAAATTGCTCACGCTGGGGGCTGCGCCCCGAGCGCATGACGGGACGCCGGCTATGCGGGCGGCAAACAAGGGAGGTTATCGATGGAAATTATCGAAGGCGGGCAGCCCTCAAATGCCGATCTGTTGGAGCGAATCGTCCGGGAAAGGGTGAGGGCCGACGGCAGGTACAGGCCCATGAGCGGGCTGGGGATCGTCATGCACGGGAACGTCGTCGAGGTCATGGAGGACCAGGCGCATCTCGCCGTCGACGCGCGAATCCCGCTCCAAATCTCATGCCGTCTGTGCGAGACGGGGATGATCGTCGCCACTTTCCCCTCGCCGAGGATCGTCCCGCCATCTATGCGGGGTCCGTTCCTGGAGCTCGCGAACGCCGTCAACCTCGCCTGCGTGGGCGTCGGCGGGCTCGTCCTGGACGATCTGGACCTCGCGTTCATGACGGGGATGCCGTACGAGCTGTTCCGAGCGGCCCCCGATGAGGCCGGGCGAATCCTCCTCACGAGGGGCGTGGACCTGCTCGACAGCATCGCGCCGGCAGTCATGGGCCTCTCCGTGGGCGCATGGTCGACGGAAAAGGCCCTCCGCTACGTCGACGTGCTCTATACGAACGGCTATGTGTGCGAGGAGGATTGGCTCTAGCGCGGAACTCCGCCCGAAGATGAACTCCGGCGAGATCTGGAACCTCATGCCGTCCGATTTCCAGTCCAAGGTGAAATCGGTCAGGAAGCTCACGAACAACGTCGGGAGTGGTGATGAGAACAAGAACGCCACCGTCACCACGACTTCCGACAGGCTGTTTCTGCTCAGCTATTCCGAGATTGTCCCTATCTCTCACTGGGCATCCAGCCATCCCTGGACTTCCTCCGAGGGCATCCAGTTCGAGGCGTTCAAGGGTAAGGTGACGGAGAGCTATTTTGGTAATGCCTGTCTGCAGATTGGTTGCCCTTGGTGGGAGCGTTCGGTGAATCCGGACAACTCAACGCACTTCCTTTATGTCTACAACAACGGCGGTCCGTTGAGCAACACCGGCGCCGCGGCGGGCTCGAGTTGCGTCCTCCCCGCGTTCTCCTTCTAACCTAGGCTCCTAGCCCGCGCGACCCCGTGCGGGCTTTTCTTTTGGCGATTACTCGAACAATTTGAGGTTCGTGGCACAGGTGGTCGGATTGAGGTGAAATGGGGTCATACAGCGGCTCTCAGAGCGCCTGCCGCACTCCCCCGCCATTACTCCTGCGGCGTCCTCGTATGGAGTCCATCCCGCTTGGCATTTCGTTGCAACAGCCCACTTGTCCACCGATCAAGTGAACTACTGGAATAAATACAGCGACACGCTTGTTCATTACAGTTGCTATATCTGTGTAATCGCCGCGATAAATACAGCCTGTACTCCACTGTATACCAGCTACGCGTATGTAGATTCATAACGCGTTAATAAATCGGCTCAAGCGCGTGCAAAACGCTCAAGTAGTCGCAAAAAGCGGCTATCGCGCAGGTAGATTTTTGGCACCCTGTTGCTTAATCAAAATTAAGCAATTGCTTAAAACAAAAAAGGTCAGGCACTAGGTGCCTGACCTGCAAACTTCTGGTCGGGACGACTGGATTCGAACCAGCGACCCCTTGACCCCCAGTCAAGTGCGCTACCAAGCTGCGCCACGTCCCGAAGCTTTTGTTTGTTGCTCTGCTCTCGCTCGCAACAGGGAGTATATTAACCCGAAACTTTGCCCTTGTGCAAGAACTTTTTTACAAATTTTGAAGCAAGTCCAAAATTGTATCTGCGAGCTGGGGTTTTGTTAGCACGGGAAGTTCTTGCGTACCCGCTGTGCTCACGATCCAGGCCTTGTTCGTATCGGTTCCAAATCCCGAATCAGCACGCGAGACATCGTTGGCGATAATGGCATCGCAACCCTTGCGGGCGAGCTTTCGCTGCGCGTACTCCACGACGTTATCGGTCTCGGCCGCAAAGCCTATCACGCACCGTTCCCCCTTTTGGCGCGAAAGCTCGGCCAGGATATCGACTGTCTCGACCAGTTCGATGCGATTCAGGCGCTCGTTGGCCTTTTTGAGCTTATGGTCGGCAGGGGCTGCGGGGGTGTAGTCGGCGACGGCTGCGGCACAAATGGCCGCATCGGCCGTCTGAAAGGCGCCCAGAGCCACCTGCAGCATTTCAGCGGCGGTTTGCACGCGTACGCATTCCACGCCGTGGGGAACATCGAGCGATGTCGGTCCCAGGACAAGCGTTACCGCAGCACCGCGGCGAGCGGCCTCCCCCGCCAGGGCGATACCCATCTTGCCCGACGACCGGTTGCCAATGAAGCGCACAGGGTCGATCGGTTCGTGCGTGGGGCCGGCGGTAATCACGATGCGCTTGCCCGCAAGGTCCTGGGGCACGGGGTTCAGCACCTTGCAGACGGCCTCGACGACTTCCTCGGGCTCGCTCATGCGCCCCGTGTCCACGTCGCCGCAGGCAAGGTAGCCACTGCCGGGTCCCACCACGTGGACGCCGCGGTCGCGCAGCGTGGCCATATTGGCCTGGGTTGCCGGCGCCTTCCACATGCCATTGTTCATGGCCGGCGCGATCACAATGGGTCGCGGCGTGGCGAGTAGCGTCGTAGAAATCAGGTCATCGGCAATGCCGTTGGCCATCTTGGCGATGATATTGGCCGTCGCGGGCGCCACGACCACCAAATCGGGCTCCTGGGCCAGTGAAATGTGGTGGATGGGGTCGGAGGGGACGTCGAACAGGCCCACGGCGACGGGCTCGTTGGTGAGCGCACGGAAGGTGAGCGGGCCCACAAACTCGGTGGCATGCTCGCTCATAACGACCTTGACACGCGCGCCGTGCTTTTGCAGCAGGCGCACGATATTGCACGACTTATAGGCGGCGATCCCGCCGGTAATACCCAGCAGGATCGTTTTTCCCTCAAGCTGCATTGAATTGTTGGGCGCCGCCATCGTTTACGCTTCCTTGCTCGGGAGCACCAGCAGGCGGTGGCAGTACGGGCAGTGCGTAATTGACCTACCGTCGTGGCTGAGGTCGCTCATGGACGAAGCCTGCAGCGCGGTGTGGCAGACCGTAGGGATGTTACCCTGGATGGTCTCAACAGCCAGGCCGCGGAACTGCTTGAGCAGGCGCTCGTAGTCGGTGAGCACGTCGGTCGGCAGCGTAGCGGCAAGAGCGGTGCGTTCCTTGGTAGCGGCATCGATCTGGGCCTGCAGGTCGGCGGCCTTGGCGCGGGCGGCCTTGGTATCGGCCTTCACGCCCTCCTCGAACTTGGCGATGATGGCCTGCGCGCGAGTCTCGCGGTCGAGCGCCTCCTTATGGGCGACAACGACGTCCTTGCGGGTGTGCTCGATCTTGTCCAGGCGCTTGGCCAGGGTGGCAAGCTCGTTCTCCAGGTCCTGCACCTCGCGGTAGTCAGAACCATCGACGTGACGCTTCTTGGCGGCCTCGATGGCGTTATTGGTCTGAATCTCGGTGGTGTTGAGATCGTCGAGCTCAATGTCCAGATCCTTGCGTTGGGCGTAGAGCTTGGTCATCTCGGACTTGAGCTTCACATAGGTCTTGCGCTTGGAAGCGAGCTCCTTGAGCTCCGGCATATTGGCAAGTTCGCTCTTGTTGCGGGCGAGCTCCAAATCGATCTGTTGCAGCTTGAGTAGCGTAGCGCCGGCGCTCATAAGTTCTCTCCTTTTGTCACAGTCCACCATTGGCAAGGGTTCAGTATTTTAATCGTATGACGGGGGTCGACCCCGGCGTCAACTGCAGAGTTCATCAAGATATCAACGAACGGTCCCTCGGAGCGGTCGTGGCCGAGCAAGATCACCGGCAGCCCGCGCAAGGCAAGATCCTGGGCCACGTGGTAGCCGGCCTCACCGGTCACGATGACATCTGCACCGGCGGCAATGGCAAGCTCACCAAAGTCGCCCAGGGAGCCGCCCAGAATGGCGACGGTGCGGCACGGGTGCTCGGCCTCGCCCCATACGCGCGGGTCGCTGCCATAGGCTGTGGCGGCACGGTTGGCGAGATCGCGCAGGCTGTAGACGTCGTGGAGGGTCGCGAGTGCGCCCAGACCGGTGAGCTCAGGCTCGCCCACATGCTCCAGCGAGCTCATGGGCTCAGCGCCCAGCAACTCACTCAGGCGAACGCGCACCTCGTGCGATCGGTCCAGGTTGGTGTGAAGCGAGATGATGCTCACGCCGCAACGAGCCGCTTCGTACAGCGCAGCGCTGCACTGGGGACGTGCGGAATCGGCCGGACAAAAGGCCTCGGGCGCCTTGATATAGATGGGATGATGGGTCAGCAGCACGTTGGCGCCCGCCTCGAGAGCGCGGTGCACGTTGGCCTCGGTCGCGTCAAGTGCGCAGGCAACACCGGTGATCTTTGCAGCGGGATCTCCCACAGATAGCCCAACATGATCCCAGCCCTCGGCGTCCGCCTTGGGGTAGCGCGCCAGCAGCGCACGTTCAAGCTCGGAGACGATCATGCGGCACCTACGATCGAGAGCAGCACACTTGCAAAGTCGTCCAGATCGCTCGGATCCACGCGGTCATCGAAGGAAATGCGCAGTGCGCCCAGTGCCTGCTCGCGACCAATGCCCATGGCGCTGAGCACGTGGCTCGGGTCCATGTTGCCGCTCGA
>CAUBVH010000044.1 GCA_958439425.1 uncultured Collinsella sp.
AATGCTTAAGGCAGCTGTCCGGTGCGCAGCGAGCTTGGCTGATGAATTTGTCCTGATAGGTGCCCTATGGCGAGGTTTCGCGGCTACAATAGTGCGGTTACAACGACGTAATGCACTCAATGCAAGAAAGGATCCGCATGGCAAGCCTGTCGGATGAAAACTCGTCGCGCCGCACATTCGCGATCATCAGCCACCCGGACGCCGGTAAGACCACGCTTACCGAGAAGCTGCTGCTCTATACCGGCAGCATCCAGACCGCCGGCTCGGTCAAGGGCAAGAGCTCGGCCAAGCATGCCGTCTCGGACTGGATGGACATCGAGAAGGAGCGCGGTATCTCCGTTACCTCCTCGGTGTTGCAGTTCACCTACAACGGCGCCTGCGTCAACATCCTCGATACCCCCGGCCACCAAGACTTCTCGGAGGATACCTACCGTACCCTTATGGCCGCCGACGCCGCGGTCATGGTCATCGATGGCGCCAAGGGCGTCGAGGCCCAGACCAAAAAGCTCTTTAAGGTCTGTACGCTGCGCCACATTCCCATCTTCACCTTTGTGAACAAGCTCGACCACGAGGCTCGCGATCCGTTTGAGCTCATGGAAGAGATCGAGAACGTCCTGGGCATCAATACGTATCCCATGAACTGGCCGATCGGCAGCGGCCGCAACTTCCGCGGTGTGTTCGACCGTCAGACCCGTCGCGTTATCGCCTTTGAGGGCGACGGCCACGCCAACGCCACCAAGAAGGTCGCCGAGGTCGAGGCCGAGCTGGGCGATCCTTCCATGGATGAGCTCATCGGTGAGGAGAACCATAAGAATCTGATGGACGACATCGAGCTGCTCGATGGCGCCGGCGACGAGCTCGACCTGGATGCCGTGGCCTGCGGCAAGCTGAGCCCGGCGTTCTTTGGCTCGGCGCTCACCAACTTTGGCGTGGAGCCCTTCCTTAAGGAGTTCCTGCGCCTTGCCCCGACGCCGCGCGCCTATACCGATACGCTCACCAGCGAACCGGTCGCGCCCGCCGAGAACGACTTTAGCGGCTTTGTGTTTAAGATCCAGGCCAACATGGACAAGAACCACCGCGACCGCATCGCCTTTGTGCGCATTTGCTCGGGCAAGTTTGAGCGCGGCATGGATGCCTTCCATGTGCAGGGCAACCGCAAACTCAAGTTGGCTACGGGCACCTCGATGATGGCCGACGACCGCGCCATCGTGGACGAGGCCTATGCGGGCGATATCGTGGGTCTGTTCGACCCGGGCATCTTTAGCATCGGCGACACCGTGTGCTCCGGCAAGCACCACGTGCAGTATCCGCAGATCCCGACGTTTGCCCCCGAGATGTTTGCCCGCATCACGCAGGTGGACACGCTCAAGCGCAAGCAGTTCGTGAAGGGCATGGAGGAGCTTGCCCAGGAGGGTGCCATCCAGATCTTCCGCGAGCTGGGCGCCGGCATGGAGAGCGTTATTGTGGGCGTGGTCGGTGTGCTGCAGTTTGAGGTGCTCGAGCGCCGCCTTAAGGCCGAGTACCGTGTTGAGGTTCGTCGCCAGCCACTGCCCTATACGGACATCCGCTGGATCCAGAACGACCCCGATACCATCGATATCCCGGGCCTTTCGCTCACGCGCGACACGCTGCGCGTCGAGGACATGCGCGGCGGTAAGCTGCTGCTGTTCACGAGCCCGTGGAACGTGGACTGGGCGACCGACCACAACCCCGACCTTGTCCTGTCGGAGTTTGGCAACGTAACGTTTTAGTGCACCGGCGCGGTGGCCCTGCGGGGCTGCCGCGCCGTTTGCTTGCCTGATGCCGTGTGAGCGGCTATCATACCCACCGTCGTCTCAAGACCGAGGCGTCCGAGCAGTTCGGGTCCGATATCCTGCTCGTTAAACCTAAAACCAAAGGAGTACATAATGATCAAGAAGGTCATGGAGGACTACAAGGTCCTGTTGCGGAGCATTCCCGCGGCAACGGTTTCGCTGTTTATCGTGAGCGTTATCATGATGAACTTGCTGGCCAACAAAGAGCTTATCAGCCTGCCGTACCTGGCGCTCGATTGCGGCTTTGTGGTGAGCTGGGTTTCGTTTTTGTGCCAGGACATGATCTGCAAGCGCTTTGGCGCCAAGGCATCCATCAAAATCTCTATCCTCGCGCTGCTGGTCAACCTGGCCGTGAGCCTGTGCTTTTGGGCATGCTCGCTCACGCCCGGCATGTGGGGCGCCTACTACGACACGGGCATGATCGAGGTCAACAACGCCCTTAACGCCACTATCGGCGGCACCTGGTACGTGGTGCTGGGCTCTTCGCTGGCAATGCTTGTCTCTGCCGTGGTTAACTCCACGCTCAACCAGTCGCTCGGCCGCATGCTCAAAAAGAATAATTTTGCGAGCTTTGCCTTTCGCTCCTATGTGTCCACGGGCATTGGCCAGTTTATCGACAACCTGGTCTTTGCCATTGTGGTAAGCCACACGTTCTTTGGTTGGACCTGGGTACAGGTCCTTATGTGCTCGCTGACCGGCGCTGTTGCCGAGCTGCTGTGCGAGGTCTTCTTGAGCCCCGTGGGCTACAAGGTCGTGCGCGGCTGGGAGCGCGAGAATGTGGGCTCCGAGTACCTCGAGCGCCACGCAACCGCCTAAGGAGCAAGTATGCGGGTTTTGATCACGGGCGCTTCGGGCGGTATCGGAGCCGCGTGCGTGCAGCGCTTTTTGGACGAGGGCCACGAGGTCGTGGGCTTTGACCTGCTGCCGGCGGCGATCGAACACGAGCGCTACCGCCATCTGATCGTTGATGTTCGCGAGCCGGACTCGTTTCCAGGCGACCTTGAACCCCAGGTGATCGTGAACGTTGCCGGCACGCAGGATTCGGCCGACGATATCGCTGCCAACCTGTGTGGCACCATCAACGTGACCGAGCGCTACGCCTTTGTGGGGGAGGGGCTTGCCGCCAAGCCGGCGCCGGCTATCAAGTCCGTGGTCAATGTGGGGTCGGCGAGCGGGCATACGGGATCGGAGTTTCCCGCCTATGCCGCCAGCAAGGGCGGCGTAATCGCCTACACCAAGAACCTTGCAAACCGCCTGGCACCGCAGGCCATCGCCAACAGTGTGGACCCGGGCGGCGTTATCACGCCGCTCAACCGTTGCGTGATGGAAGACGAACACCTGTGGAGCCAGATTATGGAGCTCACGCCGCTTAAGCGCTGGGCCACCGCCCAAGAGATCGCCGAGTGGATCTACTTTGTGGGCGTGACCAACCGGTTTATGACCGGGCAGAGCCTGTTGATCGATGGCGGCGAGGCCGGCCGCACACAATTTATTTGGCCCGAATAGGAAACGCGCCCGATGGAAAGCCGTCGGGCGCGTTTTTGATGTATCGATTTTTAGCCGAGGCAAGTCCAGTTGACGGGGGTCGAGCCGTGCTGTTCGAGTAGCCGATTGGCAGCGGAGAAGGGGCGCGACCCCATAAAAGCGGGGAGTTCTGCCGTGGCACGGTTGGCCGAAAGCGGCGAGGGGTGCGTGGAGGCCAGACAGAACTTATCGGCTGTCTTGCCCGCGCCGCTCGCGGCGAGCTTGCCCTCAACCATTTGCTGAGCAAAGCGGCCCCATGCCAAAAAGACGACCGGCTGGGGCAGCTGGCAGCAGCGTTCGATAACGTAGTCGGTCAGGGTACTCCAGCCCAGTTTGGCGTGCGAGTTCGCGGCATGCTCGCGTACGGTGAGCGTGGTGTTGAGGAGCAGGACGCCCCGTTGTGCCCATGGGGTTAGATCTCCCGTGGCGGGAATGGGGCAACCCAGATCGGCTTTGAGTTCCTTGTAGATGTTGCGCAGGCTCGGCGGCAACTTGGTTTGCGTCGCGGGGACCGAGAACGACAGTCCCATGGCCTGGTTGGGCCCGTGATAGGGGTCCTGACCTAAGATGACAACTTTGACCTGGTCGGCCGGCGTGTAGGCGAGGGCATTGAGAATGTCGTCTTGTGCCGGGTAGATGGTCTGCTCGGCACGCAAAAGGGCGATGCGCTCGAGCAGCTGGTTCGTAGTTTCACGTACCGGCTGCGGCGCATCGCTCAACCAAGTTGCTATGTTGTGGTCGCGGGTTGCGGTGTCCATGGGGCTCCTTTATGGCAGATGCTCTGTTGACATCTATTGTAAAGGCGCACCGGTTGCCTTTATGCCGCGGCTGCATAAGGAGTGGGGTCTACGAGACGTGCTCGGGCGCTCCTGCCATGCGAGCCTGTCCATGTGCACGAAGGCGCGGAAGCTCGACGGTTGCCACCATGACGCCGGTGAGGATGAGAGCTGCACCCAGGAAGGCGATGGGGCTCAGGACCTCGCCGACCAGGAAGAACGAGAAGACAGCGGAGCAGACCGGCTCGAGCGAGAAGGCAAAGCCGGTGGTCTCGGCGGGCACGTGGGGCTGCACGAGCGTTTGGGTGATAAAGCCGTAGGCAGAGCAGATGAGCGCGAGGGCAACGACGACCACGATCTCGCTGGGCGTACTGGGAAGTGTGAAACCGCCAAAGACGCATGCGGCAATGCCCGAGAACAGGCCGCCAAAGCCCAGCTGCCAAACGCCCAGGGACAGCGGATCGACTTCTTCGACAAACCGCTTGGCGACAATGATGTGTCCGGCGTAGACAAAGGCGGAGAGCAGCATGATGAGCGCGCCCGGGTTCAGGCTAGTGAAGTCGGCGCCCGAGAGCAGCAACATACCGCAGGTGACGATGGCGGTGCCGACGAGCACTTTGCGCTCGGGGGCGCGGCGCAGCAGGGCGGCGTTGGCAAACGGCACGATTACGACCGTCAGGCTCTGCAAAAAGCCGGCAGTGGAGGCAGAGGTGAGGCTGGAGCCCAGGCACATGCAGGTGAGCTCGGTTGCCATGATGGCGCCGATGATAGCGGCGCGAACCATAAGGTCGCGGTTGACGCGGAACGCGCGTTTGTGGAAGAGCAGCAGGCAGGCCACAAAGGCGATGATGCAGCGTAGCGCGACGATGCTCGTGGCGTTCATGCTGTCCATGCCAATCTTCATGAGGGGATACGAAAAGCCCCATGCGACGGGAACGGAAAATGAGAGCGCGATTGCTTTTTTGCGATCCATGGGACTCCTTTTGTTACGGAACGGTTTCGTAACAAGGATTCTGCTCCCAGATGTGGATGTAGTAAAGCGAATGTATCTTCAGTATGATTAAGAAATACTAATGTTGGCAGAAAAAGCCCTGGCAAAACGTTTTATAGCTACATCGATGTGGAGGCACGATGGCATCGCGGTATCAGATTGTTTGTATGGTAGTCGATCGCGGCAGCCTTAAGGGCGCGGCCGATGAGCTGGGCTATACACAAAGTGCGGTGAGCCAGGCCGTCAAGGCACTCGAGCGCGAGCTGGGCACTACGATTATCGAGCGCGGCAAGCAGGGCGTCTCGCTTACGCGCGACGGCAAACAGTATCTGCCGTATCTGCGCCAGATCGTAACGGCCGAGGCCGAGCTTGAGGGCAAGCGCCAGGAGTTGCTAGGGCTTTCGTCGACCGACATTCGTATTGCGACGTTTACCAACGTGAGCCGTACCGTGCTGCCGCGCGTGATCCGCGACTTTGGGGCCCTGCATCCGGGCGTGCGCTTTACCCTCAAGCAGGGCGATTACACGCGCAATGCCCAGTGGGTGCACGATGGCGTGGTCGACTTTTGCTTTACAGCGCGTGGATTTACCGAGGGGCTCGAGAAACGCGTGGTCTATCACGACGAGCTGGTGGCGTTGTTGCCAGCCGTCCATCCACTGGCGGCAAAGGAAAAGGTGACGCTTGCCGACCTGGCGTCCGAACCGTTTGTGCTGCTGGATGAGGGCGAACAGAGTCTGGTGCTCGATGCGTTTGCCGCGCACGGGCTATCGCCGCATGTGACGAGTGAGGTCACCGATGACTACACCATTATGGCGATGGTGGAGGAGGGCCTCGGTGTGAGCATGCTCTACCGCCGTACCGTCGAGGGCATGCGGGCCGATATTTGTGTGCGCCCCATCGTGCATGCTCCCTCGCGCGACGTCGTGGCGGCTTGGCGCAGCTGGGACACCATGCCTATCGCCACGAGGCGCTTTATCGACTATATGAGCTCGCATATTGTCAATTAATGACTGGCATGGCGTTGAGTGCGGTGTTTAGCGGGCTGTCGCTTTGGCTTGGGCGGCGCGATAGGTGCGTGCCGGGTGACAGAGTAGTACCGCTACGACCATAAAGAACGCCGTGGTGCCCAGGCTGATGGGGTAGACCATCATGATGTTCGCAAAGGTGCGGAAGTGCGGGAACACGCAGAATACCCAATAGAAGCGAATACCGCAGACGCAGATCATGGTGATGAGGGCGGGCATGAGCGAGATGCCAAAGCCGCGCAGGTAGCCGGACATGTTTTCGTAGAACATGCTAAAGGCGTAGGCAGGGAAGATCGAACACACGCGGATGTAGCCGATCGAGACGATGTTGGGGTCGCTGTTAAAGAGCGATAGGATCTCGCGCCCCAAGCCTACGATGATGACGATGGTGGTGAGCGCGACGATACCGCCTTCGACCAGGCAGACCTTGAGCGTCTTGGTGCAGCGGTCGATTTGGCGGGCACCGTGGTTTTGTCCCACAAAGGTGGTGCAGGCCTGGCTAAAGCTGTTGAGCAGGTTGTAGCACACGTACTCCAGGCTCATGGCAGCGCTGGATGCCGCCATGACCTCGGTGCCCAAGCTGTTGATGGCGGACTGGATGATGATGTTGGCGACGGCAAAGACGGCGCTCTGGATGCCGGCGGGCAGGCCGATCTTGACGATGCGCCTGAGGGCGACGAGGTCGATGGCAAGGTCGCGTGGGGTGACGCGGACGACGGAGTCGGTCTTGAGCAGACGGACAAAGAGGGTTGCGGCGCTGACGGTGTAGGCGATGGCGGTGGCGATGGCGACGCCCGCGACGCCCCAGTGGAGTACGGGGACAAAGATGAGGTCCAGGCCAATGTTGAGGACGGTGGACACGGCAAGCGCCTGCAGCGGCATGCGGGTGATGCCGACGGAGCGGAAGATCGCGGCCTCAAAGTTGTAGAGCAAGATCGAGGGCATGCTGAGCAAAAAGACGCGCAGGTAGAGCGAAGCGAGCGGCATGGTCTCGGCAGGCACGTTGAGCGCAGCGAGCATGGGCTCGGCAAAGATCTCGCCCAGTGCGATGACGGCAAAGCCCACGAGTGCCATTAAAATCGAGGTATGGACGGCGCGTTTGACCATGTTCTGATCGTTGCGGCCGATAGCGTTGGCGATGACCACGTTGGAGCCAAGCGACATGCCAATAAAAAGGTTGAGCATAAGACTGGTAAGCGGAACATTGGAGCCGACCGCCGCCATGGCGAGGGTTCCCTGGTCGCCCGAGAAGTTACCGATGATGACCGTGGCGATGAGGTTCGACAGCTGCTCCAAGATGCTCGTGGCGGCCACGGGGAAGGCGAACAGGGGAATATTGCGCCATAGCGAGCCGGTGGTCATGTCAATGTGCTTAGATGCGGTGTCTGCCATACGCTCTCAATCTCTAATATGCTCTTTCGTGCTTATTTGCGCAGACGATGATACTCCTAATGCATCCAGTCGGCACTTAGGGACGTTCCTTTTAATATGAGCAGGACATTGTCAAGAGGCAAAATCGGGCCTGGCCCCAACGATATG
>CAUBVH010000045.1 GCA_958439425.1 uncultured Collinsella sp.
CAGCACTACTTTATGGGCGGCGTGTGGGTCGACAAGGACGGCCGCACCTCGATGCCCGAGCTCTACGCCGCTGGCGAGACGGCCTGCAACGGTGTTCACGGCAAGAATCGTCTAGCTTCCAACAGCCTGCTCGAGTCCCTAGTTTGGGGCCGCCGCGCTGCTTGGCGTATGCGCACCGGCGAGTCGCTGACCGTGGAGCAGGCCGGTGAGCCCGCGCTTGACGGACGTCACCGCGCCCTGAGCGCCGAGACCCTTGCAATCGATGATTTGGCCCGTGCTGCCGGCACACAGGCCGTGGAGGAGTAGACCATGAATCCCATTACCATGAAGCTCGTCGTCGATGATCTGATTTTGCAGGCTCTGCGCGAGGACATCACGTTTGAGGACGTGAGTACGGCGAGCGTGTGCCCCACGGCGCGCCCCGCTACCGTTGAGCTCATCGCCAAGGCCGATGGCATTATCGCCGGCCTGGACGTATTCGCTCGCACCTTTGAGCTGCTGGATCCGCAGAGCTCCGTGTTGTTCGATGTTTCGGATGGCGACGAGGTGCATGCCGGCGACCATGTGGGTCAGGTGCGGGGCGATGCGCGCGTGCTGCTTTCGGGTGAGCGCGTGGCGCTCAACTACCTGCAGCGCATGAGCGGCATCGCTACCTACACGCACAGCATGGCCGCGGCGCTCGAGGGAACCAAGACCGTGCTCGTCGACACGCGCAAGACCACGCCGGGCATGCGCGTCTTCGAGAAGGCCGCGGTCGAGATCGGCGGCGGCAGCAACCACCGTTACAACCTGTCGACGGCCGTCATGCTCAAGGACAACCACATCGACGCCGCCGGCGGCGTGATGCGTGCGATCGAGATGGCGCGCGCCCATGCATCGTTTACCACGACGGTCGAGATCGAGTGCGAGAACCTGGACATGGTGCGCGAGGCCGTGGAAGCCGGCGCCGACATCATCATGTTCGACAACATGACCCACGACGACATGGCTGCCGCGATTGAGCTTATCGATGGCCGCGCCAAGACCGAGTGCTCGGGCAACGTGGACGCCAGCAACATTCGCGCCCTGGCCGATCTGGGTGTCGACTATATTAGCTCGGGCGCCCTGACGCACTCTGCGCCGATCCTCGACCTCTCGCTTAAGCACCTGCGTCTGCTGGACGGTAAATAATGAACGCCCGCGAGCGTCGCCGTGCCATCATGGGCGTGCTTGAAGGAGCCAAGGAGCCCGTTTCGGGCAGCGCACTTGCCCGCGAGGTTGGCGTGAGCCGTCAGGTCGTGGTTCAGGATATTGCCCTGTTGCGTGCCGATGGGCACGATATCGTGGCGACCAACCGCGGCTACGTGCTGCAGGAAGCCGCGAGTAGCCCCGCCGTGCCCACGCGTCTTGTTAAGGTGCGCCACGGCGTGGAGCAGGCGGGCGACGAGCTTACGAGTATCGTCGACGCGGGTGGCGCCGTGCTCAACGTGATCGTCAACCATCGTGTGTACGGCAAGATCACGGCCGACCTGGACATCCGCAATCGTCGCGATGTTGAGCGCTACCTGCACGATATCGAGAGCGGCAAGAGCTTTCCACTACTAACGGTGACGAGCGGCTACCACTTCCATCGCATCGCGGCGGAGGACGAGCAGACCCTCGACGAGATCGAGGCCATACTCAAGGAGAAGGGCTACCTTGCCGATTTAATGCCCTACGAGGATGATTTGTCCTAACCCGATACTGTCTATATAAGTTGCGGTGAAATAGTTCCTACAATCGGCACCTAAGCAATGAGCCAGGAACTATTCCACCGCAACTGCCAAGGTAGCCCCGTCCCCAATTAGCTGCCTGTACAAACAAAAGGAGGCCTCCGCGGCGATGCGGAAGCCTCCTTTTTTGTGCACGGTGTACTTTTGAGTGTGCAAGTGGGGGAGTTGTTACTCCTCGACGATCTCGGTGATCGCGCCAGCGGGGCAAGCGTCCTGGCAAGCGCCACAGGCGACGCAGGAGTCCTCGTCGGCGACGGTAGCGACGTCCTGGAGCTCCAGAACGCCAGCGGGGCAGGAGTCGACGCAAACGCCACAAGCGATGCACTCGTCGGCATCAATTACGGGATGAGCCATGGTAGTTTCCTCTCTGTTGACCGACGCTACAGGCGATGCGCGCCGGTTTGATTCGGGCAAAAACATACCACGGGAGCGACCGTTTGCAATACCCTCTGGCCGGCATCTTCATACCGTTCGCCGAGTATGCCACGGCTTACTAAAAAACATGCAGGTGAGGCCGCTGAGCTGCGCAAATGTTAGCTAAAGGTGACTTGAAATATTGAGCTATTGAGCGCGCTTGCGGAAAGCGCATCCCATAAATTTGCCGAAAAACGGGCCCTAGTTTCCGGTTGGACCGCCCGGCGGAAGCTGCGTCCCGGAATCGGTGCTCAAACTGGGATGTAGCTTCCGGCTGAGCCTTCAAGAGGAAACTGTGTCCCGGAATCCACGCTCAAACCGGGACGAGCTTTCCGCAAGGCAGCCCCAGGCGCCCCCGGACGCAAACCTCAGTCATCTCTACATAGATCTCGATAGATTTGCCGAGAACTCAAACAGTGTGTCTACCTGCGTATTTGCGAACCTAAACTCTTGGCAATAAGAAATCTTATATGAATTGACTTAGATTTTGTATATTCCGGCCCATAAGGGGATACACTACATCCTGAAAGACAAGCCGAAGCGCCGCGCGACAGACCGTCGAGGCGGCGCGAACGCACAAGAGAGAGGGAATTTCTAATGAGTAAGATTCTTGGTATCGACCTTGGTACTACTAACTCCGCTATGGCCGTCCTCGAGGGCGGTTCCCCGACCATTATCGTGAACGCCGAGGGCGACCGCACCACTCCGTCCGTCGTGGGTTTCCGTGCCGACGGCGACCGCGTCGTGGGTAAGGCCGCTAAGAACCAGGCTGTCACCAACCCCAAGAACACCGTGTTCTCCATCAAGCGCTTCATGGGCCGCAAGTACTCCGAGTGCACCTCCGAGATCAAGACCGTGCCGTATGAGGTCAAGGAAGGCCAGGGTGGCCGTGCCGTCGTCGACATCGAGGGCAAGGACTACACCGCCGAGCAGGTGAGCGCCATGGTGCTCGCCAAGATGAAGGCTGACGCCGAGAAGTATCTGGGCGAGACCGTCACCGACGCCGTCATCACCGTCCCGGCCTACTTCAACGACGCCCAGCGTCAGGCCACCAAGGACGCCGGCAAGATCGCCGGCCTCAACGTCAAGCGTATCGTCAACGAGCCGACCGCTGCTGCCCTTGCCTATGGCCTGGACAAGCAGGGTTCCGACCAGCGCATCCTGGTCTTCGACCTGGGCGGCGGTACCTTCGATGTCTCCATCCTCGACCTCGCCGACGGCGTGTTTGAGGTTCTGTCCACCTCGGGCGACAACCACCTGGGCGGCGACGACTGGGATCAGCGCGTCATCGACTGGATGGCCGACAAGTTCCAGCAGGAGAACGGTGTCGACCTGCGTCAGGACCCCATGGCCCTGCAGCGTCTGAAGGAGGCCGCCGAGAACGCCAAGAAGGAGCTCTCCGCCGCCCAGCAGACTACCGTCAACCTGCCGTTCATCACCATGAACCAGTCCGGCCCGCTGCACCTCAACTACACGCTGACCCGCGCCGAGTTCGAGAAGATCACCCGCGATCTGCTCGAGCGCTGCAAGCAGCCTGTCACCAACGCCCTGCGCGACGCCAAGCTTAAGCTCTCCGATCTGACCGAGGTCATCCTCGTCGGCGGTTCCACCCGTATGCCCGCTGTCCAGGATCTGGTCAAGACCATGACCGGCAAGCAGCCCAACATGTCCGTGAACCCCGACGAGGTCGTTGCCGACGGCGCTGCCGTCCAGGGCGGCGTGCTCACCGGCGACGTCGAGGGCATCCTGCTGCTCGACGTTACCCCGCTGTCGCTGGGCGTCGAGACCATGGGCGGCATCATGACCAAGATGATCGACCGCAACACCACGATCCCGACCTCCAAGACCGAGGTCTACTCCACCGCTGCCGACAACCAGACCAGCGTCGAGATCAACGTGCTCCAGGGCGAGCGCGAGCTTGCCCGCGATAACAAGTCGCTCGGTAAGTTCCAGCTGACCGGCATCCCGGCTGCCCGCCGCGGCGTGCCGCAGATCGAGGTTACCTTCGACATCGACGCCAACGGCATCGTCAAGGTCTCCGCTAAGGACAAGGGCACCGGCAAGGAGCAGCAGATCACCATTTCTGGCTCCACCGCTCTGTCCGACGACGAAGTCGATCGTATGGTCAAGGACGCCGAGGCTCATGCCGAGGAGGACAAGAAGCAGAAGGAAGAGGTCGAGGTCCGCAACCAGACCGACAGCCTGTGCTACTCCACCGAGCAGACCCTCAACGAGCTGGGCGACAAGGTTTCCGCCGACGTGAAGTCCAAGGCCGAGGCCGCTATCGCCGACGCCAAGAAGGCGCTCGAGGGCTCTGACGTCGAGGCCATCAAGACCGCTGGCGAGTCCCTGCAGTCCGTGGCCTACGAGCTGGCTCAGGTTGTCTACGCCGACGCTCAGCAGCAGACCGACGGTGCCGCCGGTGCCCAGCCTGCCGACGATGACGTTGTCGACGCCGACTACGAGGTTGTGGACGACGAGGACAAGTAATCATGTCCGCCCGTAAAGCTCGCACGGAGGCGGCCGCCGCTGGCGCCGCCCCCGTTGACTCTGAGGAGAAGGACGTGAAGATTCCCGTAGAGACCGTCGACGATACCGAGGCCAACGAGGCCGAGGCCGCCGAGGCTGCCGAGAACCAGGTAGAGGATTCCAACAAGGAGGCGACGATGACCGAGGACGAGATGGTGGAAGCCGCTATCCGCGCCGGTGAGGAAGCCGCCGACAACGACTTTAAGCTCAAGTTCGAGCAGGCCCAAAAGGAGCTTGCCGACGTGCGCAGCGAGCTCGATGCTGCGGCAGAGGCCCAGAAGGCCGCCGAGGACAAGGCAAAGGACGCCACCGAGCGTACCGCCCGTCTGCAGGCCGACTGGGAGAACTTCCGTCGCCGCACCGCTAGCGAGCGTATCGCCGAGCGCGAGCGCGCGACCGAGAAGCTCGTCACCGCGCTGTTGCCGGTGGTTGACGATATCGAGCGTGCAATCGACCATGCCCGTAGCCAGGAGCTTTCCGACGACTTTAAGCAGTTCGTCGATGGCGTTGACGCGGTGCATGCCAAGCTGCTCGATGTGTTTGCGCACGAGGGCGTTGAGCCCATCGACCCCAAGGGCGAGGCGTTCGATCCGCTCGAGCACCAGGCCGTGGGGCGTGTCGAGGACGCATCGCAGTACGACGAGACTGTCAACGACGTGTACCAGAAGGGCTACCGCATGGCGGACCGCATCCTGCGTTCCGCGATGGTGACGGTGACCTACGGTGGCGAGAAGCGCCCCGCACCGGAGCCCGAAGCGGCGCCCGAGGATGCCGCGGCCGATACGGCCGAGAGCACCGAGGAGTAATTGAGAAGGGCCCCGGGGCAACACCCGGGGCCCTTTCTGGCCTAGTGCCATATGAAAGCATGAGCCGCCGTCCGCTGGACGGCGGATGAAACAGGAGAGGAGCTACGATGGCTGCAGGCAAAACCTTCTATGACATCCTGGGCGTATCCAAGAGCGCCTCCGACAAAGAGATCAAGAGCGCGTTTCGCAAGCTCGCGCAAAAATATCACCCCGATGCCGGCGGCGACGAGGCCAAGTTTAAGGAGATTAGCGAGGCCTACGAGACGCTTTCGGACGAGAAGAAGCGCAAAGAGTACGACCAGATGCTCATGTTCGGCGGCATGCCGGGCGCGGGCGGAGCGTATGGCGGCGGCTACGGTGCCGGCGCGGGCGCCAGCGGCTGGGGCGATATCTTCGACAGCATCTTTAGCGGCAACGGCGCCTGGGGCAGCGATTGGGGCTCGGGCTTTGCCGGGGCCGCGGGCGCTGCCGGTGCGGGCGCGGGCCGCAACCGTGCGCGCAAGGGCGGCGACCTGTCGCTGACTGTCGACGTAACAGCCGAGGACGCGTTTCGCGGCGTGACGCACAAGGTCACCTACCGCATTCCCTCGACGGGCGAGCAGCAGACCATCACGGTCTCGGTGCCTGCGGGTGCGGTCGACGGCGGCAAGCTGCGCTATAAGCGTCGCGGCGAGTATGGCGTTGCCGGAGGCGAGCGCGGCGACCTGGTCGTGACCACGCATGTGGAGGAGCATCCGCTGTTTAAGCGTAAAGGTGCCGACGTGACCATGGAGGTGCCGATCTCGGTCTATGAGGCGGCGCTCGGCTGCACGGTGGATGTGCCGACGCCCGGCGGTGCGACGGTTCGTCTGAAGGTGCCCGCGGGTACCCAGACGGGCAAGAAGTTCCGCTTTAAGGAGATGGGCGCGCCCGATGTTAAGCACCGTGGCCGCACGGGCGCGCTGCTTGTCGAGATCAAGGTGCAGGTCCCCACGAGCCTGTCCGACGATGAGCGCGATGCCATGACCAAGCTGCGCGAGGCCGACACGCGCGATTATCGCGAGAAGGTCAACCGTTACAAGGCGACGTACTAGGGCGGTCGCGGCGCACGCCCACGCCCGCGGGCTTATGATGGACGATAACGAGACGGAAAGGGGTCAGGTAGCATGGCCGAGGACAATAGGAACAAACCGCTGTACATGATCAGCGTGGCGGCCGAGCTGACCGGCATGCACCCGCAGACTCTGCGCGTCTACGAGTCCAAGGGCCTGGTGAATCCTCAGCGCTCGGGCGGTAACACGCGCCTGTATTCGCGTGCCGATATCGAGCGTCTGGAACTCATCAACCAACTGACCGACGAGGGCATCAACCTTGCCGGCGTGGTGCGCATCCTCGATATGAAGGAGCGTGCCGAGGAGCGCGACCGCGAGAACGAGAAGCTCCGCGCCCGCGTGCGCCAGCTCGAGGACGAGTTGCACGAGTATAAGATGCAGAAGAAGATCACCGCCCTGGCCCCGCGCGACGGCTCGGTCAACCCCGAACAGGTCATGCGCAAGCTGCTGGGTGCCGGCGGGGACTTGTAGGTTACGCTGTTCTACCGAACGGCGTAACGGCTCGACGCTGCGCGCCGCCCAGAGCGACAATTTGTCATTCAAAAGGCAAGGCATGACCAGAAGGTCTATGCC
>CAUBVH010000046.1 GCA_958439425.1 uncultured Collinsella sp.
CGGCTCAGGGCGATATACGCCGTGATGCGCGACCGGGTGCCCTACCGGGAGTAGCGTCGAAGGTTGACAAAACTATAGGAACACCCAATGAGTACCCAATGAGTAAACAAAGAGTGCGACGGAATGGCTCCCCTTGGCAGCTTAAAGCCGTCATGCAGGAACCATTCCGTCGCAGCCTAATGAAAGGGACTGGGTTGTAAATGTTGGAGAAGAGCCGTTAGCGCCCGGGGGCCAGGATCACCAGCGCGTCGTGCTCAAAGGGATGCTGCGCCACGCGCACGGTGCCGTCACCGTTGTCACGGACGGGCAGCTTTGCGATGCGCTTGTCCTCCATGTCGAGGACCGTCGCCGTCCAGCCACGCGCGCCGTCGAGCTTAAACTTGAGCGCCGTGGTGCGCGGCAGGTACGTGACGACGCGATCGCCAACGCGCGCCACACGGATGGCCTCGCGCGCGTCGTCGAGGAGCTCCTGCGCCGGAACCACGGCAAGTGCATCGTCGGCAGCCGTAGCGCCCAGGGCGGCAAGCACGTGCTCGATCGCGCCAAAGTCCCACACACCCGCAAACTGCAGGCACTCTTGCCAGCGGAACGGCATGTCAAAGCCCTCGCCCAGCACCGAACCTTGGCTGCGCGATGTCTGCCAGTTCCAAACGCCGTGTGCGCCGTAAGTTACGCCGGCACTGGCGCCGGCAAGAATCGACGACCATACGCTCGCGCGGCAATCCTGCGCGGTGAAGCGCCAGTACACATTGCGCGACGCACCCATCTGCTCGTAACAAGGCTCAGAGTTGACCATCGGCTTTTTAGGGTAGTTGGCGATAAAGTCCTGCGGCAGACGCCATGCCTCGGGCTGGCCCTCGTAGTTGTGGCCGGGCTGGAACATATAAAAGTCCAGACGGTCCAGATACTGCGCCGGAATGGTGCGATTGGCGCGGTTGATATGCATGGTGCGCAGCGCCTCGGGCGCGCGCTTGACGACCTCGTCGAGCGCGTCCTCGTAATAGGCGATCGCCTCGTCGCCGGCAAAGTCGGTATCGCCCGTCACCACGTAGACGGGGTTGAACTCGCCCAGGTTCTCGACGACGCGGGCAACGTGGGCACGGACCTCCTCACGCGGCATAACCTCGGCGCCGCAACGCTCGGCGATCTTGGCACCCCAGGTACCGGGCACGTAGTTGCACCACATAAGCACGAGCGCCGGACGGATGCCGTGCTCGACGGCAGCACGGCACATGGCGGCGGCGCGGTCCCAATATGCCTGGTTGGGACGGGACCAATCAAAGTGCACGCCGTCCTCGCTGGCATAGGGCCAAATGCCCAGGTCGGGGCAGCAGCGGTCCCACTGCGGCAGCGTGTTGATCTGCAGCACATTCATGCCCTGCTCGGCACGGCGGGTCAGGTAGTAGTTCCAGTCATCCTCGGCAATGCTCGTAAATGCGCTCCAGCACGTATCGGCAAACCAGAAGAACGGTTTGCCCTCGCACAAAAAGCCGTCCTGGCGACCGTTGACGGTCAGCTTTCCCAAACTCATCTGCATGTCCTTTCGTTTGATAAAGGATTTGCGAACCGCCGGGGGCTTTCGCGGTAACCCCGTGCGAAAGCCCCTGCCGCTTGGCAAACCCTCGCGGGCGAATCCCGTCCGCCCCATCAGTCTACCTTGCAAGAAGGGCCCCGCCGGGCTTACGCCTGACGGGGCCCCGTCGTGTAGGTGAGGTCATATGTGACCGAACGGTTTGGCCTTAGGCCTCCATCTCGGCGAGCTCCTCCTTGGAGAAGCCGGTGACAAAGACGACGGCAGCGGCAATAGCAAAGGAGATTGCCATACCGACGATAGCCCAGACGGTGTTCATCTGGCCACCCTGCAGGTAGTTGGTGAAGACCAGGAAGTTGGAGGCACCGCCTGCGAGGTAATAGGTGACGCCCATGAGGCCCGAGAACACAGCGCCGATGGCACCGCCGATGAACATGCCGAGCATGGTGCGGCGGAAGCGCATGAGGATACCGAAGAGCGCGGGCTCGGTGACGCCGCCGGCGATGGCGGAGATGACGTAGCCCAGGGCAAGGGACTTCTCATCGGCGTTCTTCATCTTGAGGAAGGCACCGAAGGCGCAGCCCCAGACAGCGGCCATAGCGCAGTTGGTGGAAACGAAGACGAAGGGATCGTAGCCAGCAGCGATGATCTGCACCTGAGCGAGCAGGATAACGGGCATGTGCATACCGCAGACCACGAAGAGCTGCCAGAAGGCGCCGAGGATGGCCATCACGATCAGGATACCGATGCCGCCAAGGTCAGCAAGCCCGAAAAGAATGTTGGCGATGAGGCTGCCGAGCTCGTTGCCGATCGGAGCGAGGACGATGAAAGCGATGGGAATCGTGACGATCATGGTGCAGAACGGCGTGAAGACCGTGGAGAGCACGTCGGGCATGACCTTCTTAAAGAACTTCTCGATGAAGTAGAGAACCGGCACCGAAAGGATGATCGGCAGGACGGACTGCTGATAGTTGGCAGCGGCGATCTGGATGCCGTAGACCGAGATGATGCCGCCACCCTCCTGGGTTGCGACGCTCACCACGGACGGGGCCATAAGGGCACCGCCGAGAAGCATGCCGAGAACGGGGCTGGCGCCGAGCTTCTTAGCCGCAGCATAACCCAGGTAGATCGGGATAAACGTAAACGTGGCCTCATACAGTGTGGTGTAGAGGAACGTATAAGTCGGGTCGGTGTCCGAAATAACGCCCAGCATGGTGGGGCCAAGGACAGCCGCGATGGTGCGGAACAGACCGCCGGCCATGAGCAGCGGAATCAGCTGGGTCATGGAGCCCGACAGATAGTCGAGGATGATGTTGGGCAGGTTCTTGAGCTCGAACTTCTCCTTGGGAGCATCGAGATTCTCGTCAACGGCGGCACCCTGCTTGACGCCGGAGATGGCGACGAACTCGGTGAGCACCTTGGGCACGTTCTGGCCGATGATGACCTGGAGCTGGCTGCCGGCGAACTGGCAACCCAGAACACCCTTGGCCTTCTTGATCTTCTCCACGTCGGCCTTGCTGTTGTCCTTGAGCGTCAGACGCAAGCGCGTCATGCAGTTGGTGGCGACGGTAACATTCTCCGCACCGCCCACGAGCTCGAGGACATCGGTGGCAATCTGCTTGTTATCTACTGCCATGGGACCCCTCCCCATATCTTCGTGTGCCTACTCGCTTGTGTAAGCACGCCTTTGGCTCGGCGACTATAACCCCTTACGGTTGCCGAACCCTTGGATACGCTGTCGTAAACAATTTGTTTACTGAACGTTTACGGGCTTTAGTTTACACGGAGTGCCTGATTTGTGGCAATTTTGCCGTTTGGAGTCCGGTGAACGGTAGGAAATCGGGGGTAAGCGTATTTAGACGGTAGAAGATCGTCTATTTGACCCGATATTGATATATGGCTATTTACGTGGGCTTTTATTTTGATAAACACCTCTATAACCTGTTAGATCCTCAACAAAAGTCCTGCTAGTTAATAGTAAACGTCTGTTTAGTAGTTCATTGCGTGTTCAGTTTTACCGTTTACCGAGTTCATATGCTCATTCTACAGTTCTGCATTAAACTAAACATGTTTAGTCTGTATTGCCGCCCTTGTTTAGTACTTGTGGCACAAAGGAGTAGCTCATGGAACTCAAATCGTGTACCTACGCAACCGTCACCACGCTGGGCGATTTTGGCCCCTGGATCAACAAAGTGGTGCTCGACCTGCCGTGCGTTGTGCGCGTCAACGACGTGAACGAGCACACGTTCAATATCTACTGTGCCCGCCACGAGCGCGCCGGCGAGGTCCTGATGCGCAAGGAGCACGGAGCCGATCACGCGGCACCCTCTGTGGGCTACGTGCCGGTACTCGCCGCCTACCCCTGTGATGAGAACGGCCAGCGCCTGCCCAAGGGCACACACGTAGCGCTCGAGACGCCCGAGGTGCGTCTCACCAAAGAGATCGAGGGTGGCGTGCTGGGTTCGCGCTATATAGAGAACCGCCTGCGCGTGACGCAGCTTGTGGCACTCCCGGGCGAAGACGGCGACGACCCCACCGCGGGCCTCGTCTTCGACCGCAGCCGCGGCGACATCTGCCCCGCGCTCAAGGGCTGGCATAACGCCGTGCAGCAGACGCCCGTCGACGGCATCGCGCTCGAGTACGGCTATTTTGAGCCGAGCTTTGAGCCCGCTGACTCCGCGCTCTTCAACCCGTTCGCGCCCAAGGACACGCCCGCCGTCGAGAAGGCGCCGCTGGTCGTGTACCTGCACGGCGCCGGCGAGGGCAAGGGCACCACACAGGGCGAGGGCGCGACGCGTGCCTACACCGGCAACCGCGTGACAGCGCTCTCGCAAAAGCAGATCCAGCGCTACTTTGGCGGCTTTGCCTGGGTGCTCGTGCCGCAGTCGCCCACGTTTTGGATGGACAACGGCGTCGAGCAGCTCGGTCGCTCCAACCAGAGCATCTACTCCCCCGTGCTCAAGGCGCTCATCGACGAGTTTGTCGCCGAGCATGCCGACCGCATCGACACCGATCGCATCGTGGTCGCCGGCCTTTCCAACGGCGGCTTTATGACCCTGCGCCTGTGCGCCGACTACCCCGATTTCTTCGCCGCGGGCCTTCCCTGCTGCGCACCGTGGTACAACGCCACGGACGAGGACGTGGCCGCACTCTCCAAGACGCCGCTGTGGTTTACGCACTCCAAGGGCGACGAGCTCGTGTGCCCGCAGCTGACGGTGCTGCCGCTCACGGCGCGCCTGCGTGATGCCGGCGCCAACGTGCACCTCACCTACTTTAGCCATGTCGAGGACCTGACCGGCGTGTACCGCGAGGCCGACGGCTCGGCCAAGAAGACGTTCAATCACGGCGTGTGGATCCACCAGTTCAACGACCTGTGTTATCAAGACTTCGACGGGGGCAACGTACTCATCGACGGCGAGCCGGTGGGCTGCTGGGAGTGGTCGGCCAGGGTCGAACGGTAATCTGTCCCAGCGCGGGTCCCGTCTTGCCTTGCGCGTAACTGGCTGAAAAAAAATCTTGGTTGGAGTTGTTCCTATGTCTCAGAATTTGACTCGAGTGATTGTCACCACCGATATGGAAGTCGATGATATGAACTCTCTGGTTCATTTGGCTCTGTATCTCAATGTGCTCGATGTGCAGGCTGTGGTGTACACGGCTTCGCAATATCACTTTCTTGGCGATGGTGTCCATACGCTGGGCGAGGTGAATCCGCATTGGCGGACCAAAGGCGTGCGCTCCTATACCTGGGACGTCGTTCCGCACGAGCCCGACCCCGAAGCTGGCTCGCTCATGGAGTACCGCCCATTCCCCGAAGGTTGGATCGAAAGCCTGTGGAGCAACGAGTATGCCCAGGCCTGGCCGCAGCTCAACGCTAACGCCGCTGCCGCCGGCGAGCCGTCCTTCCCCACGCCCGCTCAGATGATCGAGCGCACCTATATGGGTAACGCCGCCTTTGAGGGCGACGTGCGCGAGGAAACGCCCGGTTCGCGCGTCATCGCCGACGCCATCATGGATGATGACCCCCGCACGCTGTGGCTCCTTTCCTGGGGCGGTATGAACACTATCGTTCGCGCCCTCATGTCCATCGCCGAACAATGGCAGAACACACCCGAGTGGCCCGCCGTGCGGCAGCGGATCTATCAGAAGGTGCGCGTGATGGGTGTTGCCGATGGCGTGGGGCAGGACAACTCATGGCTCGACCATGGGCGCGAACTCTTTCCCGAGCTCGTCTTTTGGCGCGTGCCCTATATGTACGGCGGCTATGTCGACGCCAAGACGGCTCAGCCCGATACGCTGCCGCTGTTTAAGGCTCCTTGGCCCGAGCAGAATCTCACCCAGGGCAACGGCCCCCTCATGGCGCGCTATATGCTCTATGGCGATGGCAAGGTCTACGAAAACGAGCCCGAGCGCTTTCAGTTTGGCAAGCATGCCCGTCTGGATTGGGGCCTGGAAGGCGTGCCCGCAATGCAGTTTGAGCGCGGCGATTTTATGGCCGAAGGCGACAGTATGACCTATATCCCGCTGCTGCCGTTTGGCCTGCGCGGTATCGATGACCGCGGCTTCGATACGCTGCTCGGCCGCATGTTTCATGATGGGCGCCCCGATGCAGACGCACGCACCAATTTTGCCGCCCTCAGCACGCGCGCAGACGGTAATCCCAATCCCTACCTGCGCGCCTATCAGGAAGACTTTGCCGCCCGCGCGCAATGGTGCGCCCATGATCCGGCAGTCTGCTCGCACCCGGCGCATGTTGTCGAAGTTGCGGCCGATCGCAGTGCTATAGCCGGCGAACGCGTCGCCCTTGCAGCGACCATCGTCGATCCCGACGACAAGGGTTTCGATGCGCATTGGGATGTCGCCGTGGACCCGTCGAGCTATGCAGGCGCCCAAGACCTGTCGCTGTGGCAAGAATGCACAGTGGACGCCGTTTTCGTCGTGCCCGCCAACGCACGGCCCGGTGATCGCTTCGTGCTCACCCTCACCGTGCAGACGCGCGGCGAGCGCCCCTGCAGCCGCTACGCCCAGGTCGCCATCACCGTCGCATAGCAACCGACAGCGCCCACATTCGGCAAGGAGTATCCCCAGGTGCCGGCACAAAAGAAACGTCCCCAAGTGCCGCCTGTTCGCCGAGCGAGGATTTTTGGACGCTCAAATGACGAGAGTGGATAATCTCCCACTTTGAGCCCGCAAACAGACCAAAAACGGGAGATTATCCACTCCCACTCTGCGGGCACTCATTTAAGTACGTCCCCAATGAGTACCCCCACAGCAACGGCAACGCCGATGTCTTGGCAACGACAGACACTATGACCCAATCCGAGGGCACTAAAAAGACAGGAGCCCCCGCTCG
>CAUBVH010000047.1 GCA_958439425.1 uncultured Collinsella sp.
CCAGTCCGCGATCGAGGAGTTCGAGAAGCATCAGTTTGACCTGGTCGTGCTCGACCTTATGCTCCCCAAGATCCCCGGCGAGCGCGTTTGCCGCACCATTCGCGATACCTCGGATGTCCCCATCATCATGCTGACGGCTAAGGGCGAGATCGAGGACCGTATTATCGGTCTTGAGCTCGGCGCCGACGACTATCTGATTAAGCCGTTCTCGCCGCGCGAGCTTGTCGCGCGCGTACGCGCCTTGTTCCGCCGTGCCCATCAGGCCGACGAGCCAGCCGTCGAGGTACTCGACTTCGGCGATCTGGTCATCGATATCTCGGGCCACAAGATTTTGGTCGAGGGCAAGGAAGTCGACCTGACGGCTTCCGAGTTTAAGCTGCTCACCACGCTTGCCCGTCACCCCGGTCGCGTCTACAACCGCATGGAGCTGGTCGAGAAGGTGCTCGGCTACGACTTTGAGGGCTATGAGCGCACCATCGATAGCCACGTGAAGAACCTTCGCGCCAAGCTGGGCGATGATCCCAAGAAGCCCAAGTGGCTCTACACCGTCCACGGTGTCGGCTATCGCTTCGAGGCTCCGGCCAAGACCGATAAGTCGGACGAGAAATAGGGAAATCACATATGACACCTGCGCGCTTTGAAATCGGACAAAAGCACAAGCAGGAGAGCGAGGCGGGTTCCAAGGCTAGTTGGAACACGCCTCGTTCCGATTCACGGCCAACGATGAGCTATCCCTCGCGTATGGCCCTGGCTTTTGCCCTGACATCGCTCATGACGGTATTGGTGCTGGTGGGCGTAGTCTCCGTTGTATGGGGCACGGTTTTTACGGATTACACGCGCTCCAATATTGTCGAAATCGCCAATTCCGCAGCCGAAAAGCTTGCGACGTCGTACGAGGAAAACGGCAATTGGACCGCGGGGGAGTTGCGTGCGGTCGCGACATCGAGCTTGGTGTCCGACGATCTTGGCATGCAGGTCGTCAATAAAAAGGGCGTCATCGTCTACGACGACTCGTGGCCCTCGGCAAGCGCTACTGCCGATGTGCGCGAAAATCAGGCGACGACCGACGGTACGAGCGGAAAGAAGGCATCGCACAGCCCGGTCTCGTCTGCTCCCACCGATTCCAATAGTGTTGCCAACGTTGAGATCGTGACGTCCTCCGGCGAGCACGTGGGTCAGGTCAAATTGTGGGCGATTGGCTCCGATGCCCTGCTCACCAAGGCAGACTCAGCATTCAGAGAAAAGACCTTTAACGCCATGGCCCTTGCTGCGGTTGTGGCCGTCTGCATCTCGGTCGTTATCGGATCACTCGTGTCGCGCATGCTCACCAAGCCGATTCATCGTATTACCAGCACCGCCAAGCAGATCCGCGATGGAGACCTGTCCGCTCGTACGGGCTTGCGCGGCGATGATGAGATCGATCAGCTGGGAGAGACCTTCGACGAGATGGCCACCTCGCTCGAGAAGGACATGAAGCACGAGAAGCGCCTGACTTCCGATGTGGCTCATGAGCTGCGCACGCCGCTCATGGCCATGCTTGCAACGGTCGAGGCCATGCAAGACGGTGTGTATCCCACCGACGACGAGCATCTGGAGACGGTCGCTTCCGAGACGCGCCGCCTGGCCCGTCTGGTGCAGCAGATGCTCGACCTGTCGCGCATGGAAAACAGCACGGCGCCGCTCAATCTTGAACCGGTGGACATGGTTCCGTTCGTGCGATCGATTGTGAACGGCCAGGAGCGTCTGTTTGCCGACCGAGACCTTCGTCTTCGCTTTGCAGATGAAACCCAGGGGCACGACGATGTCGTCGAGGCCGATCCCGACATGATCACGCAGTGCGTCATCAACCTCATGAGCAACGCCATGCGCTACACCCCCGAGGGCGGATGGGTCGTGGTGTCGGTGCTCAGTGACCGCAAGCACGTCGATATCGCGGTTTCGGATACGGGCATCGGTATCGCCAAGGATGATTTGTCGCGCATCTTCGGTCGTTTTTGGCGTGCCGACGCCAGCCGCGCCCGCGAAGCGGGTGGCCTGGGCGTGGGTCTCGCCGTGACTAAACAGATCGTCGAGCGCCATCATGGCTACATTTCCGTGGAGTCGGAGCTTGGAAAGGGTACGACTTTTACGATTCATCTGCCTCGCGAGCACACGGCGGACGCGGCATCTACTACAATGGAGCACTAGCTTTTCGCTATTCGGTGAAGGAGGGGTTTCGTCCCTGCCGCTCCGAGTTTGCGAAAACGTGCGGGAAAGAACCCGCATTACTGTCGTATTTTGGTAAGGAGTGACTCACGTGACAACGATGGAGCGTCGTCCGGATTCCCGTGGCAAGGTTCGTGATATCTACGATGCCGGTGAAAACCTGCTGATGGTCGCCACCGACCGCATTTCTGCGTTCGACTTCATTCTTCCCGACGAGATTCCGTTTAAGGGAGAGGTGCTCAACCGCATCTCGGCATTCTGGTTTGATAAGTTTGCCGACATCGTTCCCAACCACCTCGTTTCCATCGACCCGGCGGATTTCCCCGAGGAGTTTGCCGAGTATCGTGACTACCTCGCAGGCCGCGCCATGCTGGTCAAGAAGGCCCAGACGATTCCTATCGAGTGCATCGTCCGCGGCTATCTGACCGGTTCGGGCAAGAAGACCTATGACGAGAACGGTACCGTCTGCGGCATTCAGCTGCCCGAGGGTCTGACCGAGGCCTCCAAGCTTCCCGAGCCGCTGTTCACGCCGTCCACGAAGGCCGAGATCGGCGACCACGACGAGAACATTTCGTTCGAGCGTTGCTGCGAGATCGTGGGCGAGGACATCGCCGCGCAGATTCGCGACCTGTCCCTCAAGATTTACAAGGCCGCTGCCGAGTATGCCGCGACTCGAGGCATCATCATCGCCGACACCAAGTTCGAGTTTGGTGTCATCGATGGTAAGGTTACGCTGATCGACGAGTGCCTCACGCCCGACTCCAGCCGTTTCTGGCCTGCCGCCAGCTACGAGGAGGGCAAGATTCAGCCCAGCTACGACAAACAATTCGTCCGCAATTGGCTCAAGGCCAACTGGGATATGACGGGGGAGACCCCGCACCTGCCCGCCGAGGTCATCGATGGCACGTCCGAGCGCTATCGCGAGGCCTTCCAAATCATCACGGGCTCCCAGTTCACAAGCATGAAGGAGAACGCGTAAGTGAGTACCCGCAGCGCCACGAACAAGCGCACGCAATCCCGCGAGGTTACCGGGGTTGCGCGCAAGTCCGCCGCATCCGCTAAGCCCGCCCGTCAGGCAGCGAGCTCTGTTCACGTCGTGCCGGCATCATCCAAGGCACGCCGTAAAGAGCTCGAGAAGGGCGAAAACCTGGAAGGCCTTTCCAAGGAGGAAAAGCGCGCCCGCAAGGCCAAGCAGCGCGCCCGCGAGGATCGTATCTACACGGTGTCGAATATCCTTCTCAAGCAGGATGAGGACTACACCAAGCGCCGCCGTATTTGGTGGGCCGTGCTCGCTATCGGCATGGTGTTCATCGTGGCAATTTGGGTTTCGTTCTACTTCGTTCCCGGCGGCACGGTGTCCAGTCCCGTCCAGATGGTCGGCATCGTTTTGTCCTATGTCATCATTCTGGGTGACTTTATCTACGACTTCGTTCGTATTCGTCCCCTGCGCAACATGTACCGCACGCAGGCCGAGGGCATGTCCGAGAACAAGCTCAACGCTCTTATTGAGCGCGCGGCTGCCGAGGAGGACACGAAGGCCTCCAAGAAGAAGTAGCGCTTGTATCCATACTTATCGCTAAGATATAAGGCGCGTCGTTTTTGCGGCGCGCCTTTTTACTGTTCTATAGATAGATGGAGTGGCACATGATTCGAGCTGCCCTGACGGTCGAAGAAGCTCTGGAGGGCATGAAGGCCCTGGAGCCCAAGATTAAAAACTATGCGCGTCTGGTTGTCCGCAAGGGCGTAAACGTCAAGCCCGGCCAGGAGGTTGTCGTTCAGTCTCCGGTCGAGTGCGCATCCTTTGCCCGCGTGGTGGTCGCGGAGGCTTATGAAGCCGGCGCTGGCCACGTGACGGTTATTTGGGCCGATGATGCCGTGACGAGGCTCACGTACGAGCATGTCGATAAAAGCTATTTTGAGCAGACGCCCGAGTGGAAGCGCTTGCAGTTGGATTCCCTGGCCCAGGACGGTGCCTGCTTTATCTTTATCGAGGGTGCGGACCCAGCGGCTCTGAAGGGCATTGACCCCGCCAAGCCCGCCGCGGCTTCCAAGGCAAGGAATACGCAGTGCAAGGTCTTCCGCCGTGGACTGGACTACAACATCAACCCGTGGTGCATCGCCGGCGCTCCGGTCGTGGCTTGGGCGCACGAGGTGTTCCCGGGAGACGCCGATGAGGTTGCAATCTATAAGCTGTGGAATGCGATTCTGCACACCGCTCGTGCCGATGGCCAGGACCCGGAGAGCGACTGGGAACTCCATGACGCGGCGTTCGAAAAGAATTTGCACTTCCTGAACGACAATCGTTTTGACCGCCTGCATTACATCGCGGAAAATGGAACCGATCTGACGATTGGCATGACGAAGGGTCACGAGTGGGCCGGCGGCAAGGGCAAGACGCCCGATGGGCACCCCTTCTTCCCCAACATTCCCACCGAGGAAGTTTTCACCTCGCCTGATCGTATGCGCGCCGACGGTATCGTGTACTCGGCCATGCCGCTCATTCACCACGGGAACAAGGTTGACGATTTTTGGATTAAGTTCGAGGCCGGCCGCGTAGTGGACTACGATGCCCGCGTGGGCAAGGCGACGCTTGCGAGCATCATTGACACCGACGAAGGTGCCGCTCGTTTGGGTGAGGTCGCGCTCATCTCCAAGAACACGCCGATCCGCGAAAGTGGCGTTCTGTTCTATGACACGCTCTATGACGAGAACGCTAGCTGCCATCTCGCGCTAGGTGTCGGTTTCCCCGAATGTATCGAGGATGGGTACGACATGTCCAAGGAGGAGCTCCTGGAGCATGGTGTTAACGTCTCGAGCACGCACGTCGATTTTATGATCGGCACGGACGACATCGATATTACGGGCATTACGCCTGATGGACGTGAAGTTGTGATTTTCCAGAACGGCCAATGGAGTTGGGAATAGTCCCAGACCGTGGTACAATGCCACCCGCGGGCCGTTAGCTCAGCTGGCAGAGCAGGGGACTTTTAATCCCAAGGTCCAGGGTTCGAACCCCTGACGGCCCACCATAGAATAGAAAAGCGACTGGCGGATGCCGGCCGCTTTTTTGTTGCCTAGGCATGGGTTCGAACCCGTCGGGGCGCGGAGCTGAGTAAACGCGTGAGCGTTTGCCAGCGCAGCGCGCAAGGCGCGAAGCGCCGCAGCGGCCGCCTGCGGAGCAGGCTGAACCCCTGACGGCCCACCCAAAGTAAGGAATACGAAATGAAAACAAATAGATACGGAATTAGCGGCAGCACATTAAAGATAATAGCAGCCATTTCGATGGTTCTCGATCATGTAAGCAGGATCGTCCTGACCAATGGAATCATGACTCACGCATCGTACAGTCAGATATCAGACGAACAGTGGGCGATTCTAAGCGAGGCTTCGGATGTGCTTCATGTTCTTGGCAGAATTGCATTTCCCTTATTTTGCTTTTTGATAGTTGAGGGATTTTTGCATACTCATGACATAAAGAAGTACCTGCGAAATATGCTTGTCTTCGCAATCATTGCGGAGCCCATATACGATTTCGTTCAAACCGGGCAACTATTCGACCTTCGGCAACAAAATGTTATGTGTGAGCTCCTGCTTTCCTTGGTCTTTTTGATTATTCTGGAAAAGATACGAAGCCTTTCAAAATGGAAGAGATGCATCGCAGAAATTGCTCTGATTGTTTTGACAGCACTGGCAGCTGAATACACTAAACTAGATGGCGGTGTGTATGGCATTCTGCTTGTGGCTGCATTCTATTTATTCCACGACAGCAAGGGCAAGATGTTCTTTGCTGCAGTATGCGCAGTGCTCCTTTCGTCATGCCATATAGTTGGCGGCGGATTTGAGCTTGCTGCGGCTAATGTACTTAATCCTGATGTTGCTGCCGCGGTCGTTTCGTTGCTGCTTATCAATTTTTATAATGGCAAGCGAGGGCTGAGGCTGAAATACTTCTTCTACATTTTCTATCCGGCACATCTTGCTCTGCTTTATGGTGTCTCACTTATTGTTTTGAACTGTCTTTAAAAACTCTCAAACAAGTCTCTGAAAGCAGAAACAAATTGACCCTAAGACTGCTTGTGAATTTCCGGAAGACCTGAGAGATGCGAGGATAGACAACGAGGGCTGCAGAAAGATGCTTCTCAGTTTTCTGGCGGATTGCATGTATCTGTATGAGGATCACTTCCACACACTCATGGATAACAGTGATAAACACGGCAGATGCTCAAAACATGAGGCCGCGGAGGTCAAACGATGCTTCGAAAGCATGAATGGCAGCGAGAAAATGAGTTCGGAAGCACCCTCTGGATGCTCCAGCATAGAATAGAAAGCGATCGGCTCCGGCTGGTCGCTTTTTAGTTGACGGTGCACGGGTTCGAACCCGAACTTCTCTATATATAAGAACGCTTGGCGAACAAAACCCGCCTTTTACCGACGGGAAACAAATAGCTCATGCTTTTGGAGTAAAGTGGCGCTCCAGAGATGACCGATGCCTTAACACCTATAAACCAGCTGGTCATCGCCAATATCAGAAGCTGCTGCTTCGAATGCGGCCTCAGTGAAGCAACTGAGGGTTCTATTCATTTGTGAACAAAATATGGAGTGCGCGATTCCCGCCCCCGGGGGCCCTCCGGTCTGGCAATATATCTCCTTGCCGCGCGGC
>CAUBVH010000048.1 GCA_958439425.1 uncultured Collinsella sp.
GGACAGCTGCCTTAAGCATTGTCTCGATCTGTAACAGTAAGACGAGTTTTGAGCCCCTACCTGTTACAGATCAAGACAAACGGGCAGGCCCGCCGCCAGAATCTCAATCTGTAACATCTAGCCGCCCAAATTGGGTCTAGCTGTTACAAATCAAGATAAACGGGAAGGCGAGCAGTCAATGTCTCGTTCTGTAACATCTAGCCGTGCAAATCGACTCTTACTGTTACAGATTGAGACAAATAGGCAGGCGGGCAAATAAGATCTCGATCTGTAACAGAAGGCGAGCAAAAACGGACCCAGGTGTTACAGATTGAGATTGTTTTGAAGTAAGCGCGACACTGGCAGGCTAATCCACATTTAGCTCTTGCGCAACTGTGCATAGTGTATATATACTGTGCTTACCGGTTATATACACGTGTAGCCCAACAGCTAAGGAGCCGCTGTGGACATAATCTTATCCAATTCGAGCGACAAGCCCATCTACGAGCAGATTTCCTCGCAGGTCAAAGCGCAGATCCTTTCGGGCGCACTCGCTGCGGGAGCCAAACTCCCCAGCATCCGTGCGCTCGCGAGCGACCTCGGTGTGAGCGTCATTACCACCAAGCGTGCTTATGCCGACCTGGAACAGCTCGGCTTTATCTGCACCGTGCAGGGCAAGGGCTGCTTTGTCGCCGAGGGAAACCAGGAGCTCTTGCGCGAAAACCAGCTCTGCCATATCGAAGAGTTGCTTGCGCAGGCCGCTACGCAGGCCGAAACCCTGGGCGTCACGCGCGACAAATTGCACGAGATGCTCGACCTTGTGGCCCCCGAAACCATGCAGTAGCCATCTGCAAGAAAGGCTATACCATGCAAAACTTGCTAGAACTCAAAGGCGTCTCACGCCGTGTGAGCGACCGTTTTTCGCTACGCGATGTCACGCTCACCGTGGAGCCCGGCCAGATTGTCGGCTTTGTAGGCGCAAACGGCGCCGGCAAGACAACGACCATTCGTGCCGCGCTCGGGCTTATAAAGCTCGATGCCGGCGAGGTGCATCTGTTTGGACAGCGCTGCGACACCAACGCGCCCGACGAAACGCAGCGCCACCTGCGCTCCCGCGTAGGCCTTGTCCTGGACACGTGCCCCTTCCCCTCCACGCTCAAGGTGGGCCAGATCGAGAGGCTCGTAGGCCCGGCGTACCCCACGTGGAGCTGCGAAACGTTCGCCGGGTTCATCGACCGATTTGGCCTCGACCCCAAGACAAAGGTCAAGGACCTCTCACGCGGCATGGGCATGAAGCTGCAGCTCGCGTGTGCGCTCAGTCACAATGCCAAGCTGCTCGTTTTGGACGAAGCCACCGCGGGCCTCGATCCCATGGCGCGCGAAGAGCTGCTCGATGAGCTGCTCGCCTTTGTTTCCCACGGCCAGCGCAGCGTACTGCTCTCGAGCCACATTACGTCCGACCTCGATCGCGCCGCCGACCGCGTCATCTGCATCGATAACGGTTCGATTGTATTTGACCTGCCGCGCGAGGACATTACTGACCGCGCCGGCATCGCCCACTGCACCCAGGCACAGGCCGCCGAGCTTATGGCTTGCGTCGAAGGCGCCCGCGCCGCCCACCACGCCTATAGCGTGGACGTGCTCGTGCCCAACCGTCGCGAAGCGCTCGAGGCCTTTCCCGAGATTCCCTGCGATCGGGCAACCATTGATGACTACCTGCGCCTCACGCTGAAAGGGGCTTCGAAATGAAACGCGCCTTTATGTCCGAACTCGCCATCGTTCGCACGCTTATCCCGAGCATCGCGGGCGTCGGCTTATTTATATTCATCGTGTTGACCCTCGCCAACGCATCGGATGGTGATTCCGGCATGAGTGCCGGCGCCTGCGCGGTCAGCGCCATGTCGCCTATCATGGTCATGAGCTCGCTGGCCGGCTTCGACAATCAAAACGGTTGGGAGCGTTATCGGGCAACGCTGCCCTTCTCGCGCAAAGACATCATCTGCGCACGCTACCTGAGCATCATTGTCTTCTCGGCTGCCATGGCGTGCGCCGCCGCGCTTCTGAACATCGTCTCTATCCCGCTCTTCAACAGCGTGGGCATTCCTTCGACGGGACAGACGGTCTTTGAGATCGCAATCGCCTCGGCAGCATCGATGCTCATCTCCCTCATGATGGTGTTTTTGGCGCAGCCGCTGTTCTTTCGATTTGGACACATGGAGGCGCTGCGCCTATCCGTTGGCCTGTTTGCCCTGCTCGGATGCCTTGCCATGGCCACGTTGAGCTCCTCCAACCCCATCAGCAACTGGCTCATGTCGATTGCCGGGGCAAATCCCGATCCCGCCGTCCTCGGCTGCTTGTGCGCGGGCATCGCCGCACTTGCCCTCGCGCTATGTGCAATCAGCTGCACCGTCAGCACCAAGGTTTATCGAGTACGCGACCTGTAGGCACGCGAGTCCCAATCCACGAAGGACGCGATCGCCCCCCGCAAATCCGCGACAAATGGCATATCCCCGGCACGCGTTATCGTGCTACTTGCGCAGCAGCTTGGGCAGCGGAATGCCGGCGGCGATAACGGCGGCGATGATCATGCACACGATACCCTTGAGTGGGAAGCACATGAGCAGCAGGCCCACGACCATGACCGGCTGGCGCATGACGGCGCCCATCGTCGATGCCGTGCAGACGGCGACGCAAAAGACCGGATCTGCGCCGGTGAGGATAGCAAGGCCATAGCCCAGGCTTACGCCCGAGAAGATAACCGGGAAGAAGTGACCGCCGCGCCAGCCCAAGTTGATAAGAGCGGGGGTCAGCATGGCCTTAACAAGACCGGTCGCGATAAGCACGCCGGCGGGGATGGTCAGATAGGTTTCCATGAGCACGTCGGCCTGGGTCTCGCCGGCAAACATGGTGTAGGGCAGGACCGTGCCGCAGATGGCGAGCGCCAGACCGGCCAGCATGGCTTTGACGACAGGGCGCGCCCCTATTGCATAGGCAAGCGCTTCGCTCGCGTGCTCAGAGACAAAGTACAGCCAGCCGCAGATTGTTCCGATCAGCGACAGAGGAATGAGCCAGGTAAGCTCCAGGTTGCCCACCACGGCGGCCTCGAACCTCGGCATACCCATGCCGCCGCCCATGAGCTGGCCGAGCAGCAGGTAGGTGCCCAGACCGCCGGCAATCGCAATGCCGTAGACCACCGTCTTTTGCGCCTTGGGCAGTTTGATGGTGATCTCGCCGGACGCGGACTCATCGTCGGCGTCTTCGCCCTGGCCGTCAGTACTTCCGGCAAGCGGCGCCACAAAGCCAAACACGGGCGCGGTAAAGAGCGCCGTCAGGGCAGCCTGGGTGCCCAGCAGCGTGAGCTCCCTAAACTCGGCACCAAAGCGACGCATGCGATCGCCGACCCAGCTGCACAGTCCCGCGATAACGCCGGTCAGGCCGGCCTCCGGTCCAATACTTCCGCCAAACAGCAACGGCAGCAGCGCCGCAATCGACAGCTTGCCCAGATTGTCGTACGGGTAGCGGCCGTCTTGCTTGACCTTGGTCATGACCTGGTTGAGGTCGTCGGTCTTGGCGCCCGTCATCTTTTCGTACAGGCCAATCACCAAGCCGCCCAGCAGGCAGACAAAAAACGGGTACGGCAAAAAGCCAAACGGACCGCTCGCGAGTTCGGGCGAAGAGACACCCAGCATATGCGGGACCTCGGTCCACAAATAATCAATGCCGTGCTCCATCGCAAAGAAGAATAGCCAGACTGCAGCACCCGCGAGTGCACCGGTCACGGCAACGCTGACCAAAAACAGCGCGCGGTTTGTGGGTTTGGCAAGGTTATCCATCGGGTCCTCCCGCGGTCAAAGTCGACATAGATACATTTTATTGTAGAGCGCGCGTTGTCCGAACGAGCCAACCACCTGCGCCGCAAACGGCACCATTGGGAGTCATAGTGGGGCAGGCTCAAGACTTATCCGTTGATAATCGAGGCAATCCCGCGCAAATCGTCGGCAAAGTAGATGCCGCGCTGGCGCCTCGGGCTCGAAAGCCCCTTATCAATCATGTGCCCGAGCAGTGCCTTGAGGTCGTTGTAGTAACCGTCCAGGTTATACAGGATGCACGGAGCACTCAGGTGCCCCAACGACACCGCGGACATGACCTCGGCAATCTCCTCGAGCGTACCCGTCCCGCCGGGAAAGGCAATGAAGGCATCACCAAGCTCGATCATCTTGGCTTTACGCTCGGCCATATCGCTCGTCACGACGAGATCGTCGATTCCGTCGTGCTGAAACTCGGCCTCGATAAAAAAGCTCGGCTCCACGCCCGTCACATGTCCGCCAGCATCGAGCACGCTATCGGCGAGCGCGCCCATCAGGCCCGATTTGGACCCGCCGTATACCAGCGCGTGGCCGTTGGTGCCAATCCAGTTGCCCAACTCCTGTACCGCAGGTAGAAACGCCGGGTCATTACCGACGCTGGCACCCAGATACACGGTGATATTCATATTCAGTCCCCCTCATCGTGACGCACGGCGCCCGTTCTAGCGCTGGCGTCGACGATACTCGCGCACGCGACGCGAAAGATCGGCGAGCTCGTCGCGATCGAGCTCTTCCAAATGCTCCAGATCATCCATAAAGCGCGCCATAGTGTCCTTTTGACGCATCTTGATGAGCGTATTGCAGTAGTTCACCGCCACGCCCGTGAGCATGGCGATGTAGAAAATGCTGATAACACTCAAGACGACGGTAATAGCGCGGGCAACCGGCGTTTCGGCTGGAATATCGCCAAAGCCGATCGTCGAGACCGTCTCAAAGCTAAACCACAGGCCATCGCCAAACGTAAGGGTCGTGGGCTCGGACAGCCAGACGGCCGTCGAGCACAGCAGATAGAAGATAAGAAACAGGCCCGTGATGCGCGCAAAGCCAGCCTGGCGCAACACGTCGGCAAGCGTCCTCAACTTGTTCATCGCGACCCCTTTTCCAGACGCCCAATCTCGTTCGCTCGGTATTGTCCCACAACCGACAGTTAGGGACGTTTCTTTTGTGCCGGACAGATTGGGGCTGTCCCCAACTGCCGGGCGGAACTGTTTAGCGGTGCAGCTGCCGACTGGGCAGGCTGAGCTGGTATCCTTATGCGGTATTGTCTCAATTCGTTAGGATTGCATGTGAGAGCTTCCGCTGTCCTTCGTTCAGTTATATATCGCACCTTGGCCGTCGCGCTTGCTGTGCTCGCCGTACTGAGCACCATCATGCCCGCCCCCGCCTATGCCGCCAATACCAATCAGCAGGTCAAAACGGTCCGCGTTGGTTGGCTCGTCAACAACGAGGGCTTCCAGGACGGCACCCCCGGCGAGCGTCTCTCGGGATGGGGTTACGAGTACCTCCAGACCTTGTCGTACTACACGCCCGGCTGGCGGTACGAATACGTCTCCGGCACTTTCACCGAGCTTTTGGACATGCTCGAGGCGGGCGAGATCGACCTCATGCCCAACATCTCCTACTCCGAGGAACGCGCCCAAAAGCTGCTCTTTTCCTCGAACCCCGAGGGCACTGAGCGCTACTACATCTACGCCAAGCCCGAGCGCGACGATCTGGCCAAGGGTGACCCCCAAGCGCTCCAAGGCCTTACCATCGGCTGCAACCCCGGCGTTATGCAAACCTTCGTTGGCCAGCAGTGGCTCACCAACGAAGGAATCGCCTGCACATACAGGGAGTATGACGGAAACTCCGTTCTCTTTGACGCGCTCGCAAACAACGAGGTCGATGCCATCATCATGAACGACACGACCTCGTCGCCCAGCGCCTCCCCCATGTTCTACATTGGTTCGAGCGACTACTACTTTGCCGTCCCCAAAAGCCGCCCCGACCTGATGGACGACATCAATGCCGCCATGACGGCAATCGCCCGCGTCAACCCACGCTATATCGACGAAGTCAAATCTAACTACTCGGCCCAAAACAGCGGTTCATCATCGCTCAACGGCCCCGAATGTTCCTGGCTCAAAGCAAACAACAACACCATCACGCTCGGCTACATTACGGGCAAACTCCCCTACTGTAACGAAGACGAAGACGGCGAAATGGAAGGTTCGCTCGCATCGCTTGCGACGACGCTGCACGATAAATTTGGCATTACGGTCAAAACCGTCGCCTTTGATAGCTACAAGATGATGTCAAAGGCCCTGTCAAAGGGAAGCATAGACGTTGCGCTGCCGGTATACCGAGATTACTGGTTTGCCGAGCAAACAGGCGTTGTGCAGTCGGTATCGTTGGGGACCATGTCCCTCACCGCCATCCACACCGGCAGCAACCTGAACAAAGACCTTCAGAACATCGCCTGTACCAAATCATCGTTTGTCAACAAAAATGCACTTGGAAGTCTGTTCCCCACAGCGACCGTGACCGAATACCAATCCGACGACGAAGCGTTCGACGCCCTCAGGAAGGGAGCGGCACACTGCATCGTCGCTCCCAGTTCACGCGTAAAAACCATCGGCGACCGTTATGACCTCGAGGACTGCGAGACGGTCGAGCTCCCTGACACCTGTGAGCTCTCGTGCTGGATTTCGCGCGGAAAGCCCGAGCTGCTGGGTATCATCAACAAGGGCATCATCAATGCCGGAGAATCGCTCTCCGCAAGCAATTTCTCCTCCACGTC
>CAUBVH010000049.1 GCA_958439425.1 uncultured Collinsella sp.
CCTTCTTCTCGACAGTCATATGTCGCTCCTTACATACACAGTTGCAAACTCGCGAACCCGCACGCAAGGACCGAGGCCGACCGCGTCGCAACGTCGCACGCCCGGAGCGTAGAGCCGGACGGGACACGCAAACGGCATCAAAGCCGATGGCACGTCGATTCGCATGCACGAGATTGTACTCCGCACGCGCGTCGGATAAAACGTTTTTCTTTAACTAACTAAAGTATTTTCATTTGACCGAAGCTGAAGAGGCCCGCCACCGTAAACGGTGACGGGCCTCAACGGCACGGTTTACGCGCTGGCTCGAGCTACGCGTTCTTTTTGCCCAGCTTAGCCTTAACCAGACCGACCACGGTCGGGATGATCGACACGGCAACGATGCCGACGATCAGCAGCTCAAAGTGCTCCTGCACAAAGGGGATGCCGCCAAAGAAGTAGCCCAGCAGTGTAAAGAGCGTCGACCAGGTAATGCCGCCCAGCACGTTAAAGATGACAAAGTTGCGCCAGTGCATGCCGCCCATGCCGGCGATAAAGGGCACAAAGGTGCGAATAAACGGGAAGAAACGGCCCAGGAAGATGGCCAGGTGGCCCCACTTGTCCAGGAAGTCCTCGGACTTTTTAATGCGCTCGGGCGTCATGGCCTTGACCTTGCCCGAAGCGATGATCTTTTTGCCGAAGAAGTGACCGATCATAAAGTTGCACTGATCACCCAAAATGGCAGCCGCCCATGCGACGGCCAGCAAGGCCACGATGTTAAAGCCACCGTTGTGGGCAAAGAAGCCCGAAGCAAACAGCAGCGAATCGCCAGGGAGAAACGGGAAAAACACCACGCCCGTCTCGATAAAGATGATCAGGAACACGCAGCCGTAGGCCATAAGCGGGCCGGCGGCGATCCAGCTGGCGATCGCGGTGCGCGGGTCCTTAAGCAGCTCGGCGATAAAATTGATGAAACCCATGAAGTAAAACCTCTCAGTTGTGGGCGCGGATACGTCCAAGTTGACCAGTATACGGTTGCGGTGCCCCCTCGTGCGCAACCCCACAAAAGCATGACTCCATTACCAGCAAGTTTGCATAACTGACACCTGTCGTGCAATGCCGCCAAGATTGTCCTTCCTAATCCCTAGCAAATCGCTATACTTTATTGAATCGCATTGCCATGGCGCTAAGGGAGGGCGGCCGGTGAGCTTTATCAATACCATTCGCGAGGACATCAAGACCGTCCAGGCGCAAGACCCCGCTGCGCAAAACGGTCTGGTCATCTTCCTTTCCTATCCTGGCCTGCACGCCAAGTGGAACCACGTGCCCGAGCATTGGCTCTGGGAGCACGGCCATCGCTCGCTCGCCCGCGTGCTCTCGCAGCTCACCCGTCACATCACCGGCGTCGAAATTCATCCCGCCGCACAGATTGGCAAGCACTTCTTTATCGACCACGCCATGGGCGTCGTCATCGGCGAGACCACCATTGTGGGCGACAACTGCGTGCTCTACCAGGGCGTTACGCTCGGCGGCACCGGCAACGAAACCGGCAAGCGCCACCCCACCCTGGGTAACAACGTCACCGTGGGCACGGGCGCCAAGGTGCTCGGCAACATCCGCATCGGCAACAACGTCAAGATCGGCGGCAACTCGGTCGTCGTCAAGGACGTGCCCGACAACTGCACCGTCGTGGGCGTGCCGGGACGTATCATCAAGCGCAACGGCTGCCGCGTGTTCGAGGAGAGCTTCGACGCCAAGCAGCATCGCGAGTACATGCCCGACGATGCCGCCGAGCAATCCGCACTCAACCGTCAAGGCATCACCGAGAATGCCCGCCGCGTCAAGGAACTCGAGCGAGAGGTGGCCGAGCTCAAGGCCCTCGTCGCCAAGCTCGCGGACGAACGCTAGGGCTGCGAACGGTACAAGCCCGCATCAACGCAAAGGCGCGCCAGGGAATTCATCCCCGGCGCGCCTTGATTTGTGATGTGACATGCGGGACTGTCCCTTTGTCACATTAGGCGAACTGGCTCAGATAGAGGTCGGCGTAGGCACCCTCGGCAGCCAGCAGCTCCTTATGCGTGCCTTGCTCGATAATGTTGCCATGATCCATGACCAAGATCAGGTCGGCGTCTACGATCGTCGACAGACGGTGCGCGATCACAAAACTCGTGCGCCCGCGCATGAGCGCATCCATAGCACGGCCGATGGCGAGCTCGGTGCGTGTGTCCACGCTCGACGTCGCCTCGTCCAGGATGAGGATCGCCGGGTTGTTGAGCAGCACGCGCGCGATGGTCAGCAGCTGACGTTGGCCCTGGCTGATGCTCTCGGCATCGTTAGCCACACGCGTGTCGTAGCCCTGTGGCATAGTGCGCACAAAGAAGTCGACCCGTGCGGCACGTGCGGCCGCGACAATCTCCTCGCGCGTCGCCTCGGGACAGCCGTAGGCGATGTTCTCGGCAATGGTGCCATCAAATAGCCAAGCGTCCTGCAACACCATGCCAAACTGCTGGCGCAGCTCGCCGCGGTCCATGCGGCTCGTGTCCACGCCGTCGAGGGTAATGCGGCCGCCGTCGATCTCGTAAAAGCGCATGAGCAGGTTGATGAGCGTGGTCTTACCCGCGCCCGTGGTTCCCACCACGGCGATCTTCTGACCCGGCTCGGCGGTAAACGACACGTCTCGCATAAGCGGCTTGTCGGGCGAATAGCCAAAGCGCACATGCTCAAAAGCGACACGGCCTTCCACTTTGCCCGGCAGCTTGGCGGCGGCCACCGGCAACGGATCGGCCTCCATCTCGGGCTCGTCGAGCAGGTCAAACACGCGCTCGGCGCTCGCCAGCGCACTCTGCAGCGAGTTAAAGGTAAACGACAGCTCCGTCATGGGCTCGGACGCCTCGTAGATAAACTGGAAGAACGCCTGGAACACGCCGACGGTCATATGCCCGGCAACCAGCATGCTGCAGCCCACCAGCGCGATCACGATCTGCGCCAAACGGCCGATAAAGCGCACCGCGGGGCCGACGGCGTTAATCATAAAGTCGGCCTTGGTGCTCACGCGCGCCAGCTCCTTCGAAGCCTCGTGCACCTCGGCAGAGCTCTGGCGCTCGCGGTTAAACGCACGGATCACCAGACGGCCCGAGTAGCCCTCCTCGACCGCGCTCGTAATCTTGGACACCCACTCCTGGCGCTCGCCCGTCACATCGTGCGTGCGGCGCGACACGACCTTCGTCACCAGCAGCGAAAGCGCCGTAAAGAACAAAAAGACGAGCGTGAGCGGCACGCTAAACACGAACATCACGCTCACGGCGCCCACCACGGTACCGATCGACACCAGAAGCTGCAGCAGTCCGCGCTGCATGCTTTCGGACATCTTGTCCAAGTCGTTGGTCGCACGGCTGACGACCTCGCCGGGACGATGCGCGTCAAAGTAGGCAAGTGGCAGACGGTTGAGCTTTTGTGCGATGCGGTTGCGCAGGCGCAGGTTGAGGCGCTCGGCAACGCTCGACATCAAAAAGCTCTGGAGTGCGTAGAACGAGGCGGCGGCGGTCCAGATCATAAAGTAGATAAAGATGGTCCTGCCACAGTTCTCCCAGGTAATGCTGAAGGTAGTGTTGTTGGCAAACGCCAGCTTCATGTGCCCCCACAGCTCATCGATCACGCGGGCGCTGTAAGCCGGCGCCGCGGTGTTAAAGATGGCATAGAACACGATACTCGCGAACACGATATAGAAGCGCCAATGGTCGCCGGCGGCCTCGCTCCACAGGCGGCGCACCGTCGCCCAGGTGTCGCGGGGCGTCTCGTCCTCGTCCTCGTCGTCAACGTCGCGCATGCGCTCCGCCTCGGCGCGGGCGCGCTCGTCCTCGGCGCGCTCGTTTTCCTCGTAGAGTGCCTGGCGGCGAGCCTCGCGCTCCGCCGCTGCCTTGGCGTCTTCCTCCAGGTCGGACGTGGCGCCCGTCTCCTCGACTGTTTCTGCAGCCGCGGCGTCATCGGCGATGCTCCACTTCTTGAGCTCCTCGGTCATGCTACTCACCTCCCTTCATCTGCGATTCCGCGATAGCGCGGTACACCTCACAGGTTTTCATGAGCTCGTCGTGCGTGCCTAGGCCCACGACCTCACCGTCCTTGAGCACCACAATCTGATCGGCATGCAAAATAGTCGAGATGCGCTGGGCGATGATGAGCACCGCGGCATCGCGCGTCTCGTCCTGTAGCGCATGGCGCAGTGCCGCATCGGTCTTAAAGTCCAGGGCCGAAAAGCTATCGTCGAAGATATACAGGTCGGCGTGCTTCATGAGTGCGCGGGCAATCGCCAGGCGCTGGCGCTGACCACCCGAGAAGTTCGTGCCGCCCTGGGCCACCGGCGTATCGAGCCCCTGGGGCTGGTCGAGCACAAAGGTGCTCTGGGCAACCTCCAGCGCATGGAGCATGTCAGCCTCGGTCGCGCCCTCGTTGCCAAAGCGCAGGTTGCTCGCCACCGTACCCGAGAACAGCCATGCCTTCTGCGGCACATAGGCGATACGCCCGCGGATATCGTCTTGCGAAAGGTCGCGCAGATCGACGCCGTTTAGGCGAATGGTGCCCTTCGTGGCATCGTGGAAGCGAAGCAAGAGCTTGGCCACCGTTGACTTGCCCGAGCCCGTCGAGCCCACGATCGCGGTCGTCTGTCCACGGCGGCAGGCAAAACTCAGGTTGCACAGGGTGTCCTCGTCGGCATCGTCAAAACGGAATGACATATGGTCGAACACGGCCACCGCGTCGGCTCCATCTGCGGACTCGGGCGCCCCGTCGCCCAGCGTAGCCTTGCCGTCCACGATGCTCGGCTCGATTTCGAGCACCTGCTGCGCACGGTTGAGGCACGCCGCGGCGCGCGGAAGCGTCAGCACCACCATCTGCGCCATCATCACAAAGAACAGGATCAGGATCGCGTACTCCAACACGGCCGAGATGCTGCCGATTTGCATGGCATGGACGCCCACGCGGTTGCCGCCCACCCACAGCACCGCCACCTCGGCGATATTCATCAAAAAGAAGCTGGAGCTATCGAGACCCACAAACAGGTGGTTGACCTTGATGGCATTGGCTGCATAATCGCTAAACACCTCGTCCAGGCGCTGCTCCTCGTGGCGCTCCTTGTTAAATGCGCGGATGACGCGCACGCCCACGATGTTCTCGCGCAGCACCACGTTCATGCGGTCGATAAAGCTCTGCAGGCGCATAAAGATCGGCGCGGCGTTGGCAACGGTAAAGACCGCCGCCACCAGCACGATCGCAACGACTACGCCCAGCAGCGTGCCCATGGCAGGATCGATAAACCAGGCAAAGATGATGCCCGCCACGGCCAAGAACGGTACCGGTAACACCAGCTGAATCGTCTGCAGGATCGCTTGCTGGATCACGTTGATGTCGTTGAGAGAGCGCGTGATCATCGAACCCGTACCAAAGCGCTCAAAGTCGCTGGCGGACAGCTCGAGCGACTTATCGTAGACGGCGTTGCGAATGTCGCAGGCCACATTGGCCGCCAGACGGGCCGAAAGATAGCAGCCCAGCACCGCGCCGCCACTGGCCATGCCGGTCGCGATGAGCATATACACGCCGTTGCGCAAGATGTAGTCGATATCACCCGTCGTGATACCAGTATTGACCATATTCGCCAACATTGTAGGCACCAGCAGCGTGCCGACGTTATCTATCAGCAGTACAAATAGCGTCACCGCAATCAGCCCGCGATACGGCCTCATAAATCTCATTAAGAGTCGCATGTCTCCCCTTCGCCCTTGTCGTCAGCCTCGTTCTCGGCGGCCACTTGCCGTTTAAATGCCTTGCACTCTTCGTTAAGAACATGGGAGAACTTACCGACCAAGCGCATGATCTCGCGCTGTTCCCACGGCTCGAGCGCCTCGATTGCTCCGCTGGTATATAACAGGCTCTCCGTCAAGGTCGTCTTACC
>CAUBVH010000050.1 GCA_958439425.1 uncultured Collinsella sp.
CTGCGGAAACGCGGGACCCGTCCAGGCTGTTGCGTTGAGATTGAAAATCAACCAGAAACAATTTATAGACTGAGTTGGTCGTATTCTTTGGGCGATTGCTCCTATAATCTAGCCTTCGCTGCTGTCGGGAGGAAAGGACTGGGGCTCCGTTATTATGTTGAAACGCTTTAACACTTTTGACGTTCTCACGCGTTTTTTGTTTCAAAAGCGTTAGGATGGAACTTGCAGCGTGGGGCGTAATGGGTGCCCCGCACACGATGGGAGGCTATCAATGGCTAATCGTTTCGTTCTCAACACCATTTCTTATCATGGTTCCGGCGCCATCAAGGAGATCCCCGGCGAGCTCCAGCGTCGCGGCTACAAGAAGATCTTCGTCTGCTCCGATCCCGACCTGGTCAAGTTTGGCGTTACCGCTAAGGTGACCGACGAGCTCGACGCCGCCGGCATCGCTTGGAGCCTCTACTCCGAGATTAAGCCCAACCCCACCATCCAGAACGTCAAGGACGGCGTCGAGGCCTTCAAGGCCGCCGAAGCTGACGCTATCGTGACCATCGGTGGCGGCTCCTCCATGGACACCGCTAAGGCCATCGGCATCATCATCAACAACCCCGAGTTCGCCGATGTCCGCAGCCTCGAGGGCGTTGCTCCCACCAAGAACCACGCCGTGTTCACCATCGCCGTGCCGACGACCGCCGGTACCGCCGCCGAGGTAACCATCAACTACGTCATCACCGACCCCGAGAAGGTCCGCAAGTTCGTGTGCGTCGACACCAACGACGCCCCCGAGGTCGCCGTCGTCGACCCCGACATGATGGCTTCCATGCCCGCCGGCCTGACCGCTTCTACCGGCATGGACGCACTGACCCACGCCATCGAGGGCTACACCACCAAGGGCGCTTGGGAGCTCTCCGACATGTTCCACTTTGAGGCCATTAAGCTGATCAGCGAGAACCTGCGCGACTCTGTCGTCGAGGCCAAGTCCGGTCAGCCCGGCTCCGGCCGCGAGGGCATGGCTCTTGGCCAGTATGTCGCCGGCATGGGCTTCTCCAATGTCGGCCTGGGCATCGACCACGCCATGGCTCACACCCTGTCCGCTCACTACGACACCCCGCACGGCGTCGCTTGCGCCATGCTGCTGCCGATCGCTATGGAGTTCAACAAGCCGGTTTGCGCCGAGCGCCTGGCCAAGGTTGCCGTTGCCATGGGTGTTGACACCACGGGCATGAGCACCGATGAGGCCGCCGACGCCGCCATCGCCGCCGTCAAGCAGCTCTCTGCTGACGTGAACATCCCGCACGTCTGCGAGGCCATGAAGGCTGACGAGATCGAGGTCCTGGCCAAGGACGCCATGGCCGACGCCTGCTTCCCGGGCAACCCGCGCGAGGCGACGCTCGACGACGTCATCGAGCTCTTCAAGAAGATCTGCCCGGCTGCTTAACCTGGTTCGGCGGGCCCCGCCCGTTAGCCCCAGAATCGTCCTCGGACATGTCGGAGGCCCCGCTGCGCACTACGTGCGGCGGGGCCTCCTTCTGTCCTGCGGAAAGATTGTGGGCTAACGGGCAGGGACTCGCCGGCTCGTTATCGTGGCGGGCGCAGTTCTGGGGAGCTCGATGGGTTGTCTCGCTAGGTAAATATTTGTGCGTGATGGTATCGTTGTTGGGGCTTTTACTGATTACGGGATGTTGACTTTGGAGTTGTGGATGGTGTCCCAAATGGATTCTACGCTTGGTTTTATTACTGACCAGCTTAAGACGCTGACTTCTATTGCCTCGCCTACGGGCTATACCCGTGCGGCGACTGATTATCTGATGGAGACCCTGCGCGATATGGGCTTTGGGCCTGAACGTTCTAATAAGGGTAACGTGCTGGTTGAACTTGGCGGCGAGGGCGAGCCGCTCGTACTGGCGAGCCATGTCGATACCCTGGGCGCCATGGTGCGCTCCATCAAGGACAATGGTCGCTTGCGTCCCACGACGCTCGGCGGGCATCAGTGGTCTACGGCCGATGGCGAGAACTGCACCGTTTACACGCGCGATGGCAATGTCTACACGGGTGTGGTTCTCAACACCGAGCCTTCGGCGCATGTGGCCGATGAGCCGGTCAAGACCATCGAGAAGAACATGGAGATCTTGCTCGACGAGAACGTCGATAGCAAGGACGATGTGCTCGAGCTGGGTATTCAGACGGGCGATATCATCGCTATGGATCCGCGTACCACGGTGACGGAGAGCGGCTACATCAAGAGTCGCTTCCTGGATGACAAGCTGTCGGCGTCGATTCTGCTGGGTTTGGCTCGCGCCGTTGCCGACGGCGAGGTGACCCTTTCGCGCAAGGTGTCGCTGCTCTTTACCGTGTACGAGGAGGTCGGCCACGGCGGCGCTTTCGTGCCGGCCGACACGCGCGAGATGATCAGCGTGGACATGGGCTGCGTGGGCGACGACCTGGGCTGCACCGAGCGCATGGTGTCGATTTGCGCCAAGGATTCGGGTGGCCCCTACAATTACGATTTGGTGACCACGCTGTCCAACATCGCGCGCGAGCTGGAGCTCGATTACGCCATCGATGTGTACCCGCACTACGGCTCCGACGTCGAGGCCACGCTCTCTGCCGGCTACGACATTCGCCATGGTCTGATCGGCCCCGGCGTGTACGCGAGCCACAACTACGAGCGCAGCCACATCGACGGCGTGCGCAACACCTACGAGCTCGTCCGCGCCTACGTTCAGCGCTAGACGCATTTATAGCGCGTGGCAAGTTAAGAGCGTCCTAGCCGGTATAACGTTGCCGGCAGGGGCGCTCTTGTGCGTTGCGGTGAAATAGGGACTGTTTGGCGGTTTTAAACGCTTAAACAGTCCCTATTTCACCGCAACTCATGAAGGGAATGGGGCTACCTGATGGCTGCCGTAACGGTGCCGCCGCCGAGGACGACGTCGCCGCGATAGACTACAACGGCCTGGCCGGGGGCGATGGCCCGTTGCGGCTCGTCAAAAGTTAGCAGCATTTGTCCGCCGGCGCCACGTGTAAGGGTTGCTGCCTGGTCTTTCTGACGGTAGCGGTACTTGGCACCTACGCGAATGCCGCCGGCATCGAGCTCCGCCTCCATGCGTGCGTCCGGCGCGCTCCAGATCCACTCATCGGCAGTTAGCGCCGAGGCGGTTAGGTCCTCGGCCTCGCCCAGATGCACGGTGTTGTTGGCGGCGTCGACGCCCGTTACGTACACGGGATGCGCCATCGCAACGCCCAGGCCCTTGCGCTGGCCGATGGTGTAGCGCAGCGCGCCGTTGTGGCGCCCGACCACGCTGCCGTCGCGCCACACAATGTCGCCCGGTGCAGCGGGATGTCCGCAGCGGCGCTCGATATAGCCCGCGTAGTCACCGTCTGGAATAAAGCAGATGTCCTCGCTTTCGGCCTTCTGGGCGTTGGTAAAGCCCTGCTCGGCGGCTATGCGGCGCACGTCGCGCTCTTTGTCTAGGCCTGCCAGCGGAAAGATCGTGTGCGCCAGGCGTTCCTGCGTAAGCGAATACAAAAAGTAGCTCTGGTCCTTTTTGGGATCTTCGCCGCGATGTAGCTGCCAGGTGCCGTCTGCCGCCTGGCTTGTTTTGGCGTAATGTCCCGTTGCGATGTAGTCGCAGCCCATATCCAGCGCCGCATCCAGCAGCGCGCCAAACTTAATGTGGCGGTTGCAGATGATGCACGGGTTGGGCGTCAGTCCTTCCTGGTATGCGTTCACAAAGCGCTCGATCACGTTGCGGTCGAAGGTCTGCTGCAGGTCGAGCACATGGTGGGGCATCCCCAGGCGCCCGGCGACGGCCTTCGCGTCAGCGATGTCGCGGTCGACTTTGCTCATGCCCGTGGCGGGGTCGGGTGTGGGACAGGTAAGGCGCATGGTGGCGCCGACGCATTCGTAGCCCTGGCGCTTGAGCAGATACGCGGTCACGCTGGAATCGACGCCGCCGCTCATGGCGACGAGCACGCGCTTGTTGTGCATGGGAAGGTTCTCCTTGGTGGCATGTGGCCAAAAAAGAAAAGCGGCGCGGGAGGCTGGTTCCGCGCCGCAGACATTGTAGCAAGTTCGGACGTCTCGTGGGACACCCTGATGGGATGGGTTCAGACTGCCGGGAGAGAGGAGGCCGGCTCGTCCCTGGGCTCAACCTATGGGCGACAGGCCCTAGTCCTGGAAGAGTGCCGTGGACAGGTAGCGCTCACCGGTATCGGCGAGCAGCGCCACGATGGTCTTGCCCTCGTTCTCGGGGCGCTTGGCCAGCTGTAGCGCGGCCCACACGGCGGCGCCGGACGAAATGCCCACGAGCACGCCCTCCTTGTGGCCCACGGCGCGGCCGGCGGCAAAGGCGTCGTCGTTCTCGACGGGGATGATCTCGTCATAGACCCGGGTGTCGAGGACGTCGGGCACAAAGCCGGCGCCGATGCCCTGGATCTTGTGCGGGCCGGCCTGGCCCTTAGAGAGCACCGGGGAGGTGGCGGGCTCGACGGCGACAACCTGAATCTCGGGGTTCTGTTCCTTGAGGAACTCGCCCACGCCGGTCACGGTACCACCGGTGCCGACGCCGGCGACGAAGATGTCGACCTTGCCGTCGGTGTCATCCCAGATTTCGGGGCCGGTCGTGGCCTTGTGGATGGCGGGGTTGGCGGGGTTCACAAACTGGCCGGCGATAATGCTGTTGGGGGTCTCCTTCTGCAGTTCCTCAGCCTTGGCGATGGCGCCCTTCATGCCCTTGGAACCGTCGGTGAGCACGAGCTGTGCGCCGTATGCCTGCATAAGTTTGCGGCGCTCGACGGACATGGTCTCGGGCATGGTGATGATCACCTTGTAGCCGCGAGCCGCCGCCACCGAGGCGATGCCGACGCCGGTGTTGCCACTCGTGGGCTCGATGATGGTGTAGTCGCCGCCGCGCACGAGCTTGCCGGCCTTCTCGGCCTCGTCGATCATGTTCTTGGCGACGCGATCCTTGACGGAGCCGGCGGGGTTGAAGTATTCCAGTTTGACGAGCACGCGGGCCTTGAGGTTCTCATCAGCCTCAAAGTGAGTGAGCTCCAGAAGCGGAGTGTGGCCGATAAGCTGATCGATGGACGTGTAAACATTGCTCATGGTGAACCTCCAAAGTGTTCAAATGACTGGATACCGTGTGGTTTTACGGTGTGTGTGGCAGCGAAACCTACAAACCTTATGGGTTGTTCGTTTTGCTGTTGGCAAGCATAGTAGACAGTAAAGCCTAGTAACACAATAGGAAATAGAAGATTATTACGAGTCGATTAACCAGCTTGACGGGAATAGGTATTTTCAAAACCAATTTTTCGGCTAGAATTTCTACGAATTAAAAGACCGAAAGGCAGCTATATATGTTGGTTTCCACAAAGGGCAGATATGCCCTGCGCGTTATGGTCGACCTGGCCGAGCACCAGGCGGCGGGCCGTATTCCCCTCAAAGAGATCGCCGCGCGTCAGGGGATTTCGGAGAAATATCTGGAGAACATTTTGGCCACGCTCGTCCGCGCCAATATGCTCTCGGGCATGCGCGGCAAAGGCGGCGGCTATGTGCTCACGCGCCCGCCCGAGCAGTACACGGTGGGCGAGATCTTGCGCCTGACCGAAGGCAGCTTGGCACCGGTCGCATGCCTGGACGGCGACTGCAAGGGCTGCTCGCGTTCGGACGAGTGCCCCACGCTCGACGTGTGGAAGAACCTGGACAAGCTCATTAACGACTACCTCGACGG
>CAUBVH010000051.1 GCA_958439425.1 uncultured Collinsella sp.
TCGCGAGTTTGCAACTGTGTATGTAAGGAGCGACATATGACTGTCGAGAAGAAGGATATCGATTGGGGTAGTCTCGGCTTTGGCTACATGAAGACCGATTACAGCTACGAGGCTCATTGGAAGGATGGCGAGTGGGACGAGGGCGGCCTGACCACCGACCACACCCTGCATGTCTCCGAGTGCGGCGGCATCTTCCATTACTGCCAGGAGGTCTTTGAGGGCCTGAAGGCCTACACCGCCGAGGACGGCAGCATCGTCTGCTTCCGTCCCGACATGAACGCCGAGCGCATGTACAACTCTGCGCAGCGCCTCGAGATGCCCCCGTTCCCCAAGGACAAGTTCGTTGAGGCCGTCAAGCAGGTCGTTTCTGCCAATGCCGCCTGGGTTCCGCCCTTCGGCTCCGGTGCAACCCTGTACGTGCGTCCATTTATGATCGGTTCCGGTGACGTGATCGGCGTGGCTCCCGCTCCTGAGTACACGTTCCGCATTCTCGTGACCCCGGTCGGTCCGTACTTTAAGGGTGGCCTCAAGCCCGTCAAGCTGCGCGTTTCCGAGTACGACCGCGCCGCACCGCACGGCACCGGCAACATCAAGGCTGGCCTGAACTACGCCATGTCCCTCAAGCCCACGATGGAGGCCCATCGCGAGGGCTATGCCGAGAACCTGTATCTCGACTCTGAGTCCCGCACCTATGTCGAGGAGACCGGCGGCGCGAACGTTCTGTTCGTGAAGGAGGACGGCACGCTCGTCGTTCCGCAGTCGCACACCGACTCCATCTTGCCCTCCATCACCCGTCGTTCGCTTGTTCAGGTTGCCGAGGACCTGGGCATGACCGTTGACCAGCGTCCCGTCGAGTGGGCTGAGGTCAAGTCCGGCACCTTTGTTGAGTGCGGCCTGTGCGGCACCGCTGCCGTCATTTCCCCGGTGGGCGAGATCGACAACAAGGTCTATGGTGCCGATGAGACCGTGACCTTCCCGGCTGGCTACACCGAGATTGGCCCCGTGATGAAGAAGCTCCGCGAGACCCTGACCGGCATCCAATCTGGTGCTGTCGAGGATAAGCACGACTGGGTTTACACCGTCGCGTAAGCTGCCATAGCTGTTCGGCCCGAGGGCAACCTTCCTTTCCGGCGCGTCCTCGGATATGCAAGAACCTCCGCAGCGCACTTCGTGCGGCGGAGGTTCTTTCGTCCTGCGGAGTGCGCCGGAAAGGAAGGTTGCCCTCGGGCCTGCGTTACCTCGGCGCTGCCGTTACGGGCAATATAGATCTGAATGAAAGATGGCGCGCGGCCTTTTAGGCCGCGCTTTTGTTTTGGTTCGCGCCATGTGGGGGTGATGGCGACGTGCATTTTTGCGAGTATTCTGCAATCGAAGGCCCCTGCATACCGACCTCGGGCAAAAAATCGGGATTTCTCGATGTTTTCTACGAATGATGGGCGGGGTTATGGGCTGACAGCGTTTGATTTGCAGGGTTATTCGCGGTCTTTGGCATTTATCGTAGCGCCCGAAGCTCTTGGTTATGTTGAATACTCCTGAAAATGCACAGCGCTTAGAGGGGGACCTTCGCGAAAAAGGAAACCGCCCCGTCGAAGTATGCATTCGACGGGGCGGTTTATGCATTTGGCCGATTAAGGATGCGCTGCCAAACTACTAGAACTTGACGGTCGGGGCCTGGCGGGCTGCTTCGGCGGCCTCGAAGCCCTGGCGCTCCTTAAACTGGAAGATGCCGGCAAAGATGACAGCCGGGAACGTCTGAATGGCGTTATTGTAGCTGAGCACGCAATCGTTGTAGCTCTGGCGTGCATAGCTAATCTTGTTCTCAGTATCCTCGAGCGATGCCTGCAGCTGCGTAAAGTTGGTGTTCGCCTTAAGGTCGGGGTAGGCCTCGGCTACGGCGAAGAGCTGGCGCAGCGCACCGGTCAGCACGTTGTCGGCTTCCATCTTGGCCTCGGGCGTGGTGGCCTTGACGGCGGTGTTGCGCGCGCTGATCACGGCGGAGAGCGTCTCCTGCTCGTGCTTGGCGTAGCCCTTGACGGTCTCGACAAGGTTGGGGATCAGGTCGTTGCGGCGCTGCAGCTGCGTATCGATGTTCTGCCAGGCGTTATCGATGCGATTACGCTTGGTGACCATGTTGTTGTAGATGCCGGCGATGGCGCAGACAATCACAATGACAACAACGATGCCGATGATGACGGTAATCATGATGTCTCCGTTTCGAATGGCCGCGGCGGCATGCGCCAGCTGCCGTTGGTATAACGCTACTAGTATACCCGCAACGTTTTGTCGTGCCGAACTTTCCGGTAAGCGTTATGTTTTCGGCGGGGTTGGCACCGGGGCAAAGCGCGCGAGGTACAGGTGTAAGATATGCGACAGATTGACGAACGTTGTCTTTGCCCTGAGGATGGCGATACCAGTGGACCTTCGCATTAAGAAAACCTACCGCGCCCTGTTCGATGCCTTCACCGAGCTTCTCGAGGAGCATCGTTTTGAGGACCTGACGGTTGCCATGCTGTGCGACCGTGCCATGATTCGCCGCACGACGTTCTACAAGCACTTTCGCGATAAGAACGATTACTTTGCCTTTTATATCGATGAGCTCATGTCGGGCCTACCGCAAAAGCGAGCCGATGCGGATGGCGCGGAGGGCGCCGAGGACGTGCGAGCGCTTCGCCACGAAGTGTTCGCTGATGCCATGGATCTGATTCTGGCGCATGAGCAGCTCATGGATAACATTTTGGCGAGCAGTATGTCGGGTATGCTGACCAGCATGATTTGCGACCGCATCGCGCGCTCCATACGCGGGCGCGTGATGAGCGCGCTTGACGAGGACGCGCTCGCGCCCGTATCGCTCGAGACGACGTCTGAGTTTGTCGCCGGCGGCATTATTCGGCTCTTTACCATTTGGTGGGAATCGGGCCACGTACTAGAGCGCCGATCCGAAATCGCCGACGTGGTCGATGCGCTGTTCGAGCGGACCATGACGCCGGTGAGTCACTAAGAGTGGCGGAGAGAGGGGGATTCGAACCCCCGGAACGCTCTCGCGCTCAACGGTTTTCAAGACCGCCGCATTCAACCGCTCTGCCATCTCTCCGTGAGTCGTAATGATAGCATCGTTTTGGATTTGCAACAGGGGAGGCGAACGATGACGAGCACCGGAATCGATGAGAAGTTCATGCGTGAGGCGCTGTCGGAGGCGCGTGCCGCCGCGGCGGTGGGCGAGGTGCCGATCGGTGCCGTAGTGGTGCGCGCGGGTGAGATTGTCGCGCGGGCGCATAATCGCCGCGAGCTCGACCAGGATCCTTCGGCGCATGCCGAGTTTGCGGCCCTATGCGCCGCCGCTCAGTCGCTTGGACGTTGGCGCCTTTCCGATTGTACGGTCTACGTGACGCTCGAGCCCTGCTGCATGTGCGCGGGGCTTATGGTTAATGCGCGCGTGGGGCGCTGCGTGTACGGCGCGGCCGATGCTAAGGCGGGCGCTCTGGGGTCGCTATACGACCTCAATGCCGATTCGCGCCTGAACCATCGGTTTAATGTGACCACCGGCGTGCTGGCGGATGAGTGTCGTGAGGTGTTGAGCGGCTATTTTAGTGGGCTGCGTGGCGCCGATGGTGCTGGCTGCGGCTGTGGGGCCGATCTTGAGGCGCATGCCGCTCATGCCGAGGCGCTCGCGTGTGCCGAAGAGGATACTGCCGTTGAGGCGGTCGATTTTGGTGCCGTGTGCCGCCGGCCCCGCCGTGTGCTGCTGGCGATCGACTCCTTTAAGGGCAGCGTTTCGAGCGCGCAGGCGGAGGCGGCGGTTGCCGAAGGCGTGTGCCGTGTGTGGCCCGATGCCGAGATGGCCGCGTTGCCGCTGGCGGATGGTGGCGAGGGAACGCTCGCCGCCATCGCCGTGCGCGGTGGCGAGCTTGTGACCTGCGAGGTTACAGGCCCCTTGGGCGACCGCGTGTCTGCCCGGATGCTGGTGGACGGCGAGCACGAGTCGGCTGTTATTGAGATGGCCGAAGCCGCGGGCATCGGGTATTCGCCCTGCACGGAATCGGCGGCGTTGGCGGCCACAACCTATGGCGTGGGCGAGCTCATGCTTCGCGCGGTCCGTGCCGGGGCAAAGACTATCTATATTGGTCTGGGCGGTAGTGCCACCAACGACGGCGGCGCCGGCATGCTGCAGGCGCTGGGCGCGCGCGTGGTCGATGATCAGGGCTGCGATATCGCTCCCGGGCTTGCGGGGCTTGAGCAGGTGGCGAGTATCGATTTGGCGCCAGCGCTTCGGGCTCTGAACGGCGCGCGTGTCGTGGTGCTTTCCGATGTCGAGAATCCGCTCGTGGGGCGTCGCGGTGCACTGGCGGTGTTTGGCGGGCAGAAGGGCCTGCCGACGGGGGATGCCGAGGCCTTGGGCAAGTACGACAGCTGGATGGTCGGCTACGGCCGCCTGCTCGATACGGCGATTGCTAAGGCGCGGGCTCAGGGGTTGCTGCGCGTGCCTGAGGGTGCACGGACATTTGGCTCGGTGCTCGGCGTGCCCGGCGCGGGCGCTGCCGGTGGTTTGGGCGCGGCGTTGCTGGCGCTCGGTGCGGAGTTGCGCTCAGGTGTAGAAGCCGTGCTCGACCTCGTGGGGTTTGACGAGCGCGTGCGCGATGTCGACCTGGTCATTACGGGCGAGGGCAATATGGATGAACAGTCCGCCGCCGGCAAGGCGCCGGTGGGCGTGGCGCGCCGCGCCAAGCGCTATGGCAAGCCGGTGGCCGCTGTCGTGGGCGGTCGCGCCGTCAACCTGGATGCGGTGTATGAGCAGGGTATTGACTTGGTTCTGCCGATCTGTCACAAGCCCATGTCCCTCGACCAAGCGCTTAATCCGCAGGAAGCCGCAGCCAACCTCATCCGCGCCGGCGAAGCGGCCGCTCGATCCTATGACCTTGGCCGTATCTAAAACCCATCCCCTCGATAAGTTGCGGTGAAATACGGAGTGTTTTTGCCTTTAAGGGACCAATTCAGTCCGTATTCCACCGCAACTTCGAGAATGGCCATTCGAGGTTGGCTGCCTTGGGTCTCGAGCCGGACCGCCTGCCACGAAAGGCGACCATCTACTACGTTTAACCGGGTGCCCTCGACCATCCCGGAATTTGGGAAATAAAAACAGCAGGTAGAGAGCTTGCCGCTTTTCGAAAAAGCACGCTATGGTTGACCCCTGCGACCAAAACGTAGTAGATAGGCCCTTTTCGTGGCGCAGCGTCAGACCAGTCTTTTTGGAACGGGGCTATTTTGGCTACCTGTCGATCTGATTGCCCGAGTAGTCAAAAAGCCCCGTTCCAAATTAGCTATCTTGCCCCATCGGGCGGGAGCGGGTAAGATATATCGAGCGCCTAGCGCGTTCGATGGGTTCGGATGACGACATGTTCCGAATCTGGTCAGGTCCGGAAGGAAGCAGCCATAAGGAGCCTCTGTCGGGCATCCGAATCCATCGAGTGCGCAGGCTTTCTTTTTGCGCGGTTTTACCAAACCGCGCAATGCTCGACGCTGCGCGCCACCCAGAGCGACAATTTGTCATTCAAAAGGCAAGGCATGACCAGAAGGTCTATGCC
>CAUBVH010000052.1 GCA_958439425.1 uncultured Collinsella sp.
ATCCATGGTGGGGCGCGTTTCTAACGAAGCCGTAACGGCCGTTGGGCTCTTTTGGTGCCAGCCCTTCTCGACCCGCACGCCACCCAGCGGAAGGTCGTCGATGTCCTCGACCGCTTCGACTCCCTCACGGCATCGCTGACCGACTGCCTCCCCGCCGAGATCGAGGCACGGAATCAACAATACGAGTACTACCGCGACCGCCTGCTCGACTTCCCGCGCAAAGCGATCGGAACCGAATAGTCCGATGGAACCAGGGCTGCCGCTAAAGGCCTCCCAACGTTTGTTACGGTTGCGAACTCTTCGAGGGCCATATGGGCGGCGCGGCGGAAAATTGCCGGCCTGAACCACGAGGCCCATCTACATTTCTGCAGACTCTTTGCATTGATAACCGGCATTCGCCGTTATGATCTGGCGGCCTCGTATTCAGGATGCATATATCGAATATGAGTGAGATGGGGATCGACTGTTGACGAGTTATGAATGGATAACCGCGTCGGTTTCGAGTGGAACCGACGTGGCTTCTGCATAAGGCTCGCTGCAAATGGCGATCAATGCCCTCGATGCTTCTGTTTGCGCTTCAGTTTTCGCTGCTCGAAGCGCGCCTCCGCCTCATCCGCGCGACGCTGGCTTCTTGCGCGGACCGATTCCCGCTTCATCGTCTCCCGCTGATTTGCGAGCGCCTGCTGCGCCTTGGTGCTCATCGCCGGCTGCTTGAGGGCTTTCGCCGCCTCGCGAGCGCGTCGCTTGGGGTTCTTCGCGGGCTTGCTCGCCTCGGCGGGATCGCCACCGAAGAACGCGAGCTCCGCCCATTTGCTTGTAACGAATTGCAGGATTTCCTCATCGGACGGCTCCGCACCGAAGACGATGCGGGCTACGCCGTATGTTTCGTCCTCGACATGTTCCGCCAGCCCCACCCAAAACTGGCCGTCGTGATATACGGTCAGGGTGGACGACACGCTGATCTGCATGGTTGATTCCTCCTTTATGTAGATGACCATGCAGAGAAGGGACAACCAAGGAGGCAGGTTACTGATGCGGACTCCCGCACGCCCACGACTACCCGACGGGGACTGTGTTTTCATCTCTGATGTTCGCATTGTAGCACGCGTGAATTCGCATTGACCTCGCTGCCGGCATGTTGTGACTGGGGTCGGAATTTCAAATTCTCGATAATATGCCTACGTGCATCGCCCCTCAGTTTCGAAACTTAAAAACATCTCGAGTTTCGAAACCGAGAGGGAGCTCGCGCCGCTTCTGTCCATCAGGGATGCGTTTCCGAAGGTCCTCATCGCCCGCATGAGGCACGAGCCCTATACCAGGGAGGGCGTTCTCGTGCTGGACCTCGCGAGGTGGCTGCTCGGCGAGCAGGGGTTCTGAACGCCGCAAAGGGGTGCCGCGCGACAGGGCGCGCAGCGCCGTTCGCGCCCGCATGGGAAGCGCCGCCGCCATATAGGCGGCCGAAAGCGACCGATTGGCCTTTTGCCCATCAAGCTTATCGAGCGCCCGTACGCGAGGCGCGTCGCGATGGATTGCGCGTTACTCGCCACCTGCCCGCGCCGCCGAGAGCAGCGTGCTCAAATCGGCCTGAATCGCCTCTGCCTTGCTTCCAGGCTGCAGCGGAGCCGAGCCGCCCGAGATGTTTACGCTCAGCAGGTGCGCATCCGGCAGCTTTGCGGCCATGCTCCAGAACGGGAGCGTGATGATGCCAGGGGTCATCTCGCCCACGCCGAGCTCCAGCAACAGCACGCGGCCATTGCCGCGCCCGCGCACGAAGCGCTCGTATCGTCCGAGGCCCTTGCGCCATGTCGCACCCTGCAGAAACGTGTCGTCGCGCACCCACGGTACAAGATACTGGTTTTCCGTGCGAAAACGCTCATGCCGCTAAATTGAGCGATCGTCTGTACTGCAGCGGGATCATCCGCCCGAGCGATCCCTTAATCCGTCGCCCGTTGCGCCAATCGGCAGAAGCCACGCGTGGACGCTAATCGCTCGAGCGAATCGTCGTCGGTTTCCGTTTAACGATTTCTTTTTCCGCTATTATCCGACCCTCGGACTTCCTCGTGATAGAAGTAGTCCACGATCACCGGATGCCCCTGGGGGACTCTGCCATAAGGCATTTCGTTGTCCACAAAGGGGCAATCGTACTTCTCGGCCATTTCCTCGGCTTTTACTTCAAGCGCTTCAAAATAGCTACGGTTGCGCTTGTTATAGATCTCATCGTAAAGCGGTACGAGATCGGGATGTTTCTCGGCGATATAATCCAGGATCGATTTTTTGAAACCACCCCGAAGATTGAGATTTTCGAGCCAAAACAAATCGCACCGATCCTTTACTCGCTCAAAAATCATCTCAAAATCCGTGATGCCGGGAAATACCGGGGACACGAAGCAGACCGTACGGATACCTTCGTCATACACCTGCTTCATAGCAGCGATACGACGCTCGATGCTCGACGCGGAGTCCATATCGTTCTTGAAGTTCTCATCCAGCGTGTTGATCGACCATGAAACGGTCACTCGTCCAAGCTTCTTCAGCAGATCGATATCCCGTACCACAAGATCGGACTTTGTGCAGATCAGAATATCTGCATCGCTGCCAATCAGCTGCTCCAGGAGTTTCCTGGTATTCCCGAATCGCTCCTCCTGTGGATTGTAGCCATCCGTCACAGAACCGATAACCACCCGCTGTCCAGCGTATTTCTTCGGATTCTTGATTTCCGGCCAATGCTTCACATCAAGAAAGGTGCCCCATTCCTCCTTGTGTCCGGTAAAGCGCTTCATAAAGGAGGCATAGCAATACTTGCAGGCATGCGTGCAGCCTACATAGGGATTGACCGAGTAGCCGCCTACCGGCAGGCTGGACTTGGTCATGATGTTCTTTGCTTCCACCTCATTGATGAGGGTTCCATCGATCACTTCCGCCATGTTCTCTGCACCTCCAGCACTCTTTCGAATTCTTCCGGCAATTCCTGAATCATGTTTTCGTCCCCTATGACAGAGATGAGGTCTTCCTTCATAAACATTGGAATGCCAAGCGCGTGCGCCTGTTCCGTCAAAGACCATGCCCACTCCGGTTCCGTATGAACCTTCCTGCTCTGCGCCCCGGTCATGGTACCGATGACGATCCAGTTGATTCCGGAAAGGTCGACCGTACCGGGATCGTCGAATAGCGGCTCAAAAGTAACGAAGAAGTGATTTGCTTTGACGTTTTTCCGAAGGGCGTCGATACGCCACAGCTCCGCTTTCCTCGTCACCGTAACGCCGAACCATGCGTTTTCCAGGTCGGTATCTAAATCCAGCAAATCGGGTCTCTTGGTCAGGAACAGGAACTGATGCTGTGGATTCTCATGGATCTTTGCAAATACCTCGTCTCGCCATTCCAGCTTCCACCCGGAGAGATCGCTCATGCCGGTAAGGAGAAAGTTCTGCGGGCGTTTCTTTTCCATCATCTTGAGCTTGCTCGGGAAGAACGCAGGATCAGCGAAGTCGTCAATCATATGCCAACGTTTCACATTGTTACGGGCATAGCAATATGGACACCCCACCGTGCAGCCGATGACGATATTCATATTCTGAATCTGATTTTTGATGCAGATGCTCATAACGCCTGCCTACCTGCCTCTCCCGTAAACACGCAATCAGCCTCCCCCACCTTGCGGGCAAAAGCCTCGATATCTTGCTTGCAAGCAGCAGGCTCGCAATCGCTCAAATCGTATGACGTGCCGCCGTTTCGATAGACGGCCCGATGGGAAAACGATCGGCTGACAAGCCCGATGCCGAGCTTCTCGCACAGGGTCATCCGTGCTCCCTTTCAGCTATAAAAACAGGTGTCTATAAACAGTATCCTTGTTGATTTTCGCAGGGGCAATGAACAAACGCGTGCACCTGTCGATAAACGAACAGCTACTGGACATTGTCAAACGACTCAGATTGGAGAGGCGATGGGAGAAACCAAGATCGACCGCCGGCGGCGCTACACCCTCTCGGTCATACGGGAGGCGTTCTTCGCGCTGCTGGCCGAGGTCGGCTTCGCGAAGATGACGGTGGCGGACATCTGCCGCCGCGCCGAGATCAACCGGGGAACGTTCTATCTGCATTACGAGGATAAGTACGCGCTGCTCGATGCGCTTATCGACGAGGCATTGGCAGCGGCTCCCCCGCTTGAGGGGGTTGAATCGGCAACGCTTTGCCAGCGTTCGCCGGCAGACGACGATTATCGCCTGCTTTACTCGGACAGCGACGCATACGCTCGCGTAGCCCAGCGCGTCATAGAACGCGGAGCGGAGCAGATGGTTCCCTGGGTCATGGAGAAAACAGGGCTTTCACGCGAAGACGCCTTCCTGCTCTTCGTCCACAACGTCCAGGGCAATCTGGCCGTCAACCGCCTGCTCGGCTGGAGACGAGGCCCCGAGTTCGCCCATACCCAGGAGCTGCTCAACGCCTATTCCGAAGGGGGCTTACTGGCGGTATCCGCTCTTCGCGATTCCGATAACCCATCGTGACCTGCGATTCAGGAATACCAGCCTCCGAGCCCTCTCGTTCGGAGGCTGCGGCTAAAACCTCATTGCGCGTCTACCGCTCCGCGTTACTCGCCACCTGCCCGCGCCGCCGAGAGCAGCGTGCTCAAATCGGCCTGGATCGCCCCTGCCTTGCTTCCAAGCTGCAGCGGAGCCGAGTCGCCCGAGATGTTTACGCTCAGCAGGTGCGCATCCGGCAGCTTCGCGGTCATGCTCCAGAACGGGAGCGTGATGATGCCGGGGGTCATCTCGCCCACGCCAAGCTCCAGCAACAGCACACGGCCACTGCTGTGCTCGCGCACAAAGCGCTCGTATCGTCCGAGGCTCTCGCGCCATACCGCACCCTGCAGAAACGTGTCGTCGCGCACCCACGGCACGAGCTGCCAGCCGCAGTGGGGGCATCGGGGGATATCCTCACTGCGGATCTCGAACCCCGTCATGCCGGCGAGCATGCGCTCGACGTAGGGCTTCGCGTCGAAGAGCTCGTCGCAGCATGGCTGCTTGCACTGAAGGTGCGCGAAGCTTCCCTGGTAGTTGCAGACTCTCTCGGCGGGAAACGTCTTCTCGACCTGGGTGTCCACGTTGGTGCTCAGGATGAAGTAGTCCTTGTGGCCGATGAGGGAGCGCAGGTCTAGGTAGGGCTGTGAGGCCGGCTCGCGCAGCATGAAATCGATATAACGCGCATAGTAGGCCCATTGCTGCTCGAGGCTGGGGTAGAGGTGGTAGAAGCCGTCAAAAAGGCTCTTAAAGCCAAATGCTCGCTGCCAGTCCTCCATTCCGGCGCGCGCCATGCCCGCGCGGTTGTAATGGTTGAACCCGGCGGCGCTCGACATGCCCGAGCCGATGCCGACAATGATGGCGTCG
>CAUBVH010000053.1 GCA_958439425.1 uncultured Collinsella sp.
TCGCGACCGCAGGAACGTTGATTGTCTCATCAGCCATCATGGCCTCCTATTCTTGGGTACCGGCCGCCTCCACGGCCGGTACTGAAACATCTGGTAGCAACTAGGCGACGAACTCTGAGTCGCCCGTAGAGGTTTACTCGACAGCAGCTGCGGCAGCGGCCTTGGCGGCTTCCTTGGCAGCCTTCTTGGCCGCTTTCTTTGCAGCCTTCTCGGCAGCCTGCTCTTCCTCGATCTTGCACTGGTAGTTATCGGCAGCCTTAAAGAACGGGAACCACAGAATCGCGGCGATCAGCAGGTTGACGCAGACAAGTGCGATATTGCGCACGTCTCCGCCCGACATAAAGAACGCCGAGACCGCATTGGGCAGGAAGTTCATATCGAAATTCTCGACGTGCAGGCTCGCCCAGCCCATGCTCATCCAGAGGTAGGCGTTGGCAGACAGCAGGATAGACTGCAGCACCATGGGGATGAACATAAAGGGGTTGGCGACGATCGTGGAGAAGACCAGCGGCTCGTTAATGTTGAACAGCGACGGAATAATCGTTGCACGGCCGAGCGTCTTGTTCTTCTTGGACTTGGCAAAGAGCATGTAGAAGGCCAACGGAAGCGTTGCGCCCTCGCCGCCGATCATGATGTAGCGAGTAATGCCGTACGCGTTAATGTTAGTGGGAGCGAGGCCTGCGGCATAGGCGGCCATGTTCTCGGCAAGAGCAGACTTTTGGATGGACTGCTGGATCGGCGAGAACACCCAGCCGGAGATGCCAAAGAAGTAGAAGGTGTCCATGACAAGCGGGATGGCGATGGTGCCGGGCAGCGTCTGGGCAAAGCCGGTAACGGGCGAAAGGATGATCGCGACCGCGCTAAAAACGTCGACCTGGAGCATGTTGGTAAAGAGCCAAGCCACAAAAAGCGACAGCAGCACCGCAATGATGTTATCGAACCAGTTCTTGACGAAGTCGGGCACGAGGCTGTCGTCGGAAAAGAACGTCATGCGCGCCATGCGCTTGTAGATAAAGCCAACGACAAATCCCACGACCATCGCGGTGAACATGCCACCCGCGCCAAACTTGGCCATCTGGAAGACATAGCCCTGATCGGTGATGGTGGGGTTCATGCACAGCATAAAAGCGCCTATACCGGTAAAACCGGCAATCATGCTGCGGTCTTTGCGATCTTCCTTGACCGCAACGTTATGCGGGATGATAAACGCCATGAACATGCCCACGAGGCCAAACGAGAACGTAGTGAGCGGCGACAGGTCGGGCAGGGCCGGGACAAAGCGACGGATAATGTTCCACAGGCTCGGGATGGCCGAGACCATGGAGAAGGGGACGATGTAGAGAACTGCGTCGGAGATAACGCCAAACCAGTAGGTTGAGGTAAGCTTGTTCATCACGGGGACGACATGCTCGGTGATCCACGCCTGGATCGCTTCCATGAACTTTTGCAGCATGTTGTCCCCTCCTAGTCTTCGTCAAGCAGGTCGTAGGCATCCTCGAGGATGCTCTCGCCGTCGAGCGCCGCGTAATAGTCGGGGTCGATGGCCATGACCTTCACGCCGTGAGATGCCACTTGAGACTGGATCTCGGGCACCTCGGAGGCGAAGTGCGGACCGAGCAGGAGGACGTCGATCTTGTCGGCGTAGTCCATAATCTCAGACTTACTGACTGCCTTGATGGTGCAGTCAAGACCCTTGGACTTTGCGACCTTGCGCATGCCTGCCGCCATAAAGCCGGTCGAGGCACCGATGCCGCAAGCGAGGAGAATGCGAACGGTGCCGTTCTCATCTGCCATGGGGTACTCCTTTCCCAATAAGCGGGCTCGAGGCAGCTCCGATGCCGCTGCGATCCCCGCTGTGTTCTTGGGCGCCCGTGTCGACCCGGCCGCCCTTGACCGTGACTGCACTATACGCGGCGGAGGGCTCTTGCCGCCAACCGACTTTTTGCCGCATAGCGGCAAGGCGGCAGATTTTCCGCCCGCGCGGCAAGCCGGGCGATTTTCCGCTTGGGCGGCAAATTGGAAAAGACACCCTTTCTTAACCTGAGATACCATGGGGCGGTACACCCTGTCTGCCGTTCATCTCTTGGAGGAAAGCCATGGCGAGCGCCAAGCAGAACCGCATCAACCGCATGATCGACGTGCTCGAAAACAGCAGCTCATGGGTGTCTTCCTCGATGCTTGCCGGCCTTTTGGGCGCGAGTGAGCGAAGCATCCGCAACTATGTTGCAGAGGTCAACGAGACCGGTACGCGACATATCGAATCGTCTAAAGAGGGCTATCGCCTTGCCACGGCGGCGCCGGCTGCCGCCAGCGCTTCCGCTAGTCCTTGCGAAGGTGTCAATACCCTCCCCGCGAACGCGGACTCCAGGCGCGACTTTACTATCTCCCGCCTTGTCAACGCATGCGATGGACTCTCCGTCTTTGATATCGCCGATGAGCTCTTTATCAGCGAGAGCACGTTTCAGAGCTCCGTGATGCCGCAGGTGCGCGCACTCGTGCGGCAGTTCGGCCTCAATGTCGAGACACACGACTACCGCATGACACTCACGGGGCGAGAGGCCGACAAGCGCAAGCTTCTCGGCCACATAGCAACCCACAACTCCTATGGCTATTTCACCTCAACCAAAACGCTCGAAAACATGTTTCCCGACTTTGACGTGCAGGCAACCCTCTCGAGCTTGGTCGCGATCTGCCAGCGCTCGGATTTATTTATCAACGACTACGCGCTCTCCAACCTGCTCGTGCACCTGTTAGTGATCATCATCAGGCTCACCTCGAACAACGAGCTCAGCGAGGTGGACGGCCCCATCGATGCAGACGGCCTAGTGGCACAACTCGGGCAGCGCGAGCAGATCGTACGCTGCGCCCAGCGCATCGCCGCCTACTTTGAGAAGGAGTTTGGTTGCGCCATCCCACGCGCCGATTTTCAGCAAATCCTGCTGCTTTTGGCGCTTTCCGTCGAACGTTGCGATTTTGACGAGCTCAACCGCGAGAAGCTCTCAAGCATCATTGACCGCGATTTTGTAGACATGGTTCTGGGGATTCTCGACGAGTGCGGCAAGCGCTACAACCTACCGCGCTTTATCGACGAGCCCATGCGCCTGCAGCTCGTCCTGCATATGTTTAACGCCTACCAACGAGCCGTCTACCACGTAAGCTACCCCAACCCGCTCGCTGCGCAGATCAAAAGCGAGTATGCACCGGTCTACGACATGGCGGTCTATATCGCCCACCGCTTCTCCACCGCCATGGATATTGAGGTGGGCGAAAACGAAATCGCGTTTATCGCCTTTCATATCGGCGCCTATTTTGAGAAGTTCTCCGCACCCGACGGCGCCATCACCTGCACGGTCATCATCGAGGAGTATCACGACTTTGCGCGCAGGCTTGTCGACGACCTTAAGGCCGAGTTTGGAGACGACATCAGCGTTGTTGCCGTGAGAAGCTGTGATAGCTACCTGGCCGATCCTCCCGAGAGCGATGTGGTGGTCACTACGGTCGACGTGCCGGTTTGTGGCGGTAGCACCAAGATCTTGATCGGGCCCATCCTCACTAAACAGAACGTGCGAAAGATCCGCGACCGGCTTTGTGCCATCCAAGAGCGGCGACGGCGCCTCTACGCTCAGGGCCTTTTGGGGCACCTGCTGCGGCCGGAGCTATTTATACGCAACATAGACGCGGTTGACGCCACAAGCTGCATCGACCGAATGGGAGAGCTTTTGGCTGCTCAGGAGCTCGTAACGCCCGAATTTATCGCCAACGTGCATCTGCGCGAGAACGTCTCATCGACAGCGTTTACTGACTGCCTTGCCATACCCCATGCGATCTCGGTGTATCCCAAGCGCTCGTTTATTGCCGTGGTCCACAATGACGCCCCGATTCCTTGGGGACGCCACGACGTGCGATTTGTGCTGCTTATAGGTACCGCGCAGGAAGACATGGGGCTCTTTAGAGATGTGCTCGACCTGATTATCGAAGTGTTCTCCTCGGTAGAGACCACGATGAGGCTCATGCAGACCGACACCTTCGAAGAGTTTCTGGCTGCGTTTACGCACGATATCGGATAAAGGCTCGACCCGCATCCTCGACATGCTCGTGGGAGAGCAGCTGCCGAGAATTTACTAGGGCGGAATTGCACGGCTGGCGCGATGTGGCTTGATATCCCTGGAGATGTTCAGATTCCAGCCACGCCAGACGCGTAAGCCCAGTATTATGAGGTGCGTTTTAAACCCAATGACGGGAGCTTTCATGGCAGCAGCTTTTTCCACCGTGATCTTTGACCTTGACGGCACCATCCTCAACACGCTCGAGGACCTGGCGGCCGCCGGCAACCATACCTGCGAGACGCACGGCTGGCCCACGTTTGCCGTTGACGAGTACCGTTACAAGGTGGGAAACGGCATGCTCAAGCTGGTTGAGCGCTTTATGCCCGCCGAGTACGCGGGCGACAGCCGTATGTTTGAGCAGACGCTTGCCGAGTTTAGGGCTTACTACGGCGAGCACAAGGAGGACCACACCGCACCGTACGCCGGCACGATCGAGATGCTCGACCGCCTGCGCGCCGCGGGCGTGCAGCTTGCCGTGCTCACTAACAAGGACCACGTCTCGGCCGCTCCGCTTATCGAGAAATACTTTGGTTCCGAGCGCTTTGCGCTGGTGCAGGGCCGCGTCGATGCGCTTCCTCCCAAGCCCGAGGCGCCTGTTACGCTGCATGTGATGAAAGAGCTAGGCGCCGACCCGGCAACCACACTCTATGTGGGCGATTCCAATGTCGACGTCCTGACCGGTCACAATGCCGGCCTCAAGAGCGCCGGTGTCAGCTGGGGCTTCCGCGGCCGCGCAGAGCTGGAGTCCGCCGGCGCCGACTACGTGGTGGACACCCAAGACGAGCTCTCGGCGCTGATTCTGGGCGAGTAGCGGGGCTGTCGCTCAACACGGCTGGATAGATTCTGTCGCGCGGAAAGCGCATCCCGTTTTGCCGCCTCAGAATGGGATGCGCTTTCCGGTTGAGCCTTGTCGGGGAAACGGCATCCCGTTTCAGAGCAATATTCCGGGTCGCACTTTCCGCAACCCACGCCATCCGGAAACCGTGACCCGCTATTCGGCCAAATACCGGCTCGTATTTTCCCGAGCATTCGATGCAACGCTGGCGCAAGGAGTGTCCCCAACTGCCGGCAGAAAAGGAACGTCCCCAAGTGCCGCCCCAATGACTACCATGGCAACGCCGCAGGTAGAGGACGGACAGACACTATGACCCAATCCGAGGGCACTA
>CAUBVH010000054.1 GCA_958439425.1 uncultured Collinsella sp.
GGCGAGCAACGCCATTCCGTCGCAGTCTATCTGCGAGCTTGCGATTGCCGTCGATGAGCTGCCGGCGCCCGTTGAGAACGCCGACCGCCTGGAGATCACGGCGCTCGATAACGGGCATGCGCAGATTTTCGCCCACGGCATTGGCGGTCATGCCTCGATGCCCGAGGGAACGGTCAATGCCGTCGGCCTGATCGTGGCGTATCTGCGCGAGGCCGAGGATGCGTTTGGTGCGCGCGACGAGCGCCTGCTGACGCCTGCCGAGCACGAGTTCGTTAAGTTCTTGGCCTTTGTGCACGCGGATGCCTATGGTCGTGGCCTGGGAATCGATGCGACGAACACGGCGTTTGGCCCGCTCACGTGCAACCCCGGCGTCATCCGCGTGGTGGATGGCCACATTGAGCAGGTCATTGACGTGCGTTTCCCCGACAGCACGAGCGCCGATACCATCCGCGAGCAGCTCGAGCCACTTGTGGGCCGCTTTGGCGTGACGTATCGCGTGGATCGCGCAAAGGTGCCGTTCTCGGTCTCTGCCGACGACCCGGCCGTGAAGGCGCTGATTGACACCTATAACGAGTTTACGGGTAAGCATGCCGAGCCCTTCGCCATGGGTGGCGGCACGTACGCACGCAACTTTGCCCGCGCCGTGTCGTTTGGCCCCGAGGAGACCGGCCTTGAGCTGCCCGCGTGGGGCGGCCAGATGCACGGCCCCAACGAGTGCGCCAACGAGGAGCAGCTCAAGCAGGCGCTCAAGATTTATATTGTTGCGATCCTCCGTTTGAATGAATTAGAGCTTTAAGGTTTCGCGGTTTCCCAATCTAAGTTGCGGTGGAATAGTTCCTAGAATGGGCCATTTGATGGCCAAGCAGGAACTATTTCACCGCAACTTTGTTTTTATTGGTGTAAAAGGCGTGCCATGCTTGTCGGCGGGTTTGTTATTCGTTTGTAAAGCCGAGCCGCGCTTGCGGTAAGGGTCTATCAGATGCCCGTAAGAAACAGCAGTCGGCGCGGACGCCGTCCGATCGAGGCCGTATCTTTCCAAACAGCAAAGCGGGCAGGGTGCCCGCGAGTCGCATGTATGAAAGGAAGATCATGCTCGATCAGGCTTATTCTCGTCGTCAGTTCCTCGGCCTCGCTGGTGGCTTCGCCAGCATCGTCGGTCTCGGCCTCGTTGGTTGCGGTGGCTCCGGCGCATCCGACGCCGCCGCCAAGGGTAGCGCCGCTGCTGCCGAGTCCGTCTCCGGCGAGGTGACCTACGACGGTGCCTCCTCGTTCCAGGCTCTCGTCGAGGCCGCTGCCGAGAAGTTCATGGATGTCAACCCGGACGTCTCCGTCTCCGGTTCGGGCAACGGTTCGGGCAAGGGCCTTACCGCTGTCGCCGCCGGCACCGTTACCATCGGTAACTCCGACGTCTTCGCCGAGACCAAGCTCGAGGCCGACCAGGTCAAGAACCTTGTCGACCACGAGGTCGCCGTCGTGGGCATGGGTCCTGTTGTCTCCAAGAACGTTACGGTCGACGACCTGTCCCTCGAGCAGCTCAAGGGCATCTTCTCCGGCCAGATCACCAACTGGAAGGAGGTCGGCGGCGACGACGCTACCATCGTCGTCCTCAACCGCAAGGCAGGCTCCGGTACCCGCGCCACCTTCGAGGCCGCCGTCTTTGGCGACGAGGCCGTCGACTTTAAGGGCGCCGCCGAGCTCGATAAGTCCGGCGATGTCCAGACTCAGATGGGCAGCACCGACAACGCCATCTCGTACCTCGACTTCTCGCACTTCGACGACTCCAAGTTCAACGCCATCAAGGTCGAGGGTGTCGAGCCCAAGAGCGCAAACGTCACCGACGATTCCTTCAGGATTTGGGCTACCGAGCACATGTACTGCGCGAAGGACGCCGACGAGGCCACCAAGGCCTTCCTGGAGTTCATGCTCTCCGACGACGTCCAGGGCAAGCTCGTCGAGGAGCAGGGCTTTATCCCCGTCTCTGCCATGAAGGTCGTTAAGGACGCCAGCGGCAAGGTCTCTGCTAAATAAGTAATCGCCCCCGGAAAGGTTTGCAATGGCAAAACAGCTGCCAAAGCGCGACCTTGAGAACGTGGGCCTAGTCGTCACGGGCGCGTGCGTAGCGCTCGTGACGCTTGTCGTTGCCGCGCTCATCTTTATGGTCGCCCAAAAGGGCCTCTCGGCTTTTCTCAAGGACGGCGTTTCGATCGTCGAGTTCTTTACCGGCACCAAGTGGGACCTGGCCAACACGGCCGAAAACGGTCTGCCCTATACCGGCGCCCTGCCCCTGATCGTCACTTCGTTTGCGGTCATGGTGCTCTCCACGCTTATCGCGCTGCCCATCGCCATCGGCTCTGCCATCTTTGCGGTCGAGATCCAGCCTAAGTTTGGTTCCAAGATCTTTCAGCCGCTTATTGAGCTTTTGACCGGCATTCCCTCGGTCGTCTTTGGCCTGATCGGTTTTCACGTGGTCGTCGGCCTTATGAAGAGCGTTTTCCATGTGAGCACGGGCCTGGGCATCCTGCCCGGCGCCATCGTGCTGGCCGTCATGATTCTGCCGACGATGACCACGCTTTCGGTCGATGGCCTGCGCGCCGTGCCCGACAGTTACCGTCAGGGCTCGCTCGCGCTGGGCTACACCCGCTGGCAGACCATCTGGCACGTGGTGCTCAAGTCCGCCATGCCGTCGCTCATGACCGCAGTCATCCTTGGCATGACCCGCGCCTTTGGCGAAACGCTCGCCGTGCGCATGGTTATCGGCGGCATCGAAGCCATGCCGACGTCGCTGCTGTCGCCGGCGTCCACCATTACCACCACGCTCACCACGTCCATGGCGGTCTATGCCGAGGGCTCGGCCCAGGACGACGTCTTGTGGGCGCTCGGCCTGCTGCTGATGGGCATGAGTCTCATCTTTATCCTGATCATCCACCTTATCGGCCGCAAGGGGGCGAAGGCTTGTGGCTAGCACGCGCATCCATATCGACGAGGCGAGACTCGGGCGTGTCCAAAAGCAGGACCGCATCGCCACGGGCGTGCTGACGGCAATCGTCGCCATCGTCATGCTCGTCGTCGTCTCCATGGTGGCCTATATCCTGTTCGAGGGCATCTCGACGCTGTTCCAGCCGGGCTTTCTCACGCAGCCCGCGCGCGCCAACGGAACCCAGGGCGGCGTGCTCTACCAGCTGTTCGACTCGTTCTATCTGCTGCTGATCACCCTGATCATCTCGGTGCCCATCAGCCTGGGCGGCGCGGTCTTCCTGGTCGAGTACGCGCCCGACGGTCCCATCCGCGACATCGCCTCCACTGCCATCGAGACGCTGTCTTCACTGCCTTCCATCGTCGTCGGCATGTTCGGATTCCTGGTGTTCTCGGTGCAGCTGGGCTGGAAGTACTCCATCATCTCCGGCGCCGTTGCGCTCACCATGTTCAACATCCCCATCCTGGTGCGCGTGATTCAGCAGGCGCTCGAGGACGTGCCGCAGGCCCAGCGCGATGCGTGCCTGGCTATGGGCCTCACCCGCTGGGAGGCCACACTGCACATCCTGATCCCCGAGGCCATGCCCGCTATCGTGACCGGCATCGTGCTTTCGGCCGGCCGCGTGTTTGGCGAGGCCGCGGCGCTGCTCTTTACCTCGGGCATGAGCTCGCCGGTTCGCCTGAATTTCTTGAGCTTTAACCTGTCGTGCCCCACTTGCGCCTGGAACGTGTTCCGCCCCGGCGAGTCGCTCGCCGTGCACATCTACAAGATCTATGGCGAGGGCAGCCCCGAGGCCCAGCAGATCGTTTGGGGCACCGCGGCGCTGCTGATGATCTGCGTACTGCTGTTTAACGTAATCGCCCGTATCGTGGGCAAGCAACTGGCAAGGAGGATGACGGCCGAATGAGCGAGATGAATACAACGCCCGCAACCGAAGCGGCCCCGTCCGAGACCCAGGACTTTCTGTCGAGCGTGGGACAAAGCGAAAAGCACGTGCGTGTGAGCGGCAAGGCCGTGAGCGACGAGGTCGTGGTCTCCACCAAGGACGTCAATGTGTACTATGGCGACCACCATGCGCTGCACAATACGTCGCTCGACTTCCACAAGGGTGAGATCACGGCGCTCATCGGGCCTTCGGGCTGTGGCAAGTCGACCTTTTTGCGTAGCCTCAACCTAATGAATCGCGAGATTCGCGGTTGCCGCGTGGAGGGTGAGATCAACTACCGCGGGCGCAACGTGAACACCAAGACCGAGAACACCTACGAGCTGCGTCGGTCTATTGGCATGGTGTTTCAGCAGCCCAATCCGTTCCGCAAGTCCATTCGCGACAACATCACCTTTGCGCCCAAGCGCCACGGCATCACCGACCGTGACGAGCTCGACCGCATGGTCGAGGAAAGTCTGCGCGGTGCCGCGCTGTGGGACGAGGTCAAAGACAAGCTCGACAAGAGCGCCTACGCGCTTTCGGGCGGCCAGCAGCAGCGTCTGTGCATCGCGCGCACGCTGGCGCTCAACCCCGACGTGATCCTGTTTGACGAGCCCTGCTCGGCGCTCGACCCCATCTCGACGCTGGCGATCGAGGACCTCATGTCGTCGATCGTTGCCGACCGCGCCATCGTCATCGTGACGCACAACATGGAGCAGGCGTCGCGTGTGTCCAACCGCACGGCGTTCTTCTACATGGGCGATATGGTCGAGTACGACGAGACTGACGAGATTTTCCAACGGCCCAAGGATAAGCGGCTGAATGATTACCTCACCGGCATGTTCTCCTAGTCCGGGACATGCTTGAGGCCCGCGGCGGCCACGGTTGCCGCGGGACTGATTGGAGAGGCGGGTCATCTCTTGCGGGAGATGGCCCGCTTTTTTGTGTCGTGTGCGCCCCGCCTTTTCGCTGCTATCATGGACAACGTTGAATTTCTACGAAGGAGCAGGGCATATGGCGATTCTTTTGGGATGCGATTCCATCAGCCTAGAGTTTCCCACCAAGCATATTTTCGATAGCGTGACGCTCGGCGTGGGCGAGGGCGACCGCATTGGTATTGTCGGTAAAAACGGCGACGGCAAGTCGA
>CAUBVH010000055.1 GCA_958439425.1 uncultured Collinsella sp.
CGCAACGCGTTGCGCTGAGTCCTGAGGCTGTTGCAATGAAAATGAGAATCAAGGATAAATTGTTTCTGTTTTAGCAATATATGTTTGACAATACGTTTATAAAAGGATGCTTTATAGTAAATAAAATGCATGCAGCAAATAGCGTCATTCATTTTGTTAGAAATTGCCCATGCGGTTATTGCAGCTGCATGTACCGCAACGTACAGCGCAATTCTCCGCACGAAGTAGAAGACGGTTCCAATTCGATCGAGGCGATGACGCGTGATGGCTACTGGTCCTAAATCGAGCAAGACAGCTACAAACGAATATCGAATCTCAATTGAAGGTAATCCTTATCCGCATACTCTGGCTCTCATCAACCCAGCTGGAGACAGCCTCAATATCAAAAGGCATGGGTTCACGGGTCCACTAGGACAGCTATTGAGTCTAAAATATACCGTTTATGACGATGCGAATGAAAAACTCTTCACTGTCGTCGACGGTGGCTTTAGCAACATGCCCAGGGTTGCGCTCATCATCGAACACAAGGAAGTTGCGGTGTTCGATTATGGTCTAAACAGACTTGAGATGAAGTGCGTAACGAACATACCGAATTACGCAATAAAAGGTAACTTCCTATTTGGAGATTACGATATATTCAGCCAACAGGAAGTGAAGCTATCTTCAGTTATCGTCCTTCAATGTGATAAACAATCGTGCTTTAGCATACAGGTTTTGGATAAAGCCGAATTAGCCGCCGCAATTGGAATACCTACAGCCATTGCCCTTCTTAGGGCTCGGATTGAAGAGCATCTCGAATAAATCGCAAAAAGCAGTTCGTAACAACATTCAGGAGCTAGATAGTTTTTCTGGCTCCTGAATGTTGTTACAAACATGCACCTTAGCGCTTAAGACTCGCGGTCTGCCAGTCAGCTATGATGCGGGCCCATTTCCTGTGCAAGTCGCGCTCGCGGTCGATGAACATGATGGCAAACGCGATAAACAGCAGCACGCTCGCCACCGCAATGGAGTGCAGCCCCATGCGCTCAATACACCAGTTGCCCAGCACGGCGCCAAACACAAAGGTGAAGATCACGCCAAAGTACAGCAGGCCGTTTTCCAAAAAGCCGCGCTTGTGGGTGATGATGTAGTCGTCCACGTTTTGCAGTGCGTTGCGCAAGTTGCCGATGCACATGGTCGTAGCGATGCCGTGACCGTGGATCTTGCGGAAGCTCTCGACCTGCATGCCACAAGCAAACGAAGTGAGGCAGTTGGCGAGCAGGTTGTAACCGCCGCCGGGGATAAAGCTCACGCCCAGCAAGATGACGGCTTCAAAGAACACCGTCACCTGACGCCAGTGAATCACACTGCCAAACCGCTCGTGTACCAGGTCGGCAAGCATAATGCCCACGGCAAACGACACCACGGGGAAGAAATAGCGCCCCGCAAGTGCCCAATTGCCCTCCGAGATGCTCACGCCCACCAGCAAGATGTTGCCCGTCTGTGCGTTGGCGAAAACATGATCGCGCCCAATGTACGAATAAACGTCCATAAAGCCACCGGCGAGCGCCAAGATGATGCCCAGCTCGATGGACTCCGATATCTGTTTGGCACGCTGCATCGTCGTGCATCCTCCTTGTTGACGACCCTCTCGTGCGTTGGCGGAAACATAGCCGCCGTTCATACTGTAACCCATTGACAATATGGAGTGCGCGCGAGACGGCCCCTTCGACACGGGGATACACAGTCTGGAAACAAACGACACCCGCATTGACGCGTCGATCCGCCAGCTCATGTACTCCACCAGTCTTTTTAGCCCCGTCCCAAAAAGACTGGTTACAATTACGTGCAGCATACAAACACCGGGAGGGATCGTGGCAAAAAAGCCTCAGCACGCTCAGAATAACCAGCGCAGTCAGCAGGGCAAACAGGGCCAGCAGCAAAAGCGCAGCGGCAAGGCCCAGGGCGGCCACGCCGCTCATACCCCGGCAGCGCCCGCCCGTCCCTGGCGCCCGGGCCGCGATAAGTTCCTCCCCGTCAGTCGCGCCGACATGGACGCACGCGGCTGGGACCAGTGCGACTTTGTCTACATCTGCGGCGACGCCTACGTGGACCACCCTAGCTTTGGTATGGCCATCGTCAGCCGCGTGCTCGACGCGCACGGCTACAAAGTTGGCATTATCTGCCAGCCCGACTGGACCGACCCCGCCAGCATCACCGTGCTCGGCGAGCCGCGCCTGGGCTTTTTGGTCAGCGCCGGCAACATGGACTCCATGGTCAACCACTACTCGGTGACCAAGCACCGCCGCCACACCGACGCCTATACTCCCGGCGGGCTGGAGGGGTGCCGCCCCAATCGTGCCGTCACGGTCTACGGCAACCTCATCCGTCAGACGTTCAAGGACGCCCCCATCATCATCGGCGGCATCGAGGCGAGTCTGCGCCGCCTGGCCCATTACGACTACTGGCAGGATAAGCTCAAGCGCTCGGTACTGCTCGACTCGGGCGCCGACATCCTCATCTACGGCATGGGCGAGCACGCGATTGTCGAGATCGCCGATGCGCTCGACGCGGGCCTGCCCATCGATCAGATCACCTATATCAACGGCACCGTCTACCGCACCAGCTCGCTCGACGAGGTCTACGACTACGACCTGCTGCCCAGCTGGGACGACCTTGCTGCCGACAAGCTCAACTACGCGCGCAGCTTTAACGTGCAGCAGCAGAACATGGACCCCATCACCGGACACCGCCTGGTAGAGCCCTACCCCAACAGCGTCTATGTGGTGCAGAACCCGCCGTCGGCGACGCTCACCACCGACGAGATGGACGAGGTCGCCGAGCTCCCCTACGCACGCGATTGGCATCCCGACTACGACGCGGCAGGCGGCGTGCCGGCCTTTGCCGAGATCAAGTTTTCCATTAGCTCCAACCGCGGCTGCTTTGGCGAGTGCTCGTTTTGCGCGCTCACCTTCCACCAGGGTCGCGTGCTGCAGATGCGCAGCCACGATTCGATTATGCGCGAGGCCGAGCTGCTCACGCGCGATCCCGAGTTTAAGGGCTACATCAACGACGTGGGCGGACCGACGGCCAACTTTAGCCGTCCCGCCTGCGACAAACAGCTCAAGCACGGCGTATGCAAGAACAAGCGCTGCCTGTGGCCGAGCGTATGCAAGAACATGGTGGTCGATGAGAGCGGCTACACGCAGTTGCTGCGCGACCTGCGCGAGCTGCCGGGCGTCAAAAAGGTCTTCGTCCGCAGCGGCATCCGTTTTGACTACACCATGGCCGATGCCTCGGACGAGTTTTTGCGCGAGCTTTTGGAGCACCATGTCTCGGGTCAGCTACGCGTGGCGCCCGAGCACGTGAGCGACGCGGTGCTATCCGTAATGGGCAAGCCGAGCCGCGCCGTCTACGACGCGTTCTGCCGTAAATTTGAACGCTTGAACCGTGAATACGGACTCAAGCAGTACGTGGTTCCGTACCTGATCTCGAGCCATCCCGGCTCGACCATGAAGGAAGCTGTGGACCTTGCCGAAGCCGTGCGCGACATGGGCTATATGCCCGAGCAGGTGCAGGACTTCTACCCCACGCCGTCCACCATGTCGACGTGCATGTACTACACCGGCGTGGATCCGCGCACCATGGAGCCGATCTATGTAGCGTGCGACCCGCACGAGAAGGCCATGCAGCGCGCGCTCATCCAGTATCGCAAACCCGAGAACTACAAGCTCGTGCGCGAGGCGCTGGAGAAGGCCGGGCGTCGTGACCTGATCGGCTACACCAAGCATTGCCTGATCCGTCCCGTGCCGCCGCGCCCGGGCGAGACGTCTGCTAGCGGCGGACACGGCACCGGCAAGAAGGGTGGCAAGGCCCACGGTAGCGCTGGCGGCGCCGGCAAGGGGCCCAAGGGCAGCAAGGGCCACGGCGGCATGTCGCGCGCACAGAACACTGCCGGGCGCAACCGTGCAGCTCAGGGGCGTCAGGGCGCCAACGGAGGCGGGCGTCGCAACTAGGGCAGCGGCGCGCTCGCTGCGCCCAGCCCACACGCGTGGCGCAGCGAGCGCATAGCCTCAACGAGGATGACGCCGGCGATAGCGACCGTGATTACCACGTCGAGCGGTGTGTTCACAAACCACAACAGACCCATCAGGTACGACCCGGCGTTAAAGGCAAAGTGCAGCAGGATCGTGTAGCGGAGCTTTCCGGTGGTCACGAGCACCCAGCCAAAGATGAGGCCGGCGGCACCCGCATAGCAGCCCTGTACCCAGTTCATGTGCATAAAACCGAAGATTGCCGCCTGCAGCACAATCGCCGCGGCGATACCCCACGTGCTTGGTGCCGCCCAGGGCACCATGGCGCCGTCCTGCGCGCTCGCACGACGCCGGCGCTTCCAAAGCGGGCGGCACTGCGGATTAAACGCTCGTAGCGAAAACTCAAAAACAATGCCGCGCACCAGCAACTCCTCGCAAAACGGAGCGCCGAGCACCGTGGTCAGGACGGCAAGAAGGTTGGTATCGCCCAAGCCTGTTTCCTCGACGAGCTCGCTATAGTCCGCCGCAACCTCGGGCAGCAGCGACAGCACGCCGTCGCATAGGTAGCCAATGACCACCTGCATGGATAGGCCGATCACGACAACGCATGCGACGCGCTTCCATGCAGCATTTGCTCCCCCGCCGAGCGGGCGTTCACCTTGCCGGCGCGCCATGAAGGAGCGGGGCCACAGATAGCGCCACCACAGCAGCGCCATTAAAAACGATGCCATCTGCGCGGCAGCCTGAAGCAATTGAATATCGAGGTCGTCAATCGAAAAGCCCATGAACACCGATGCGACGCCCAGAGCGGAGAACAAAACCACGCTCAGGGCGATATCGGCAGCGACGACGCCAAAACAGGCAAGCGCCCAAATCATCGCATTGAGCATGCCAACCTCCTCCCGGCGGGTAGTCATGTAAGAACGTCCCCAACGACTAGTCATTGGGTGTTCCTATAGTTTTGTCAACCGTCGGGGCTACTCCCGGTAGGG
>CAUBVH010000056.1 GCA_958439425.1 uncultured Collinsella sp.
AGCGAAAACCCGCCAGAGCGGCAATCTGCCTTTCAACTTCGGCGGCATTGACCTTCTGGTCATGCCGCCGAAGTTGAAAGGCAGATTGCCGCTCTGGCGGGTTTGCAGCGTCGAGCCGTTACGCGGTTTGGTAAAACCGCGTAACTAACGGAGGCGGAACCTACTTGACGCCGTACTGCTCGTAGTAGGCGTCGATGGCGGTCTTGAGCTCGTCGTCGATGACGACTTTGCCGTCGATCTCGTGGTTGTAGAGGGTCTCGACGACCTCAGCCATGGAGACGATGCTCGCGACGGGGAAACCGTACTTGGCCTCGATCTCCTTCTGCGCGGTGGTCACGCCACCCTTGCCGACCTCCATGCGGTTGAGGGACACAATCAGGCCCTTGATCTCGACATCGGCAGCAGCCTTGACCTTGGGATAGGTCTCGTCGATGGACTTACCGCTGGTGGTGACGTCCTCGACCATGACCACGCGGTCGCCGTCCTGGGGCTCGTAGCCCAGCAGGTTGCCCTTGTCAGCGCCGTGGTCCTTGGCCTCCTTGCGATCGCAGCAGTACTTGACCTCCTTGCCGTACAACTCGTGGTAGGCAATTGCGGTCACGACGGCCAGCGGAATACCCTTGTAGGCCGGTCCAAACAGCACGTCAAAGTCGTCGCCAAAGTTATCGTGGATTGCCTGGGCGTAATACTCGCCCAGCTTCTTGAGCTGGTAGCCCGTCACGTAAGCGCCAGCATTCATAAAGAACGGGGACTGACGGCCGCTCTTGAGCGTAAAGCTGCCGAACTTAAGAACGTCGGACTCAACCATGAACTTGATGAACTCTTGCTTGTAAGCCTCCATGCGGGCTCCTCTCGTAATCGCGTACGTGCCTTCCAGTTTAGCGCAGGCAGGGCGCGTTGCGGGCGCGCTTTGGGGCCTCGGCATTCTGTAAAGGCTTTGTCAGGGGCAATGGTTTTCCAAACATTGGGGTTGACACGGCAAACCCCCTCATCAAGAATACGGGCGGATTGTAACGGGCACGAGATACCCAAAACGCGCAGCGCTCGGCCTTAAGGAGGTGTGCCATGGAAGGCAGTCATAGTCGAAAAACCTGCATGTCGCCCTCGGCACGCCGCGAGGATTCCGCACACGCATAAGCGCCACGATCCGATCGTCAAAACCACCACAAAGGTGCCTGTCCCCTTTGTGGTGGTTCGAGAGCATGACGTGAGCGACATCTAGGTTTTTTGAAGCAAATACGACACGTACGCTAACTCCCTTCATCAAGGAGGACCCTATGCTGATGCTCAAAACCGCCACGGTACTCGAAGCTATCTCCAAGCGCCGCCGCACGGCGCGCCCTGCCGCTCACACCGGCCTGTCCAAGAACACCATATTCGCCGCCACCCATAGCGCCGAGGACGCCCTCGTGCTGCTTGACGCCAGGGCCGGCGGACTCGGTACCGAGCACGCCGCCGAGCGCCTAGACGCCATCGGCCCCAACACCATCGATGCGCCGACCAAGACACTCGCCCGCCGCATCGCCGACGCGTTCATCGACCCCTTCGCCGGCATCCTCGCCGCGCTCGCGCTGGTCTCGCTCTACATCGACGTGCTCGCCGCGCCCGAGCTGCAGCGTGACCCCTCCACGGTCATCGTTATTGGCATCATGCTGCTGGTATCGGGCGGCATGAAGTTTATCCAGGAAGCCCGCAGCGGCAATGCGGCCGAGGCCCTCAAGGACCTGGTCTCCAACACCTGCTGTGCCCTGCGCGACGGCGAGCGCCTCGAGATCCCCTTCGACGAGCTCGTCCCCGGCGATGTGATCCGCCTCTCTGCCGGCGATATGGTGCCGGCCGACGCCCGCATCATCACCGCGCGCGATCTGTTTGTGATCGAATCCGCGCTCACCGGCGAGAGCGAGGCCGTCGAGAAGACCGCTGCCGCCACGGCCATCGAGGGCGCCGACGGCCCCGCGCTGCCACTCTCTGCCTGCAAGAACATCGTCTTTACCGGCACCTCCGTGCAAAACGGCACCGCCATGGCGCTCGTCGTTGCCACCGGCTCGGACACCTACCTGGGCGGCATCGCCAAGATGCTCAACGGGCGCGGCGAGAAGAGCGCGTTTGACCGCGGCGTCTCGAGCGTCTCCATGCTGCTCGTACGCCTCATGCTCGTTATGGCGCCGGCCGTCTTTGCCATCAACGCCGCCACCAAGGGCAACGTCATCGACGCGCTGCTATTCGCCACGAGCGTGGCCGTGGGCATCACGCCGCAGATGCTCCCCGTCATCGTGACCACGAGCCTGTCGCAGGGCGCCAAGGACCTCGCCCGTCGCCAGGTTATCGTCAAGGAACTGCCGGCGATCCAAAACCTCGGCGCGATGGACGTCCTGTGCTGCGACAAGACCGGCACCCTCACCGAAGACCGCATCGTGCTCGAGCGCTACCTCAACACCGACGGCAACGAGGACGTGCGCGTACTGCGCCATGCGTTTTTGAACAGCTTCTTCCAGACTGGCCTCAAGAACCTTATCGACCTGGCCGTCATCGACCGCGCCGATGTGACGCCCTCGGCAGCAGCACCCGATTCCATGCTGGGCCAGAGCCTGCGCGACCGCTATACCAAGGTGGACGAGGTGCCCTTCGATTTCTCGCGCCGTCGCCTGAGCGTAGTTGTCGCCGACGCCCAGGGTAAAACCCAGATGGTTACCAAAGGAGCTGCCGAGGAAATGCTCGAGATCTGCTCCTTTGTCGAAGTCGATGGTGCCGCCCAGCCGCTCACCGAAGATAAGCTCGCCCAGATTCGCCAGCAGGTCGCCGGGCTCAATGCCGAGGGCCTGCGCGTGATTGCCGTGGCGCAGAAGACCAATCCGCGCTGCGTGGGCGAGTTTGGCATTGCCGACGAGTGCGACATGGTGCTGATGGGCTTTTTGGCCTTCCTCGATCCGCCCAAAGCAAGTGCCGTGGGCGCCATCGCCACCCTCGAGGCCAAGGGCGTGGCAGTCAAGGTCCTGACCGGCGACAACGACCGCGTCGCAGCCACCGTCTGCGAACAGATCGGTATCGACGCGAGCAACGTCTTGCTGGGCTCCGAGATCGATGCGCTCGATGACGCCGAACTTGCCGAGCGCGCCGAGAACACCCACCTCTTCGCCAAGCTCTCGCCGCTGCAGAAGGCGCGTCTGGTGCGTGTCATGCGCGAGCTGCTCGGCCACACCGTGGGCTTTATGGGCGATGGCATCAACGACGCCGCCGCCATGCGTGCAAGCGATTGCGGCATCTCGGTCGATTCGGCCGTCGACATTGCCAAGGAATCTGCCGATATCATCTTGCTCCAGAAGGACCTGGGCGTGCTCGAGCGCGGCATCATCGAAGGCCGCCGCACCTACGGCAACCTACTCAAGTACCTCAAGACCACGGTGAGCTCCAACTTTGGCAACGTGCTATCCGTGACCGTCGCGAGCCTGTTCTTGCCGTTCTTGCCCATGAGCGCTCTGCAGTTGGTGCTGCTGTCGCTGGTCTACGAGATCGTGTGCATCGCGCTGCCGTGGGACACCGTCGACGACGCCTGGACCGCCCGTCCGCGCGCCTGGGATGCCGCGTCCATTAAGGGCTTTATGCTCGAGTTGGGTCCCGTGAGCTCACTGTTTGATATCGTGACTTTCGCCGTGCTCTTCTTTGTGGTGTGCCCCGCCGCCGTGGGCTCAAGCTGGGCAGAGCTTGCCGCTGTAGGCGACGTCGCAGGCATGGCGGCCTTTACGGCGCTCTTCCAGAGCGGTTGGTTTGTCGAGTCCATGTGGTCGCAGACGCTCGTGATCCACATGCTGCGCTCCCCGCGCCTGCCGAGCGCGCGCGACCACGCCGCGCCGGCACTGTGCGCTCTCACCGTGCTGGGTCTGGTACTCGTCACCTGGCTGCCGGCAAGCCCCATCGCCGATGCGCTAGACCTCATGCCGCTGCCGCCGAGCTTCTTCGCGCTGCTCGTCAGCATCGTCGCCGCCTACATCGCACTCACCCAGCTGGCCAAGCGCCGCTACATCGCCCGCCACGGCGAACTGCTGTAACTCCACAGGCGCTCCCGTCAAAACCACCACAAAGGTGCCTGTCCCCTTTGTGGTGGTTCGCGCTGGCAGTGGCTGCCCAAAACAGCTAAAAAAGCCCCGTCCCAAATGGGCTAGTCCTTGGGCGCCCAGGACCAGAAAAAGTTGATGAGGGCCACACGTGAGGAGGCGCCGGTCTTTTTGTTGATCGAGGCGATATGACGGTAAAGCGTGGAGCGCGAAAGGAAGAGCGTTGCGGCGATGTCTTGAACACTCTCGCGCGATGCGACCAAGGCCTCCAAAATATCGCGCTCGCGCTGCGTAAGCTCAAAGGCGACGGCGAAGGTATCGAGACGCTCGTCGAGTGTGGACTCCGGCACCTCTGCGGGGGCGGGCTCGCTCTGGGCGGATACGGGATCCGTGCCAAGGTCGCTAGCAGCAAACGCCAGGTCGCCGCGCACTTCAACGTCATAGACCTGATGCCCAGACTGTCCCAGCAGCGAGATCGCAATGCCCACAAGCAGTACAAGCCCCACGCCCACTGCCAACAGCACGTTCTGGCTCGAGACAATCGCCACCGCCGGTGCCGTCACGAGCATCGCGCAAACGTTATTGATGACGCGGCCCATACACGGCCACAGATACGACCAATGCGCATACACCGAAATGGCGGCAAACTTCGCCGTGAAAAACACCACGAAGAAGCCCGCACCCAGATAGAAGATGACGGTGGCGGCAAGTATGTTGGCGCCGTTGGCATCGGTGATAAGCACAGCGAATGAGAGCGTGGACAACATGGCGGCGCAGGTCATGATGATGTTCATACACGAGCGCCCGCGCAGGTCAAATAGGGCGCCGGCGAGCAGAGCGCTCACGCCCATCAGCAAGCGCGACCAATCGCCCAAGTC
>CAUBVH010000057.1 GCA_958439425.1 uncultured Collinsella sp.
GTGCGACCTTGTCGGCGATCTCGGGAGCGTACTCGCCGTCGTCGCCCTCGGCGCCGGTATAGAGGCCCACGGAGGCCAGGGCCTGGTTGGCGTACTTGCCGGCGGGAACGGTCTTGGCGTCGCCAATGGCGATCTTGCCGTCCAGATTCGCGACGTCGGCAATGGCCTCGACCTTGGTGTCGGAGCCCTCGGCGCGAATGATCACGAGGTCGTTGACGAACATATCCTCACGGGTGTCGACGTCGACGAGCTCGGCGGCTTCGGCGTCGTCCATGGTGCCCTTGGAGGCTGTGATGAGCACGTCGACGGCGGCACCGGCGCGCATCTGCTCGACGAGGTCGCCAGACGCCTTAAACTGCGTGTCGGCAAACGTGGTGCCGGTCTGCTCGGCGTAAAGCTCCTGAACCTCGGGCAGAGCTTTCTCGAGCGAGTTGGCAGCGAAGACCTGCAGCTCGACGGTTTCCTTCTTGGAAGATGCCTTGGCGGAGCCGGCGGGCTCGGAAGACTTGTTGCCTGAGCAACCAGCAAGGCCAAGGCCGGCGGCAGCGGCAGCAGAAAGCGAGATGAAACCGCGGCGTGAAACCATATCGAACATATTCAACCCTTTCGGACGTTTTGCCCGGACGCCACACCGCGGGCTTTATTCTGCAATCTGATTATACTTCTGCGGGAATAGTGATAGTGAGAAATTATTCTCGCCAGAGAATATAGTTTCAAGTTTCAAGTTACCGTGCACCTCGGCGTCGCTTCGGCGGAAAACAAAAGCGGAGCAGCCGTTCAGGTCGCCCCGCCGCAGGTAAACCGCTTAGTTGGTATGTCCGCCGCCCGCTGTCATATGAGCCGCATGCTCCAGCTGGTCCGCAATGGCCTCCCAGCTTTCGCGGGCGGCCTTCGTAGAACCGGGAAAGTTTACGACAAGCGTATGCCCACGCTGCATGCACACAGCGCGCGAGAGCATGGCGCGGCGCGTCTTGGTCATGGAGTATGCACGGATTGCCTCGGCAATACCCGGCACATCGCGGTCGCAGACGGCACGCGTCGCCTCGGGCGTCACATCGCGCATCGAAAGCCCCGTGCCGCCGCAGGTGAGCACGACATTGGCGTGGCACTCATCGGCGGCTTCCACAATGGCATCACCGATTTCGCTGACGTCGTCGCGCACGACCACATGTGATGCGACCGTCCAGCCCTGCGCCGCGATAAGCTCCTTGAGCGTAGCTCCAGCCTCGTCCTGGGCAAGATCGCGCGTATCCGAGCACGTCACGATCGAAATCTTCAACTCCATAGCATTCCTCCTACAACACGGCGTCCTCAGGCAGGTCGACACGCACGACATCCACGACGTCGCCCGCCTTGAGCTCGCACGGTCCTTCGTCAATACGCAGCAGGCAGTTGGCCCGCTGCATCGTGCCGAGCAGCGCCGAATTCTGCGTCTTGGCCTCGGTCACCAACAGCTCACCGGTCTCTGGGTCGCGCAAAACCGTGGCGCGATCGAAGAAGCGTCGGTCCTGGCGCTTTTTCACACCGTGGGTAAGAGCCGCTCGCTGCACGGGACGCGCCCCCTCGGCAAAACCACGCATCTTGCGAATCGCCGGGCGGGCGAGCATCTCAAAGCCCACATACGCCGCGGCCGGATTGCCTGAAAGCCCCAGGTAGGGCTTACCCCCGAGCAAGCCAAACGTGATGGCCTTGCCCGGACGCATCGAGATGCGATCGAACAGCACCTCGCCCTCGCGCCGGACGAGCGCCGTCACGTAGTCGTAGTCGCCCGCCGAGGCGCCGCCGCTCGTAATGACAAAATCGCACTCCTGCACGGCACGATGTACCAGCTCAGCAATCGCCTGCTCATCATCGGGCGCAATGCCGTAGAACACGGGCTCGGCGCCGGCATCGAGTGCTTCGGCCATCAACGCCGACGAGTTGGAGTCGCGAATCTGCCCGCGCGCCGGCACGTTACTCGGTGCGACCAGTTCCGTGCCCAGTGAGATGATGCCCACACGTGGGGCAGCGTGCACCTTCACGCTCGCGTATCCGGCGCTTGCCAGCAGACCCGCGCCCGCCGGAGCCACGACCTCGCCGGCGTGCATCACAACATCGCCGGCATGGGCCTCCTCGGCGGCAGAGCGAACGTTCTCCCCCACCTTGGCCGGCGCCGAGAAGCGAACGTGCGAACCCTCGTTGCCATCGCCGTCAAGCACCTCGACGATCTCGTATTTCACTACGGCGTCGGCACCCTTGGGCACCGGCGCGCCTGTCATAATGCGAACCGCCTCGCCCACGCCGACCACGCCCTCAAAGACATGGCCCGCAGCCTCGTGTCCGATAACGTCGAGCGTCACCGGCGTCTCACCAGACGCCTGCGCCAAGTCCGCCGAGCGCACGGCATACCCGTCCATGGCGCTGTTGGCAAACGGCGAGATGTCGATATCGGCCACCGCGTCCTCAGCCAAGGGAAAACCAGCCGCCTGCCACACGGGAATCTCGACGAGATCGGTCGGAGCAACGTGCGACAGGACAATCGACTGTGCGTCATCCAGCGGAATGAGTTTCTCTGCCATATGCACCTCTTAATGCCACGGCGCACAACAGGGGCGCCGATTCTTTATGCTTGTCTCAGTATAATCCCCCGACGCACGACCGCGACTCGGCCTGTACCCGCAAATACATCTGTCGGCCGCAAGCCGCGAAACAGAATGGAAACCAACCCACCGGCTCGTCGCGTTTACCGCGTTTTATAATGCTCGTGTTGCAACCCAAAAGAGGAACGTATGGCTTTTACCGACAAACCCGAAAGCGCAAACGAAGCGCAGGATCATTCCCAGCCGCTCGACGACGGCGGCTTTTTCTCCCTGAACGACGTCATCATGGCAGGCAGGCATCAGATCACCCGCTCCGAGCATCTCTTAGCTGCCGACACGCGCCGCAACGTCCGCAACCTACTCGCGAGTGCCAAGCTGCTCGTACTCGTCGTCATCGTCTCGCTCGCCATGGGCGTTGCCGCTTGGGCGTTTTTGGCCTCGCTGAATATCGCGACCGATTATCGCGAGCAACATGCGTGGGTGTACGCGCTGCTTCCCGCTGTGGGCGTTGCCACCGCATGGGTCTACAAGAACCACGGTCTCGCCGCCAAGCGTGGTAACAACCTGGTCATTGACTCCGCCCTGGGCACACGCCTCATCCATATGCGCATGGCCGTCCTCACCTTCATCTGCTCAACGCTCACGCACCTAACGGGCGGATCGGCCGGTCGCGAGGGAGCCGCGGTGCAGATTGGCGGCACCATCGCCAGCAACATCTCGAGCCTTGCCCACCTCAAAAAGCATGACCACCACGACCTCATGCTCGCCGGCATCTCGTCGGCCTTTGGCGCCGTGTTCGGCTCGCCCCTTGCCGGAGCTTTCTTTGGCATGGAGATGTGCTTTATCGGCAAGATCGACTACACCGCAGGCATCTACTGCCTGGTCGCCTCGTTTACCGGCTACTTCACATCGCTTGCCTTGGGAACCGAGTACGAGGCGAATGTCATCGCCAACGTCCCCGACATGACACCACGGACGATCGTCATCGTTGTTATCAGCGCCATTACCTTCGGTCTCACCGCACGTCTCTTTGCCTGGTCGGTTCGAACCGTCAAGAGCCTGTACGGTCGCTTTATCACCAATTACCTCGTTCGCGCACTTATAGGCGCACTCGTGGTTTTGGCCGCCTATGCCCTCCTCGACGCCTGGGACTACGCCGGCCTTTCCACGTGGCTTTCCGGCGCCGGATTTGCCGGCAACACCACCCTGGCG
>CAUBVH010000058.1 GCA_958439425.1 uncultured Collinsella sp.
CTTTTGACAATCGTCTCAATTTCTCCGATAAGCTTTGTAATTTCCAACACTTTTGCCCGGCGCTATCGACAAACCAAATGGATCCTGCTGGCATCAAAATGCATGCGTAGCGTCTCGCCTGCTTGCGGCAGCTCGTCGACAGGCATGCCCACTTTGTTGACCTTCCACTGCAGGCGCGTCGGCGCATCGGCACGCGGCACATCCAGCAGAACCAGGCGCTCAAAACGCGAATCGCTCACGCGGGCCACATGCAGATCGTAGCTGTTACGACCGCGCTCAGCGCGGTTGTCCACATGGAAGTAGCTCGCACGAATACCCAGGTACGCCACGTTATCGGGAACCTCGCGACCCACGTTAAAGGTCATGCCCCAGTCCAGGGCTTCAACTTCCTGAAGCCCAATCTTACGCGCGCGGCTCGTATTCTTGCAGCCCGTCAGGCGCAGCGCAGCCAAGGTTTGCGGCCGGCGGACCACGTCCTCGACGGAGCCGATCTCCTCCACATGCCCGTTATGCATCACGCAAATGCGCTCGCACAGGCGGCATGCCTCGTCAATATCGTGGCTCACGTAGAGCACGGTACGGTTACAGACGTCGAACAGGTCGAGCATGTTCTGCTCAAGCGCGCTCTTGAGATACGCATCGAGCGCGCTCATGGGCTCGTCGAACATAAAAATGCCCGGGTGTGCCGCCACCATGCGAGCAAGCGCCACACGCTGCTGCTGGCCGCCCGAGAGACGCGCGGGATAACGGTCGGCAAAGTCGGCCAGTCCAAAGATACCCAGGTAGCGCTCGGCAAGTTGCCTGCGCGCCGCGGCGTCGCCTGCACCCTCAACGCCGGCGCACACGTTATCGGCCACCGTCATATTGGGGAACAGCTGATAGTTTTGAAACATCAGGGCGCATTTTCGCTCCTGGGGCGACAGATTGATGCCCGCCACCGAGTCAAAAAAGGTCACGCCGTTGACGACGATCTTCCCCTCGTCGGGTGTCTCCACGCCGGCAATGCAGCGCAACGTGCAGCTCTTGCCGCAACCCGAGGCACCCAGGAGCGCCACACGCTCCTCGCCGGCCTCAAGCTGCATGTCGAGCATAAACCCGGGATAGCGTTTTTTGATATCCAAAACGAGCGACATAGCTTATCAACCTCCCTGAGGTGCCGCGTCATCGCGCATAAGCTCGGCCAGCGCCTCGCGATCGATGCGCAAGGCATCGCCGCCCACCGGGTCGAGCGAATCGGTCTGACCGCCCAGCTGCATGGCCTGCTTGCGCTCCGCGCGGGAGAGGCCGCGCTCGCGATACTTTTGCGAATGCGCCGTGTACATGTTGATGAACAAAATGACCAGGAAACTAAACACGATCACGACGACGACCCAAAAGAGAGCCACCGACGTGTTGCCGCCCATCCACTCAAAGTAGATGGCGATAGGGATGGTCTGCGTGATGCCGGCGTAGTTGCCCGCAAAGAATAGGGTGCAGCCAAACTCGCCCATCGCGCGGGCAAAGGCAAGCACCGTGCCGGCGGCAATCGAGGGCCAGCCGAGCGGCATCATGAGCTTGGTAAAGATGCGACGCTCGGACCATCCCAAGGTTCGCGCGGCGTCGAGCATCTGCGTGTCGAGGCTCTCGAAGGCTCCGAGCGCCGTACGATAGACGAGCGGGAACGACACCACCACGGCAGAGATCACCGCCGCAGGCCACGTAAAGACGATCGAGACGCCGTGCGCGATGAGCCACTGGCCCACCCCGGTCGAGCGGCCAAATAGCATAAGCAGCAAAAAGCCGCACACCGTAGGCGGCAGGACCATGGGGATGGTAAAGACCGAGTCGAGCAGGCCCTTGATGCGACTCGAGGTACCCATAGTCTTCCACGCGGCAAACAGGCCCAGTGCAAAGGAGATCACCAGGGCAAGGCCGCTCGTTTTTATGGACACCCAAAACGGACGATAGTCGATGTCGCCTAAAAAGGAGGTCAGAGAGGTCAAGGGCCCCTGCTCATCCCGCAACGCGACAGACGATGCCTCTACCATTTGAGCGCTATCAAGCCAACGCGCGCCGCCCTTGGCATCACCCGAGGCTGATGCAATCACCACATAGCGGTCCCCATCCGCACCGCGCTCGTCAAAGCCATAGGTATACCCGCCGGTATCAAACGTCGTTTCCGCCGTGACATACCAAGGAAGATCCACGTCCCCTAGCTGCGCACCTCCCATGCAGTTTACGCTGTCGAGCTTACAGACGAGGGCCTTGAGACCCGATACGCACTCGTTATCCTGCGGATCCAATCCATACTTCTCGACCGCCTTGGGCGATATCCACGCCACAACGCGATCGGCAGCAGGCGCCACTACAAGGTCCACGTCCTCGTCAACGGGAAACCGGTAGCCCTCAGGCTGGCCCTCCATGGCACGAGCGGTCCCCTTGGCCAACCGCTCAAAACCCTCGATCCCATAGGAAAGCCCATGAGCGGTCGCAGCATCCTGGGCCCCGTCCTCAGCGTCCCCAGCAAACGCAAATCCCGGCGCACAGCAAAGCGCGAAGGTCAAAGCACAGGCGACAAGCATGCGGAATCTATTAAGCACGAAAAGCTCCAAGCGAATACAAGGACGGAGTGAAACACAAAACGATGGAATTATCGCGCCAAGCCGCACTACTCGGAAAGCTCAAAGCCGTACTTAGCCCAAATCTTCTGGGCCTTCTTGTTGGTCAGACAGAAGTCGATGAACGCCTTGGCCTCGTCGGCGTGCTCGGAACTCTCGGCAACGGCACCCGGGTACACGATGGGCTTGTGCGAATCCTCGGGGCACACGAAGGCCTCCTCGATGCCGTCGTAACGGAAGATGTCAGAGCTGTAGACAAAACCGGCTACGCAGTCGCCTGTGGACACATAGGCGGCGGCGGTACCAACTTTGTCTGCCAGTGCGACCTTGTCGGCGATCTCGGGAGCGTACTCGCCGTCGTCGCCCTCGGCGCC
>CAUBVH010000059.1 GCA_958439425.1 uncultured Collinsella sp.
CGCCGGCGAGCAGAGCGCTCACGCCCATCAGCAAGCGCGACCAATCGCCCAAGTCAACGGACCCGGCGGCGTGCGAGATCGTGAGCCCCGCATTGAGGGCGGCAAACACCCCGGTAAGGCAGGCGGTTGCAATCGTCAGACGCACCACGGCGCGCCGAAAAGCCGCCGTTGACTCGGGATCGTTTCGCCATTTGGCGCCAAACTCCGATGCATCCACCGAAAGCTCGGAGATATCGGGTTCAGGCCCAAACTCAGATTCGCCGCGCAGCTTGGCACGGCGGACGCCGTGGAGGAGCGCCACCTGCGCGACCGCACAGGCAACAAAAACAAACTGCTGCGGAATCCCCGCGGGTATCACCATGTGGCTGAACACCTGAAGCAGGACGCCCAGAGCATATGAAAGCGCCGCCGCGCGCGCCAAGTACGGCGTCCGCGCAAAGCGCCGCGCAAAGTTGGCGTGAGCGGTCGATCCGCAGTAGCCCAGCGTGCAACACGCCATCAAACCGCCGGCAATTACCACCTCAAACCGAACCGCCATAATCATCAGCAGCAATGCCGACACCAGCAGCACGCCCGTGATGTCGCTCGTCGTATCGATCGCGCGGGGGCGGCGATAGTACAGAATAGGACGCACAAAAAAGCCGATTACGCTCGCACCGACGATGAGGGTCTCGTAGGTAGCAACCTCGCTCGGCGGCACAAACTCGGCCACGCGCATGTCGAAGAGGTACTCGCCAGCCAAAAACGTAAAATAGAACAGCGCCAGGCATATAATCTCCCGAATGCCCCAACGCAAATACGCTGTTGTGTCTCCCATACCTTTCATGAATACCCCCCCCCGCAGTCGCTTAATGGCCTGCAAACTCATTCTATTAGAGAACCAGTCCTAATATCGAACCTATCCTCAAAATGTCGCTAATTTGACCCCAACAGCCCACGGCGTAAACCGATTTTGAGCCGCAAGGCCCAGAAGGGGCGCGCACGGCTTGCAGCTCGGCAAGGAGTGTCCCCAACTGCCACTCATTTAAGTACGTCCCCAATGAGTGCAAGTGACGCAAGTGCCAATCAAATGACGAGAGCGGATAATCTCCCACTTTGAGCCTGTATGCAGGCCAAAAACGGGAGATTATCCACTCTCATTCTGTGGGTAGCCATTGGGGACGTTCTTAAACGACTAGTCAAACAAGAACGTCCCCAATGATTATGTCCAATGCGCTACACCAGGCGCATGGCCTCCTGGACAGCACCGTAAAGGTTGGCGTCGTTGCCGAGCTCGGCCGCCTTTATCTGCGGCACAGGAATGCCGGCAAGGGTCCCTTCGTAACTCGAGAGGGCCAGCGGCATCTGCGCACGCAGGGCATCGACGAGCTCGGGATGGCACGAGATGCCGCCTGCGATCACAAAGACCTCGGGGTCGAGCACGGCCTGCAGGTTGATGAGCTGTCCGTCAAATGCGCGAGCGTAGCGGTCGAGCGCGCGCTGCCCCGCCATGTCGCCATCCGCGATCCACTCAAAGACGCGGCGGCCGTCCACCGGAGAATCCGCAGGCAGGCCCTTCTCGGCAACGGCGGCATCGCGGAGCGCACGCCAACCGCCCGAACCCGCAAAGGAGTTTTCCATGCTCGCAGCAGTCGTGACATCGTTGCGCAAGAAGCTAAACTCGCCTGCAAAGCAGTGCGCGCCGCGCAGGACCTTGCCGTCGATGACGATACCGCCGCCGATGCCCGTGCCGATAGCGAGCACCACGCCAAAACGCGTCCCGCGCAGAGCGCCAGCCGCATACTCACCGAGTGCACAGCACCTACCGTCGTTATTGACGGCAATCGGCACCCCCAGAGCCTCGCGCATGAGCTTTCCGAGCGGACAGCCATCCATAAACGTGAGCGCACCACCGCGATGGATCGTTCCTGTGACATCTCCCTCGTAGATGCCGCCGGGCGCACTCACGCCCACGGCGCTCACGCGCTCGCGATACGGCTCGACGAGCGAGATCAGCGCCGCGACCGTCTCATCAGCCGTGGTAAAGCCCGTCGGCAGGCTTCCGCGCTCGCGGATGGAAAAATCCTCGCCCAGCACAGCCCATTTAACGGCCGTACCGCCCACATCGATTCCAAAAAACTCCTGCATGTTCACTCCTTACAAGCGTAGCCCCGGACGCGCATCGCCGCGACCATCACAGGGGCCACCCCCCTGCGATGGTCGTGCAGCAAGTCACACCCGGAGCCGATTATCTCTGTTTTACGCCTCTAATTTGGTCAGGCGAAGCATCATATACTGCTTACTTGGGAGATCGATGCGGAACTTGCCCTCAAAGGTTCCGGGAAGCTCCTCCTCCGTCATGCCTCATGTGTCCACGACACGCACCTTGTATCGAGCGCCCGCCTCGCCCACAAACTCACGAGACCACTCATTTAAGTACGTCCATTACAGTCGAAATTGTCAGCCCGGGCCCGTCTCGGGCTACGATTGAGGCGCGCCCAGAACGGGCCGCCGACCGGGCGCCCG